>NZ_FYDN01000007.1:0-327248 GCF_900187485.1 Pseudomonas sp. Irchel s3a12
TTAAGATCTTTCGCCTCAACCGAGGCGCGCATTCTACAGCAGCCTCATTTGCTGTCAAGTGATTATTTTCAGAAGTTTTCGAAGAATTCTTCAACAACTTCAACCACTTGCGCTTCCGATCTCTCGTCAGCGGGAGGCGAATTCTACAGCGTTACACGCTGCTGTCAACACCTCTTTTTCAACTCCCTTCTGGCTTCGATGAACTGAAGCAACCTGCCGCCGAAACCTACATAACTCATTGAATATCAAGGAGTTTTCCGTTTCGACTGCGCCGGAAGTGGGGCGAATTATAGACATCTGAAATTCGCCGTCAACCGTTAATTTCGCTTTTCTTGCAAAACCTGCTTTTTAGCCAGCAAACGCGGGATCCGACGCATCACTGGCGGAATACGCAGCACCAGAAGCATCGCGCCTACAAAGGCATAGATCGCCCATTCCTCTAGATCAGCACGCACGATCCACAGCATATGCAGCAAACCCAGGCCAAGAATCACATAGACCAGACGATGCAGCTTCTTCCAGCGCGAACCCAAACGACGCTGACTGTAGCGATTTGACGTCACCGCCAGCGCCAACAATCCGAGAAAACCCAAAGCCCCCACTATTATGTAGGGCCGCTTACGCAACTCGACAGTCAGCTGCGACCAATCGAAACCCAGAATAAACGCCATATAACTACACAGATGCAAAACCACATAGGCAAAACACCAGAGCCCCAGCTGTCGGCGCACTGCAATCCACCCAGCCCAGCCGGTGAGCTTCTGCATAGGTGTCATGCTCAGAGTGATCAACAACAACACCAACGTCCCCAAGCCCAGCCGATCCACCAGCACTTTGCCAGGATCAGGCCCGAGCAAATCCCCGAGAGCCTGATACAACCACAGCATCGGCCAGACTGCCGCCGCAATGAAAACGCCTATACGCCAGTACGGGAATCGCATCAGTAATTCTTCCGCAGATCGAGCCCTGTGTATAAAGAAGCGACTTCATCCGAGTAGCCGTTGAACATCTGCGTATCCCGCACATTTGGCTTGAACAGACTGTTTGGCAGTCGCCGCTCCCGCGCCTGGGTCCAGCGTGGGTGATCAACCGTCGGGTTCACATTCGCATAGAAGCCGTATTCATCTGCCGCGATACTCTGCCAGGTCGTCTTCGGCTGCTCGCTGACCAGGCTGATACGGACGATGGATTTAACGCTCTTGAAGCCGTACTTCCATGGCACCACCAAGCGCAGAGGCGCACCGTTCTGATTCGGTAACTCGCGGCCATACATACCAACCGCCAGAATCGCCAGTGGATTCATCGCCTCATCCAACCGCAAGCCTTCTACATAAGGCCAATCGATCAGGGCAAACCCTGAACGCTGGCCAGGCATGCTCTTGGGATCCTGCAAGGTTTCAAAACGGATGTATTTGGCCTTGGACGTTGGCTCGACCTGCTTGAGCAGCGCCGAGATTGGAAAACCGATCCACGGAATGACCATCGACCACGCCTCGACACAGCGCAAGCGATAGATGCGCTCTTCCAATTGGTACGGCTTCATGAAGTCTTCCAGCGCATAGCGCCCTGGCTTACCCACCTCCCCGTCGACCACCACACTCCATGGTTCGGTTTTCAGCGAGCCCGCATTCGCCGCCGGGTCGCCCTTGTCGGTACCGAACTCATAAAAGTTGTTGTAGTGAGTGGCGTCTTTATAAGGCGTGATCGCCTCATCCTTGACGTTGACCGCTCCCCATTTAGTAGAAGGCAGCTTCTCAGTGAACCATGCAGGTGCCTTGCCCGGCTCGACATCGGCATACCGCGCCGCATCGTCGGCATTGGCCCAGCGCGGCAGGCTGCTGACGGCGATACCGGCAGCAGTGACCCCCAATAATTGGCGGCGAGAAAGATAAATAGCTTCAGGCGTGACATCCGACTCGTGGCAGTCGGACGCTTTGGGGACTTTGATCAACATGGCAACTCCGCAGCTTTGGAGGACAGATGCACCCATAGACTGCGGAGTATGCGGGAAATTACATCACTCGGCTTTTTTGTGCCGACGAAGATGCAATAAGTACTGCACCGGGCCGGAAGCGGCGTAGGCAAGGAACACCAACAGCAGAATGCGCGGTGGATCGCTAAACACCACGGCAAACACCAGCACTACCGCAAGAATCGCCACAAACGGTACGCGCCCCTTCAAGTCCAGCTCTTTAAAGCTGTTGTACTTGATGTTGCTGACCATCAGCATGCCGGCAGCCGCCACCATCAACGCGACCAGGAACGACATCTTCGAACCCTGGATCCCGTAATCACTGAATGCCCAGACAATCCCCGCCACCACACCGGCCGCTGCCGGACTGGCCAGACCGATGAAGTAACGTTTATCCGCCGTGCCAACCTGCGTATTGAAACGCGCCAGACGCAACGCCGCGCCTGCTACATAGATGAAGGCAACCATCCAGCCGACCTTGCCCATGTCGCCCAACGCCCAACCGAATGCCAGCAACGCCGGTGCAACACCGAACGCGACCATATCCGACAGCGAGTCGTACTCGGCGCCAAAGGCACTTTGCGTATTGGTCATGCGCGCGACACGACCGTCGAGGCCGTCGAGCACCATGGCGACGAAAATCGCGATCGCGGCGAACGCGAAATACTTGCTAGCGTTCGCCGAATCACCGGCACTCAACGCAGCCTGGGCGCTCATCGAGTTGATGATGGAGTAAAACCCTGCGAACAGGTTTGCAGTGGTGAACAGGTTCGGCAGCAGATAGATACCACGATGCCGGACTTTACGACCTTCTGCGTCGTGCCCTTCTTCGATGTGTTCATCGATGGGCAACAGGCTTTCGGCGTCAGAAGCCTTGTTCGGCTCTTCGGGACGTTCGCTCATGGACATTACCTTGCAACGGTTTGAAGAAAATTCGACAGATGCTTGAGGACGACAGTTCGGCCACAAACGCTGCAGCTTTATACCAGAACCACCGCCTCAAACGAAAAAACGCGGCCGAGGCCGCGTTTTTTCATACAAGGGACAACGACTTAGTTTTTGGCTTTGTCGACGATCTTGTTGGCACCGATCCACGGCATCATGGAGCGCAGTTGCTCGCCGATGACTTCGATACCGTGAGCGGCGTTGTTACGACGCTTGGCGGTCATCGAAGGGTAGCCGGTTGCGCCTTCGCTGATGAACATTTTGGCGTATTCGCCGTCCTGAATACGTTTCAGGGCGTTGCGCATGGCCTGACGGGATTCGGCGTTGATCACTTCCGGACCGGTCACGTACTCGCCGTACTCAGCGTTGTTGGAGATCGAGTAGTTCATGTTGGCGATACCGCCTTCGTACATGAGGTCAACGATCAGCTTCAGTTCGTGCAGGCACTCGAAGTAGGCCATTTCCGGCGCGTAGCCAGCTTCAACCAGGGTTTCGAAACCGGCTTTTACCAGTTCAACGGTACCGCCGCACAGAACGGCTTGTTCGCCGAACAGGTCGGTTTCGGTCTCGTCCTTAAAGGTGGTTTCGATGATGCCGGTACGACCGCCACCAACGCCAGCGGCGTAGGACAGCGCAACGTTTTTGGCGTTGCCCGAGGCGTCCTGGTAGATAGCGATCAGGTCAGGGATACCGCCGCCCTTCACGAACTCGGAACGTACGGTGTGACCCGGAGCTTTCGGCGCGATCATGATCACGTCGAGGTCGGCACGCGGAACAACCTGGTTGTAGTGGATCGCGAAGCCGTGGGAGAAGGCCAGGGTGGCGCCTTTCTTGATGTTCGGCTCGATTTCGTTTTTGTACAGCGAGGACTGGAACTCGTCCGGGGTCAGGATCATGACCAGGTCGGCGGCAGCAACAGCGGAAGCAACGTCGGTCACTTTCAGGCCGTGAGCTTCAGCTTTGGCAACAGTGGCCGAACCTTTACGCAGACCAACGGTAACGTCGACACCGGAGTCTTTCAGGTTGCACGCTTGGGCGTGGCCCTGGGAACCGTAACCGATGATGGCAACTTTCTTGCCCTGGATGATCGACAGGTCGCAGTCTTTATCGTAGAAAACTTTCATGAATTTCCCCTTTATATCCAGGCCGTTCAGGCCATTCGCTAATTTGGTTTAGATGCTGAGTACTTTGTCGCCGCGGGCAATGCCGGTCACGCCGCTACGGACGGTTTCCAGAATCGATGCGGTGCCGATGGACTGAATGAAGCTGTCGAGCTTGTCGCTGGTACCGGTCAATTGAACGGTATACACGCTGGCGCTGACGTCGACGATCTGTCCACGGTAAATATCGGTGGTGCGTTTGATCTCGGCGCGCTGGGCGCCAGTGGCCTTGACCTTGACCAGCATCAGTTCGCGCTCGATGTGAGCGCTTTCCGACAGGTCCACCAGCTTGACCACTTCGATCAGCTTGTTCAGGTTTTTGGTGATCTGCTCGATGACTTCATCGTGGCCCACAGTGGTCAGCGTCAGACGCGACAGGGTCGGATCTTCGGTCGGGGCCACGGTCAGGCTTTCGATGTTGTAGTTGCGCTGCGAGAACAGGCCGACTACGCGAGACAAAGCGCCGGGTTCGTTTTCCAGAAGCAAGGAAATAATGTGCCGCATGATTAAGTACGCTCCGTCTTGCTCAGCCACATATCGCGCATCGAGCCGTCTTTGATCTGCATCGGATAGACGTGCTCGCTGGTGTCGACCGAAATATCGATCACGACCAGGCGATCCTTCATGGCGAACGCTTCTGCCATCTTCGACTTCAAATCTTTCGATTCGGTGATGCGTACGCCAACGTGGCCGTAGGCTTCAGCCAGCTTGACGAAGTCAGGCAGCGATTCCATGTAGGAGTGTGAGTGGCGGCTGCCGTAGCTCATGTCCTGCCACTGACGAACCATCCCCAGAACACCGTTGTTGAGGATGACGATTTTCACTGGCAAGCCATACTGCAGGCAGGTCGACAGTTCCTGGATGTTCATCTGGATACTGCCTTCACCGGTGACGCAGGCAACGTCGTCATCCGGGAAGCTCAACTTGATGCCCATGGCCGCCGGAAAACCGAAGCCCATGGTGCCCAGACCACCGGAGTTGATCCAGCGATTCGGCTTGTTGAACGTGTAGTACTGCGCAGCGAACATCTGGTGCTGACCCACGTCGGAAGTGATGAAGGCATCGCCTTTGGTCACTTCGCAGAGGGTTTCGATCACGGTCTGCGGCTTGATCAGGCTGCCGTCGCCCTTTTCATAAGGGAACAGGCCGCGATCACCGCGCCATTCATCCACCTGCTTCCACCAACTGGCCACGGACTCCTTGTTCGGGGTCTCGCCGATTTCCTTGAGAATCGCGACCATTTCGGTCAGAACACTCTCAACCGGACCAACAATTGGCACGTCGGCCTTGATGGTCTTGGAAATCGAAGCCGGGTCGATGTCGATGTGAATGATCTTGGCGTTCGGGCAGAACTTCGCTGCGCCATTGATCACGCGATCGTCGAAGCGTGCGCCGACAGCCAGGATCACGTCAGCATGGTGCATCGCCAGGTTGGCGGTGTAACTGCCGTGCATGCCGAGCATGCCGATGAACTGACGATCAGTCCCCGGGAAACCACCCAGGCCCATCAAGGTGTTGGTCACTGGCAGGTTGAGCATTTTCGCCAGTTCGGTCAGCGGTGCGGAACCGTTGCCGAGAATTACGCCGCCACCGGAGTACATGACCGGACGCTTGGCCGCCAGGAGCATTTCTGCTGCCTTGCGGATTTGCCCGGAGTGACCACGAACGGCCGGGCTGTAGGAACGCAGCTTGGCTTTCTTCGGGAAGATGTATTCGAACTTCTCGGCCGGGTTGGTCATGTCTTTCGGGATATCGACCACGACCGGCCCCGGACGACCGGATTGCGCCAGGTAGAAGGCCTTCTTCATGACTTCCGGGATTTCCGAGGCGTGCTTGATCATGAAGCTGTGCTTCACGATCGGCCGGGAGATACCGATCATGTCGGTTTCCTGGAACGCGTCGGTGCCGACCATGGTGCTTGGCACCTGACCGGAAATGATCACCATTGGAATCGAGTCCATATAGGCGGTCGCGATACCGGTAATGGCGTTTGTGGCGCCAGGACCGGACGTCACCAATACCACGCCGGCTTTACCGGTGGCACGGGCATAACCGTCAGCCATATGGGTTGCCGCTTGTTCGTGACGAACCAGAATGTGAGTCACTTCCGGTTCTTTGAACAGGGCATCGTAAACATGCAGGAGAGCACCACCCGGGTACCCGTAGATATATTTGACGCCTTCGTCACGCAAGAAGCGGACGAGCATCTCACCGCCAGATAAAAGCTCCACGTTGTTCACCTCTAAAACGCCAGAATACCGTCCACAAAAAAGGGGCGGGTCTTAATAGGTTTACTTCTCGGCAGAGCATGAGCGACGGTGGTCGCCGACTACGTCAGCACTGACTGAGCAAGTATTGGGATCGTCCCAAGTGTTGCGGGCCTTTCCCACCCAGCGCGAGGTAACGCGTTGCGGGTGTAACAGGTCGGCGCGGATGTGCGCCTCATGATCTACCGAGTGGGTCTGCTTCTGGCAGTCCCTCTACAGCGGACTTTGGATTCTTCTGTTTCGCCCTCTCCAAGTCAAGTCGTCTGTGTGGTTAATTGTGGGTAAGCACATGAGAACGCAAGAAAAAACCTGAAAACCGCTACTCTGTTAGTGTCAATTGCGCAATTTTGCCAAGGAATCAGCATGCGAACGCTCCTCCTTACTCTGCTGATCGGCCTCAGCCCATGGTGCATGGCCGCTCAAATCTACAAATGGGTCGATGCCCAGGGGGTCACGCACTTCGATGCGCAGCCGCCACCGGGTCAGCAGTCGACAACCTTGCAGACGCCCTCCTCGCCCCCACCGAAACCGGCGGCAATGCCGGGCAGCGGTGTATTGGGCGATCAGAAGGCGATTGATGACAGGGTGAAGAAACAGGTGGCCGACCAACAGGCGCAGCTCAAACAGTTTTGCGAGCAAGCACGCACGAACCTTGCGCAATTGCAGAACAATCCGCGTTTGAGGGAAGAGGTGGAGGGACAGATGCGACGGCTGGATGATGCGCAGCGTCAGGAACGCATTGTCGAGGCTCAGAAACAGATAGCCGAGAATTGCCAATAGGCATCTGCAGGACTGTAGGAGCTGTCGAGTGAAATGAGGCTGCGATCTTTTGACTTTAAAGATCAATAGATCGCAGCCTTCGGCAGCTCCTACACAGAATCGGTATTAGCGCGAGGCAGTGATCAGCAGGTCAAACTCTTTAAGCAGCACCTGAAGCTGCCGATCCTTGCCACCCAGGTTGCGCTGGGCGAAGACCATTTCAGCCATTTCCTGAATCCCCGAGGCATTCGGCAATGGCAGATCCTCCTCAAGGATGTATTTCATCTTCGGCAGGAAGATCCATTGCAGCCACTGCTCGAAATCCAGCGTATCGACCGAAAACGGCTCGACACTGCTCAACGCTTCCGCCGACGGCGGAACCTCGTCCCACCAGCCTTGAGTGCGCAGTTCACGCTCGATCAGCAACAGCTGATCGGCGATTTTCGGGAAACGGGCATCCATCACAGCGAAACCTTGGCCTTCTGACGGGCCTGAGCGGCGCCCGCTGAATCGCCTTGTTTCTCACGGGACTGAGCGATGACTTCCCACAGGTTGGCCTGCAGGTCCGGACGACCGTTGGCCATGGTCAGCGCACGACGGGCGAACTGCTCGGCTTGCGGCGCATCACCTTGGGCCATGCGCACTTGCGCCAAGCGATAAAGCACTTGCGGCTCACGCGGGGCAACTCGCTGAGCACGCTCCAGGCTGGAGGACGCACCGTTGAGGTCGCCGCCGGCCTGTTGCTGCTGCGCTGTGGTCAGCAAGGCGAGCACCGGACCATCCAGTTGCTCGTCGGCGGAAAGTCCACCGCCACTGCTGGCCGAAGGAATTCCGCTCGGCGTCGAAGGCATGTTGTAAGTGCCCGAGTTGATCGGCGCCGATTCAACTGCTGATGGGTTGTACGGCCCAGGCGTGATACCACCGGACGCCGGACCCGGCACGATTGGCGAGGAGCTGATCGGCGCAGAAGTCGTCGCGCCGCCACCCGGCACCATCACCACCACGCCAGTGTCACCTTGCGGAATCGCCTGGGTCTGGCCCTGTGCTGGACGCTTCACCGTCGTTTGACGGAAGCCGCCATTGGCCGAAATACGTTCGCTGTTGGACACCGCAGTACCGGAGTCAACCACTGGAATCGAACCACGCTGTACGGTAGAGCAGCCGCTGAGCAAAGCCACGGCGGTCACCGCTGGAATCAACCACTTGTTCACTTGAAACCCTCTTTGCTTAATTCATCCAGCCCTTGACCCAATCCATCACCGACTCGCCGGAGGCAGGCGTTTCGCCCGCACACGCGGCGCCGGGTGGCGGTTCGCTGCCGCGAATATACGGCATCTGCACCGCCCCCGGACAGTTGGCATCGGAACCCTGCCCGGTACGCGAATCGACCCAAGCCTGTACGACATTGTCCGGCTGCGGCATGTCCAGCGGTAGCGGATCGGCCTTGCGCATGAAACTGGTCCAGACCTGCAACGCACCGGTGGCCCCGGTGAACGGCGTCTTGCCGTTGTCATCGCGCCCCAACCAGACCACCGCCAGCAGATCCTGACTGAAACCGGCGAACCAGCTGTCCCGGGAATCGTTACTGGTACCGGTCTTGCCCGCCAGCGTCAGGGTCTTGGGCAACACGTTATAAACCGAGCTGCCGGTACCTTCACGCATCACGCGCTGCATGGCGTTCTGGATCAGATAGATGGACGCCGGATCGAAACGCTGCTCGATCTGGAACGGATAACGCTTGAGCGGTTCGCCCTCGGCGGTCAGCACACTGCGAATGCCGCGCATCGGCGTATTGAAACCACCGTTGGCCAGCGTCTGGTACATGGTCGCGACTTCGATCGGGGTCATGCCACCGGCGCCAAGCAACATCGACGGGAATGCCGGGAACTCACGCGTTACGCCCAGACGACCCAAGGTCTTGAGTACGTTAGGTACGCCCACTTCCAGGCCCAGACGCGAGGTCGACAGGTTGTAGGAATGCGCCAGGCCTTGATAGAGGAACACGGTGCCGTGGGAGCGACGGTCGTAGTTCTGCGGTTTCCACACCTGACCGTTCGCGCCTTTGACCGACAACGGATCATCAGACAGCCAACTGGTCAGGGTGTACTGGCTCGGCTTTTCCAGCGCAGTCAGATAAACCGCAGGCTTGATCAACGAGCCGATCGGTCGCACGGCATCCAGTGCGCGGTTGAAACCGGCATAACTGGCCTGACGACTGCCGATCATTGCCTGGACCTCGCCGGTTTCCGGATTGGTCACGACCATCGCCGCTTCGACATCGTCGGAGCCCTTGCGCCCGGACAGACGTTTAAAGGTGTCGTTTACCGAGGCCTCGGCTTTCATCTGCAGGATCGGGTCGAAGCTGGTGAAGATGCGCAGACCTTCTTCGGTCAAGTCTTCGTCGCGATAGTCTTCACGCAACTGGCGTTTGACCAGATCGATAAAGCCCGGGAACGAGCTGTCGGCGAGCTTGCCGCGAGTAGTCACGCCCAGCGGCATTTTCTTCGCCGCTTCAACCTGTTCGGCCGTCGCCACGCCTTGCTGCTCAAGCACGTCGAGCACCAGGTTACGCCGCTCCAGCGCGCGCTCAGGATTGCGACGCGGGTTGTAGTAGGACGGACCTTTGACCATGCCGACCAGCATCGCCACCTGATGTAGCTTCAGCTCGGACAATGGCTGGCCAAAGAAGAACTGGCTGGCCAGACCGAAGCCGTGCACCGCGCGCTGACCATCCTGCCCGACGAAGACTTCGTTGAGGTAGGCCTCAAGGATTTCCTTTTTGTCGTAATGCAGCTCCAGCAGCATCGCCATCATCGCTTCGGTGAGCTTGCGGGTCAGGCTGCGTTCATTGGTCAGGTAGAAGTTTTTCACCAACTGCTGGGTCAGCGTACTGCCGCCCTGCGTCATCTTGCCGCCCGAGGTGTTGACCCAGATAGCCCGGGCAATCGACTTCGGCGACACGCCCCAGTGGCTATAGAAGTCGCGATCTTCGACAGCGATCAGAGTTTCGAGCAGATACGGCGGCACTTGATCGAGCTTGATCAGAATGCGGTCTTCAAGATTCTTCGGATAAATACCGCCGATCATCAGCGGTTCGAGGCGCACCACAGACAATTTCGATCCGTTGGTCGCCGACAGCTCAGCCACATAATCGCCAGAGAAACGCACGCGCACCGGCTGCGGTTTCTCCAAGCCTTCATAGAACTGGAAGCCACGGGTATTCAGATCGACGGTGTTGCCGCTAACGGCTGCCGCGCCGGGACCATTGCTCACGGCTTCGCGGCGATAACCGAGGGCATCGAGTTCGGTAAGGAAGTCGTCCTTGCTGAGCTTTTGTCCGACGAACAGCTCGAGCGGCCGCGCGTAAACCTTGGCCGGGATGGTCCAGCGCTTGCCGGAGAACTTCTCCTGCACCACGGCATCGAGGTAAACGGCGAAGCCAGCCAGCACGACAAGGCCGACCAGACTGAGTTTAATGGCCCAGCTCAACCATGGGCTAAGGCCCTTGGAGGGTGGTTTTTTCTTGGTACGGGGGGATCGAGTTCGAGTCATGGCGGCGGATTATACGCACTTTATTCATCCTCAACAGGAGCGCTCCGAGGTTTGCGTCGGGCTGGCGAGCGGCCATAATGGCGGCCTCGAATTTCCCCCAGTCTCTGAAGGATCGCCCGTGAGCCAGTCTCTGATCGCTGCCCTGCAAAACCCGGCCCTCTACCCGCACCCTGTCGAAGGGTTTCAGGTCATCGAAACCCATATCTCGTGGGTGATCCTCACCGGTCCCTTCGCTTATAAAATGAAGAAGCCGGTTAATTTCGGCTTCCTCGACTTCACTGGCCTCGAATCGCGCGCGCATTTCTGTGCGGAAGAGCTGCGTTTGAACCAGCGCCTGACCGATGATTTGTATCTGGAAGTGTTGCCAGTCACCGGCAGCCTTGAAGCACCGCAACTGGGCGGCGACGGTCCGGCCATCGAATACGTACTGAAAATGCGTCAATTCCCGCAGAGCGGTTTGCTCAGCACCTTGCAAGCCAACGGTGAGCTGACGACTCGGCACATCGACGAGATGGCAGAGCAGATCGCACGCTTCCACCTCACCGCGCCAAAGGTCCCGGCCGAACACGACGCCGGCACCCCGGACAGCGTGATGGCGCCGGTCTCGCAAAACTTCGAACAGATCCTGCCGTTTCTCAGCGACAAAAACGATCTGCTGCAACTCGATGCACTGAAAGCCTGGGCCGAAAGCAGCTTCGAACGTCTCAAGCCACTGTTCGCTCAGCGCAAGACCGAGGGTTTCACCCGTGAATGCCACGGCGATATCCACTTGGGCAACGCCACGGTCATCGACGGCAAAGTGGTGATCTTCGACTGCATCGAGTTCAACGAACCGTTCCGCTTCACTGACGTCTGGGCCGACACCGGTTTCCTCGCGATGGACCTGGAAGACCGTGGTCTGAAATCCCTGGCGCGCCGCTTCATCAGCCAGTATCTGGAACTGACTGGCGACTATCAGGGCCTGGAAGTGCTGAACTTCTATAAAGCCTACCGTGCACTGGTGCGCGCCAAGGTTGCCCTGTTCAGCATGCCGGCGGACGCGACCCCGGTGCAGCGCGCCACCACCCTGCGCCAGTACCGCAACTACGCCAACCTGGCCGAAAGCTACAGCACCATTCCTTCGCGCTTCATGGCGATTACCCACGGCGTTTCCGCTGTCGGCAAGAGCCACGTGGCCATGCGTCTGGTCGAAGCGCTGGGCGCAATTCGCCTGCGTTCCGATGTCGAGCGCAAGCGTCTGTTCGGTGAGCAAACCGTTGCCAACGACGTGCAGGCCGGTATCTATAGTGCCGACGCCAGCGCCGCCACTTACGCGCGTCTGCATGAAATCGCTGAAGTGATCCTGCACGCTGGTTTCCCGGTGGTCATTGACGCGACTTACCTCAAACGCGAACAACGCGACAACGCGGCAAAGATCGCCGAAGCCACCGGCACGCCATTCCTTATCCTCGATTGCAACGCGCCACAAGCGGTGATCGAAAGCTGGCTGGCGATCCGTCAGGCCGACCAAAAGGATCCGTCCGACGCCACCCTGGCGGTGATCGAAGCGCAGCAGGCCAATCGCGAAGCGCTGACGCCGGAAGAAATCCTGCGCAGCAAACGCGTACAGACCAATGAGTCCGGCACGCTGGACACCGTGGTCGCGCAGATTCGTCAGCGCCTGCCAGGCCTGTAAGAAACTATTTCGGCCGTGAAGCCCTCGCTTGCTTCACGGCCGTCAAATAGTGGCACTATACTGGCGTCATAAAACCAACGGTGATATGACATGAGCCAGCCGAAACTTCTCGACACCCCGCTATATGCCTTGCTGCACAAAGACGACATCACAGGTTTCAACAAAGAGCGCCCACAAGATGGCCCGATCGACATGGTCGGCGGCGATTTCCGTGGTCTTGATTTGCGTGAACTGAATGCCGATGGCGTGGATTTCAGGGACGCGTATTTCCGTTCTGCCGATCTGCGAGGCATCGATTTCCGCAATGCGTCGCTGGAAGGCGCGAGCCTGGCTCACGCGCAGATTTCCGGGGCTTACTTCCCGCCGGAACTGAGCGCTGACGAGATTCTGATGTCGATGAATTTCGGCACGCGCCTGCGCTATCGCACCCGCTGATAGTTGCCTCCCCTCTGACACGACGCCCACCCTGTAGGAGTGAGCCTGCTCGCGATAGCGGTCTAACATTCAACACATGTGTGCCTGCCAGTCCGCTATCGCGAGCAGGCTCACTCCTACATTGATATGTGTTTTTTCCCCTTCTTTCTGCGTTCGCAGGCCTTTCAAGCGCCCTTTCTTAGAAGCGTTTGCGTTGAATCCGACCAAACAATCACGCTTTTCCTACTGATGGCTACACTCCTGAGAAGCTCGCCCACGCACCATTCGGCCGTCGCAAGGAGGCTTGATGAATGATGAACTGCAACACCTGAAGAATCTTGGCAAGACGTCGGCGCAATGGCTGCATGCCGTGGGCATCCACAGCGCCTCGGACTTGCGTCGCCTGGGCGCGGTGGACGCCTACCGGGCCGTGCGTACCCGCGGGTTTCGCGCATCGAAGGTGTTGCTGTATGCGATCGAAGGCGCGCTGATGGATGTGCACTGGAACGACATCCCCGCTGAACGCAAGGACGCCCTCAACAAGCAACTCGAAGCCATTTCCTCGCGCCACAAGAACTGAACGGGCATTGACCGTCATGTATTTACTGGGGGAACAATCGGCCTGCGCCGATGCCTTGATCAACCGTTTGCAGAGCTTGCCCGCACTGTGGCTGCGCGATTTGGCGCCTTGCGGGCCGATGCTGGAACTGGAGGCGGCGGACGATTTGCTGACGCAGTTACCCGCCGATCAGCTATTCATGCTGAATGAAGGGATGATCAACGGCTGTATCGGCGCCCGTCCGCTGTTTTATTGGCAGGACGGCGATTTGATCGGCCTTCAGCAAGGTGAGGACTGGGCTGATTGCCGTTTGTGCAGTGACGGGGCGTTGCGCTTGACGCCCTATTGGCGCCGTGAGGTTTTCCAGCATGTGTATGCCGACGCTCATCGGACAGACCAGTTTCTAGAGTATCTGCTGGGGCAGATGGCGATCCTCGCCCATGCCGTCGCGGAACTGAAACCGCGTGAGTTTCGCAGCACCAATGGCTTCAAACGGGTCGAGGCGGGTGAAATCCTGATTAACCAAGGGGACGCGGCTGATCACGTGTTCGTGATCATCGACGGGCATGCCGAAGCGTTTGTCGACGGGCATAAGGTGGGAGATGTGGCCAAAGACGAGATTTTCGGTGCCATGGCCGTGTTTACCGGCGAGCCACGCAATGCCACGGTGATAGCACGAGAACCGAGCACGGTGATGCTGATTCCCGGTGATCATTTTTTGAGCATGACCCGCACCAATCCAAAGATCGCCCACAGCCTGATCGAGAGCATGGCACGGCGGATCGGCCAGTTGAATCGGCAGATCACGCAAATGACACCGACTGAAGGTCAACGCTAAAAGTCTTTGTTTGCGGGGCGTACCGACCATTTTCCGGACGATTTCAAAGAAACGGAAAAACAGTTGTTGACTCGGTAATGAGAATCGCTATGATTATCACAACTGGTCGCGAGATCAGTCGATATTCTGAAAAGCCCTTGGTTCGGACTCTCAGATTATCTCCTCATCAGGCTAATCACGGTTATTTGACCCGGTTTTTACCGGGTCTTTTTTTGCCTGTGGAAAAGTCATTTGCCGAACTGTTTACGCATCTGCTCGCAGTAATCCTGTTTTGGCGTGGCCGGCGTGTACCAAACGTAATCGGCCATCGCAGCCGTTACCTCGGAGCCATGCTCCGCCAACAGCAACACGGTGGGTGCCTGGGCGGCGCCCAGATCAACAACATGCAACGGCACGCCGACGTCCTTGCGCGCATGCCACGCACCGGCCAGCAGGACTGAAGGTGAAGGAGCCGCCAGCAGACGCTCGGCCATACGCCGATCACGTTGTTGCTGAACGGCGAGCATCGCCGGCATCTGTGATTCGGGCAGCAGGCCACAATGGGAATCGCTGATCTGTTCCAGCAAAACAGCTTTCACGGATGCTGTATTGCTGCTCTCCCCGTTAAGCACAGGCGGATCACGATAGAAGGTCCGGATTTCAGCGCTGTTCAAATCCGCCGCCAGCAGTGGATACGGCTGAGTCAGCGCGAAGCGGACAATGGGTCCATAGAGATTCCAGTCCCAGCCGTCCTTCCAGGCCAATGCGGCTGGGAAGTCCGCGGGCGGCGTTGCAGCCTGGCGCACTTGATCAATGCGAGGCTGCTGATCCGGCGTGAGCATTTCCAGTAACAGGCTGCCCTGCGGCCGCTGCTCACCGAGCGAGCGCAACAGCCACAATTGCGCGGCGTGATGATCGGCGTTGTCATGCTGTTCACCGATAATCAGCCGTTCAGACTCGACAAGACGCGTCAGCAACTGCTGTGCCGTCAGCACCTGACCGTTGCGCAGGTCGCGAATCTCGCCACTGATCGGCGGTGGCGCCGCAACATGCTGACACCCCGCAAGTAACATCACCGCCAACAACCACAACCCACGCATGCCATCACCTCAAGGATCCTGTCAGCGGGCGATGATCAGCGGATGCCCGCGCTCCGGGTGCGGCTGCACCAACACTTCGAGACCGAATACGGCCTGAAGCGTGTCCGGACGCAAAACCTGCTGCAGTGTATCCAGCGCCACTGGACGCCCACCCTCCAGCAGCAGAATGCGATCACAATAACGCGCCGCCAGATTCAGATCATGCAGGATCACCAACACCGCCGCGCCACGATCGGCGAACTCGCGTACGGCCTGCAGTGTCGTATGTTGATGCAGCGGATCAAGCATCGAAGTCGGCTCATCCAGCAACAGTGTCTGCCCGGCCTGCCCCGGCCAAAGCTGCGCGAGCACCCGCGCCAGATGCACACGCTGACGCTCGCCCCCGGACAGCGCCAGATAACTGCGACCACTCAAGTGCCCGGCATCAGCTGCCGTCAATGCCTGTGCGATGATTTCGGCATCCCGCACCCGCCCGCTTTGCCAAGGCAAGCGGCCCATGCCGACCACTTCCTCAACGCGAAAAGCAAAATCCAGGGTCGACACCTGAGGCAACACCGCCAGTCGTTGCGCGCGCTGCGGGCCAGTCCAGTGGCTCAACGCTTGCCCGTCGAGCGAAACCCCGCCCGCGCTCGCTGCCAGCTCACCGCACAAGGCACCGAGTAACGTACTTTTGCCAGCACCGTTCGGCCCAAGCACACCGAGCACTTCACCCGGTTCGACCTGCAACGAGACATCGCTGAGCACAGCCTTGCGACCCCGAAGGATGTGCAGATTCTGCGCACGCAACATCAGGCACGCCCTCGCAGCAGCAAATAGAGAAAGAACGGCGCACCGATAAACGCGGTGACGATGCCGATCGGCAACTCTGCCGGCGCCAGCGCCAGCCGCGCGACCAGATCAGCCAACAGCAACAGGCTCGCCCCCGCCAGCACTGAGGCCGGCAGCAACACTTTGTGATCCGGTCCCGCCAGCAAGCGCACCAGATGCGGCACCACCAGCCCGACAAAACCGATCATCCCGGCTGCCGCCACTGCTGCGCCAACCCCCAGCGCCGTGCAAAACACCAATTCACGCTTGAGCCGCTCGACATCAATGCCCAAATGACCAGCCTCGGATTCCCCGAGCAGCAAGGCATTCAGCGCTTTGGCGCGACGTGGCAACCACAACGCCACGCCGGCGCTGATGATCAGCAATGGCCACAGCCGCGCGTAACTAGCGCCGTTGAGACTGCCGAGATTCCAGAACGTCAGCGTGCGCAAGGTCGCGTCATCCGCCAGATAAGTGAACAGCCCCACCGCCGAACCGGCCAGCGCCGTCAGTGCGATGCCCGCCAGCAACATGGTCGCGACGTTGGTCTGGCCATTACGGCGACCCAGTCGATACACCAGCGCCGTCACGCCGAGGCCGCCGAGAAACGCGCAGACCGACAGCAGATACGGCCCGAACCATTCCGGCAGGCCGCCAAAAAAAGCACCGCCGACAATCGCAATCGCTGCACCCAATGCCGCGCCGCTGGAAACACCGACCAGTCCCGGATCGGCCAGCGGATTACGAAACAAGCCCTGCATCGCCACGCCGGACAACGCCAGCACACCGCCCACTGCCAGTCCCAGCAGCGTTCGCGGCAGACGAATCTGCCCAAGGATCAGTTCAGCCTGCTCCAGTCCGTCCGGTGCCAACGGCACACCAAGCATGCGTAGCGCAGCACGCAAAGTGTCGAACAACGGCAGACTGACGGGCCCGAGTGCCAACGATAGCCAGATCGCCAATAAACACAGGAGCGTCAGGCCAATGAACAAGCCACGGGGTTTTACCAGTGTGGTCATTGGCCGCTCTTGGCCGGGTAGAAACCGTCAGTCAGGGTTTTCAGCGCTGCCGGCAAACGCGGCCCGAGCCCACCGACCAGCAGGGTCGGATCCAGCTCCAGCACACGCCCGGTCTTCGCGGCGCGACTTGAATTGAGAATAGGGTTTTCCTTGAACAGCGCCGCTTTCGCCGCCTCACCGGTCAATGCACGGTCGGCGAACACCAGCACTTCAGGATCGAGACTGGCGAGGGATTCCACGGAAAACGGCTTGTAACCCGTGTGCGTGGCCAGGTTATGTCCGCCCGCCTGTTGCAGCAACCAGTCGGCGGCGGTGTCCTTGCCAGCAATCAATGGCTTGCCACCGGCATGTCCAAGCAACAGCAGCACACCCGGCGCTTTTTGTTTAGTCTGCACTTCAGTAACCCGAGCCTTCTGCGCATCGAGTTGCTGTTGATAACTTTGCAGCAGTTGCGCGGCCTGAGCCTGTGCGCCGAGCAATTGGGCCAAATGAGTAACGTTTTTCTCCAGCGTTGGCAGATCTGGCTGAGCCGAAAACAACGCCACCTGAACCCTGGCCGCTTTTACCTGCGACAGTACCGGTGGCGGGCCCATTTCTTCGGTGCCGATCAGGATATCTGGGCGCAAACTGAGAATGCCCTCAGCGGACAGACTGCGCTGATAACCAATACTCGGTAGCGCCTTCAACGACTCCGGATGCTGGCTGGTGGTGTCGACACCGACCAGTTTCGACTCGCCCCCCAACGCACTCACCCACTCCGACAGCGCACCGCCAGCACTGACCCAACGTTGCGGCAAATCGGCCGCTGCAGCCTGGTGGCTGACCAAAAGTCCGACACACAGCACGGCAACGCGGGTACTCAGGCGCATACACAGCTTCCTTGAATAAGGTTTTTTCCCGGGCATCCGGATGGCAGGCCAAGTATCCTCGACATCTGCCAGATGCCTGCGGGTGAAGGCCGCCATTTGATAATTGTTTGCATTTAAACGTCAAGCTCGGACATATCCAGACACGAGCGGACACTAGAGGATAGCCATGAAGTTTCTCTGCGCGGGCGCCGATCTGGCCGAAGCGAAAAGTCGTGGTTTCGAGATCGACGGAAAAAAGCTGTTTGCCGTGCGTCGCAATGGTAAGGCCTATGTCTACCTCAATCGCTGCCCGCACCGGGGCGTGGGTCTGGAATGGCAACCCGACCGGTTTCTCGACCCGAGCAACAGCCTGATCCAGTGCGCCACCCACGGCGCACTGTTTCTGATCGAGGACGGTGAATGCGTCGCCGGCCCCTGCGCCGGGCAAGCACTCACCGCCATTCCTTGCCGGGAAGACGCGCAAGGGCTGTGGATCGATGTTTAACCGTTAAGCAGCACCTCGAGACGCCGGTCGATGACCATCTCTTCATGGTCCAGCCGCACGCCATACGCCAGCACCTCAACGCCACAAGCCACCGCTTCGAGAAGCGCATCGGCGTAGGCCGAATCGATTTCCCTCGCCGGTCGCACCGCGTCAATCCCGGTCAGATTGACGCAATACAACTGCACTGCCCGAATTCCGTCCCGCGCCAGATGCGCCAATTCACGCAAATGCTTGGCGCCGCGCTGGGTCACCGCATCGGGAAACGCCGCCACGGCAGTGCCGTCGAAACCGAGGGTGACGCTTTTCACTTCAACATAAGCCGGGCCGCTCGGGTATTCGAGGCGGAAGTCGATTCGGCTCTTTTCCTGCCCGTACGCGACTTCACGTTTCAATGCGGTAAAGCCGTTCAACTCGCTGATGACGCCGGCCTGCAGCGCCTCCTCGACCAAACCGTTGGCCCGTGCGGTATTCACGCAAAACAACCGACCCTGCGGGGTTTCACCAATTTCCCAAGTGCCCGGTAATTTACGTTTCGGGTCATTTGAGCGGCTGAACCAGACCTGCCCGCCTTCGACCTGACAGTTGAGCATCGAACCAGTGTTCGGGCAGTGAATGGTCAGCAACTCGCCGTCAACGGTTTCGATATCGGCGAGAAAACGCTTGTAACGGCGGATCAGTCGCGCCTCTTCCAGAGCAGGATAAAAGCGCATCAGCCTTGCCAGCTCTTCAAGCCACGGGCAATACGCTCCACTGCTTCCTGTAGGCGAGGGAGGTTTTGCGTGTAGGCAAAACGCACATGGTGGCTGGCCTGATAGCGACCGAAATCCAGACCCGGGGTGAACGCTACATGTTCGGTTTCAAGGAAATGACGGCAGAACGCGAAGGCATCGCCGCCGAACTGGCTGATATCGGCGTAAAGATAGAACGCGCCTTCCGGCTCCACGGCGATGTTGAAACCCAACTCGCGCAACGCTGGCAGGAGGAAATCACGGCGGCGACCAAATTCGGTGCGGCGCTCTTCCAGAATGGCGATGGTGTCCGGCTCGAAACAGGCCAACGCCGCATACTGCGCCATGCTCGGCGCGCTGATGTAGAGGTTCTGCGCCAGTTTTTCCAGCTCGCTGACGGCAGCGTCCGGCGCCACCAGCCAGCCGAGACGCCAGCCGGTCATGCCGAAATATTTGGAGAAACTGTTCAATACAAAAGCGCTGTCGTCGACTTCCAGTACGCTGGCGGCATCGGTGCCGTAAGTCAAACCGTGGTAGATCTCGTCCACCACCAGATGTCCGTGCCTGGCCTTGATGGCGGTGGATAACCCGGCCAGTTCATCGCGGGTCAGGATGGTGCCGGTCGGATTGGCTGGCGAAGCAACCAATGCACCGACGCTGTCGTGATCCCAATGACGCTCGACCAGATCCGGAGTCAACTGATAGCGCACGTCCGGCCCTACAGGAACAAGCTGCGCCGCACCTTCCACCAGGCGCAGAAAATGCCGGTTACACGGATAACCCGGATCCGCCAGCAGCCAGTGTTTACCTGGATCGACCAGCAAAGCGCTGGCCAGCAACAGCGCACCGGAACCACCCGGCGTGATCAGAATCCGCCGTGGATCGATGTTCAAGCCGTAGTGCGATTGATAAAAACCGGAAATCGCCTCGCGCAATTCAGGAATGCCGCGCGCAGCGGTGTAACGGGTCTTGCCCGCCGTTAAAGCGGCCTGCCCGGCACGGATGATCGGCTCGGCAGTAGTGAAGTCCGGCTCGCCGATTTCCAGGTGGATCACGTCGTGGCCTTCAGCCTGTAATTCATTGGCCCGCGCCAGCAGCGCCATCACATGGAACGGTTCGATCGCACGACTGCGCGCACTGTAGGGCTGAGCCATTGGTTTTCCTTCGGCAGGGAAAAAGAGACGATTCTACCCATCTGCCGGAACGAGCGAGAACCCGCAGCGGTCACAGCCTCAAGAACGCTGGACTGTAACGATATGAGCGTACGCTCCAGGATTGACTAAAATCAGTGATTGAACAGGTCTTCAGCACCACCAGACACGGCTTGCCAAACATTTGCAAGCGCCACCCGCCGGGGCCTCGACATCCGGGAGTAGCGCAGGCCGAATTGATCTGGTAAGTTCGCCCGCTTGCAGCCGCAGGGCCGGCAGGTGTCGGTGATGGAGCAATCCTGCGCAATGGATTACAAGAGTAGAGGCGGTCCATTTCATGCCCACCCAAGCAAAGCAACAGCAGCAAACGGCGATCAGTGGCTTCGAACCTTACGTTCAGGCCAAAGACGAAGAGTACATGGGCAAACCCATGCGCGCGCACTTCACCAAGATCCTGACCAAGTGGAAACTGGACTTGATGCAGGAAGTCGACCGAACTGTTGATCACATGAAGGACGAAGCGGCCAACTTTCCCGACCCGGCCGACCGTGCCAGTCAGGAAGAAGAGTTCGCCCTTGAACTGCGCGCCCGTGATCGCGAGCGCAAGCTGATCAAGAAGATCGACAAGACACTGCAACTGATCGAAGACGGCGAATACGGCTGGTGCGATTCGTGCGGCATCGAGATCGGCGTCAAGCGCCTTGAAGCCCGTCCTACCGCCGACATGTGCGTCGACTGCAAGAACCTGGCTGAGATCAAGGAAAAGCAGGTCGGCAAGTAACCTCGACCTGAACGAAAAACGGAGCGTGCGAACGCTCCGTTTTTGTTTCTGCCTTTTGCCTTTTGCCTTTTGTAGGAGTGAGCCTGCTCGCGATAGCGGTGGGTCGGTCAATATCGGTGTTGAATGTCACACCGCTATCGCGAGCAGGCTCACTCCCACAGGTTGACCTGCGTATAGCCTGAAAAGTAGCTTCGTCTCCATGACTGCCAAAACATCCCCCGCCTACATCGGCCGCTTCGCCCCAACCCCCAGTGGCCACTTGCACTTCGGTTCGCTGGTTGCCGCCCTCGCCTCTTACCTCGACGCTCGCTCGGTCGGCGGTCGCTGGCTGGTGCGCATGGAAGATCTCGACCCACCCCGCGAAGAACCCGGCGCACAAGCGGCGATTCTCAAGGCGCTGGAAAGTTACGGCTTCGAGTGGGATGGCGACATGGTGCGCCAGAGCGATCGCCACGACGCCTACGCGGACGTGCTCAACAGCCTGTTCAATCACGGCTTGGCCTACGCCTGCACGTGCTCGCGCAAACAGCTCGAAGCGTATAACGGGATTTATCCGGGCCTGTGCCGCAATGCCGGCCACGATCAGCAAGACGCCGCTATCCGCCTGCGCGTACCCGAACTGGAATACCACTTTATCGACCGCGTGCAAGGCGAATACCGCCAGCATCTGGGTCGCGACGTCGGCGATTTCGTGATCCGTCGCCGTGACGGTCTCTACGCCTATCAACTGGCGGTGGTGCTCGACGATGCCTGGCAAGGTATCACCGACATCGTGCGTGGTGCCGACCTGCTCGACTCGACGCCGCGCCAACTCTATCTGCAAGAGTTGCTGGGGTTGCGCCAGCCGCGCTATCTGCACCTGCCGCTGATTACCCAACCGGACGGCAACAAACTCGGCAAGTCCTATCGCTCGCCGCCGCTGCAAGCCGATCAAGCGACACCGTTGTTGCTGCGCGCCCTGCGTGCTCTGGGGCAAAACCCTGGCGCCGAACTGGCCCACGCCTCACCGCAAGAATTACTCAAGTGGGGCAGCACACACTGGGATGCCACGAAGATCCCGCGCACACTGACCCTGCCCGAAGCGCAACTGCTATGACGACACTTGCAGTCGTGCGCCCATCCGTTACCATCGCCGCACGTTTTCGGGCACGCGCATAAAAAAGAGAGGCCGGGATGTACATCTATCGCTTGGTCCTGCTTTTAGTCGTGGGGATCTACCTGTTTTCCCCCGCCATCATGGATTGGTGGATCGACGCTACGGGCGCCTGGTATCGCCCCTATCTGCTCTGGCTGATCCTGATTGTCGTGACCTTCATCCTGCAGAGCCAAAAAGATGCCGATGAGCTTTAGCCTGACCCAGATGATCCTGATCAGCGCCGCGTACCTGGCGGTGCTGTTCGGCGTCGCCTGGATCAGCGAACGGGGCATGATCCCGCGGGCGATCATTCGCCACCCGCTGACCTACACCTTGTCGCTGGGGGTTTACGCCAGTGCGTGGGCGTTCTACGGCACGGTCGGCCTCGCCTATCAGTACGGCTACGGCTTTCTGTCCAGTTACCTCGGCGTGTCCGGCGCATTTCTGCTGGCGCCGGTGTTGCTCTATCCGATTCTGAAGATCACCCGCACTTATCAATTATCGTCGCTGGCCGATCTGTTCGCGTTTCGCTTTCGCAGCACCTGGGCCGGCGCGCTGACCACGATTTTCATGCTGATCGGTGTGCTGCCGCTGCTGGCGTTGCAGATTCAGGCGGTGGCCGACTCCATCGGCATTCTGACCGGCGAGCCGATCCAGAGTCGCGTGGCGCTGGCGTTCTGTGCGCTGATCATCCTGTTCACGATTTTCTTCGGCTCCCGGCATATCGCCACTCGTGAGAAGCACGAAGGACTGGTGTTTGCGATTGCCTTCGAGTCGGTGATCAAACTGATCGCTCTCGGCGGCGTCGGTCTGTATGCGCTGTACGGCGTGTTCGATGGCCCGCAACAGCTGGAACTGTGGCTGCTGCAAAACCAGACCGCCCTCGCCGCTCTGCACACGCCGTTGCAGGAAGGCCCGTGGCGCACGTTGTTGCTGGTGTTCTTTGCCTCGGCGATCGTGATGCCGCACATGTATCACATGACCTTTACCGAAAACCTCAATCCGCGCTCGCTGGTCAGTGCGAGCTGGGGCCTGCCGCTGTTCCTGCTGCTGATGAGCCTGGCGGTGCCGCTGATTCTCTGGGCCGGCCTCAAACTCGGCGCCACAACCAACCCGGAATACTTCACCCTCGGCATCGGCATCGCCGCCAACAGCAAACCGCTGGCGTTGCTCGCCTATGTCGGCGGTTTATCGGCGGCCAGCGGGCTGATCATCGTCACCACGCTGGCGCTGTCGGGCATGGCGCTGAACCACTTGGTTTTGCCGCTCTACCAGCCGCCGGCCGAAGGCAACATCTACCGTTGGCTGAAGTGGACCCGCCGCGCGCTGATCGTCGCGATCATCATGGCCGGTTTCGGTTTCTACCTGATGCTTGGCGCCGAGCAGGATCTGGCCAACCTCGGCATCGTCGCGTTTGTCGCAACCCTGCAATTCCTGCCTGGGGTGTTGTCGGTGTTGTACTGGCCGACCGCCAACCGTCGCGGCTTTATCGCCGGTCTGCTGGCGGGGATTCTGGTCTGGGTAGTGACCATGCTGCTGCCGCTGGTCGGCAATCTGCAGGGTTTCTACATCCCGCTGCTGAACATGATTTACGTGCTCGACGACACCAGTTGGCACATGGCGGCCATCGCTTCGCTCGCTGCCAACGTGTTGATGTTCACCCTGATCTCGCTGTTCACCAACGCCAGTCCCGAAGAGGCCAGCGCTGCCGAAGCCTGCGCTGTGGATAACGTTCGTCGCCCGCAGCGGCGTGAGCTGCATGCCGCTTCGCCACAGGAATTCGCCACACAACTGGCGAAACCGTTGGGCGCCAAGGCTGCGCAGAAAGAAGTCGAGCAGGCCCTGCGCGATCTTTATCTGCCGTTCGACGAACGCCGTCCGTACGCCTTGCGCCGTTTGCGTGACCGCATCGAAGCCAACCTCTCCGGCCTGATGGGCCCGAGCGTGGCCCAGGACATGGTGGAAACCTTCCTGCCGTACAAGGCCGGCGGCGAAAACTACGTGACCGAAGACATCCACTTCATCGAAAGCCGCCTCGAGGATTACCACTCGCGCCTCACAGGCCTGGCCGCCGAACTCGATGCCCTGCGTCGTTACCACCGCCAAACCTTGCAAGAACTGCCGATGGGCGTCTGCTCGCTGGCCAAGGATCAAGAGATCCTGATGTGGAACAAGGCCATGGAAGAACTCACCGGAATCGCCGCACAGCGCGTGGTCGGTTCGCGCCTGAGTACCATCGGCGAGCCATGGAAAGGCCTGCTGCAAGGTTTCATCGATCTGCCGGACGAGCATTTGCACAAACAGCATTTGGCCCTCGATGGCCAAACCCGCTGGTTGAACCTGCACAAAGCGGCAATCGACGAACCGTTGGCACCGGGTAACAGCGGCCTGGTGCTACTGGTCGAAGATTTGACCGAAACGCAGATGCTCGAAGACAAATTGGTGCACTCCGAGCGTCTGGCCAGCATTGGTCGTCTCGCGGCGGGTGTGGCTCACGAAATCGGCAACCCGATCACCGGCATCGCTTGTCTTGCGCAAAACCTGCGCGAAGAACGTGAAGACGACGGCGAGCTGACGGAAATCAGCGGACAGATTCTCGAACAGACCAAACGCGTCTCGCGCATTGTCCAGTCGCTGATGAGCTTCGCCCACGCCGGCAGCCACCAGCACAGTGACGAGCCCGTTTGCCTGGCCGAAGTGGCGCAGGATGCGATTGGTCTGCTGGCGCTGAACCGACGCAATTTCGAAGTGCAGTTCTACAACCTCTGCGATCCTGATCATTGGGTCGAGGGCGATCCGCAGCGACTTGCCCAGGTACTGATCAATCTGCTCTCCAACGCCCGCGACGCCTCACCGCCGCACAGTGCGGTACGGGTCAAGAGCGAAGCCGGCGAACACACGGTCGATCTGATCGTCGAAGACGAAGGCAGCGGTATTCCGAAGAACATCATGGACAGATTGTTCGAACCCTTCTTCACCACCAAGGATCCTGGCGAAGGCACCGGTCTGGGCCTTGCACTGGTCTATTCCATCGTTGAAGAGCATTATGGACAAATCACCATCGACAGCCCGGCTGATGTACAAAGCCAACGCGGCACCCGTATCCGGGTGACCTTACCGCGTCATGTCGAAGCGACGTCCGCTGTGAACTGAGACCGTCGAGAGTATCGAATCAATGCCGCACATTTTGATCGTCGAAGACGAAACAATTATCCGCTCCGCCTTGCGCCGCCTGCTGGAACGCAACCAGTACCAGGTCAGCGAAGCCGGTTCAGTGCAGGAAGCACAAGAACGCTTCACCATTCCTACGTTCGATCTGATCGTCAGCGATCTGCGTTTGCCGGGCGCTCCGGGCACCGAGCTGATCAAGCTCGGCCAGGGCACGCCGGTGCTGATCATGACCAGTTACGCCAGCCTGCGCTCGGCGGTCGACTCGATGAAGATGGGCGCGGTGGATTACATCGCCAAGCCTTTCGACCACGATGAAATGCTTCAGGCTGTCGCACGGATCCTGCGTGATCGCCAATCGGCACCGGCGGCCGGCGAAGCGGTTGCCAGCAAACCGACCAATGGCAGCGGCAAATCCGCCGTTGACAACAGTAACGGTGAAATCGGCATCATCGGTTCCTGCCCACCGATGCAGGATCTGTACAGCAAGATCCGTAAAGTCGCGCCGACCGATTCCAATGTGTTGATCCAGGGCGAGTCCGGCACCGGTAAAGAACTGGTGGCCCGCGCGCTGCACAACCTGTCGAAACGCGCCAAGGCGCCGATGATCTCGGTGAACTGCGCAGCCATTCCGGAAAGCCTGATCGAGTCCGAACTGTTCGGCCACGAGAAAGGCGCATTCACCGGCGCCAGCGCCGGGCGTGCCGGTCTGGTCGAAGCGGCGGACGGCGGCACCTTGTTCCTCGACGAAATCGGCGAACTGCCGCTGGAAGCTCAGGCTCGCCTGCTGCGTGTGTTGCAGGAAGGCGAAATTCGCCGTGTTGGCTCGGTGCAGTCGCAGAAGGTCGATGTACGCCTGATCGCGGCCACTCACCGGGATCTCAAGAGCCTGGCGAAAATCGGCCAGTTCCGTGAAGACCTTTATTACCGTCTGCACGTGATCGCACTGAAACTACCGGCCCTGCGCGAGCGCGGCGCTGACGTCAACGAAATCGCTACTGCCTTCCTCGCTCGTCAGAGCGCACGCATCAACCGTACCGACCTGAAGTTTGCCGCGGATGCCGAACAGGCGATCCGTCATTATTCCTGGCCGGGTAACGTACGTGAGCTGGAGAACGCGGTCGAGCGCGCAGTGATTCTGAGCGAGAGCCCGGAAATCTCCGCCGATCTGCTGGGCATCGACATCGAACTGAGCGATCTGGAAGACGACGAGTTCATCGGTCTGCCGCCACAAACGGCGGGTAACGCCAGCAACAGCAGCCATGAGCCGACCGAAGACCTGTCGCTGGAAGACTACTTCCAGCACTTCGTTCTCGAGCACCAGGACCACATGACCGAGACCGAACTGGCGCGCAAACTGGGCGTCAGCCGTAAATGTCTGTGGGAGCGCCGTCAGCGTCTAGGCATCCCACGGCGCAAGACCGGGGTCGCCAGCGAGAGCTGAACGTTACCTGTCGAGTGTGCGGGTAACGCTTGAAGATGTGAAAAAACTGTTACCTCAGTCGATTCACGTAACAGAAGCCGGGGTTATCGGTAACGAAACCCCGGCTTTTTTTCGCCCCGACAAAACGGTTATATCGACCTAACCCCTTGTTTTATTGGGCTTCGCAAAAGTTGGCACGCCCCCTGCTATATGTTTGGTACAAGAACAATAACAAGCAATGCACAAGACAATAAAAATAAGACGAATCGACTCACGCACAATAAAAACAAGACGGCGAGAGGCGCAGCTAACTGATTCTTTTGGAGAGGCGTTGTATTTGGGGCTTGCCCCACGACCAGGCCGAGAACAACAAAAACTGTCCTAAGACAGAGCCTGTACTGGTTGGATCGAGAGATCACTGCAATTCAGCGACCAAAGCAATCCGTTTGCTCTTGGCTCCCGATTGGGAGGGTCACGAAGGACACACTTCGTGGCGAGGGCACTCAACAAAAACAAGAAGCCCGAATCAATAATAAAAAGAGCACGCAACTACTTCTTGGGGAGCTTCGGCTCCCCTTGTAGTTTCTCCTCCCTGGTAAAATCCTCCATTTTATTCGCGCGCGATGCCTGTAGCCTGCGGCTTGCAGCTCAAATCGGCCGTGTCCTACACCATCCCCCGACTAAATGCTAGAATCTGCGCCCATCATGCGGTCATTCTTTGGTATGGCCGAACATTCCTTCAAACAGTGCATCCCATGCTGAAGAAGTTGTTCCAGTCATTCCGAACTCCCGTGCGTCGTACGCAACACATCCGCAGCACCCCTGAAGTGCTCAACAGCGGTCAACATTCGCTGCAGAAAACGCAATTCAGCCGCTATGCGGTGAATATTGTCGAACGCCTGCAAGGTGCCGGTTACCAGGCTTATCTGGTCGGCGGTTGCGTGCGTGACATGCTGCTGGGCATCACGCCCAAGGATTTCGACGTCGCCACCAGCGCCACCCCCGAGCAAGTCCGTGCCGAATTCCGCAATGCGCGGATCATTGGCCGTCGCTTCAAACTGGTGCACATCCATTTCGGTCGCGAAATCATCGAAGTCGCGACCTTCCGCGCCAATCACCCGGTCAACGAAGATGACGAAGACAGCAACCAGTCTTCGCGTAACGAGAGCGGGCGCATTCTGCGCGACAACGTTTACGGCACCCTGGAAGAAGACGCGCAACGCCGCGACTTCACCATCAACGCCCTGTATTACGATCCGGTCAGTGAGCGCATCCTCGATTACGCCAATGGCGTACACGACATCCGCAATCACCTGATCCGTCTGATCGGTGATCCGAAGCAGCGCTACCAGGAAGACCCGGTGCGCATGCTGCGCGCCGTGCGTTTTGCCGCCAAGCTCAACTTCGGCATCGAAAAGCACACCGTGCAACCGATCCGTGAATTGGCGCCGATGCTGCGCGAGATCCCGTCGGCACGCCTGTTCGAAGAAGTGCTCAAGCTGTTCCTTTCGGGACACGGCGCAATCACCTTCGAAATGCTGGTCGATCTACAACTGTTCGCCCCGCTGTTCCCGGCCAGTGCCGATGCGCTGGAACACAACCCGGAATACACCCACA
The DNA here is from genome assembly GCF_900187485.1 of Pseudomonas sp. Irchel s3a12. Classification (NCBI taxonomy): domain Bacteria; kingdom Pseudomonadati; phylum Pseudomonadota; class Gammaproteobacteria; order Pseudomonadales; family Pseudomonadaceae; genus Pseudomonas; species Pseudomonas sp. Irchel s3a12. The sequence goes on from NZ_FYDN01000007.1 coordinate 28,403, forward strand.
CACTGATCAGCGAAGCGCTGACCAACACTGACCTGCGCATCAAGCAGAACAAACCGGTGACCCCGGCGTTCCTGTTTGCCGCGCTGCTGTGGCCTGCCCTGCCGGCTCGCGTGTTGCGCTTGCAGGAACGTGGCATGCCGCCGATCCCGGCGATGCAGGAAGGCGCCCACGAGCTGATCGCCGAACAGTGCCAGCGCATCGCGATTCCGAAACGTTTCACCATGCCGATCCGCGAGATCTGGGACATGCAGGAGCGTCTGCCACGCCGCAGCGGCAAACGTGCCGACCTGTTGCTGGACAATCCGCGTTTCCGCGCCGGTTACGACTTCCTCCTGCTGCGTGAAAGCGCGGGCGAAGAAACGGACGGCCTGGGCGAATGGTGGACTGATTATCAGGACGCCAACGACAGCGAACGTCGCGACATGATCCGCGACCTCAGCGGCAAGGGCGATGACGCTAGCGGCGCGCCACGTAAACGTCGCCGCAGCGGCGGCTCCAAGCGCAAACGCGCCGGCGCCCCGAGCGCTACAGGCGAATAAAGGCATGGAACGCATCTACATCGGCATGGGCAGCAACCTCGCTGACCCGGCCGAACAGTTACGCAGCGCCGTCGAAGCGCTTGGGCAATTGCCGCAGACCACACTCGCGGGCGTTTCCGCCTTCTATCAAAGCGACTCGTTGCTGCCAGGCCAACCGCGGTACACCAACGCGGTCGCTGCTCTCGACAGCGATCTTGCGCCGATTGAACTGCTCGACGCGCTGCAAGCCATCGAGAATGATCAGGGCCGCGAGCGCCTGGAGCGCTGGGGCCCGCGCACGTTGGACCTGGATATTCTGCTGTTCGGTGATCGACTGATCGACGAACCGCGCCTGAAAGTCCCGCATTATCAGATTCAGGAACGTGCGTTCGTGCTCTATCCCCTTGCCGAACTGGCGCCGCAAGATCTGCGTCTGGCCGATGGCCGTACCTTGTCCGAGCTGCTGGCAGCCTGCCCGTTCGTCGGCCTGGAACGCCTCCCCCACGCCTGACATAAATCCGCCCTTTGTAGGAGTGAGCCTGCTCGCGATAGCGGTGGATCAGCCAATAAATCTTTAGCTGACAGAACGCTATCGCGAGCAGGCTCACTCCCACAGGGATTGCGCCACATCCAGATTTATTGTCCGACAAAAACCCCGCAAATCAGCCCCGCCGCAGCGCTGAATCGCATCAGTAACGCCGGTAACACTCCCCTCGTAACAATGCGGTAACACACGCAATTGACTTCCTGTTGGCTCATCACGACTATAGGCGTCCCGCTGCCGCCAACCCGGCACATACGGGCGCAATCCAGGCCTTATAAGCACGACAAAAGAGCGTGCGCCTGAGTAGATGAAGAATCACGCGCGTTACTCGCAGTAGTTTCCAGAGCGCCTGAACGAGGATTTTTTACATGCCAGCCATCACCCTGACCACGCTCCAGAGCCTCAAGCAGAAAGGTGAAAAGATCACCATGCTGACCTGCTATGACGCGACCTTCGCCCACGCCTGCAACGAAGCTGGTGTCGAAGTGCTGCTGGTGGGCGACTCCCTCGGCATGGTCCTGCAAGGTCACGACAGCACTTTGCCGGTGTCCACCGCAGAAATGGCCTACCACACCGCGTGCGTCAAACGCGGCAACACTGATGCCCTGATTCTGGCCGACCTGCCCTTTATGGCTAACGCCACCCTTGAACAAACCATGACTAACAGCGCCATGCTGATGCAGGCCGGTGCGCACATGGTCAAGGTCGAAGGTCAGTTGTGGCTGGCCGAGTCGATCCGTCTGCTTGCCGAGCGCGGGGTACCGGTTTGCGCGCACATGGGTCTGACCCCACAAGCGGTGAACATCCTCGGCGGCTACAAAGTGCAGGGTCGCAACGAGAACCAGGCGCGGCAGATGCGTGCCGATGCGATCTCGCTGGAACAGGCCGGCGCCGCCATGCTGCTGCTCGAATGCGTACCAAGCGAACTAGCTGCCGAAATCAGCCAGGCGGTGAAGATTCCAGTCATCGGCATCGGCGCCGGTAACGCCACCGACGGCCAGGTCCTGGTACTGCACGACATGCTCGGCCTGTCGATCACCGGCCGCGTGCCGAAATTTGTCAAAAACTTCATGCACGGCCAGGACAGCATCCAGTCCGCGCTAAAGGCTTACGTCAACGAAGTCAAAGCCACCACGTTCCCTGGCATCGAACACGGATTCTCTGCATGAACACCGTTAAAACCGTACGCGAACTACGCGCCGCCGTAGCCCGCGCCCGCAGCGAAGGCAAGCGCATCGGCTTTGTGCCGACCATGGGCAACCTGCACAGCGGTCACGTTGCACTGATCACCAAAGCCACCCAACGTGTGGACTTCGTGGTCGCGAGTATTTTCGTCAACCCGCTGCAGTTCGGCGCCGGCGAAGACCTCGATAAATACCCGCGCACGTTGGCAGCGGATCAGGAGAAGTTGCTCGAAGCCGGTTGTTCTCTCCTCTTCGCGCCGACTGTCGAAGAAATGTACCCCGACGGCATGGCCGGACAGACTCGGGTCAGCGTGCCGCAGTTGTCCGAAGGCCTGTGCGGCGCCAGCCGTCCGGGGCATTTCGAGGGTGTGGCGACCGTCGTCAGCAAACTGTTCAACATGGTCCAGCCGGATCTGGCGATTTTCGGTCAGAAGGATTACCAGCAACTGGCGGTGATCCGCGCGCTGGTGCATGACCTGAACATGCCGATCCAGATCATTGGCGAACCGACCGTGCGTGCAGCCGATGGCCTGGCGCTGTCATCGCGCAATGGCTTCCTCAACGAGGAACAGCGCGCGGTGGCTCCGGTGGTCTATCGCTCGCTGAGCAACATTGCCGAGTCGATCAAGCAAGGCCAACGCGACTTCCCGGCAATGATCAGTGCCCAGGTACAGCAGCTGGAAGCGGCGGGCCTGCGTCCGGATTACCTGGAAATACGCCATGCACTGACCTTGCGTCCGGCGACGGCGGAGGATCGCGATCTGGTGATTCTGGTGGCGGCGTTTCTTGGCACTACTCGGTTGATCGACAACCTGCACCTGAATCTCGATAAACCCGCTTAAAAACACCGCAATACCCCCTGTAGGAGTGAGCCTGCTCGCGATAGCGGTGAGTCAGTCAGCATTAGTGTTGAATGACACACCGCTATCGCGAGCAGGCTCACTCCTACAGTGGTTTTCGGTGTTATGAAAATTGCGTTTCAAGCCTTATTGCCGCCCCTAAAGCCTTCGGGCACACTGCCCGCCGTTCGATTCCAACCCGGGAAAACCCTCATGCACGCGATCATGCTCAAGGCCAAACTGCACCGCGCCGAAGTCACTCATGCAGTGCTCGATTACGAAGGTTCGTGCGCCATCGATGGTGAGTGGCTGGACTTGTCCGGCATTCGTGAATACGAACAGATCCAGATTTATAACGTCGACAACGGCGAGCGTTTCACCACCTACGCGATCCGTGGCGAAGAAGGTTCGCGGATGATCTCGGTCAATGGCGCCGCTGCGCACAAGGCCAAGGTTGGCGACCGCGTAATCATTTGTGCCTACGCCCATTACAGCGAAGCCGATCTGGTCAATTTCAAGCCGCGCATGCTTTACATGGCGCCGGGCAATGAACTGAGCCACACCAGCAACGCCATCCCGGTTCAGCTCGCCTGATCCCGATTTCGCCCCGCCCCCTCCGTTTGTCGGCCAGTTCCCGGTCTCGATGTTAAAAAAGTACAGGGATCTGGTCAGACAAAGTCAAGACAGAACGCAGCGCGAGGTTTACTGTATTCGCCCTGTGTCCAGAAATCGTGTCGACGCAGTTGATCCCATGCCCAAACATGGCGTGCCGGGTCTGTTCAGTGTTCAAAAGGCCGTTCAAGTAAAAAGGAAAACCGCAGCGATGGCGTATTACCTCACTCCTCAAGACGTTACCGCTCTGCCCGCCTGGCAAGCGTTGAAAGACCACCGCCAAGCCATGCAGGATTTCAGCATGCGCGAAGCCTTCAACGCCGATCCGCAGCGCTTCAATCAATTCACCCTCAGCAGCTGCGGACTGTTTCTCGATTATTCGAAGAATTTGATCAACGCCCAGACCCGCAACCTGCTGGTCGGTCTGGCCAATGAAGTCGATCTGAAGGGCGCGATCAAAGCGCTGTTCGACGGCGAAATCGTCAACACCTCCGAAGGCCGCCCGGCGCTGCACACCGCCCTGCGCCGCCCGGTAGGAGACAAACTGTCGGTCAATGGCGTCAACGTGATGCCGGAAGTCCACAAGGTCTTGAACCAGATCACCGATCTGGTTGGCCGCATTCACGACGGTCTGTGGCGTGGTTACACCGAAAAGCCGATCACTGATGTGGTGAACATCGGCATCGGTGGCTCGTTCCTCGGCCCTGAGCTGGTGTCCGAAGCGCTGCTGTCGTACGCGCAGAAAGGCGTGCGTTGCCATTATCTGGCGAACATCGACGGCAGCGAATTCCACGAGCTGACGCAGAAACTGCGCGCCGAGACCACACTGTTCATCGTTTCGTCGAAGTCGTTCAACACCCTCGAAACCCTGAAGAACGCTCAGGCTGCTCGTGCCTGGTACCTGGCGCAGGGCGGTTCGGAAGCCGAGCTGTATCGTCACTTCATCGCCGTATCGAGCAACAACGCAGCGGCCGTTGCGTTCGGTATCCGCGAAGAAAACATCTTCCCGATGTGGGATTGGGTCGGCGGTCGTTATTCGCTGTGGTCGGCCATCGGTTTGCCGATCGCCCTGGCCATCGGCATGTCCAACTTCAAGGAACTGCTGTCCGGCGCCTACACCATGGACCAGCATTTCCAGACCGCACCGTTCGAACAGAACATGCCGGTGCTGCTGGCCCTGCTCGGTGTGTGGTACGGCAACTTCTGGGGCGCGCAAAGCCACGCGATCCTGCCGTACGACCACTATCTGCGTAACATCACCAAGCACTTGCAACAGCTGGACATGGAATCCAACGGCAAGAGCGTGCGTCAGGACGGCACGCCGGTGTCGACCGATACCGGTCCGGTGATCTGGGGCGGCGTCGGCTGCAACGGTCAGCACGCCTACCACCAGTTGCTGCATCAAGGTTCGCAGTTGATTCCGGCCGATTTCATCGTGCCGATCGTCAGCTTCAACCCGGTCTCCGACCACCACCAGTGGCTGTACGCCAACTGCCTGTCGCAGAGCCAGGCGCTGATGCTCGGCAAGACCTTGCCGGAAGCCGAGCAGGAACTGCGCGACAAGGGCATGAGCGAAGATGAAGTGCACAAGCTCGCGCCGCACAAGGTGATCCCGGGCAACCGTCCGAGCAACACCCTCGTGGTCGAGCGCATCAGCCCGCGTCGTCTCGGCGCACTGGTGGCGATGTATGAACACAAAGTGTTCGTGCAAAGCGTGGTCTGGGGCATCAACGCCTTCGACCAATGGGGCGTGGAACTGGGCAAGGAACTGGGCAAAGGCGTTTACAACCGTCTGGTCGGCAGCGATGAAAGCACTGCTGATGACCCTTCCACTCAGGGCTTGATCAACTACTTCCGCGGTCGTCACCGCGGGTGATAGGCTGAAGGGGCGGTTTGCCTGCCCCTACAGCTTGCAACATCGACAGTTCCACGGCACCGGGCTAATCGCAGAATCGGTGGCGTACACGATCCCTGTAGGAGCTGCCGAAGGCTGCGATCTTTTGATCTTGACCTTAAAAAACAAGATCAAAAGATCGCAGCCTTCGGCAGCTCCTACGAGGGTCGTACAGCTCCCCTCTTGTCGCACAACAAGAATAAGGAACCGTCATGTTCGATATCAGCACGTTCCCCAAAGCCGATGCCGTCCGCCGGGCTGCGCAATTGAGTCAGGATGACTATCGGCGCCTGTACCGCGAATCCATTGAACACCCCAGCACCTTCTGGGCCGAACAGGCCACGCGGTTCCTCGACTGGAGCACGCCGTGGCAGACCGTTCAGCGCTACGACCTGAAAACCGGTGAAGCCGCCTGGTTTGTCGGTGCGAAGCTGAACGTCAGCTACAACTGCATCGACCGCCATCTGGACAAGCGCGGCGATCAGACCGCCCTGCTCTGGGAGGGCGACGACCCGGCAGAATCAGCGCAAATCACTTATAAAAAACTCCATCACCACGTCTGCCGCCTGGCCAACGTGCTGAAAAGCCGTGGTGTGAAGAAAGGCGACCGGGTGTGCATCTACATGCCAATGATCCCCGAGGCCGCATATGCCATGCTTGCCTGTTCGCGAATCGGCGCAATCCATTCGGTGGTGTTTGGCGGTTTCTCCCCCGATTCCCTGCGTGACCGCATCCTTGATGCTGACTGCCGCACGGTGATCACCGCCGATGAAGGCGTGCGCGGTGGCAAGTTCGTGCCGCTGAAGCAGAACGTCGATAAAGCCCTGCAAAGTTGCCCCGACGTCAGTACTGTCGTGGTGGTCGAACGCACCCAGGGCAAAGTCGATTGGGTCGAGGGTCGCGACCTCTGGTATCACCAGGCCGTGCGCGAGGTCAGCGACGATTGCCCACCGGAGCCAATGGACGCCGAAGACCCGCTGTTCATCCTCTACACCTCCGGCAGCACCGGCAAACCCAAAGGCGTGCTGCACACCACCGGCGGCTACCTGCTGCAAGCGGCGATGACCTTCAAGTACGTGCTCGATTACCGCGACGGCGAAGTGTTCTGGTGCACCGCTGACGTCGGCTGGGTTACCGGCCACAGCTACATCGTCTACGGCCCGCTGGCCAATGGTGCGACCACGCTGATGTTCGAAGGCGTGCCGAGCTATCCGAGCAGTTCACGTTTCTGGCAGGTGATCGACAAACACAAAGTCAACATCTTCTACACCGCGCCGACCGCCCTGCGCGCGTTGATGCGTGAAGGTGCCGAACCGTTGAAGGAAACCTCGCGCGCCAGCCTCAGATTACTCGGCAGCGTCGGTGAGCCGATCAACCCGGAAGCGTGGGAATGGTATTTCAATGTCGTCGGAGAACAGCGCTGCCCCATCGTCGACACTTGGTGGCAGACCGAAACCGGCGGCATCATGCTCAGCCCGCTGGTCAGCGCCCAGCGAATCAAGCCTGGCTGCGCCACGCAACCGATGTTCGGCGTGCAACCGGTGCTGCTCGATGAGCACGGCAAGGAAATCAAAGGCGCCGGCAGTGGCGTGCTGGCGATCAAGTCGAGTTGGCCAGCGCAGATCCGCAGCGTCTATGGCGACCCGCAGCGCATGGTCGACACCTATTTCAAACCCTACCCCGGCTACTACTTCACCGGCGACGGCGCACGCCGCGATGAGGACGGCGATTACTGGATAACCGGGCGCATCGATGACGTGATCAACGTCTCCGGCCACCGCATCGGTACCGCCGAAGTGGAAAGCGCACTGGTATTGCACGACAGCATCGCCGAGGCCGCCGTGGTTGGTTACCCCCACGACGTCAAAGGTCAGGGCATCTACGCCTTCGTCACACCCATGAACGGCACCGAACCCAATGACGAGTTGAAGAAAGAATTGCTGGCCCACGTCAGCAAGGAAATCGGCAGCTTCGCCAAACCGGATCTGATCCAGTGGGCGCCGGCCTTGCCGAAAACCCGTTCAGGCAAGATCATGCGGCGCATCTTGCGCAAGATCGCCTGCAACGAACTCGACAGCCTCGGTGATACCTCGACCCTGGCCGATCCGAGTGTGGTGCAAGGCCTGATCGACAAGCGCCTCAATCAGTAACACCCCGGGCGCGGTCCATCGGCCGCGCCCTCCCTTCTTCACTGAGTGTTCATGGAATTCATCCGCAGCCGTATCGAACAGCAACTCATGAGCCTGACCGGGCTGTCGCTCGGTCAGCTCGACCTGGAAAACCCCAAGGGCGATCCCGGCCTGTTCGGCCCGGATTCGATCAGCTGGCAGGTGCACGGCGATTTCAGCAGCATGTTGATCGGCGGCATCAGCGCGCTGTTGCTGCAAGCTTTGCATCCGCTGGCACTGGCCGGGGTCTGGGATCATTCGAACTTTCGTGAAGACATGCTCGGGCGCTTGCGGCGTACCAGTCAGTTCGTCTCCGGCACTACGTTTGGCTCAAGAAAAGACGCCGACTGGCTGATCGAGAAAGTGCGCACCATTCACCTGCAAGTGGTCGGCACCGCGCCGGACGGACGACCTTACGCGGCCAGCGATCCGGATTTGCTGACCTGGGTGCATGTGGCGGAAGTCAGCAACTTTCTTGCCGCGCATTTGCGCTATCGCAACCCGCAGTTGTCAAGCATGGATCAGGATCGCTATTACGCGGAAATCGCCGTGGTGGCTGAACGTTTGGGCGCGCGGGATGTGCCGAAATCGCGGCAAGCCGTGGCCGAGTATCTGCAACGCATGCGCCCGCAGTTGCTGTGCGACGAGCGCAGCCGCGAAGTCTTGCGCCTGCTGCTCGACGCGCCGGCGCCGAGTGTTCTGGCCCGGCCGTTTGGCGATCTGATGATGAAGGCCGGTATCGACCTGTTGCCGGACTGGGCCAGCGACATGCTTGATGTGCGACAGAGTTCGCTGCAACGGCAATTGATTCGCGCCAGCGTCCGGCGCAGCGCACCGATGCTGCGCTGGGCGATGCGCAATGGTTCGGTGCAACGGGCTAAACGACGAATGGGTTTGCTGACCTAAAAGCTTCGCGAGCAGGCTCGCTCCCACATTTGGAATGCATTCCCATGTGGGAGCGAGCCTGCTCGCGAAGGGCGCAACTCGATTGCCCGCCAAGCTGCTAAACTCCCGCGCCCCAATTCTCACCAGCAAGGCGCCCGCATGTCTTCCTTGAATCAGGCGCTGCGCGCCGCCCTCGATCAACGCCAGGACTTGCTCGCTGAGCTGCACAGCCAGGGCACCGATTGCTATCGGCTGTTCCACGGCAGCCAGGAAGGCGCCGGCGGCCTGACCATCGACCGCTACGGCCCGCAACTGCTGGTGCAAAGCTTTCACCAGACGCTGGAGCGTGACGACCTGCTGCAACTGCACGCCATGGTTAATCAGAGCCTGGGGATGGAAACCTTGCTGGTTTACAACGACCGTTCCCGTGGCAACTCGCGCATCGACCGGGAAGACAGCGTCTACAAAGCTGAAGACGCGGCACTGGCCGATCTGGTCGGCCACGAATGGGGCCTCAACTACCGGGTGCGCGGACGCCATGCTGGACAGGATCCGCTGCTGTTCCTCGACCTGCGCAACACCCGTGGCTGGGTCAAGGATCACGCCCAAGGCAAATCCGTGCTCAACCTATTCGCCTACACCTGCGGCGTTGGCCTCAGTGCGGCCGCAGGTGGCGCGCGCGAAGTGTGCAACCTGGATTTCGCCGAGGGTAATCTGGCGGTCGGTCGCGAAAACGGTCTGCTCAATCCGCAGTTGCCCGAGATGCAGTTCATTCAGTCCGATTACTTTCCGGCGATCCGGCAACTCGCCGGTCTGCCAATCAGTCAGCGCCGGGGACAGAAACTGCCGAGCTACCAGCGCCTCGATCAGCGCCAATATGATCTGGTCCTGCTCGACCCGCCCGCCTGGGCCAAGAGCGCATTCGGCACCGTCGACCTGCTGCGCGACTATCAGAGCCTGCTCAAACCGGCCCTGCTGACCACCGCCGACAATGGCGTGTTGATCTGCTGCAACAATCTGGCGAAAGTCAGCATGGACGACTGGCGCGAGCAAGTGCTGCGCTGCGCCGAGAAGGCCGGGCGACCGGTGCGTGAGTGGAGCGTGATGACCCCAGGCGCCGACTTCCCGTCGATGGATCAGCAACCGCCGCTGAAAACCCTGATCCTCCAGCTATAAACAACCCTGTGGGAGCTGGCTTGCCAGCGATTGCGGTGGGTCAGTCAACAAAGTTGTCGACTGGTATTCCCTCATCGCTGGCAAGCCAGCTCCCACAGGGGTTCTGTGTTTTGAGACAAATCTGAACAATCCTGCCCCACGCGAGGTACTTCGGAACCAGAATCGCGTGCCATACTCCAAGGCACTCCGATTCAGACAGATGAAGCCGCACATGCCCAAAGGATTGATTCGCGCGATTGGCGCCTTGTTGACTGCTCTGGCCCTCTACAGCCTGCTGGGGTTTCTGATTTTGCCGGGCATCGCCCTGCGTGTGGCCAATCAACAACTGGCCAATTACGCAACGGTGCCTGCGCATATCCAGCGTATCGAGCTCAACCCGTTCAGCCTTGAAGTTACCTTGTGGGGACTGGTGATCGGCGAGCCGGGCAAGGAGCAGGTCGGTTTCGATCGCCTGTACGCCGACCTGCAAATCGACAGTCTGTGGACCAAAGCTCTGCATCTGGCGAACATCGAGCTGGACAAGCCAAAGACCGAAATCCTTTTCGCCAAAGACGGCAAGCTCAACCTGCTCGGCCTGTTCAATGTCCCGGCCAGCGAGCCGACACCGGCCGACCCGGACGCCAAGCCCTTCCCACTGCGCATCGACAACATCAAACTGGCCGGCGGCGTCGTGCACTTTGAGGACGTGCGCCCCAGCGAACCCATCGAGTTTCTCTACGATGACCTCAGCTTCGAGCTGAAAAACCTCAGCACCCTGCCCGAAGACAGCGCCAACATGACCCTGGTCGCCATCGGCCCCGCCGGTGGCCGGATCGATTGGAGCGGCAATTTCAGCATGATCCCGTTCACCTCCGAAGGCACCCTGAAAGTCACTGACGGCAAGATGAAAGCGTTCTGGCCCTACGTGCGTGACTCGGTACCGCTGGTACTCGAAGATGGTGTGATTAGCCTCAGCAGCGAATACAAACTCAATCTGTCGAAAGAAACCGAACTGCAGTTGAACAATGTCGCAGTGAGCATCGCGCCATTCGCCATCAAGGCTCCGGACGGGCGGCCACTGGCGAAACTTGAACGCCTCGACGTCAGCGAGACCTCGGTGGATCTGGCCAAACAACAAGTCGTAGTCGGCAAGATCCGCAGCAACAAACTGGAAACCTGGGCGGCGCTCGAAGCCGACGGCCAACTCGACTGGCAGAAACTGTTTGCCAGCCAGCCATCGAAACCGGCTGCCAAAGCGGCTGCCGAACCGGCGAACACACCGGCAGCTGCCGACTCGCCGAAAACCCCACCGGCGCCGAGCAAACCGTGGCAGGTGCTGCTCAAAGACGTGCAATTGCGCAATTACACCGTGCATCTGGCCGACCGCTCGGCCAAACCGGCAGTAGCACTGGACATCACCCCGCTGAATGTCGATCTGCAGGATTTCGACAGCCTCAACGGCTCGCCCTTCAAGCTCAAGCTCGATAGCGGCGTGGGCAAACAAGGCAAGATCACGGCTGACGGCACGGTCAATCTCGCCCCGGTCAACGCCCAGCTCAATGTAAAAACCCAGGACATCGACCTGCGCGTCGCGCAGTCCTACATCAACCCATTCATTCGCCTGGAACTGCGCAGCGGCATGCTCGGCAGTGATCTCAAGGTCAATCTCAAGAGCACCGAGCCGCTGGCCCTAAGCGTCACCGGGCGCGCGCAGATCGATCAACTGCACACCCTCGACACCCTGAAAACCCGCGATTTCCTCAAGTGGCAGCAGGTGGTGGTCGAAGGCTTGAACTATCAGCACGGCGACAGCCTGTCGATTGACAAGGTCAACCTGTTCCAGCCGTATGTGCGGTTCATGATCAACGATGATCGCACCACCAACATCGATGATCTGCTGATCCCGCAGCCCGCCGACAGCGGCACCAAAAGCGCAGCAGCGAAACCGGCCAGCAACGAGAAACCGCTGGGCATTCACATCGGCGGCATCGCCATCAACGACGGTTCGGCCAACTTCGCCGACTTCAGCCTGACGCCGAACTTCGCCACCGCCGTGCAGCAGCTCAACGGCCAGATCGGCACCATCGACAGCCGTCAGGCGAAACCGGCCAGCGTCGACATCAAAGGCAAGGTCGATCGCTATGCTCCAGTGACCATCAAGGGCGCGGTCAATCCGTTCGACCCGATGGCCAGCCTCGACATCGCCACCAGTTTCAAACGCGTCGAGCTGACCACGTTGACGCCCTACTCCGGCAAATTCGCCGGTTACCGCATCCGCAAGGGCCGGCTCAACCTCGACCTGCATTACCTGATTACCAAGGGCCAGCTAAAAGCCGAAAACAAAGTGGTGGTCGAGCAATTGCAGCTCGGTGAGAAAGTCGACAGCCCGGATGCTGTGAGCCTGCCACTGAAACTGGCGATTGCCTTGCTCAAGGACGTCGACGGCAAGATCTCCATCGAGTTGCCGGTGACCGGCGACTTGAACAACCCGCAATTCAGCGTGATGCCGATTGTCTGGCAGACCCTGCGCAATCTCATCGTCAAAGCCGCTGCCGCACCCTTCAAAATGATTGGCGGGCTGATCAGTGGTGGCAGTTCGCAAGACCTTGGCACCGTGTCGTTTGCTCCGGGTTCCAGCGAGTTGAGCAAGGATGCCGAAGCGGCGCTGATCAAACTGTCTCAAGCGCTGAAGGAGCGTCCGGCACTGCGTCTAGAGATCGAAGGCACTGCCGCCAAAAGCAGTGACGGCCCGTTACTCGCCGAGCAACGTCTGGAACGTGAATACCAGTACAACTACTACAAGATGCTCCAACGTCGCGGCGATAAAGTCCCGGCCCAAGCTTCGTTGCTGCAAGTGCCAGACAGCGAAAAAGGTCCACTGCTCGAAGGCATTTACCGCACCCGTCTGAAAACCCAGCCGCCAGCCGAATGGAAGGATCTGGGCAAGGAAGAACGCACGGCGAAGATGCGTGAAGGCGTGATCCAGTTCTGGAGTGGCAGCGATGTGCTGCTGCGTCAGCTGGGTCAGGACCGTGCCAGCAGCATCAAGGATTATCTGGTCGATAAAGGCCAACTGGCAGACGACCGCGTGTACTTCATCGACGCCAACCTGGGCGAGGCCGAAAGCGATGGCCGCGTGGTCACGCAAATGCATCTGGACGCCGAATGATGAAACTAAAGTGGCTGGCCTTGCTCGCAATGACGCTCGCGGCCAGTCACGCCTCGGCGTCCGATACGCTGCGCTGCGGCAGTCAATTGATCAGCCTTGGCGACCGGCCCAGCGAAGTCCTGCAGAAATGCGGTGAGCCGGTCAGCCGTGATGTGTTGGGCTACAAGCGCAGCGCCAATCGCCGCGAAGAGTTTCAGGTCGAGGAGTGGACCTACGGACCGAGCAACGGCATGTACCAATACCTGCGCTTCGAAGGCAATCGCCTGCGGCAGATCAACAGCAAACGCGGTAACTGACCCGAAACCGATCCCCCCTGTAGGAGTGAGCCTGCTCGCGATAGCGGTGTGTCAGTCAACACATTAATCGGCTGATACACCGCTATCGCGAGCAGGCTCACTCCTACAGTTGTTTTGTGGTGCCATTTGATTCTTTCGTCCCTGAAATAGAACAGGCCCCGACACAAGTGCCGGGGCCCGTAATGGTCACATCCGTGTGACCGTTCGCATGAACTCTAAAGTTGCGGCAGACGTATTGCTCGGCCCGTCTGTCGCGTCTTCTCCCGGTCCAGGCGAGAAGTCATGCCTTACTCGGCTTTCAGGCCGTCAGCGGAGACCGCTTTAACGCCTTTGATTTTCTTAGCGATCGCAACAGCAACGTCTTTCTGCGATTCAGTTACAGCAGTAGTCGACGAAAGCGATACAACGCCTTTGTTGGTTTCTACTTTGATGTCAGTACCTGGAATGCCTTTTTCGGTGACCAGGTCAGCTTTGACTTTGGTAGTGATCCAAGTGTCGGAAGTAGCTTCTTTAGCCTGGGTGACTTCACCGGCAGCCAGAGTCATTGGAGCCTGGGTAGCCTGAGTGGATTGTGCGAATGCACCGGAAGCCATGGTCAGGGTCAGCGCGGTAGCAGCAGCGGCAGTGATAGCGAACTTCTTCATACGAGTAACTCCTGTTTTTCTGGAAAGTCTGCTGGTTGTCTTGTCAGCAGGGTTACCAAGGTAGTTGCGAACGCTGTGCCAACTTTTTCGAACGAACAATATTCTTAATAATCAATAACTTACAGATATCACCAATTTCCGAAATCATGCAATTTGCATGAACTGGCCAATGTTCGCATGCAAGTTGCGGTTTTTGGGAAAGTTCCTAAGACGCTGAAATTATTGAAGCTTTTTAGAAGTGTGAACCAAGAAAAATGCCCCGCATTGCGGGGCATTTGGCAGTCCATCAACAACTCAGGTACCGCTGGCAGTACATCCTTTTGGCGAATAGTCCGGTGCAACGGTCGTACCGCAAGTCCATACGCCCGCACCGGTTCCGGAGGAACGAGTAAGCGTGATGGTTTTATCCAGCACCGGACCTGGCGCATTTTTAATCGTGCAGACGATCGAACCTGCACCCGAAGATGCGGTACCTGTTGCAGACACTGAGCAGTTGGAGGTTAAAACAGTTGCACTGCCAGCCACGTTTGTATTGGTAGGATCGGTGCCCTGATTGATCACATCCTCAAACGGCACTTTCATCGCACTGATTTCCGCCAGCCCCGCCGTCACCTTCGACCGCGCCTGATACTTGGAATACTGCGGCAAGGCGATGGTCGCCAGAATCCCGATGATTGCCACCACGATCAGCAGTTCGATCAGCGTAAACCCTTGTTGTTTTTTCATAGACACGCTCCATGCATGAGTCGAAATCTCATGATCTGAAAGTGACGCAGCATAGGCCATGCCAATGCCTTCAAGACCCGCCCATTGGGGCGCGAAGCGCTTGCAACGCCAATTCCTACAACCTGCAACCGCACTATCTGACACTTTTTGTCACCTGCACCCGCCGTGTTTGGCGCTGTCACTTGACTAGGCTATAAGTCATGAACGGCAAGCGTGCGGAATCCCCATGAATGACATCGCTCTGAGCGGTCTGGCCAAGCAATTGGTCCAGGCCGAACTGCTCACGGAAAAAAGCGCCCAGCAAGCTTGGCAACAGGCCCAACGCAATCGTCTGTCGCTGGTCAGCTATCTGGTGCAGAACAAACTGGTCAAGAGCTCACAGGTCGCCGAGATCGCCTCCGAGCATTTCGGCATGGCCTTGCTTGATCTCAACTGCCTGGACAAGGAAACCCAGCCCAAAGGTCTGGTCAGCGAAAAACTCGTGCGTCAGCATCACGCCATGCCCTTGTGGCGTCGCGGCAACAAGCTGTTCGTGGGCATTTCCGACCCGAGCAATCATCAAGCAATCAACGACATCCAGTTCAGTACCGGGCTGAGCACCGAAGCCATTCTGGTCGAGGACGACAAACTTACCGATGCCATCGAGAAATTCTTCGACACCCACACCAGCGGTCTGGAGGACATGGCCGATGTCGATCTCGACGGGGTCGATGTCGAATCCGTCGACGACAGCAAGCAGGACGCCATCGGCGGGCTCGACGCCGACGATGCGCCGGTGGTGCGCTTCGTGCACAAGATGTTGCTGGATGCGATCAAGAGTGGCTCTTCCGACTTGCACTTCGAGCCTTACGAAAAAAACTACCGGGTGCGGGTGCGCACCGACGGCATCCTGCGCGAGGTTGCCAAACCGCCGATTCAATTGGCCGGGCGCATCGCCGCACGCCTGAAAGTCATGGCCAGCCTGGATATTTCGGAACGGCGCAAACCTCAGGACGGGCGGATCAAGATGCGCCTGTCGAAAAGCAAGTCGATCGATTTCCGGGTCAACACGCTGCCGACCCTGTGGGGCGAAAAAGTGGTGATCCGGATTCTCGACCCGTCCAGCGCGCAGATCGGTATCGACGCGCTCGGCTATGAGCCAGAGCAGAAAGACCTGTACATGGCCGCACTCAAGCAGCCACAGGGCATGATTCTGGTCACCGGGCCGACCGGTTCGGGTAAAACCGTTTCGCTGTATACCGGCCTGAACATCCTCAACACCGTCGACATCAATATCTCCACCGCCGAAGACCCGGTGGAAATCAACATGGAAGGCATCAACCAGGTCAACGTCAATCCCAAGCAAGGGCTCGACTTTGCCCAGGCACTGCGCTCGTTTCTGCGTCAGGACCCGGACGTGATCATGGTCGGCGAGATTCGTGATCTGGAAACTGCCGAGATTGCGATCAAGGCTGCGCAGACCGGTCACCTGGTGCTCTCGACCCTGCACACCAACAGCGCTGCGGAAACCCTGACGCGCCTGCACAACATGGGTATTCCCGGTTTCAACATCGCTACCTCGGTCAGCCTGATCATCGCCCAGCGCCTGGCGCGCAAACTGTGCAGCCACTGCAAAAAAGCCATCGAGATCCCGCGCGAAACCTTACTCAAGGAAGGCTTCCCCGAGGAACGCATCGGCCATTTCACGATCTACGAGCCGGTCGGTTGCGATCACTGCAACGGCGGTTACAAAGGACGCGTGGGGATTTATGAAGTGGTGAAAAACACACCGGAGCTGCAACGCTTGATCATGGCCGAAGGCAATTCGCTGGAAATCGACCTGCAGATGCGCCGCGACGGCTTCGACGACCTGCGCACCTCCGGACTGCACAAGGCCATGCAAGGCATCACCAGTCTTGAAGAAATCAACCGGGTCACCAAGGACTGAACATGGCGGTCAAGGCAGCAAAAATCAGTATTTATGCCTGGGAAGGCACGGACAGAAAAGGCAGCAAAGTCACCGGTGAATTGAGCGGACAGAACCCGGCGCTGATCAAGGCACAATTGCGTAAACAGGGGATCAATCCCGGCAAGGTGCGCAAGAAATCCGCGTCATTGTTGAGCTTTGGCAAACGCATCAAGGCCCGGGACATTGCCCTGTTCACCCGGCAGATGGCGACCATGATGAAAGCCGGCGTACCGCTGTTGCAGTCGTTCGACATTATTGGCGAAGGCTTTGATAACCCGGCCATGCGCAAACTGGTGGACGACGTGAAACAGGAGGTCGCGGCCGGTAACAGCTTCGCCGCAGCCCTGCGCAAGAAACCGCAGTATTTCGACGAGTTGTATTGCAACCTGGTCGATGCCGGCGAACAGTCCGGCGCCCTCGACACCTTGCTCGAACGCGTCGCGACCTATAAGGAAAAAAGCGAAAGCCTCAAAGCCAAGATCAAGAAAGCCATGACCTATCCCACCGCCGTGGTGCTGGTCGCGGCTGTTGTCACCGGGATTCTGCTGGTCAAAGTAGTGCCACAATTTCAGTCAGTGTTTTCCGGTTTCGGCGCCGAACTGCCGGCGTTCACCCTGATGGTGATCAGCCTGTCGGAATTCATGCAGCAATGGTGGTGGGCCATTCTCGCTGCGCTGGTCGCGGCCATTTTCGGCACCCGCCACGCGCTGAAAACCTCCCAGGCACTGCGCGATCGCAAAGACACTTGGCTGCTGAAACTGCCACTGGTGGGCACGCTGATGTACAAGTCCGCCGTGGCGCGATTCGCTCGAACCTTGTCCACCACGTTTGCCGCCGGTGTGCCGTTGGTCGAAGCGCTTGACTCGGTGGCCGGCGCCACCGGCAACGTGGTCTTCAAGCGAGCCGTGCTGCGCATTCGCCAGGACGTGTCCACCGGTATGCAGCTGAATTTCTCGATGCGCAGCACCGGGGTCTTTCCCAGCATGGCCGTGCAAATGACCGCGATTGGCGAAGAGTCCGGCGCCCTGGATGACATGCTCGACAAGGTTGCGGGCTTTTACGAGGAAGAAGTGGATAACATGGTCGACAACCTCACCAGCCTCATGGAGCCGTTCATCATGGTCGTGCTGGGGGTAATCGTCGGCGGGCTGGTGGTGGCCATGTACCTGCCGATCTTCCAACTCGGCTCAGCGATCTGACATGCCTATCGACGAACTGTTTGCCGTGTATCCGCTAGCGTTTGTCGGCACCGCCCTGCTGCTGGGCCTGGTGGTCGGCAGCTTCCTCAATGTGCTGATATGGCGCCTGCCGAAAATGCTCGAACGCGACTGGCGCCAGCAGGCACACGATGTGCTCGGTTTGCCCGGCGAAGCCTCGCAACCCGTCTACAACCTGATGCTGCCGCACTCCGAATGCCCGCATTGCGCCCACCGTATTCGCCCGTGGGAAAACATTCCCCTGCTCAGTTATCTGTGGCTGCGTGGGCGCTGTTCAGCGTGCTCCGCACCGATCAGCAAACGTTATCCGTTGACCGAGCTGGCCTGTGGGCTGCTCTCGGCCTTCATCGCCTGGCACTTGGGTTTCGGTTGGCCGGCGTGCTTGCTGATCGTCCTCACCTGGGGTCTGCTGGCGATGAGTCTGATCGACACCGAGCATCAACTATTGCCTGATGTGCTGGTGTTGCCGTTGCTGTGGCTGGGGTTGATCGTCAACAGTTTCGGCCTGTTCGTGACCTTGCACGATGCGTTGTGGGGCGCGGTGGCCGGTTATCTGGCGCTGTGGTCAGTGTTCTGGCTGTTCAAGCTGCTGACCGGCAAGGATGGCATCGGTCATGGTGACTTCAAGCTGTTGGCGCTGCTGGGGGCATGGGGCGGCTGGCAGATTCTGCCGCTGACGATTCTGTTGTCATCACTGGTCGGCGCCATTATCGGGGTGATTTTGTTGCGCCTGCGAGAGCAAAAAACCTCGACGCCAATCCCCTTCGGCCCTTATCTGGCAATTGCCGGCTGGATTGCCTTGCTCTGGGGTGGTCAAATAACCGCCTTCTATTGGCAGTTTGTCGGTTTGAAATGAATACCCCTGTGCAAAAACCCTGGATTCTCGGCCTCACCGGCGGCATTGGCAGCGGCAAAAGCGCGGCGGCTCAGCACTTCATTGATCTGGGTATCCACGTGGTGGATGCCGATCACGCGGCGCGCTGGGTGGTTGAACCGGGGCGCCCGGCGCTGGCGAAGATTGCCGAACACTTCGGCCCCGACGTGTTGCAGGCCGATGGCACGCTGGATCGCGCTGCCCTGCGCAAACTGATCTTCGAAGAGCCGGAGCAACGCCGTTGGCTCGAAGCCCTGCTGCATCCGTTGATCGCCGAGGAAATCGCTCATCACCTGGCGCAGGCAAAATCGCCTTATGCGATTCTTGTGTCGCCGCTGCTGATCGAATCCGGGCAATACGCGATGACCCAGCGCATTCTGGTGATCGACGCTCCGCAACAATTGCAGATCGAACGCACTTTGCAGCGTGACCAGACCAGCGAGCAGCAGGTTCAGGCGATCCTCAAGGCCCAGTCGAGCCGCGAAGAGCGTGTGAGCCGCGCCGACGACGTGGTCGTCAACGACCGCGACCTCGCCTGGCTGCACAGCGAAGTCGAGCGTCTGCATCACTTTTACCTGACTTTATCCGGAGGCCAAGCATGAGCCAGATCCCCACCGTTGAATGCCCGACCTGCGGCGCCCCCGTGGAATTCATCCCCGAAAACAAGTTTCGGCCGTTCTGCTCTGATCGCTGCAAGCTGATCGACCTCGGCGCCTGGGCGTCGGAAGAACACAAGATTCCGGTCGCACCGGATGCCGAGGACGAACTGTTTTCCGGCGACTTCGATCCGCGTCACTGATCTCGATCAGGGCCGCATAAAGCCGTAGTCCTGATCGTCGTCGAGGTTTTCCGCCAGAAAGCGCAACTCGTCGGCCAGGTCTTCGGCGTTGCGCACGGCCTTGCTCTGCTGCACCACCGCACTGAGCAAGGCACGCAAACTCAACCCCGGGTCAAAGCCCACCTCCTGCGCCATGTCCAGACTCTGCCGGGTCTCCTGCCTTGCCCACTCGTAAACACTCATGCCGCTGCTCCTGAAGGGATTTGCGTGAGCATGAAATTTCCCGCGCGTGGCGGATTTGATGTGGATCAAGACTTCGGATCGTCGTCCTTCCACGGCGCCGAAAGGTAGCGCGTGCGGTTGAAGGTCTCCAGCCACTCCGGGCTGAATACCACCAGCGCACTGATGATCATGCCGTTGATGAACGCTTCGGGGAAAATGATCAGCCACACGTAACCGATGAAGTCTTCCAGCCACTCCGGCATGGCGAAAAGGCCGTCGTACCACAGCAGCGTCAGGCTGAGGATCAGGCACAACAAGGCCGACAACGCGGCGGCAAAAAAACCGGAACAGAAGATATACACGAACGGGTTGCGCGGTTGAGCACGCTCGACAAGGATTGCCACGCACTCGGTGACCAGCACCGGCAGCAAAATGAACAAGGCGCCATTGACCCCCATCGCCGCAAGATCCTGACGCCCGAGCAGCACCAGGCCGATTTGCGCCACCAGTCCGCCAACGATCGCCAGCGGCCAGTCCAGCAACAGGGTTACCGCCGTCATGCCGAGGAAGTGATACGACACGCCTGTGTCGAAATCCCTGCGCATCAACCACAAGAGAAACAACGCAAACACGGTGCCGAACAGCAGATGCTGACGCCGGCTGTCGCTGAACAACTCGACCCACGGCGCCCGCACGATCGCCCAAAGCAGCACCGGCAGATAAATCAGCCAGCCCAGCAACAGACTTTCGGTCGCCAGCACCTCAACGCCGATCATGGGCGCGCCTTCTCCAGTGCCTCGCGCAGATCACCCGCGTTGGCGTACTCACGTTGCGAGAGCAATCGACCGTCCTTGAGTTGCAACCACAACACCTGGCCTTCCGCGCCGGGATAGCGCGACGCAACCCGTCCTTCTCGATCCAGCATGACCCGATAGTGGTAGTCGCGCATGGCCGGTACGGCAAACATTTTGGCAATCAGCGCCGGCATGCGCTGGATGTCGGCAACGAACACCGCGTGACGGGCCTCCAGATAGCCCTTGGGTTGGTCCTTCAACGCTTCCTTGATCAGCTTGGCGCCGTCCATATCCCGTGCCACCAGCAGCGTGTTGGTGCTGTTGTCGAGGGTGAAGGGTTGCTCGTACTGATCGAGCAACGTCCAGGGAGCCAGACGCTCACCGGTTTCGAGTGCATGGGCACACAGCGGAAAAACAGCAAACAGCAGCAGCCAGCGAAATTTCACGATGAGTCCTCACGGTTTGGCGCAAATAATCGATTTCCATGAGTCTACACCGCCCTTCTCCACTACCCACTGATGCACTTTGCCGCGGAACGCTTTCAGCTTGTCGCATTTGAACGCTAAGCTTGGGCTTATGGATGACTCAGATTATTTACGCCTGCTGACCATCGCGGCCGAGCAGGCCAACGCCTTTCTGTCCAATGCCCGCAAATGGGAGCGTGAGCGTTGGGTTTGCCAGCGCCTGCTGCAAGGCCTGAACATTCCCTACCGCGCCGACGAATTCGCGCCGGCCGGCGAGCCGCCGGACGTATTGTTTCGCGATGCCAATTTCGAGGTATTCTTCGTGCTCGACGAGGGGCGCCGGCTCAACGACGAATGGCGCGATGAATTGCAGCGGCGGCGTAGCGCGTTTTCTCTCAGTCAGTTGGTCCGCCGTGAAGCCAAGCCGAAACGAATCCCGGCCAATGAATTCCTGCTGCGACTGGCGCCGACCCTGCGCAAAAAAGCACACAACTACAAAGAGCGCGGCATGGATCTCGGCGAACTGGACATCATCGCCTTCGCCAGCCTCAAACGAGAAGTACTGGATTTGAACAGCCATTTCCCCCCGCCCACCGAATACCTACGTCAGGGCTGGCGCTCGCTGTCGCTCGTCGGCCCGACCTTCGCCCGCGTGCTGTTCGCCCACCCGGACGCGCCGGATTTTCTGCGCAGCAACCTCGGTCGCAGCATCGTTTTTGATGTGGGAATCAGCCTGTGACCCCCCTTCAGCAATTGATCGCCGATGTACCGCAGACCGGATGTGTGCGCTGGATTGGCGTGCGCCCCGAGTCGCGCGGGCCGATGATCGAACTCGATGCCGTCGAGGCGCGGCTGGAAGCTGGACTGACCGGCGATCACGCCCGTCCCGGTGTGCGTAACGCGCGACAGGTGACCCTGATCCAGTGGGAACATCTGGCGGTAATCAGCGCCTTGATGGGTCGCCCCGACGATCAACCCGTCAGGCCTGAAGATCTGCGGCGCAATCTGGTTATCAGCGGTATCAATTTGTTTAGCCTCAAGGGTCGGCGCTTTCGCATCGGTCAGGCAATATTCGAAACCACGGGCTGGTGTCAGCCCTGCGCACGCCTGCAGAACAACCTCGGCCCGGGCACCTTTCAAGCGGTGCGCGGCCATGGCGGAATTACCGCGCGGGTGTTACAAAGCGGGATCATTCGCCTCGAAGATCGGGTGAGCGTCGAACCGGTTCCGGACAGCGGCTATGCTGCGTTCAACCCCGGATAAAAACCGCTGTAGCTTCTGCCCATTCAGCAACGTCTACCTGACGAGGCAAATATGACCAGCCGCCTGAACCCCGAAGACCAGAAACATGTCGAAGAGTACCTGCAACTGTCCCAACACCGAGTCGAGCGCCGGCCTTTCCGGCCGTGGATGCTCCTCGTGCTGGTGCTGGCAGTGACCATTGGTCTGGGCCTGTTGAGCCGATTTATCAGTTACCTGACGCTATGAGCAGCCTGGCGCTCGCTTGGGTAATGACGACAAAGATTTCCTTTAAAAACCTTGCGAGTTATCCCTATGTCCCATCGTATTGTTATTGTCGGCGGCGGCGCCGGCGGTCTGGAGTTGGCTACCCGTCTGGGTAAGACTCTGGGCAAGCGCGGCACGGCCAGTGTGATGCTGGTCGACGCGAACCTGACGCACATCTGGAAGCCCCTGCTGCACGAAGTAGCCGCCGGATCGCTGAACTCCTCCGAAGACGAACTCAACTATGTTGCCCAGGCAAAATGGAACCACTTCGAGTTCCAGCTAGGGCGCATGAGCGGGCTCGATCGCGCACAGAAGAAAATCCAGCTCGCCGCCACCTACGACGAAAACGGCGTAGAACTGGTGCCTGCACGTGAAGTGCAATACGACTCGCTGGTGATCAGCGTCGGCAGCACCACCAACGACTTCGGCACTCAGGGCGCGGCGCAGCACTGCCTGTTCCTCGACACACGCAAACAGGCCGAGCGCTTCCACCAGCAATTGCTTAATCACTATCTGCGTGCACACGCCGGGCAAACCGATGTGGTCGAGCAGATCAGCGTGGCGATTGTCGGTGCCGGCGCCACAGGCGTTGAACTGGCGGCAGAACTGCACAACGCCGCCCATGAACTGGCGGCTTATGGCCTGGACCGGATCAAACCGGAAAACATGCACATCACCCTGATCGAAGCCGGTTCACGGGTGTTGCCCGCCCTGCCGGAGCGCATCAGCGGGCCGGTGCACAAGACCCTGGAAAAACTCGGGGTCAACGTGATGACCAACGCTTCGGTCAGCGAAGTGACCGCCGACAGCCTGATCACCGCCGATGGCAACGAGATCAAGGCCAGCCTGAAAGTCTGGGCAGCGGGCATTCGCGCGCCGGGTTTCCTCAAGGACATCGACGGCCTGGAAACCAACCGCATCAATCAACTGCAAGTGCTGCCGACACTGCAAACCACCCGCGACGAGAACATCTTTGCTTTCGGTGACTGCGCCGCGTGCCCGCAACCGGGTACCGATCGCAATGTGCCGCCGCGTGCCCAAGCCGCACACCAACAGGCGTCGCTGCTGGCCAAATCGCTGAAACTGCGCATCGAAGGCAAGACCTTGCCGGAGTACAAGTACACCGACTACGGCTCGCTGATCTCGCTGTCGCGTTTTTCGGCGGTGGGTAACTTGATGGGCAACCTGACCGGCAGCGTGATGCTCGAAGGCTGGCTGGCGCGGATGTTTTACGTGTCGCTGTATCGCATGCACCAGATGGCGCTGTACGGGCCATTCCGCACAGCGATGCTGATGCTGGGCAGCAAGATTGGCCGTGGTACTGAACCGCGTCTGAAACTGCACTAAAACCTGTGGGAGCGAGCCGGCTCCGGGCGGCGATCCGACGAATGCGGCGTGTCAAACGACAAAAATGTCGACTGATACAACCTCTTCGTCGGATCGCTGCCCGGAGCCGGCTCGCTCCCACAATGTTTTGTGTTGATCGAAAGATCTGTTTCTTACTGTATCCCCGCCCCGCTTTTCCCTCCTTCGCTTACAAACTCCCCCGCTCCGCGACACAGTCGCGATACACCGCCACCGCTTAATGGCCACACCCGAGCAACACCTGCTCAGGCAATCGTCCTTAACGTGTGGTTGCGCAGTGCAGCCCAGGAGAATGTAAATGTCCCGTACTTCGACCCTCGGTAAAAAATCCATTGGCCTGATCGGCGCCGCGCTGGCGGGCGGCCTGATGTTGTCCGGTTCGGTGTTTGCCGCTCAGCCACTGGCGCAGGGCTACATGGTTGCCTCGGCGGAAACCTCGGTGAAAGCGCCGGAAGGCAAATGCGGTGAAGGCAAATGTGGCGATGCTTCGATGGCCAAGACTGACAGCGATGGTGACGGCAAGGTCTCGCGCGCCGAATTTCTGAAAGTCGCGCCGAAGTCCGACTTCGACAAGATCGACACCAACCATGACGGTTTCATCGACGAGCAAGAGGCCTACAACAACGTGAAGGCCAACTTTGAGGCCAACGGCAAGAAGATGCCGAAAGGCCTGTTCGAACACCTGAAAGACCAAGACGGCGCCTGATCGACAATAAAAAACAAGCCGCGCTTCTCCTGAAAGAAACGCGGCTTTTTCACGTCTGCCCGTTTACAACTGGAAGCGCCGTACCATGCCCTGCAAGGCATTGGCCAGTTGCGATAACTCATGGCTGGACGCGCTGGTCTGGTCAGCACCTGCGGCAGAACGTACCGATAAATCACGAATATTCACCAGGTTGCGATCCACTTCCCGGGCTACTTGCGCTTGTTCTTCAGCTGCGCTGGCGATCACCAGATTGCGCTCATGGATCTCATGCACCGACGCGGTAATGGTTTGCAGCGCCTCACCGGCACGCTCAGCCAAGGCCAGCGTGGTCGTTGCCCGTGCGGTACTGGCCTGCATCGAATCCAGCGCCAGGCTCGAACCGCTGCGCATGCCCTGGACCATCTGCTCGATCTCCTGCGTCGATTGCTGCGTGCGATACGCCAGCGCGCGTACTTCATCGGCGACTACGGCAAAGCCTCGCCCGCTCTCACCGGCCCGCGCCGCCTCAATCGCCGCGTTGAGCGCCAGCAAATTGGTCTGCTCGGCAATCGCCCGAATCACGTCCAGCACTTTGCCGATGTCCTGCGATTGATTGGCCAGTGATTGCACCAACTCACCGGTCTGTTGCACATCGCTGGCCAGTGCATTGATGGCCGTGGCGGTCTCACTGACCCGCACCTGGCCCAGATGCGCCGACTCGCTGGATTGACGGGTCGCGTCAGACGTCGACACCGCATTGCGTGCGACCTCTTCCACTGCTGCCGTCATCTGGTTGACGGCCGTCGCGGCTTGTTCGATTTCGTTGTTCTGTTGTTGCAGTCCCTGGGTGCTGTCGAGCGTCACCGCATTGAGTTCATCCGCAGCGGTCGCCAGCTGCGTGGCCGAACCGCTGATGCCTTGCAGCGTCTCTCGCAGGTTTTGCTGCATGGTCGCCAAGGCTTTGAGCAAGCGACTGACTTCATCGTTGCCATGGGTTTCGATCGGCCGGGTCAGATCCCCCTGCGCGACACTTTCTGCTGCGCTGACGGCGCTGCTGAGCGGACGAACGATACTGCGGGTGAGCATCATCGCCAGTGCCACCGTGGCCAGCGCGGCCAACGCAATAAACAAACTGACAATCGTGCGCGAGTTTTCATAGTGCGCAGCGGACTTCTGGCTTTCGGCGGCGACCTGTTTGGCGAACAGGTCTGCCAGGTCGTTGAGTTGTTTGCCGGAGCCATCGACGACGGTTTTCATGTCGACCAGCAACAACCGGGTCAACTCATCACGTTTGCCTTGCTCGGCGAGGGCGAAGGATTGAGCGATACCGCTGCGATAAGCGGCGAAGGTCTTTTTGAATTGGTCATATAGCTGCTGGCCTTCCGGGGTGTTGACCAGTTTGTCGTAGGCGGCGATTTTCTCGCTCAGCTCCTTGTCGCGGGTGTCCATCTGGCTGCGGTAAGTCGCAATGTTGGCCGGATCCTGATCCAGCGCCATGCGCAGCGAGATGGTGCGGATGCGCAGCATGATCTCGCGAATCTCGTCGCCGCCACGAATACTCGGCAGCCACTGATTTTCCACCGCGACTTCACTGTCGCGAATACTCGACATCTGCCCGAGCGCAAACACGCCGAGCAAGGCCACCAACACCGCGATCAAGGCGAACCCCAGGGCCGCCCGGGGAGCAATATTCAACTGACGAAGCAACATGACGAACGCCCTTATTCTTGTATTGGCCAGATTCAAGGGGCGAAAGCCATGGCAGTCCCCTCGTGTTAGCGGGCTATCGGCAGGTTGTATGATGACCTGAAGGGGAAATGAGTTTTTGTCGGACAAAAAAAATCCCCGTATCTTTCGATACGAGGATTTTTAATATGGTCGGGGTAAGGGGATTCGAACTCCTGACATCCTGCTCCCAAAGCAGGCGCGCTACCGGACTGCGCTATACCCCGGTAAAAAAAAGGCGACCTTTCAAAGATCGCCTTCTTCGATCAGCGCTTTTGGCCTCTGATCTTAAGATTCGATCCCAGCGCAAACTGGTTTCAAAAATGGTGGGTCGTGTGGGATTCGAACCTACGACCAATTGGTTAAAAGCCAACTGCTCTACCAACTGAGCTAACGACCCAAAAATGGTCGGGGTAAGGGGATTCGAACTCCTGACATCCTGCTCCCAAAGCAGGCGCGCTACCGGACTGCGCTATACCCCGGCTTGAAATTGGCTCCGTGACCAGGACTCGAACCTGGGACCCAATGATTAACAGTCATTTGCTCTACCGACTGAGCTATCACGGAACTACATATTTCAATTTACAACGGTGAAACTTACTGCATCTAGCCACTCGTTCGCATCGCTGCGTTCGTGTGTCTGAGGCGCGCTATTCTACAACCTAGAACACCTCTGTCAACCCCCTAAATTGCTTTCAAGTTAATGATTTGCAACTTATTTCAGATTTCAACTCAGTGAGCTGAGACCGTCTTGGCGACTGACTGCGGGGCGCACTTTACAAGCCTTTTCCTTTGAGTTCAACAGCCTAACGAAAAAAAAGGCCCCACAATGTGGGGCCCTCCTTTTTTCATTGGCGCTCAGGCTTAGTTGAAAACGATTTCGTCGTTCTCGACAGTGCCGGTTGCCGTGTCGCCCGGCATGAAGTGACCCGAGAGGATCAACTGCGCCAGCGGGTTTTCGATCCAGCGCTGAATTGCCCGTTTCAAAGGACGTGCGCCATACACCGGGTCGTAGCCAACGGCGATCAGCTTATCCATCGTCTCTGGACTGAGTTCCAGCTTCAGCTCGCGCTCGGCCAGACGGCTGCGCAGACGGCCCAACTGGATCTCGGTAATGCCCGCGATCTGATCCCGCGCCAAAGGCTCGAAGATCACCACTTCGTCGACCCGGTTGATGAACTCCGGACGGAAGTGCGACGTCAGCGCATCCATGACTGCAGCACGTTGAGCCTCACGATCACCGACCAGTTCCTGGATCTGTACCGACCCCAGGTTCGAAGTCATGACGATCACGGTGTTGCGGAAATCCACCGTACGGCCATGGCTGTCGGTCAGGCGACCATCCTCGAGCACTTGCAGCAAGATGTTGAACACATCCGGGTGCGCCTTCTCGACTTCGTCCAGCAGGATCACCGAATAAGGCTTGCGACGCACCGCCTCAGTCAGGTAACCACCCTCTTCGTAGCCGACGTATCCCGGTGGTGCACCGATCAGGCGAGCCACGGAATGTTTCTCCATGAACTCGGACATGTCGATCCGCACCATCGCCTCTTCCGTATCAAAGAGGAATTCGGCCAGCGCCTTGCACAGCTCGGTTTTACCGACACCGGTCGGGCCGAGGAACATGAACGAGCCGCTCGGACGATTCGGGTCGGACAACCCGGCACGCGAACGGCGTACCGCGTTGGCGACGGCGACCACGGCCTCTTCCTGACCGATCACCCGTTTGTGCAACAGGCTTTCCATCTTCATCAGCTTGTCGCGCTCGCCTTCGAGCATTTTCGACACCGGGATGCCGGTCCACTTCGACACAACTTCAGCGATTTCTTCTTCAGTCACCTTGCTGCGCAGCAACTGGTTCTCGCTCTTGCCGTGCTGGTCGACCATTTGCAGGCTGCGCTCCAGATCCGGGATCACCCCGTACTGCAATTCAGCCATACGGTTGAGGTCACCTTTACGGCGCGCGGCTTCCAGTTCCTGCCGCGACTGCTCGATCTTCTGCTGAATCTGCGCAGAACCCTGCACCTCGGCTTTTTCCGAGTTCCAGATTTCTTCCAGATCGGAATACTCGCGTTCGAGGCGGACGATTTCTTCCTGGAGTTTCTCCAGACGTTTCATCGCCGCTTCGTCGCTTTCTTTCTTCAGCGCCTGGGATTCCACCTTCAACTGAATCAGGCGACGTTCCAGACGATCGAGCACTTCCGGCTTGGAGTCGATTTCCATGCGGATGCGGCTGGCGGCCTCGTCGATCAGATCGATGGCCTTGTCCGGTAACTGCCGGTCAGTGATGTAGCGATGGCTGAGCTTGGCAGCAGCAATGATCGCACCGTCGGTGATTGCCACCTTGTGGTGAACCTCGTAACGCTCTTTAAGGCCACGCAGGATGGCAATGGTGTCTTCTTCGCTCGGCTCATCCACCAGAACTTTCTGGAAGCGTCGCTCGAGGGCCGCATCCTTCTCTATATATTGGCGGTACTCGTTGAGCGTGGTCGCGCCAACGCAGTGCAACTCACCGCGAGCCAGCGCAGGCTTGAGCATGTTGCCGGCATCCATCGAGCCTTCGCCTTTACCGGCGCCGACCATGGTATGCAGTTCGTCGATGAACAGAATGATCTGCCCTTCCTGCTTCGACAGTTCGTTGAGCAACGATTTCAGGCGCTCTTCGAACTCACCGCGATACTTGGCACCGGCAATCAGCGCGCCCATGTCCAGCGAGAGCAGACGCTTGCCTTTAAGGCCGTCCGGGACTTCGCCGTTGATGATGCGCTGGGCCAGACCTTCGGCAATCGCGGTTTTACCCACACCAGGCTCACCGATCAGCACCGGGTTGTTCTTGGTGCGGCGTTGCAGAACCTGAATGGTGCGACGAATTTCGTCGTCACGGCCAATCACCGGGTCAAGCTTGCCGTCTTCGGCGCGCTTGGTCAGGTCGACGGTGTATTTATCCAGCGCCTGCCGCGACTCTTCGTGGTTGGCGTCGTTTACCGCTTCGCCGCCACGCAGGTTGTTGATCGCGTTTTCCAGGGCCTTCTTGCTCACGCCTTGGCCGAGCAGCAACTTGCCGAGCTTGCTGTTCTCGTCCATTGCGGCGAGCAGCACCAGTTCGCTGGAGATGAACTGGTCGCCCTTCTGCTGGGCCAGACGGTCAGCCTGATTGAGCAGGCGCGCCAGATCCTGCGACATGTTGACGTCGCCGGTCGGGTTCTGGATTTTCGGTAATTGGTCGAGCTCTTTGGTCAGCTCTTTACGCAAGCTGTTGACGTCGAAGCCCACCTGCATCAGCAGAGGCTTGATCGAACCACCCTGCTGTTCAAGCATGGCTTGCATCAAGTGCGCCGGCTCAATCGCCGGATGATCGTGGCCGACAGCCAACGACTGGGCGTCGGACAAGGCCAACTGTAATTTGCTGGTTAAACGGTCTATTCGCATAAGTCACCTTCCTTTTGAGCAGGCCGGACCTAAAAACCATCCTGAATAAAGAAACCTGCCAGATACCGCTATAGATGCGGTCGATTCTGCAAGATTCAAGCGTCAGAGGGTTGATGCAGATCAGACAGTTTAGCGGGTGAGCCAAACGAGGGAGGCAAAGCGACCGGTGCGTGACGCACGGCGATAGGAGAAGAAGCGTGGATCGGTCACGGTGCAGAAACCACCGCCGTAAACCGCTGTGACACCACGTTCAGCCAGACGCAGGCGCGCCAGCTTATAGATGTCAGCCATGAACTTGCCGGCATTGTCGCTCGGTACGAAGGCTTCTGCTGCTTCAGGCAGTTGATTGATGAAGACTTCCCGTACTTCCGGGCCGACTTCAAAGGCTTTGGGGCCAATGGCAGGGCCGAGCCAGACCAGCACTTCTGCGGCCGGAACATCGAGACTGTCGAGGGTAGCTTCCAGCACACCCGCCGCCAGACCCCGCCAACCGGCATGAGCCGCCGCTACACGAGTGCCGGCACGATCGCAGAACAATGCTGGCAGGCAATCCGCCGTCATCGCCGCGCAGGCGATACCCGGCGTTGCTGTCCAGCTGGCGTCTGCGGTCGCAACAATGCCCGGATCCGCATGCGCCACGGCAATTCCGTGCACTTGCTGCAACCAGGCAGGCTGTATAGAGAAGTGATCGGTGAGGCGCCGACGGTTCTCGGCCACAGCCTCAGGACGATCATCGACATGATCGCCCAGATTGAGGCTGTCGAACGGCGCCTCGCTGACGCCACCCTCGCGGGTGCTGACGCAGGCTTTGACGCTGGCCGGCGCAGGCCAGTCCGGCGTCAGCCAGTTCATCCGACGAAGGCCTCGCGATCCTGTTTGAGCAGGGTCAGCAGCCAGACGAAATCTTCCGGCAGCGGTGACTCCCAGCTCATGCGCTCACCGGTCGTCGGATGATCCAGCTCAAGGAAGCGCGCGTGCAGGGCCTGACGCGGGAAATGCTTGAGGGATTCAACCATCGTCGGGTTAGCCGCTGGCGGAATGCGGAAACGGCCGCCATACGCCGGATCGCCGACCAACGGAAAGTTGATGTGCGACATGTGTACGCGAATCTGGTGAGTACGACCGGTTTCCAGCTTCACCCGTACGTGGGTGTGCGAGCGGAAGCGCTCCAGCACACGGTAGTGACTGACGGCAGGCTTGCCGCCCTCCATCACCGCCATGCGCTGGCGCTGCTGGCCGTGACGACCGATCGGGGCGTTGATCTTGCCCCCAGCGGTGACCACACCGATCACGATGCACTCATAGATGCGGCTGACGCTGCGACTCTGCAGTTGCGTCACCAGCTTGGTCTGCGCCTGAATGGTCTTGGCCACCACCATCAGACCGGTGGTGTCCTTGTCCAGACGATGCACGATACCGGCACGCGGGACATTGATGATGTCCGGCACATGGTGCAGCAACGCGTTGAGCAGCGTGCCATCGGCGTGACCGGCAGCCGGGTGTACCACCAGGCCCGCAGGCTTGTTGATCACCAGGATGTCGTCGTCTTCATAGACGATGTCGAGTTCGATGTCCTGGGCGATCCATTCGCCCTGGGCTTCCTGCTCGGCAGTCAGCTCAAGGATGGCACCGCCGTGCACGATGTCGCGAGGGCGGATGACCGCCCCGTCCACAGTCAGGCGACCTTCTTTGATCCAGGCGGAAAGGCGCGAGCGAGAGTGCTCAGCGAAGAGTTGGGCAGCGACTTGATCGAGGCGTTGGCCGCCCAATTCGGACGGCACCTCTGCGCGAAGTTCAATTTTATCGGACATGCTCTGACTGTGCGTCGGCACAGCTTTTGGTTTCGGCTGCGCGCTTGTGGTTAAATACGGCGTCTTTTGCCCCGAGGCTTTTCAACGGGGCGCTCATCATAACAGGACGGCCCCGCCCAAGACAGCGGCCGTCATAGGGACGCAAGCCGCCATGCAAGTGAAACACCTGCTGCTGATCGCCATCCTCGCATTGACCGCTGCTTGCTCATCGAAGGAAGTCGTAGACGAAAACCTCAGCGAAGCCGAGCTGTATCAGCAGGCTCAGACTGACCTGGACAACAACAGCTACACCAGCGCCACAGCCAAGCTGAAGGCTCTGGAGTCGCGTTATCCGTTCGGTCGCTACGCCGATCAGGCACAGCTGGAGCTCATCTACGCCAACTATAAGAACGCCGAGCCGGAAGCAGCAAAATCCGCTGCCGAGCGTTTCATTCGTTTGCACCCGCAGCATCCGAACGTGGATTACGCGTACTACTTGAAAGGTCTGACCTCGTTCGACCAGGACGTCGGCCTGCTGGCGCGCTTCCTGCCGCTGGACATGACCAAGCGTGACCCGGGCGCCGCGCGCGACTCGTACAACGAGTTCGCCCAGCTGACCAGCCGCTACCCGAACAGCCGCTACGCGCCGGACGCCAAGCAGCGCATGATTTATCTGCGCAACCTGCTGGCCGCCTACGAAATCCACGTGGCCGACTACTACCTGACCCGTCAGGCTTACGTAGCCGCTGCCAACCGTGGTCGCTATGTAGTGGAAAACTTCCAGGAAACCCCATCGGTCGGCGACGGCCTGGCGGTGATGACTGAAGCTTACCAGCGTCTGCACCTGGACGACCTGGCAGCCACCAGCCTGGAAACCCTGAAGCTCAACTACCCGAACCACCCGAGCCTGCAAGACGGCCAGTTCGTGCCACGGGTTGCCGAAGCCGACAACCGTTCGTTCCTGAGCAAGGCGACTTTGGGTCTGATCGAGTCGCGTCCACCGCTGCCGCCGGGAGAAACCCGCGCCAACCAGGACGTGCAGAAGCAGTTCCAGGACGCGAAAGACGCGATTCCGAACGAGCTCAAGCCTAAAGACGAAAACGGCGACGTGATCGAAGAGCCAGAGCCTGAGTCGAGCAACACCGACCGCTCGTGGTTCAGCTACATGACTTTCGGCGTGTTCGACTGATCACACCGTTTGCACCGAAAAGGGAGATCTGCGGATCTCCCTTTTTTATTGCCGCGCGTTAATAGGCTGTGCGCTTGTCGGGAGCTTGGCTAAACTGCCGGATCATCAGTCGGAAAGCCGCTCATCATGCTTCGTTTATTGTTCTGGATCGTCGTGATTTTTGCCGCGATATGGTTGTGGCGTAAATTCAAGGCGCCTGCCGCGTCCAACCAATCCAACCGTGCCCCTCGCGAACAGGACGCCCCACCGATGGTGCGTTGCGCCCATTGCGGCGTGCATCTGCCGCGCGACCGCGCGCTGAGCGTGCAACAACAGTGGTATTGCAGCCAGGCTCACCTTGAGCAAGGCCCGGGTACCCGTGATCGCTGAGGCCACCCACGCCGACAGCAAACAGGCGCAGCGCCTGCTGCGCCTTTATCATCTCTACCGCTTGAGTATCGGCATCACGCTGGTGCTGCTGATCTCCAGCAACATGGACAACCGCCTGCTGACGTCGGCCAACGACGAATTGCTGCGCGCTGGCAGTTGGCTGTATCTGATCCTCAACATTCTGTTGGTGGTGTTCCTTGAGAACACCCGACGGCCAGCGCAGCTGTTCAGTCTGGCCCTCGTCGATGTCCTGCTTTTATGCGGTTTGTTCTTTGCTGCGGGCGGCGTCGGTAGTGCGCTGGGCAATTTGCTGATTGTCTCGGTGGCGATCAGCAACACCCTGCTACGGCGGCGCATCGGGCTATTGATCGCCGCCATCGGTGCGCTGGGCATCGTCGGCTCGAGCTTCCTGCTCGGCTTCAACCATCCCCTTAGCGCCAATGAATACTTGCAGGCCGGCACCCTCGGTGCGCTGTGCTTTGCCGCGTCGTTGCTGGTGCAGGGACTGATCCGCCGCCTCGAAGTCAGCGAAACCCTTGCCGAGCAACGTGCCAGTGAAGTGGTCAGCCTCGAAGCCCTCAACGCGCTGATCCTGCAACGCATGCGCACCGGCATTCTGGTGCTCGACGAGGCGCGGCGAGTGCAACTGGCCAATCACAGCGCGCAAACCCTGCTCGCGCAGTCGCACCTTCAGGGGCATTTGATCGATGACTATTCCACGGCGCTGGTCGATCGCCTGCAACTGTGGCTGAACAACCCGACCTTGCGCCCGCAGAGTCTGAAAATCCCCGGCAACGGCCTGGAACTGCAACCGAGCTTCATTGCCCTCGAACAAAGCCCCCACCAGCAAACCCTGGTATTTCTCGAAGACCTCGCGCAAATCGCCCAGCAAGCCCAGCAACTTAAGCTCGCCGCACTCGGGCGCTTGACCGCCGGCATCGCCCACGAGATCCGCAATCCGTTGGGCGCCATCAGTCACGCCGCGCAGCTATTGGCTGAGTCCGAGGAACTCGATAGCGCGGATCGGCGTCTGACGCAGATCATTCAAGACCACTCCCAGCGCATGAACCGAGTCATCGAAAACGTCCTGCAACTGTCTCGCCGCCAGCAAAGCGCGCCGCAACGCCTGGATCTCAAGCCATGGCTGGAAAACTTCGTTGTCGAAAGTCGTGAACAGGCCAGCGAACGCCAGCAGATTCACCTGCGGATCAATTCGGGAGATTTCACCACGCTGATGGACCCGAACCAGCTCACGCAAATTCTCGACAATCTGCTACGCAATGGCTGGCGCCACAGCGCCCTGCTGCATGATCAGGCCGAAGTCTGGCTCTCGTTGTTCAGTGATCCCGACAGCCAGTTGGCGGTCCTCGAAGTGCAGGACAACGGCCCCGGCGTGCCTGCCGATGAACAGACACATCTGTTCGAACCCTTCTTCACCACCAGCAGCCAGGGCACCGGCCTTGGGCTTTATCTGTCCCGTGAGCTGTGCGAAAGCAACCAAGCGCGCCTAGACTTTCAGTCACGCCAAGGCGGCGGTTGCTTTCGCATCACCTTTGCTCACGGACGGAAACAAAGTTGAATACGAGCCCACGGCAAAAAATTCTCATCGTCGACGACGAACCGGATATCCGCGAACTCCTGGAAATCACCCTGGGACGGATGAAGCTCGACACCTACAGCGCACGCAATCTGGCTGAAGCCCAGGCGCTGCTGAACCGCGAGAGTTTCGATCTGTGCCTGACCGACATGCGCCTGCCCGACGGTACGGGGCTGGAGCTGGTGCAGCACATTCAGCAACGTTATCCACAACTGCCGGTGGCGATGATCACCGCTTATGGCAGCCTGGAAACGGCCATCAACGCTTTGAAAGCAGGTGCTTTCGACTTCCTGACCAAACCGGTCGACCTTACGCGCCTGCGCGAACTGGTCGGCACAGCCCTGCGCATGCCGGCGGCGGGAGGCAGCTTTACCTCCATTGATCGGCGCTTGCTCGGCGATTCGCCACCGATGCGCATTCTGCGCAAGCAAATCGACAAACTCGCTCGCAGCCAGGCGCCGGTGTACATCAGTGGCGAGTCGGGCAGCGGCAAGGAACTGGTCGCGCGGCTGATCCATGAACAAGGGCCGCGCGCCGGCCATCCGTTCGTGCCGGTGAACTGTGGGGCAATTCCTTCCGAGCTGATGGAAAGCGAATTCTTCGGACATCGCAAAGGCAGTTTCACCGGCGCGGTCGAGGACAAGCCCGGGTTGTTTCAGGCAGCCCATGGCGGTACGTTGTTTCTCGATGAAGTGGCGGACTTGCCGTTGTCGATGCAAGTCAAACTGCTGCGGGCGATTCAGGAAAAAGCCGTGCGCAGTGTCGGCGGCCAGCAGGAAAGCGTGGTCGATGTGCGGATTCTCTGCGCCACGCACAAGGATCTCGACGCGGAGGTGGCGGCCGAACGCTTCCGTCAGGATCTGTATTACCGCTTGAACGTGATCGAACTGCGCGTGCCGTCCCTGCGCGAAAGGCGTGATGATATTGAAGTGCTGGCGGCCAGTATGCTCAAGCGTTTGGCCAAGGACACCGGCCAGCCGGCAGCACGCTTGCATCCGCAGGCGTTGGAAGCGCTGAAGAATTACCGGTTTCCGGGGAATGTGCGGGAGTTGGAGAACGTTCTCGAACGGGCGCACACCTTGTGTGAAAACCGCACGATCGAGGCTGAAGACTTACGTCTGAGCGAAGGCAACTGCGCGGCAGATGGCGGTATTGCCGATCTGACCCAGATCGATAATCTGGAAGATTATCTGGAGAACGTCGAGCGGAAGCTGATCTTGCAGGCGCTGGAAGAAACGCGCTGGAATCGCACGGCGGCGGCGCAGCGGTTGAGTCTTTCGTTTCGTTCGATGCGCTATCGGCTGAAGAAACTGGGCCTGGATTGAGGGCCCCTTCGCGAGCAGGCTCACTCCCACAGTTGATCTTTGTCGGTCACAAAATCCAGTGTGGGAGCGAGCCTGCTCGCGAAAGCGATCTGCCAGGCTCAACAGATATATCTGACTAGATCCGGCCCTCGGGCGCATACGGCGCCGGATCAATAATCGGCGTCCTTCCCAGCATCACATCGGCAAACAACTGACACGACGCCGGCGCCAGCACCAGTCCATTGCGGTAATGCCCGCAGTTTAACCACAACCCGTCAAACCCCGGCACCCGGCCAATGTAGGGAATCCCCTCCGGCGAACCCGGACGCAACCCCGCCCAGTGACCGACCACTTCGGCATCCGCCAGCGCCGGCAACAACTCAACCGCTGAAGCCTTCAGGCTTTCCAGAGCCACATCGGTCGGCGTCTTGTCGAAACCTTCGTGCTCCAGCGTGCTGCCGATCAGGATATGCCCGTCACGACGCGGAATCGCATAACGGCCCTTAGCCAATACCATGCTCGGCAAAAAGTCCGCCGCGCACTTGTAGAGAATCATCTGGCCTTTGACCGGTTCGACCGGCAGCGACAGGTCCAGCATCTTGAGCAGATCACCGCTCCACGCCCCTGCCGTCAGCACGACCTGATCGCCCTTGATTACACCCATAGATGTCTCGACTCCAATTACCTGCTCGCCCTCTTGGACAAAGCCGCTGACTTCGCACTGTTCGTGAATGGTCACGTTCGGTAATGCCTGCAGTGCAGCTTTCAGTGATTTGACTAGGCGCGGATTGCGCACGTTGGCGACATCGGCCATGTAGATCGCCCGCGAGAAACCGCCACCAAGCACCGGCACCGCATCATGCGCAGCCGAGATATCCACAGCCCTCAGCGGACGGTTCTCCCGTTCGGCCCAGGCCAGTGCTTCGGCTTCATCGTCCAGATCCAGCCAGTACAGGCCGGTGGTGTGCACTTCAGGATCCACTCCAGTGTCAGCGAACAATCGCTCGCCGAGCTGTGGATAAAAGTCCTGCGACCAGTGCGCTAGCGCCGTGACCGCCGGGCTATAACGCCACGGATACAACGGCGAAACGATACCGCCGCCGGCCCAAGACGATTCCTGGCCGAGGTTCGAACGATCGAGCAGCACCACACTGCGCACTTCGGAGGCGAGATTGTAGGCGGTCAGCAGGCCAATCACTCCGCCACCGACAATCACCACTTGCTGTTGCCTGGTCATGTTTGATCCAACCGTAAATAAGACAGTGGGCGCAAATGGCACCCGAAAGAAAGCGCCTCAGCGGCCCCAGCAATCCTTGGTGGTCAGCCCGGTGGTCGCGTTGTTCATGCTGCGGACACCGGTGTTGGTCAGGGTGAAATCCCCGCACTTGTCGGTGGCCATGGAGGTACCCGTTTTACGGGTAGCGGTCAGCAGGAAGGTCTGGTCAGCGATGGTCGGGATAATCGTGTAGAAATCATTACCCGTACTCAGACCAGTGATGCCGGTATAGACATTGTTCTTGGTGTAGAAACGCTCGAGGGTTTGCGCCTGCTCCGAGAGCAATCCCACCACTTCAGCGCGGCGGCCTTTTTTTACGTATTCGGTATAGCTCGGTGCGGCGATGGTGATGACGATACCGATGATCGCAATCACGATCATGATTTCGATCAGGGTGAAACCACGGTTGGATCTGCGCATGCCTCAAACTCTCACTTACTGTATTTGCCGCCACATGATACGACGACTGCCGCCGCCGCCCTTCTCCACAATGATCGTGATGGTGCCACTGGTGTCGGTCGTCCCCTTGCGCTTGCCATCGCTGGAGACGAAGTTCAGGGTCGGAATGCCACCGGTGAATATCACTCCGCTGGAGATCGAGTCATTGCTGTCGACCAAACCGTCAGAGCTGGTGTCCAGCACGGCGTAATTGAGCATCTTACCGCTGAACGCATCCAGTTCGACCAGTTTGCCGGTACCAAAACTCGCACAGGGATCAGTGGTATCAACACTCGCCGTGGTAAAGACAATACGGCCCAGCACGATACTCGCCTGATTGATCACCCGCTCGCCAGTCAGCACGTTGTTGTACACCAGCGGAAGATACCAGCCCTTCTCCCCCGGATAAGTCGTCTCATTTTGAGTTGTGGTCAGGAATTGCCCGGAGCTGCCGGAGAATGAACCGGTTATCGCCTGCGCCTGCAAACTGCTGACCGTGAGCTGTCCCGAGCCCCCATCGGCATCCCACACCGAGTAAAACGCCTGCAAATCCTTGTTGGCCTTGTCTGCAGTTTCGTTGAATTTACCGGTACCGACGAAAATCTGTTTGCCACCCAATGAATTGTCCGCCAGCAATGGTTGCGCGGTGATCGGCTGACTCGCGCCGCCTGCCGTGGTGAACAGCGGCTTGCCGGAAAACGCCACGCCCCAGCTTTCAGGCGCAGTAGCACTGAGGTCGAACTTCCACAAGCGCCCTCGCAAGTCACCGCCATAGGCAGCCTGCACCACATTTTGCGAATTGACCTTGAGCTTCACCGACGACAGACCGTTAGTGGTTTCCGAACTGTCGATTACGATTTTCTTGATCAGCGAACCATCGCGTACGTCCAGCACATACAACGCCGCCACGCCGGAGTTGCTGCCGTAACCGTTGGAAATGAACGCCGCCCAGCGACCATCGGCCAAGCGTGCCACTTCCGGCCGGGCGTAGGCATAACCCAGATCATTGAAAACATTGGCGGTGTTCGCAGTCGTTGGCCCACTCACTTCCCAGAGCGCACGCATTACGTTGCCAGCCGAAGCGTCGAACAGTTGCAGCGCATAGAACGTCTTACCGCCGGCGCCGGTGCCGCCGATGGCCAAGGTTTTCCAAGCGCTGTTGAATTGCGCGTCATAAACCCCGACCGGGCCATCGACCAGAAACTTGTGGCTGACACCGTTGATGTAGCTCGGATCGGCAATCAGCCGCAGCGACGGCAATACACTCGACGGCATATAACCGTAACGCCGGGTGCCGTTGGCCGAGTTGATCACGTTGACGAAACCGTCGTTGGCATTTACCACCAGGCTTGCATTCATGTTCGCCGCTTTAGTGGTCAGGTAGGAGGTGTAAGAGGTATCGCCCGACAGGTCTGAGGCGGTTTTATCGGTAGGTGAAGCCAGCACCAATGGCGAATTGATGATGTCGCCCAATAACACGCTGCGTGACTTGAGCCCGGTTTTGTTGGTGCCCTTGCTCCACTCCACCAGGTCAATCCCGGTAATGCCGGTGGGCAGGCCCTGATTCAGCGTGGCCTGCTGTGCGGCGGAAAAATTTCCGTAGGTCAGCGTCACAGCGGCGTTGCTTGCGGTGTTCCAGGACTGATAGGTCGGTGCGGTCGCACCTGGCACGATTGTCGTGTCAGTGTTCCAGAGTGCTGTCGATGTATTAACGGTTCCGGTCGAGGTAAAGCCGAATGACTTGATCGTGCCGCGCCAGTCCTTGGGATCGTAAGTGGTCTGATAAAAGCTGCTGCCACTGCTGATCGTTGTCCCACTGACGGTGCCCGCCCCGCCGGAGCCGGCCTTGGAAGTGATATCGCTCAATGCCGAGGACAGCGCGTTGTTGAGACCCGTGCTGTCGGTGGCCTGATAGTACCGGCCTTGCCCGTAACTTGCCGCGTCAGAGAGCATGTCGTTGTCGGCGGTGAAGCCCACGGTATAGGTGTTCATGTTCTGCTTGGGAAAATCCACCGCGTTCCAACTCTTGCCCGCCGCGTCGGTACCGGTCGAGCGCATGTCGATATCGAAGGCGAACTTGGCGATGTCATCCAGATACAGCGTATCCCCTTCTTTGTCGCCATAGAGGTTGTTGCCGTCATTGCTGACACCGTCCCAGTTCGGTAACCGGCTGCCGCCCAATGGGTCGTTGCTCGGAAAGGTACGGTCGAAGGTCGGCAAGCCATCGGTTATCACCACGCCATAATTTTTCTGGCAGCGGTACTGGATCGGACTGGTGTAGGTCGCGGGCGTGCTGTTGTAGTAAGGCGCCATACCGCGCATGTAGCGGGTGATTTCATAGTAGGTTTCTGCCAACGGCGTGTTGGCCACGGCACTCAAACCATTGATCGATGAGATCAGCGCGTTGTAGTTGGTGTCTGCCTGCGCCTGCGTGACGCTCCCGGACACCGGCGCCAAGTCGCTGATCGAGCGGGCGATATAACCGCCATTACCAGAGTCGTTGTTGGTGACCGGGTTGAAAGTCGACAGACCAATACGCAAAGTGCGACTGCTGGTGACCAGCGCCGTCGACACGTTACGCGCAACGTTCATTCGGTAATCGTTGGGAATCGCCCCTGTGGTGAAGTCACGGGTGCCGTTGCTCGTGGCCAGGCCGACGATATAGGAAATGTAATCGGCGGAATATCGGGTGTTCTCATTGCCTACGGGGTCGGGCAGCTTCAGGCATAACGGCGCCACGCTGTTGTTGTAGAACGCATAGGCGCCGCCCGAGCACCCGGAGGTCGGCAGGCTCGATAGAAACACCGTGTCGCCGGTGATCTGCGGAGCATTGAGCGCAGAGCACAATCCCAGGAAGGCATTGCACTGCCGGGCGGGTGCACGGTTGATGTTCGGATCAAATCCGGCGGCGTAAATGATGCTGTTCATACTCCCCGAATCATCGATCAGCAGCATCACATTCGGTGGCACCGCTGCAGCACTCAACAGCGGCGAATCAGAGGGCGTGAATGCATAGACGGGCGTCGCCAGATACAAGCTCAGCAGCAGGCCGAGCAGCAGCGATGTGCAGCGTTCAATACTTCGCATAGACACTCTCCACCACACTGCGCGAGCTGCCGGCAATGCCGACAGCGGTGACGCGATACAACGTCGCAGAGGTGTTGCTCGGCACGTTGACGGCGGTCAGTGTGGTGCCGATGTTCTGCACACCATAGAAACCATTGCCGGCGGCGATCCAGGTCACCCCGGAGGTCGAGTTGAACCCCGCCGCACTGACCACCGACGACTCCGCCGGCGGTGCGCATTGGGTGGTGCCGCTGCACACGGCGAGCGAATAACTGTCCAGTTGCACAGCGCTCTCCCCAACACGCAGAGCCGCCTCGGCCGTCTGGAACGACTGATTGCGCAGGCTCACACTGCCGGCCATTTTTTCCTGCAGGTTGGCGCTTTGCATCGACGACAAACCAATCAGGGTCAACAACAGCAGGAATACCAGACTGACCAGCAACACCATGCCTTGCTGAGTCTGACGGGAGTGAAGAGAAATCCTCATCAGCGCGCCCTCACTGCAAGCGGTTGCGCAAAGCGGCAACCACGTTGAAGGTTTGATTGCGCACCCGATTGTTCGGATCGTTGAGGGTCAGGCTCAGCCGCACACTGCGAATGCGCGCCGGATCGGCGGGGTTGGCGCTGTAGGTCGAGGCCGCCACATCCGTCGCCGAACTGGCCAGACCAAACGTCACGTTGAATGCACTGACATTGTTCACCAACACCTGCTGGGTCGGTGTGCCGCTGCCGGTGCCCATGAGAATCTGATTGTTGCTGAAGCTGTAGATCAGACGCCGGATCGGGAACGCGATTTGCCCGCTCGCCGGGGAGCGCAAGCCGGTATAGGCCGTTGCGCTATTGCGGCAGTCGGAGAGCACCGTCCAGGTTGGCGTGCCCCCGCCGCTGCCGATATCGGCGGTCACCAGTGTCAGTTTCAGGTTGGCATTGTCCCAGTTGATCGGCATGACCTGCGCAGCGTTGAAGTCGCCCGCGGAGCTCGAATCGAGGATCGTGCCCAGACAGCCGAACATCCCGACCATGCGAAT
The DNA here is from genome assembly GCF_900187485.1 of Pseudomonas sp. Irchel s3a12. Classification (NCBI taxonomy): domain Bacteria; kingdom Pseudomonadati; phylum Pseudomonadota; class Gammaproteobacteria; order Pseudomonadales; family Pseudomonadaceae; genus Pseudomonas; species Pseudomonas sp. Irchel s3a12. The sequence goes on from NZ_FYDN01000007.1 coordinate 70,101, forward strand.
TTCCTGAATCATCTTGCTCAATACGAACCGCGCGTCTTCCTGCATCGCGGCGGCGGTGTTCTGGCTGACATAGGTATTTTTCGCCGCGATGAAAATCTGCACCACGCCAAGCACCACAATCAGCCCCAATGCCAAAGCGATAAGTAATTCGATCAGACCGAATCCACGGTTTTGCTGCTTCATGGCGTGGCCACCGGATCAACCGCAGCGCGGCTGGTCAGGATAAAACTGCGTTGAGCACTGGCGGTGTTGGCTGCCCGTGCGTCGCTCCAGTTGATGGTGATGGTGTAGACGCGCTGATTGAGGGTGATGCTGCCGGTGGCGGTCGGCCCGCCGAAATTGATGATGTTGGTCGAGAAGTCGTAGAGATCCTGATCACGCGCAACGCTCAAGTTGCCCGAAGTCGGCGGCGTGACGGTGTAGTCGGCGCCGGAATTGGCGCGGATGCGGTCCATCATGTCGTAGGCAATGAAACTGGCCTGACTGGTCATCCGTGAGCTGTCGGTGTATTTCAGCGCATTCAGTTGCACCGCTGCCGCGCCCAGCAGCCCGACCGTCAGAATCAGCAACGCGACCAGCACCTCGATCAGCGTCATGCCCTGCTGTACGTGTTGACTCCCTGCCCTCATCCGCAACTTCCACCCAATTGAATTCGTCCGTTCAAACACACATTCAGCGTCCTGCTTTGCGTTCCCAACGTGTAACTGATGGTCACCGCCGTCGACGGCGCTGCCAGACCACCGAGGTTATTGAAATCCAGTGCGGTCACTCCTGAGGGTAGCGTCAGAGTTGCGCCACTGCTCATCGCGGGAACAACCCGCAACACATTGGCCGAAGTGCCAGTACTGTCGTAAACCGACAACTCACTGGCCCAGACGCTGCCACCGGCGGTCGGGCGCAGACGCAGGGTAGTGCCTCGGTCGATGGCTTCGAGCCTGGCGAAGTTGATCGCCCGTTGCAGGTCGCCCATCTCGGTATCAGCCTTGCTGCCCTGAACCGAACGGGTGAATGCCGGCACCGCCAGGGTGATCAGAATCACGAAGATCGCGATCGCAACCAACAACTCGATCAGCGTGAAACCTTTTGTACGAAGATCCATCGATGCCCTCCGTTGCCGTCGGCTATACCTGCTTCTACACGCTAGAACATTCAACCGGCCCGCGTCGGTTGATTTGCCCTGCCCGGCGCACGGAGCGCGCCGTTCATCACATTCCACGGAGGGAGTTTTCATGCCGCAACAGGGTTTCAGCCTGATAGAACTGCTTATGGGACTGGCGATTGGCGCAATTGTTCTGCTGGTCAGTCCGGCGTTTGCCACGCTCAAAGAATCGAACCATCGGGATCAAGCGGCGCAATCGCTGCTCGATGGCCTTCGCAACGCCCGCACACTGGCCATCACGCGCAATCAGAGCGTGGTGATTCATGGCATCAACGGCGACTGGAGTCAGGGCTGGCGGATCATTCTGGATATCAGCGGCAAGGGGCAGAAAGACAGCAACAATCCGCTGCTACAAGAAAGTGTGAGCGACACGCCGGTGCCAATTGTCGGCAATTGGTCGGTGAGTCGTTACGTACGTTTCAGCAGTCTGGGGCAACCGCTGATGCCCGGGCGGGCATTTCAGGCAGGGACATTACATGTCTGCTCGGCTCGCGAGCCGGTCAGCCAGCGCCAGATAGTGCTGGCGGCGACCGGACGCGTGCGCCTGAACAGCCAAGAGACTGAGCAGGCGCTGTGTCAAAAAACCGAAAACGTCAGATCGAACGCACGCGCAGCTCTTTAGGCATCGAGAACGTGATGTTCTCTTCGCGACCGGCCAGCTCATCGGCACCGGTGGCGCCCCAAGCCTGCAGTTGCTGAATCACGCCACGCACCAGTACTTCCGGCGCGGAGGCACCGGCGGTGATGCCGATACGCTCAACGCCATCGAACCAGCTCTTTTGCAGGTCTTCCGCGCCGTCAATCAGGTAGGCCGGTGTGGCCATGCGCTCGGCAAGCTCACGCAGACGGTTGGAGTTGGAGCTGTTCGGGCTGCCAACTACCAGCACCACGTCGCACTCGTCGGCCAGTTGCTTGACCGCGTCCTGACGGTTTTGCGTGGCGTAGCAGATGTCGTCCTTGCGCGGACCGCCGATGGCCGGGAAGCGCGTGCGCAATGCATCGATGACGCGACTGGTGTCGTCCATCGACAGCGTGGTCTGGGTCACGAAAGCCAGTTTATCCGGGTTCTGCACCTGCAGCTCGGCGACGTCTTTCTCGTCTTCGACGAGGTAAATCGCGCCGCCATTGCTGCCGTCATACTGGCCCATGGTGCCTTCGACTTCCGGGTGTCCGGCGTGGCCGATCAAAATGCACTCACGGCCATCGCGGCTGTATTTAGCCACCTCAATGTGCACCTTGGTCACCAGCGGGCAGGTGGCGTCGAACACTTTCAGGCCACGGCCGGCGGCTTCGGTGCGTACGGCCTGGGATACGCCGTGAGCACTGAAGATCACGATAACGTCGTCCGGCACCTGATCCAGCTCTTCGACGAAGATCGCCCCGCGGCTGCGCAGGTCTTCAACGACGAACTTGTTGTGCACCACCTCGTGACGCACGTAGATCGGCGGCCCGAAGACTTCCAGGGCGCGGTTGACGATTTCGATCGCCCGGTCCACACCGGCGCAGAAGCCACGGGGGTTGGCGAGTTTGATTTGCATGCTGTGCCTCGTGTCTTGCGCGCGAAAACAATGAATTACCAACTGGGTGGGAGCGACGGTGCGACGATTCGACCTGCTCGCGAAAGCTGACTGACATTCAACATCAATGTCGCCTGACACACCGCTTTCGCGAGCAGGCTCGCTCCCACATTTTTACAGCGCTTTAACGTTGATGATTTCCACGTCAAAGGTCAGCGTCTTGCCCGCCAGCGGGTGGTTGAAGTCGATGGTCACTTGCGCGTCATCGAACTCTTTCACCACACCCGGCAACTCAGTATTGGCCGCATCGTTGAAGATCACCAGCAAACCCGGTGACAACTCCATGTCGACGAACTGCGAACGCGGGATGATCTGTACGTTCTGCGGGTTCGGCTGGCCGAAGGCGTTTTCCGGCTCGACGGTCAGCGTACGCTTGTCGCCAGCCTTGAAGCCGAACAGCGCCGCTTCGAAACCCGGCAGCAGGTTGCCGTCGCCGACCTTGAAGGTCGCCGGGGCTTTGTCGAACGTACTGTCGACGGTGTCGCCGTTCTCCAGGCGCAATGCAAAGTGCAAAGTGACTTCCGTGTTCTGGCCGATGCGTTGCTCAGCCAATACCTGTTCAGTCATGAACGGCTTCTCCGGTCTTTTTACTTTTGAACATATCCAGTGCCAACATCACCGCGCCAACGGTAATCGCGCTGTCAGCGAAGTTGAACGCCGGGAAGTACCAGCGGTTCTGCCAGTGCACCAGAATGAAATCGATCACATGGCCCAAGGCAATGCGGTCATACAGATTGCCCAGCGCACCACCTAGCACCAGCGCCAAAGCGACGGCCAGCCAGGTTTCGTTGCGGCCCAGGCGCTTGAGCCAGACCACCAGCACCGCACTGACCACAATCGCGATCAGGGCGAACAGCCAGCGCTGCCAGCCGGAGCTGTCCGCCAGGAAGCTGAACGCCGCGCCGGTGTTGTAAGCCAGGGTCCAGCTGAAGTAATCGGGAATGATCACGATCTGCTGGAACATTTCGAGCCTGCCTTCGAAGTAGAACTTGCTGGCCTGGTCGATGACCAGAACCAGCAAACTCAACCACAGCCAGCTCAACCGTCCAAAACGGCCAACGGCATTAGGCATAGTGACGAACCTCGCCAGCGCCGCTGATGTTGTCGACGCAACGACCGCAGATTTCCGGATGCTCCGGGTTCACACCGACGTCTTCACGGCAGTGCCAGCAACGGGCGCATTTCGGGAAGGCCGATTTGACGATCTTCAGCTTCAGGCCGCTGACTTCAGTCACTACCGCGTCGGCCGGAGCCTGTACAAACGGTGCAACGCTGGCCGTCGAGGTGATCAAGACAAAGCGCAGTTCGTTGCTCAGCTTGGCCAGGTCGGCGCTCAGCGCGTCTTCGGCGTACAGCGTCACTTCGGCTTGCAGGTTGCCACCGACAGCTTTCGCTGCGCGCTGGATTTCCATTTCTTTGTTGACCGCTACCTTGACCGCCATCACGCGCTCCCAGTAGTCGCGGCCCAGCTCAACGTCGGCCGGCAGTTCGGTCAAACCTTCGTACCAGGTGTTAAGCATGACCGATTCGTTACGCTCGCCCGGCAGGTATTCCCACAGTTCGTCGGCGGTGAAGGCGAGGATCGGCGCGATCCAGCGCACCAGCGCTTCGGAGATGTGGAACAGCGCGGTTTGCGCCGAACGGCGGGCCTTGCTGTTGGCGCCAGTGGTGTACTGACGGTCCTTGATGATGTCGAGGTAAAAACCACCCAGCTCCTGCACGCAGAAGTTGTGGATCTTCGAGTAAACGTTCCAGAAACGGTATTCGCCGTAGTGCTCTTGCAACTCGCGTTGCAGCAGCAAGGTACGGTCGACTGCCCAACGATCCAGCGCGAGCATTTCTTCGGCCGGCAGAATGTCGGTAGCCGGGTTGAAACCGCTCAGGTTCGAAAGCAGGAAGCGCGCGGTGTTTCGGATACGACGATAAGCGTCCGCACTGCGTTGCAGGATCTGATCGGAAACCGCCATTTCACCGGAGTAGTCAGTCGAAGCAACCCACAGACGCATGATGTCGGCGCCCAGAGTATCGTTGACTTTCTGCGGCGCGATCACGTTGCCCAGCGACTTGGACATCTTGCGACCGGCTTCGTCGACGGTGAAACCGTGGGTCAGCAGTTCGCGGTACGGCGCGTGATTGTCGATGGCGCAGCCGGTCAGCAGCGACGAGTGGAACCAGCCACGGTGTTGGTCGGAACCTTCCAGGTACAGATCGGCACGCGGGCCGGTTTCGTGACCCATCGGGTGCGAACCGCGCAGGACGTGCCAGTGCGTGGTGCCCGAGTCGAACCAGACGTCGAGGGTGTCGCTGATCTTGTCGTACAGCGGCGCTTCGTCGCCGAGCAACTCGGCAGCGTCCATCTTGAACCAGGCTTCGATACCTTCGACTTCAACGCGCTTGGCCACTTCTTCCATCAGCTCGACAGTGCGTGGGTGCAGTTCGCCGCTTTCCTTGTTGAGGAAGAACGGGATCGGCACGCCCCAGTTGCGCTGACGCGAGATGCACCAGTCCGGACGGTTGGCGATCATCGAGTGCAGACGCGCCTGGCCCCAGGCCGGAACGAATTTGGTGTCTTCGATGGCTTTGAGCGAACGCACACGCAGGGTGTCACCGCTGGTTGGCTCTTTGTCCATGCCGATGAACCACTGCGCGGTGGCGCGGTAGATCAGCGGGGTCTTGTGGCGCCAGCAGTGCATGTAGCTGTGTTCGATGACGGTGGTGTGCAGCAGCGCACCGACTTCGGTCAGTTTGTCGACGATCGCCGGGTTGGCCTTCCAGATGAACTGGCCGCCGAAGAATTCCAGCGACGGCACGTACACGCCGTTGCTCTGCACTGGATTAAGGATGTCGTCGTTAACCATGCCGTACTTCTTGCAGGTCACGAAGTCATCCACGCCGTAGGCCGGAGCGGAGTGAACCACGCCGGTGCCAGCACCCAGTTCGACGTAGTCAGCCAGATACACCGGCGACAGACGGTCATAGAACGGATGACGGAAGTTGATCAGTTCCAGCTGTTTACCGGTGGTGGTCGCGATGACCGAGCCTTCGACGCCATAGCGCGTCAGGCAGGCTTCGACCAGCTCTTCAGCCAGTACCAGCAGCTTGTCGCCGATGTCGACCAGGGCGTAGTTGAATTCCGGGTGAACGTTCAGCGCCTGGTTGGCCGGGATGGTCCACGGGGTGGTGGTCCAGATCACGATCGAGGCAGGTTTGCTCAACGACGGCAGACCGAACGCAGCAGCCAGTTGGGCTTCGTCGGCGATCGGGAATGCTACGTCGATGGTCGATGACTTTTTGTTCTCGTACTCGACTTCCGCTTCAGCCAGGGCCGAGCCGCAGTCGAAGCACCAGTTCACAGGCTTGAGGCCCTTGAACACGAAACCGCCCTTGACGATTTCGGCGAGGGCGCGGATTTCACCGGCCTCGTTCTTGAAATCCATGGTCTTGTACGGGTTGGCCCAATCGCCCAGCACGCCGAGACGGATGAATTCGGACTTCTGCCCTTCGATTTGCTCGGTGGCGTAGGCACGGCACAGCTCGCGGGTCTTGTCCGCGCCCAGATTTTTGCCGTGGGTCACTTCAACCTTGTGCTCGATCGGCAGGCCGTGGCAGTCCCAACCCGGAACGTACGGCGCGTCGAAGCCCGACAGGGTCTTCGAGCGGATGATCATGTCCTTGAGAATCTTGTTCAGTGCGTGACCGATGTGGATCGTGCCGTTGGCATACGGAGGACCGTCGTGCAGAACGAACTTCGGACGATCCTTGCCAATCTCGCGCAACTTTCCGTACAGGCCAATACTGTCCCAGCGCTGCAGGATCTGCGGTTCGCGCTGTGGCAGGCCGGCCTTCATTGGGAAGGCGGTGTCCGGAAGGTTAAGCGTGGCTTTATAGTCGGTCATTTAAGGCTCTTCATTAGCGATGGGCGCTAGGTGCGGCTAGTGCACGGGCGGTGGCGACATCCGCATTGATCGCCGTTTTCAATGCCTCCAGGGAGGCGAAGCGCTGCTCTTCACGCAGCTTTTGGTGGAAAACCACCGTCAAACGCCGGTCATACAGATCGCCGGCAAAATCTAGAAGATGGACTTCAAGGTGGGCCTTGCCATCACCTTGTACCGTGGGCCGTACGCCGATATTAGCGACACCGGGCCAGGTCTTGCCGTCGATATCGACATTCACCAGATACACACCTGTGAACGGCACGCGACGACGTTTGAGTTGAATGTTGGCAGTGGGCGTACCCAGTTGCCGGGCCAGTTTCTGGCCGTGCAGCACGCGACCGGCAATGCGGTACGGGCGACCGAGCAAGCGTTCGGCCAAGGCAAAATCGGCGGCAGCCAATGCATTACGCACCTGCGTACTGCTGACGCGAATGCCGTCCAGCTCGACGGTTTGTGCCGCTTCAACGGTAAAACCGTGCATCTGCCCGGCCTGCAGCAGGAAGTCGAAATCGCCGAGGCGGTCGCAACCGAAACGGAAATCGTCACCGACTTCCAGATGCTGCACGCCAAGACCATCGACGAGGATGGTGTCGACGAACTCACTGGCGCTGAGCTTGCTCAAGCGCTGGTTGAACGCCAGGCACAACACCCGGTCGACGCCTTCGGCAGCCAGCAATTGCAGCTTGTCGCGCAAGCGGGCCAGACGCGCCGGCGCGGTCTCGGGGGCAAAGAACTCCCGTGGCTGCGGCTCGAAAATCACCACGCAGCTGGGTACGCCCAACTCGAGCGCACGCTCACGCAGTCGGGCCAGGATAGCCTGGTGACCACGGTGAACACCGTCAAAGTTGCCAATAGTGGCGACGCAGCCCCGATGCTGGGGGCGCAAGTTGTGGAGGCCTCGAACCAGCTGCATAACGCGCTTCTTGCTCATAAAGTGGTCGATTATAACCACACCCGACGGTCGACGACAGGCAACACCGTAACGCAAAGTGAACGAGCCGACAAAACTGCCGGCCCGCGCCTGTTTATAAAGGGTAAAACCTCAGCTCAAGGCCTTGCGATTGAAATCACGCAAGCGGAAACCGAGCAACAGCAACATACCGAAATAGGACACCACGCCCGCCGCAACCAATGCGCCCAGACGCAGGAAGCGCTCAAGCATGTGCCCTTGATCCCACGCCGGCATGAAATGCATGCCAAGCAGCAACACTGCCGACATTACCGCCACCGCGATCACCAGTTTGAAACCAAACTTGGCCCAACCCGGCTGCGGCTGATACATCTGCTGTTTACGCAGTTGATAGAACAGCAGTCCGGCGTTGAGACAGGCACCGGCACTGATCGCCAGTGCCAGCCCCGCGTGCGCTAACGGGCCAATCAGCACCAGGTTGAACAGCTGAGTGACCACCAGGGTAAAGATTGCGATTTTTACCGGTGTACGGATGTTCTGTTGCGCATAAAAGCCCGGAGCCAACACTTTGATCACAATAATCCCGAGCAGACCGACAGAGTAAGCAATCAATGCGCGCTGAGTCATTTCGGCGTCGAAGCCACTGAACTGCCCGTACTGGAATAGCGAAACAGTCAGCGGCTCGGCGAGAATCCCCAACGCCAGCGCACAGGGCAGCACCAGCACAAAGCACAGGCGCAGGCCCCAATCGAGGATTCGCGAGTACTCATGGCGATCTTTGCTCGCGTAAGTTTTCGCCAGCGTCGGCAGCAGAATCGTGCCCAATGCCACGCCAAGCACACCCGAAGGCAGCTCCATCAAGCGATCGGCGTAATACATCCACGACACCGAGCCTGCGACCAGAAACGAGGCGAAGATGGTGTTGATGATCAGCGAGATCTGGCTGACCGACACGCCGAGAATCGCCGGCAGCATCTGCTTCATTACGCGCCAGACGCCGGTATCGCGCAGGTTCAGGCGCGGCAGCACCAGCATGCCGATCTTTTTCAGGTGCGGCAGCTGATAGAGCAACTGCGCCAGTCCACCGACCAGTACCGCCCAGCCCAGCGCCATCACCGGCGGATCGAAGTACGGCGTGAGGAACAGCGAAAACACGATCATGCTGACGTTGAGCAACGTCGGCACAAAGGCCGGCACCGAGAAACGGTTCCAGGTATTGAGAATCGCGCCCGCCAGTGAGGACAGGGAGATCAGCAATATATAGGGGAACGTCACCCGCAACAGATCGGAGGTGAGCTGGAATTTTTCCGGCGTATCGGTAAAACCCGGGGCCGTCGCCCAGATCACCCAAGGCGCAGCGATCATGCCCAGCGCCGTCACTACCGCCAATACCAGCGTCAGCAGACCCGACACATAGGCAATAAAGGTTCGGGTCGCCTCTTCACCCTTCTGGCTCTTGTATTCAGCGAGAATCGGCACGAATGCCTGAGAGAACGCGCCTTCAGCGAAGATACGCCGCAGCAGATTGGGCAGTTTGAAGGCAATAAAGAAGGCATCCGTCGCCATCCCGGCGCCGAAAGTACGAGCAATCAGCGTGTCACGAACAAAGCCCAGAATCCGGGAAAGCATCGTGATAGAGCTGACGGCGGCCAACGATTTGAGCAGATTCATTGAGGGAATTTGTGCCTGTCGATAAACAGCAGGCGAACAAAGCGCCTACTTGTGCGATACTCCGCGCCGCAGCAGCACAGAGCCAAAGCTCGCGAGTTTACAGGTCAAGCGCCGGAAATAAATATCCCGCCTCTTTATACCTACCACTTAGCGGAACGTTTCAAGTGCCCTTGACAAGACTTCAACTCATCGGCATGATTCGCGGCCTATTTTGTTTGCTATTTCCTAAAAAGTCTTTCGAGGAGCTCGACGGTGGCCAACTCACCTTCCGCCAAAAAACGTGCAAAACAGGCTGAGAAGCGTCGCAGCCACAACGCCAGCCTGCGTTCCATGGTTCGCACCTACATCAAGAATGTAGTTAAAGCCATCGACGCAAAAGACGCTGAAAAAGCTCAAGCTGCATACGTTCTGGCTGTGCCAGTTATCGACCGTATGGCCGATAAAGGCATCATCCACAAGAACAAGGCTGCTCGCCATAAGAGCCGCCTGAATGGCCACGTCAAAGCGCTGAAAGAAGCTGCTTAATCCGACGTAGTCATTAAAAAACCGACCTTAGGGTCGGTTTTTTATTGCCTGTGATTTAACAAATCCCAGCGCAAAAAAATGTAGGAGTGAGCCTGATCGCGATAGCAGTGTCACAGTCAATAATTGCATCGACTGACACACCGCTATCGCGAGCAGGCTCACTCCTACAGTTGGTTTGCGGCGTTATTGCTGGATCGGTACCCACGGCAGGATCGGGATCGCGGTCACGGCATTCTGCGGACTGCCTTCGATCAAGCGATCGCTGTAGACCAGATACACCAGCGTATTGCGCTTCTTGTCCAGGAATCGCACCACCTGCATGGTCTTGAATACCAGCGAAGTGCGCTCCTTGAACACCTCATCGCCATCCTTCAGATCACCCTTGAACTTGATCGGGCCGACCTGACGGCAAGCGATCGACGCTTCTGCGCGATCTTCAGCCAGACCCAGGCCACCTTTCACACCGCCCGTCTTGGCGCGCGACAGGTAGCAGGTCACCCCCTCAACTTTCGGATCATCGAAAGCCTCGACCACAATGCGGTCGTTCGGACCGACAAACTTGAACACCGTCGACACCTGACCGATTTCCTCGGCCGAGGCCAGCAATGGCATCGCCATCAGCAAGCCCAACAATCCTTTCGCTAAACGCATCGAATTTTCCTTAGACCAGAATCAGGTTGTCACGGTGAACCAGTTCAGGCTCCGCCATGTAACCGAGCAAACCGACAATCGCATCCGACGACTGACCGATAATTTTTTGTGCTTCCAGCGCGCTGTAGTTAGCCAGGCCTCGGGCAATCTCACGACCATCGGGCGCCACGCAGACGACCATTTCACCGCGACGGAAACTGCCCTGCACCAACTTCACACCTACCGGCAGCAAACTTTTATTGCCCTGTGACAGCGCCGACACCGCACCATCATCCAGCACCAACGTGCCGCGAGTCTGCAGATGCCCGGCCAGCCATTGCTTGCGTGCCGCGAGCATGCCGCGCTCAGGCGACAGCAACGTACCGATACGCTCACCCGCCTTCAGGCGATCAAGCACACGCTCAAGACGCCCACCAACAATGATGGTGTGCGCACCGGAACGCGCAGCCAGTCGCGCCGCTCGCAACTTGGTCTGCATACCGCCACGCCCCAGCGCACCACCCGTGCCGCCCGCTACCGCATCGAGACTCGGATCATCAGCGCGCGCTTCGTAAATCAGCTGCGCCTCGGGATTGTTGCGCGGATCGGCGTCAAACATGCCATCGCGGTCGGTCAGGATCACCAGCAGATCCGCCTCGACCAGGTTGGCCACCAGCGCCGCGAGCGTGTCGTTGTCGCCGAAACGGATTTCGTCGGTGACCACGGTGTCGTTTTCGTTGATCACCGGGATGACTTTCAGCTCGACCAATGCGCGCAAAGTGCTGCGGGCGTTGAGGTAGCGCTTGCGGTCGGACAAATCGTCATGCGTCAGCAGAATCTGCGCAGTGTGCCGGCCATGCTCGGCGAAGCTCGATTCCCACGCCTGCACCAAGCCCATCTGACCAATTGCCGCAGCCGCCTGGAGCTCATGCATCGCACTGGGTCGTGCGGTCCAGCCCAAACGGCTCATGCCGGCCGCTACCGCCCCGGAGGACACCAGCACCAACTCGACGCCAGCCTCATGCAAGGCCACCATCTGCTCCACCCAGACACTCATTGCCGCGCGATCCAGCCCTTTGCCATCAGCTGTCAGCAAAGCGCTGCCGATCTTCACGACCCAACGCTGCGCACCTGTCACCTTGCTCCGCATCATCTTCAACCTTAGCTTGAGGGCAACGCGACCCAGCGCCGCCCATGACGTTATTTGTGACTTGCGATTTCCAGATACTAAAACGCCGCTCGATTGAGCGGCGCCTTAGAAAAACGGCTTGCAGCGATGATAACACCGCCCTGAGATGAAGACTCAGCACACACCAGCGATCTTCTAAAGGTCAAAAGATCGCAGCCTGCGGCAGCGCCTACCCAACGAATCAGTCACGCACGTAAATGATTTCCGGACCGTCTTCGTCATCCACATCTTCTTCGTCCCAATCATCGTCGCCGATGTCATGGACCGACTTCACGCCGCTGCGACGCAGGGCACGCTTGTCATCCAGCGCCTGCAGCTGCGCACGGGCTTCGTCTTCGATGCGCTGATCGAGGTCGGCCAGCTCTTCCTTGTAAGCCGGGTCATTGGCCAAGCGATCGGCGCGATCTTCCATGTAACGCATGATGTCGTGGCACAGACGCTCGGTACCGATCTTGGCGATCGCCGAGATCACGTAGACCGGGCCAGTCCACTCCAGGCGATCAACGATTTCCTTGACGCGCTCATCGTGCTCTTCTTCAAGGATCTGGTCGCACTTGTTCAGCACCAGCCAGCGATCACGCTCGGCCAGGGACGGACTGAACTTGATCAGTTCGTTGACGATCACTTCAGCGGCATCCGGCGCGCTGGAATCATCAAGCGGCGCCATATCGACGAGGTGCAGCAACAGACGCGTACGCGCCAAGTGCTTGAGGAAGCGAATGCCCAGGCCAGCACCGTCGGAAGCGCCTTCGATCAGACCCGGAATGTCGGCAATGACAAAGCTCTTCCAGCGATCGACGCTGACCACACCGAGGTTTGGCACCAGCGTGGTGAACGGGTAGTCGGCGACTTTCGGCTTGGCCGCAGAAACGGAACGGATAAAGGTACTTTTACCGGCGTTCGGCAAGCCCAGCAGACCGACGTCAGCCAGTACTTTCATTTCCAGTTTCAGGTCGCGCTGCTCACCCGGCTTACCCGGCGTGGTCTGACGCGGCGCACGGTTGGTACTGGATTTGAAACGGGTGTTACCCAGACCGTGCCAACCACCCTGCACTACCATCAGTTTCTGGCCAGCCTTGGTCAGGTCACCAATCACTTCCTGAGTAGCAGAGTCGATCACCGTAGTGCCGACCGGCACGCGCAGGATCAGGTCTTCACCTTTTTTACCGGTGCAGTCGGTGCTGCCGCCGTTAGAGCCACGCTCGGCATCGAAGTGCCGGGTGTAACGGTAGTCGACCAGAGTGTTGAGGTTTTCGTCAGCCATCATGTAGATGGAACCGCCGTCACCACCATCACCGCCGTTCGGGCCACCGTTTTCGATGAATTTTTCCCGACGGAAACTCATGGCGCCATTGCCGCCGTCACCAGCCTTTACGCGAATCGATACTTCATCAACAAACTTCATAACCAACGCCTCTCGCCGTACGGACGAGCCGAAAAACAATCAAGACATAAGACTCTTGCAAAAATGAGCGCAGCGACCCCAAAACACGACCTGCATCGCACGCCGACAGCCCATACAAACAGTTTTGCAAGAGACTCACCCCACAAACGAAAAAGCCCCGTCGCGAGACAGGGCTTTTCCAGCGATCGCGCAATTAAGCTGCGACAACGCTCACGTAACGGCGGTTGAACGCGCCTTTTACTTCAAACTTGATCACGCCTTCGATTTTCGCGAAGAGGGTGTGATCCTTACCCATGCCAACGCCGTAGCCAGCGTGGAATTGGGTGCCGCGCTGACGCACGATGATGTTGCCCGGAATGATTTTCTGGCCGCCATACATCTTAACGCCAAGGCGTTTGGCTTCTGAGTCGCGACCGTTACGGGTACTACCACCAGCTTTTTTGTGTGCCATGAGTCAATTCTCCTAGTGAGGAATTAGGCTGAAATTAAGCCTGAATACCGGTGATTTTGATCTCGGTGTACCACTGGCGGTGGCCCATACGCTTCATGTGGTGCTTACGGCGACGGAACTTGATGATGCGGACTTTATCGTGACGACCTTGGGAGATCACTTCAGCCACAACGGTAGCGCCAGCAACAACTGGAGCGCCGATATTCACGTCGTCGCCATTGGCAACCAACAGAACGCGATCAAAGGTAACGGATTCGCCGGTAGCGATTTCCAGTTTTTCGATCTTCAGGTATTCACCCGGGGCGACTTTGTACTGCTTGCCGCCAGTAACGATTACTGCATAAGACATGGTATTTCTCCGATAATCCTGCTCACCCAGCTCTTTATAAGAAGAGGTATTGGCTGGCATGGCTGCATAAGGCTGGAAGGCCCGTTGCAATTGCGTAAGGCAGGTGCTGCCCAGGAAGTTCAGGGTGCGCGATTGTACGCAAGGTGCCGCAGGCTTGCAAGTAGCCGTCTATCGCGCCTTGACAGGTCTGGATGGGGGTCCTAGCATGCCGCGCAACCCTTCTGGAGCGACTCTCGCTGATGCAACCCCAAGCTTTCTACCGCGCGGTGGCGGACGATTTTAGCGCCGTCGACGGCATCATCAAGAAGCAGCTGACTTCCCGAGTACCGCTGGTATCGAAAATCGGCGATTACATTACCTCGGCCGGCGGCAAACGTCTGCGTCCTTTATTAGTGTTGCTGTGTGGCAAGGCCCTGGGTCGCGAAGGCGACGACATGCGCCTGCTGGCCGCCACCATCGAATTCCTGCACACCGCCACCCTGCTGCATGACGACGTGGTCGACATGTCCGGCATGCGCCGTGGCCGTTCGACCGCCAACGCCATGTGGGGCAACGCCCCGAGCGTGCTGGTCGGCGATTTCCTGTACTCGCGCTCGTTTGAAATGATGGTCGAACTGGGCTCGATGCCGGTGATGAAGATCCTGTCCCAGGCCACGCGCATCATCGCTGAAGGCGAAGTACTGCAACTGTCCAAGGTGCGCGACGCCAGCACCACCGAAGAAACCTATATGGAAGTCATCCGCGGCAAGACCGCGATGCTCTTCGAAGCTTCGACCCACAGCGCCGCTGCATTGGCCGGTGCTACCGCTGAGCAGAGCGAAGCCTTGCGCACCTTCGGCGACCACCTCGGTGTGGCGTTCCAACTGGTCGACGACCTGCTCGACTACAAGGGCGACGCCGAGACCCTGGGCAAGAACGTCGGTGACGATCTGGCCGAAGGCAAACCGACGCTGCCGCTGATCTACACCATGCGCGAAGGCACGCCGGAACAGGCTGCACTGGTGCGTCAGGCGATCCAGAAAGGCGGGATCGAAGATCTGGAAAGCATCCGCATTGCTGTGGAAGCTTCTGGTTCGCTGGAATACACCGCGCAACTGGCCCGTGATTACGTGGCCCGCGCGATCAAGTGCCTCGATGCACTGCCAGCCAGCGAATACCGCGATGCGCTGGTTGAACTGAGCGAGTTTGCGGTCGCCCGTACGCACTGATACCGCTGAAGCAAAATCAAGAGATCGCAGCCTTCGGCAGCTCCTACAGGGGTTGTCGATGCTGCGATCTTTTGCATTTGACTGCCTGAAAAACTAAAACCCTATACAATGTGCGACTTTTAGCGATCCACACCCAAGGAGCCTTAGTGAGCACGTTGCCACCCTGCCCGAAATGCAATTCCGAATACACCTACGAAGACGGTACCCAGCTGGTGTGCCCGGAGTGCGCCCACGAGTGGTCCGCCAGCGGCGAAGCCGAAGTGGCGTCTGATGATGCCGTGAAGAAAGACTCGGTCGGCAACGTCCTGCAGGACGGCGACACCATCACCGTGATCAAGGATCTGAAGGTCAAGGGCACTTCGCTGGTGGTCAAGGTCGGCACCAAGGTCAAGAACATCCGTCTGTGCGATGGCGACCACGACATCGACTGCAAGATCGACGGTATCGGCCCGATGAAACTCAAATCCGAGTTCGTCAGAAAGGTCTGATTCCGTTGTCATCCATCCCGCGCCAAGCGTGGGATGGAGCTTCGCCCTCCCCGCTCCCCCCCAGCAAAACCGCGCAATAGCCAAACGCCAGCCGTTTTGACCTTACGCAATCTTTACCCGGAAAATTTCAGAATCCGCCAATAGACGCTTGCTATTTGACGAATAAGAATTATTCTCATTGAAACCCTTCAAGGAGATGAGAACCATGACTTATTTGATCGACGCGTGGCTGGATCGCCCACACCCTTACCTCAGAATCCTCCATCGGGAGACCGGTGAAGTCTGTGCGGTGCTTGAAGAAGAAGCCTTGCATGAACTGCAGGATCAAGGGGATCTGGACGTCAGCAGTCTCAATTCCAGCGAGCCGTTGGTGCTCAAGGAGCTGGTGCGCAATCTGTTCCTGTTCTGCTATGCCCGGGCCTTGCGCCCGACCAGTGAACTGCATCACAAGATAGAACTATGAAACGCGGTAAAAACTGTAGGAGTGAGCCTGCTCGCGAAATCGTTGTATCAGGCAACAGATTTGCTGACTGAACGGACGCCATCGTCGGATCGCCGCCCGGAGCAGGCTCACTCCTACATTAGCCCGCCATCAAGGCAGGCCCGGTCTTACAGAACGTCCAGCAGCTCGACGTCGAATACCAGAACGCTGTGCGGCGGGATGCTGCCAACGCCTTGAGCGCCGTAAGCCAGTTCGCTCGGCACGTACAGACGCCATTTGCTGCCGGCATTCATCAGTTGCAGGGCTTCGGTCCAGCCAGCGATCACGCCGCCAACCGGGAATTCTGCAGGCTGGCCGCGCTCGTAGGAGCTGTCGAACACAGTGCCGTCGATCAGGGTGCCGTGGTAGTGAGTACGTACTTGATCTTCACGGGTCGGCTTGGCGCCTTCGCCCTGAGTCAGCACTTCGAATTGCAGGCCGGAAGCCAGGGTAGTGATGCCGTCACGCTTGGCGTTTTCAGCCAGGAAGGCCAGGCCTTCGCCAGCAGCGGCTTCAGCTTTGGCAGCGGCTTCGGCTTGCATGATTTCGCGGATAACCTTGAAGCTGGCGGACATTTCTTCCTGGCCAACACGGCTTTCCTTGCCGGCGAAAGCGTCGGTCAGACCGGCCAGGATGGCGTCCAGGCTAACGCCCGGTGGCGGGTTGTCGCGCAGCTGGTCACCCAGCTGACGGCCGATGCCGTAGCTGACGCGGGTTTCGTCGGTGGACAGATTTACTTCGGACATGACACTGCTCCGCTGTGCGGACGGCCACAAGACTTGCCGTGCGAGCACAGCGCGTCCCGGCGCGCCCGGAACCAAAAGGGCGAGCAGACTAGCACAGATGCCCGGCGATGGGGCGCAAGGCCTACAGGGCTGAACGCCAGGCGAGCGGCACCTTCAGGCTTTCATCGATACTACCGGCCAGGCCGCACATTTCGTCATGCACCGAGGTGTGTACAAGATTGAAGGGCAGCACCGGAAACGCATGCAGCAGATCCCGCGCATGCTCCACCGAACGCAGTGTCAGCATGTTGCCTTTGAGATCACTCAACGGATACGCCGCGCCATGCATGCGTGCTTCGAGCAGATAAATCCCGCCTTCCATGGAGATCAGGTTCAACTCATCGACCTTCCTGGCGATGGCAAACGCGTTCAGCTCTTGCAGGTTCATGAAAGCACCTCACACAGTGGCGAATCAGGATCTCTACAGGGATATGCTCGCGCGCAACAAAGCACAAGCCACAAACGACACCGCCCGTCTGTTTCGCAACAGACGGGCGGTGTTTTTGCAGCGATCAACGGTTGATCAGTGCTTGGTGACTTTGTCCAGGTAACCCATGGCGAACGCCGAAACGACGAAGGTCATGTGGATGATCACGTACCACATCAAGTGCTCGGGATCGACGTTCTTGGCGTCCATGAAGATGCGCAGCAAGTGAATCGAGGAAATCGCCACGATCGAAGCCGCCACTTTCATCTTCAACGACGAAGAGTCCATGGTGCCGAGCCAGCTGAGCTTTTCCTTGCCTTCGTCGATGTTCAGTTCAGAGACGAAGTTCTCGTAGCCGGAAATCATCACCATCACCAGCAGACCGCCGACCAGTGCCATGTCGATCAACGACAGCAGCACCAGAATCAGTTCCGACTCGGCCATCGAAAAAACGTTGGGCAGGATGTGGAACACTTCCTGGAAAAATTTCAGTGCCAGCGCCAGCAACCCGAGCGAAAGCCCGATATAGATTGGCGCCAGCAGCCAGCGCGAGGCGTACATTGCATTTTCGATAAAGCGTTCCATTGAATCTCACACAAGGGGGTGGAAATGGCGGCGAGTATACCAGCCCCCTGTGACAGCCAGAAACTGCCCGAAAATCCGCCACCTGCGCGTGCGGATGATTTTTTTCTGCTAGTGTCGAAACCATTGACAGCCCAGTGACTGCAGACAGGACGTGTGGAAATGGATGTGCGATTACCGATAACGACGGCCGGAATTTGCCTTGCTCTGTTGATCAGCGGTTGCTCGCCCGGCGACGAAAAACACACCACCAGCCTTGAAGAAAAAACGGCAAAGTTCGAACAGTCACTGGACGCCATCACCGACACCAAACTCAAGGACGCCATCACCGAACTCGGCGGCTCACTGCTGCTGCTCGAACGCGCGCAACTCAAGCTCAACGACAATCCGCCGCGCACCGAATACGGTGAAGACGCGCTCGCCGTGCTCAAGCACTACCCTGCCCCGCAGACGCTGGTCGATACGTTTATCAACGGCCTGTTCGTGCTGCACAAGGATGCCAGCTCCGATTACCTCACCGATCTGCAACCGGTGTTCCCGTTCAACCTGAACATTCCCGGCGGTTTCTTGTTTCCACACGGTGTGGAATGGCAGTCGGTGACGTTGAGCAACAAACGCGTGATCGCCTATCAGCCGGAATGGTCAGAAACCGATCCGGGCATTCAGCTCAGCCCCTCCAGCTCCAACGTCACCAACCCCGATGACCTGACCGTGACCTACCCGTTCATTGACGGACTGGACGTGGACAAGAAGTCCCTGCCGCAACCGGTCAGCCTGCAAGGCCAGATCGAAGTCATCGCACCGCGCCGCTTGTACAGCTTCGACCTGACGCCAAAAGACGTCGGCCAGACCCGCAGCAATGACAACCTCAGCGTCAAACTGCTGAAGCTCGAAAACAACTACGCCGAAGTCGAATTCAGCAACAGCCTGCCATTGGCTGCGGAAGTCGCAGAGACGCAGCTCAATCCGCTGATCGTCCAAGCCCGCGACAAGACCGGGCAATACCTGATACGCGCCGGCTCGATCAACGAGAGTCCGGAGCAAGTGGCCTTCTATGAAAAACAACTGGCCTACCTGCAACAGCAGAAGGGCTGGAGCGATGCGCTGGAAAAGCAACTCACCGAAGAGCAGCAGGCATTCGAGGACAAGCACCCGCGTCGCTATAACAAGGTCTATTTCAATGGCCCGATCGACACTCTGGAAGTCAGCGTGCTCGACTTCTCCTCGGCGACGGTGACGCGCAAATCGCTGGATCTGCCGATTCGCACGTTCAGTCAACACACGACGCAGAAGGCTATCCAGCCGCTGGACCTGCCAGTGACGGTCTACGACGATCTGGCAGCCAACTGGCTCAAAGGCGCGAGCCTGACCGAGGACCAATTGAAGGCTGGCATCCGCGTCCATCAATCCGTGGAAGAACCGAGCGCTGCGCGCATCGAGTTTTCCCATCGCCGTACGTTCAACGATGAATTGCTCGGCGATGACTTCAGCCCGGGGGTCAGTCCTGTCACGTTCTTCACTGAAAAGCGCAGTGGCAAGCTTGATGAGCCGATCGAACTGCCGCCCGAGGCTTACCAGGTCGATCCGCTGCGCGCGACGATCACTTACGACCTGAACCTGTTCCCGGAAACCCCGGCGATCGCCGTCGGCTCAATGCCGCTGTTTCTCGCGACTGTGGCCAAGCAGGCATACGACGCCAAGTCCTTGCCCAAAGGTCTGGAGATCAAGAACAACCTGCTGGTGGTGGACCTGAAATTGTTTCCGCCCAACGAATGGCGTTTCTTCGTCAAAGACGACAGCGGCAACTACCTCAAGCAGATTCTTGCTGTCAGCCACGATGCGAGCGCAGAAGGCCCGGCGCTGTTCGGCGTGCACTATTTTTATGGCCGCCCGACTCACGTAGAAACCTACCAGCGCACCGACCTCGCCACTGTGCAATACGGCTTTGAGGTCAAGCTCGACAAGGCGCAGGTGCCTGAGACTGCCCATTGAAGAGCAAGATCAAAAGATCGCATCCTGCGGCAGCGCCTACAGGGCGCGGCCACGGCCACCGTTGATCTGCCGCAGTTGAGCTTGCAGGTGCAAACTCCAGATCTGCGGATCGTCGGCCAGTTCGTAGCCATGCAGGGTCAGGCTTTCGACAATGGTGTCGAGTATCGATTCGGCGGCGACCGGTCCATGAAACGGGCCTTGGGCCTTGATGGCGGAAGGTTGTTCACCGGCCATGCCGGCGGCGAAGAGCAGCGTCCACATGCCGTTATCGCCGGCCAACGGCTTGATGGCGCATTCGATACGGGTCACAAGACCCAGGCATTGACGGGTAAGGCAGAGGTTGCGCGACATGGCGGCGACCCTCGGTGAAGCCGGTATTCAGCCCTCACGGGAGGACTGGCTCGATCCAGTGATACTGTCGATATCCTTGAGCTGAGAATAGAAGAAAAGTCCGCTGCGCAAGCCGAATGAGACCAGAAGGCGCCGAATGGTCATTGTGTGAATATTGGCGTCAGAGTTGTGGCGATTTTCCCGAAGATCACCACAAAGACCAATGTAGGAGTGAGCCTGCTCGCGATAACGGTGTGCCAGGCAACTTATTCGCCGACTGACACTCCGCTATCGCGAGCAGGCTCACTCCTACAGTTTGACCGCGTTTAGGTTCAGGCCGGTTTGGCTTCGGCCAGCGCTTCTTGGGCCAACTCTTTCTCGGCTTCCTTGAGGTCTTCTTCGCTGATCATCTCGGCGATATCACGCAAGCGCTCCACCACCCGTGCATTGATGCTGCCTTCGGGGAATTCGCCGTCGGCATTCGGTTCACCGGCCGGTTCGCCCACCAACAGACTCAACGCCTCGTCGGCCTGACGCACCGCGTACACGTGGAACTGCCCGGCACGCACCGCCGCCAGGACTTTCTCATCGAGCATCAGCGTGGCGACGTTGGCCTGCGGAATGATCGCGCCCTGCTCGCCGGTCAGCCCGCGTGCTTCGCAGAGACGGAAGAAGCCTTCGATTTTCTCGTTAACCCCGCCCACTGCCTGTACTTCACCGAACTGGTTGATCGAGCCGGTGATCGCAAAGCACTGTTTCAATGGCGTTTTCGACAGCGCCGAAATCAGCGTACAGGCCTCACCCAGCGACGCACTGTCGCCGTCGACGTAACCGTACGACTGCTCCAGCGCGATGCTCGCGGAAATCGCCAGCGGGAATTCCTGGGCATAACGGCTGCCCAGATACCCGGTAAGGATCATCACACCTTTGGAGTGAATCGGCTGGCCGAGGTTGACCTCACGCTCAATGTCGACAATGCCGCTGCCGCCCGGATACACCGTGGCGGAAATCCGCGCCGGCACACCAAACGCCGAGTCGCCGACTTCTAGCACGGTCAGACCGTTGCACTTGCCGACAGCGGCGCCATCGGTGTCGATCAGGATGATCCCGGCAAGCATGTCGTCGAGAATCCGCGCCGACACACGACCGGTGCGCGTGGCCTTGGCTTTCAAGGCACGTTCGATATGCCCGGCATCGGTCATTTCATCGCCGGCCAGGTGACGGATGAAATCCGCTTCGCTGACCAGTTGGAACAGATCACCAATGCGCGCCGACAAACGCCCTTGGTGCTCGGCCAAACGTGCGCTGTAGGTTGCCAGACGCGCTACCGCATCAGCGGTCAGCGGCGCCATGCCTTCTTCCGAAGTACGGGTTTTCAACAACTGGGCGAATTGCTCCAGGCTCTCGTCGACCATCGGAATGTCTTCGTCGAAGTCGACCAGAACACGGAACATCTCCTGGAAGTCCGGATCGAGATCTTGCAGCGTGTAGTACAGCGACCGCGCACCGATGATGATGACTTTGACCTGCAACGGAATGTGCTGCGGGTTGAGCGTCACGGTGGCGAAACGGCCCATCTCGCCCAGCGGTGATTCCATTTTCAGTTTGCGCGATTGCAGGGCGCGTTTCAGCGCGTCCCATACGAACGGCTCGCTGAGCATTTTTTCTGCTTCAAGAATCAGGAAACCGCCATTGGCGCGGTGCAAGGCACCCGGACGCAGCTGACGATAGGTGGTGTAAAGCGCGCCCTGATCGGTGGTGTATTCGATGCGACCGAAGAGGTTTTCGTAAGTCGGGTGCGGTTCGAACACTACGGGTGCACCGCCGCTCACTGGGTGACCGACTACCAGGCTTGGCGCGTATTGCTCCTCCAGCAGTTTGCGTGCGACGGCGTCAGTCTTGCTGTCGTCGACCAGTTGCTCGACCACGGTTTTCAGCAGGTACACCTGCATCGCTTGCAGGTAACCGCAGACCGCAGCGTTCTCGGCGTACTTCTCCGACAACGGCGACAGTAGCGGCTGCAAGGCCAGGGTGATGGTTTCTTCGTTGAGCGAGCGCAGTTGATTGTTCGACTCACGCTTCCACTGCGGCAGGCTGGCGAGTTCTTCGTTCAGGCGCTCTTCGAGGCCGGAAATGTCATCGTGAAAACGCTCGCGATCGGCTTCCGGCAACTGGGCGAATTCGGCTTCGTCCAGCGCTTTGCCATCGAGCATCGGCGTGAAGGCGATGTTGCTGCTGTCGCGATACAGGGCAACGTCTTTTTCCAAGGCCAGGCGCTCGATGATGTCGAGGGCTTTGTCGTAGCGCTGGTTGAATGCACGGTCGATGGCGCTTTTCTTTTGCTGATAGGACGGATGCTCGAACACCGCTGGAAATGTCGCCAGCAGGTTGTCGATCAAACCGTTGATATCACCGATGAATGCACCGGCAGTGCCCGAAGGCAGTTCCAGGGCGCGCGGTTCGCGCGGTTCATCGAAGTTATTGACGTAGACCCAGTCCGCCGGGGTCTGCAGGCGTTTGCCTTCGGCCTTCAGGTAGCGTTTGACGAACGAGAAACGGCCAGTGCCGGGCTCGCCCATGACGAAAACGTTGTAACCGGGGCGTGGCATGGCCACACCGAACTGCAAGGCTTCGACCGCGCGTTCCTGGCCGAGCACACCGCGAAAGGGCTCCAGATCATTGGTGGTAGTGAAGCTGAACTGTTCAGCGGAAAACGGACGGGTCAGCGCTTCGGGCGCGAGACGCAAGCTGGCAGCAACAGGATCAGGCATCGGGCTTCCTTAACAATCAGGCGGGGCAGATAGCGGCATTCTGGCGCCGCCCGTGCCCCACTGGCAAGGCGCGCCATACGACAAAGCATAGACAACCGCACCTCTGCACAGCAGCCCCCCTGAAACCGGGGTCATTAGCGAATCTTTTGTAAAAAATCACGGAACCGCAGGAACATGCCTAAACTCCAAACTGCGCGGCTGGAACTAATACCGGCCCACTGGCTTCGTTTGGCTCTGAACGTAAGCTCGCCGAGCGGCGATCAGGCAAGGCGAAAACAGGCGAGGAAGCGGAGTGTAGGGACCTACATGAGCATTCCGAGCCTGTTTTCAACGCAGCATGATCGTCGCGCAGGCAGCTTACGTTTAGAGCCGGCCAGAACCCTGTCCATTGGTATGCACATAAAGAGAAAAAAGCTATGAAACGGATTCTTCTCGGTACTCTCTTCACCGCTGTATCCATCAACGCAATGGCGCAAGCTCCAGGCGGCCCGGATTGCGGTTGGGGCAACATGCTGTTCGAAGGTCAGCGTGGCACCCCGGCGCACTTCCTCGCTTCCACCACCAACGGTACTTCCGGTAACGCCACCTTCGGGATGACGTCCGGCACCAACGGTTGCTCGACCAACGCATCGCTGACCTACGGCGGCAAATCCTGGTTTGCCATGAATGGCATGATGAACGAGCTGTCCGAAGACATGGCCAAAGGCAACGGCGAAGCGCTGACGACTTATGCCGTGGTACTGGGCGTGGCACCGGAAGACCGTGCGCACTTCGCTGCTGTGACTCACGAGCACTTCCAGCAGATCTTCAGCAAGGCTGACGTGACCGCTGAAGACGTGCATACCAACACCCTGGCCGTACTGAAATCGGATCCTCGTCTGGCCAAGTACGCGACTCAAGCTTAAGCTCGACCCTACCCGCTTCCTTCGGGAAGCGGGTTTTGTTTTTTCGGCCCGCCCTCCTTGGGTCTTTATTTCTTTCCTGTTCAAGTTGCCGACTATGCTCAAACGCCTTGCCTGGCTGGCGCTCTGTGTCTGCGCCCCGCTGTCCGCCGCGCCCCACATCGACCCTCAACGTTTGCAGCAACTGGCCAACGACCGCTTCTGGATTTCCCTCGGTCACTACGAAACCGCCAAGCTTGGCGGCTGGCGCAGCTATGTCAGTGACAAGAAATTCTTTCTCGCGCCCGATGGCAACGAACATCCCGATCATGAGCTGGAAGCCACCGTGCAAGCGCTGTACGCCCCGGCGAGCCTTGGCGAGCAACATGCGCAATGCGTTTATCCGGCGCGCACTCGCTGGCTGAAAGCGCAGCTCAATCTCAGCGATCTGCCAGCGCCGGCATGCGCCGAATACAAGAAGTGGTTCAAGGACGTCTCGCCGCACAGCCCGGTGATGATCTTCCCGGCGGCTTATTTGAACAGTCCGTCATCGATGTTCGGCCACACCCTGCTGCGCATCGATCAGGCCGATGTGCAGGCCGACAAGACCTCGCTGCTCAGTTACGCGATCAACTTCGGCGCCTACATCGAAGGCTCGGACAACAGCATCCTGTACGCCTGGAAAGGTTTGATGGGCGGTTATCCGGGACTGTTCGCGCTGGTGCCGTACCAGGAAAAGCTCTCCGAATACCGCAGCCTGGAAAACCGCGACCTGTGGGAATACCGGCTCAACCTGACGCAAGAAGAAACCGCGCGCATGGTCGAGCATGTGTGGGAGTTGAAGCAGATCCAGTTCGACTACTTCTTCTTCGACGAAAACTGCTCGTATCGTCTGCTTGAGTTGCTGCAGGTGGCACGCCCGAGCCTGCGCCTGACTGAACAATTCCCGTTGACCGCGATTCCCACCGACACCGTCAAAGCGGTGAAGGAAGCCGGGCTGGTGGAAAGTATCGAATACCGCCCGTCACGCGAGCGCGAATTGCTCAGCCGTGCCGAGCCTTTGAACAGTGACGAACAGCAATGGGTGCTGAACGTCAGCGCCGATCAACAGCAGTTGCAGAATCCGGCGTTCAAAGCCCTACCCCGCGATCGTCAAGCGTTGATCATCGACGCGGCGTATCGTCTGGAGCGCTACCGCGCCAACGGTCAGGAACGCGATCCACAACGGGCACAGCGCAGCTTTGAACTGCTGCGAGCGATCAACAAAAACCCCGCACCCGAACTGGAAATACCACAACCAGGCTTGCCCGAAGACGGCCACGAATCGCGCACCTGGCAGGCCGGTCTCGGCACCCGTGGTGATCGCGCATTCGGTGAGTACGGCTTGCGCATGGCCTATCACGATCTCAACGACAACGCCGAGAGCTTCCCGCTCGGCGCGCAGATCGAGATCCTGCAGATGAAACTGCGTCAGTACGAGGGCAATCAATGGCAGTTTCAGCAACTGGATCTGGCGACCATTCGTTCGCTGACACCGCGTAATGAGCTATTGCAGCCGCTGTCGTGGCAAGTCACTGGCGGTCTTGAGCGCGTACCGGGCAAGCACGATGACGAGACGCTGGTCAGCCACGTCAATGGTGGCGGCGGCGGGACGTGGGCGCTGGGGGATGATGTGCTGGGTTTTGCCCTCGGCACCGTGCGCGTTGAACACAACAATGATTTCGCCGAGTTCGTCTCGCCAGCCGGCGGTTTCAATACCGGCGTGTTGTGGAAAAACCCGTTGGGCAATCTCAGTCTGGAGGCTAAAGGCGATTACTTCTTCAATGGCGAAGTACGCCGCAGCCTCAGCCTGAATCAGCAGTGGGAGTTGTCGCGCAACCTTGGTTTGCGCCTGAGTGCGCAGCGTGAGTTCAGCCATCTCGCCACCCCGGAAACCGAGGTCATGCTTGAAGTGAAGTGGTATCACTACTGATCCCGAACACATCCCCCTGTAGGAGTGAGCCTGCTCGCGATAGCAATTCATCAGTCACTGGTGCGGTGACTGATACACCGCTATCGCGAGCAGGCTCACTCCTACAGGGGATTTGTGGTGCTCAACGAATTACTCACATGCCTTTCACCAACGCTCGACGAATCAGCTTCTAGACTTTCCCATAAGCCGAGAACCGGCGCGGGAGAGTGCGATGTGGCGGTGTGCGGGTTTGCTGGGTGTTGTGCTGTTACTGGGCGGTTGCCAGACCACCCATGAAGATTTGATCGCCAAGGGTTATCCACCGGCCTTCGCCGACGGCTTCGATGACGGTTGTGTCAGCGGTCGTCAGGCGGCGGGTTCGATCAGCGGCGAGTTTCGCAAGAATGTGCCGCGCTATCTCAAGGACAAGCAATACGCCGAAGGCTGGACCGACGGCTTCCGCCAGTGTCAGGCAATGTTGGAAAACAAGGACCGCGAACAGTATCGCAATGAACATTGGGACGAACGCGAGCGCGCCTGGCAGCAACAGAAAGATCAGGACGCCGGGCGGGCCTATCGCTCGCAATAGGTCGTTTCCAGACATCCAGTGAAACCAAATGCCTGCGAGCATGGCCCAAACCTCATACGAGGAGAACACCATGAGTCGCGCATTCGTCAACGAAGACAACGCCGCCGCGCAAGCCGATCAGCCGGTCGAACGGCAGGTCAGCGAGCAGCCCAATTACGTCACCGCGCAAGGGCTGGCGCAGTTGCAGGAAAAAGTCGCCGAACTGCAAACCCTGCATGCCGAACAATCAGCCAGAGGTGAGCAGGCCGACAAGCAACGGCTGGCGGATCTGCAACGTGATTTGCGTTATTTCAATCAGCGCCTGAGCAGCGCACAAGTCGCGGTTGCCGCGACCTCCACCGACAAAGTGCAGATCGGCAGTTGGGTGACCTACGCCGACGAACACGACACCGAACGGCGGGTGCAACTGGTCGGCGAAGATCAGGCCGATGCGAGCAAAGGCCTGATCAATTGGGGCTCACCGCTGGGCCGCGCGCTGCTGGGTGCGCGGCTCAATGACGAGGTGCTGTGGCAGCGCCCCGCCGGCGATCAAGTGATTGAAGTGATCCGCATCGAACCGGCTTAAACCACACCCTGTGCGAGCATTGCGTCGGCGACTTTGACGAAGCCGGCGATGTTCGCGCCTTTGACGTAGTTGATCCGTCCGTTCTCTTCGCCGTAGTGCACACAAGCGTGGTGGATCGACTGCATGATCGCGTGCAGCTTGCTGTCCACCTCACCTGCCGTCCACAGCAAGCGCATGGCGTTCTGTGACATCTCCAGGCCACTCACCGCCACACCGCCGGCGTTGGATGCCTTGCCCGGAGCGAAGAGAATGCCGGCCTCGATAAAGATATCCACAGCCTCCAGCGTGGTCGGCATGTTCGCGCCCTCAGCTACGCACACGCAGCCATTGCGCAGCAGTGTGCGCGCGGCTTCGGCGTCGAGTTCGTTCTGCGTAGCGCACGGCAGCGCGATGTCGCACGGCAACGACCACGGCAGCTGACCCGCGCGGAATTCCAGACCGAACGCTGCCGCCAGTTCACTGATGCGTCCGCGCTTGACGTTTTTCAGCTCCAGCAGCGCCAGCCACTGCTCTTCGCTCAGCCCAGCCTCGCAATACAGCGTGCCTTCTGAGTCGGACAGGGAAATCACTTTGCCGCCCAGATCCATCACCTTGCGCGCCGCGTATTGCGCGACGTTGCCGGAACCGGAAATCGCCACACGTTTGCCTTCGACGGTCTGCTCGCGGCGTTTGAGCATTTCTTCGGCAAAGTAGACGCAGCCGAAACCGGTGGCTTCCGGACGAATCAGGCTGCCGCCGTAGGTCATGCCTTTGCCGGTCAGCACACTGGTGAACTGGTTGCTCAGGCGCTTGTACTGGCCAAACAGGAAACCGATCTCGCGCGCACCGACACCGATGTCACCGGCCGGCACGTCAACGTCGGCGCCGATGTGGCGGTACAACTCGCTCATGAACGCTTGGCAGAAACGCATGACTTCGCCGTCGCTCTTACCCTTCGGATCGAAGTCCGAGCCGCCCTTGCCGCCGCCCATGGGCAGCGAGGTCAGGGAGTTTTTGAAGGTCTGTTCGAAGGCGAGGAATTTCAGCACGCCCATGTTCACCGACGGATGGAAACGCAGGCCACCCTTGTACGGGCCGATCGCACTGTTCATCTGGATGCGGAAACCGCGATTGACCTGGACCTTGCCCTGATCGTCGACCCACGACACGCGAAAAATCACCGCGCGCTCCGGCTCGCAGATGCGCTCCAGAATCCCCGAGGTCAGGTAATGCGGATTGGCTTCGAGAAACGGCCACAAACTGCGCAGGACTTCTTCGACGGCCTGGTGGAATTCGGGTTGATCCGGGTCGCGTTTTTTCAGGCGAGCGAGGAAGGATTCGACGGATTCGATCATGGGAAAAGTCTCGGCAAATTTATTGTCGTTGGAGGAGATTGGGCCGGACTGTAACAAACGAAATACGCACAGGAACAGAGCAAAATGTCGCAGTTATGAAATTAAATGGTGCACAGGATATAAATAAGGCGGTTTTTTGAGCTTGTTTTGCACCTGAATGGGGAGTCTGGGTTCAAGAAATGCACCACCAGTTATACAGCTATCGCGAGCAGGCTCACTCCTACAGGGGAACGCATTTCAAATGTAGGAGTGAGCCTGCTCGCGATGGCCACACCTCGATCCCGCTGAAAAAAACCAGGCAAAAAAAACGGAGCCCGAAGGCTCCGTTCTTTTATGCAACCAACCCGATATCAGGCCAGTTTCTTGTGACGCACGCGGTGTGGCTGGGCAGCCGCTTCGCCGAGACGCTTTTTGCGATCGGCTTCGTACTCGGTGTAGTTACCTTCGAAGAAGATCGCTTGCGAGTCGTCTTCGTACGCCAGGATGTGCGTCGCCACACGGTCCAGGAACCAGCGATCGTGAGAGATCACAATGGCAGCGCCCGGGAAGTCCAGCAGGGCTTCTTCCAGCGAACGCAGGGTTTCCACGTCGAGGTCGTTGGACGGTTCGTCGAGCAGCAGGACGTTGCCGCCCTCCTTCAGGGTCAGCGCCAGGTGCAGACGACCGCGCTCACCACCGGACAGATCCTTGACGAACTTCTGCTGATCGCCGCCCTTGAAGTTGAAACGACCGACGTAGGTACGCGACGGGATCTCGTAGTTGCCGATGCGGATCTGGTCGGAACCGTCGGAGATTTGCTGGAATACAGTCTTGCTGCCATCCAGGTCATCACGGCTCTGGTCAACGCAGGCCAGTTGCACGGTTTCACCGACTTCGATGCTGCCCGAATCCGGTTGTTCCTTGCCCATCAGCATGCGGAACAGGGTCGACTTACCGGCACCGTTACCGCCGATCACGCCGACAATGGCGCCTTTCGGCATCGAGAACGACAGGTTGTCGATCAGCACGCGATCGCCGTAGCCCTTGGTGACGTTCTTGAATTCGATGACCTTGTCGCCCAGGCGCGGACCGGCCGGGATGTAGATCTCGTTGGTTTCGCTGCGCTTCTGGAATTCCTGCGATTGCATTTCTTCGAAGCGTTGCAGACGTGCCTTGGATTTCGACTGGCGGGCTTTCGCGCCTTTGCGCACCCACTCCAGTTCTTCTTTCATGGCTTTTTCGTGAGCCGACTGCTGCTTGGATTCGGCGGCCAGACGATCGGACTTGGCTTCGAGCCAACCCGAATAGTTGCCTTCGTACGGAATGCCCGCGCCGCGGTCGAGTTCGAGAATCCAGCCAGCGACGTTATCGAGGAAGTAACGGTCGTGCGTGATCGCTACCACAGTGCCCGGGAAGTCGTGGAGGAAGTGCTCCAGCCACGCCACCGAGTCGGCGTCCAAGTGGTTGGTCGGTTCGTCGAGCAGCAGCATGTCCGGCGCGGACAGCAGCAGACGGCACAGGGCCACACGACGCTTTTCACCACCGGACAGGTGTTCTACTTTGGCGTCCCAGGCCGGCAGACGCAGCGCATCGGCGGCGACTTCCAGTTGACGCTCAAGGTTGTGACCATCGCTGGCCTGCAGGATCGCTTCGAGTTTGGCTTGCTCGGCAGCCAGCTTGTCGAAGTCGGCATCCGGATCGGCGTAAGCGGCGTAGACCTCGTCCAGACGCGCTTGCGCATCCTTGATCACGCTGACCGCTTCCTCGACCACTTCACGCACGGTCTTGGTTGGATCAAGTTGTGGCTCTTGCGGCAGATAGCCGATGTTCAGGTCCGGCATCGGACGGGCTTCGCCCTCGAACTCGGTGTCGACGCCAGCCATGATTTTCAGCAGCGTGGACTTACCCGAACCGTTGAGGCCGAGTACACCGATCTTGGCGCCGGGGAAGAACGACAGCGAAATGTTTTTGAGAATTTCCCGCTTCGGCGGAACAACTTTGCCCAGCCGATGCATGGTGAAGACGTATTGAGCCATGGAGAACCTTGGGTCAGTGACAGATGAATGATTGCAGCGCAGGCGAAGCCCGGCCAGACCATGCGCGTCGTTCACTTGATGGTTATCAATGCGTGCGCGCTGAAAAAGTCTGAGTCTAGGAGCTGGAACGCTCCCGCGTAACCGGCAAAGCTACCTGATTGACCAGTGGCAGTCCAGCCGCGCGGGGCTGGCACTTCGCCACGACTCAAGGCATGCTAGCCGCCCTTTGGGCGTCCGGCTTATAGTGCACGTCGCGCCAGTCCAGCCAAATCGCAGGATCACAGCTTGTCCAATGTCACTCCGCCAGCTTCTGTGAGCAGCACCCCACCGGCGCCCGGCTCGTCCCTGCGCGGTACATTAAAGGGTGCGCTGGCGACGCTCGTGCTTTTATTGCTCGCGTTGCTGTTCTGGCAACTGCTCGATCAACTGCGCGAAACCCAGAAAAACCAGCGCCAGTACACCATCGATTACACCGCAGACCTCGCCTCGCAGGTCAGCCTGAACATGGCGCTGAACGCGCAAATCGCCCTCAATCTGCTACCGATCGTCGAACAACCGCAATCAGCCGACGAACAGCAGGTGCTATTGCGCAAGCTCCAGCAATCCTTGCCTGACCTGCGCAGCCTGGCCCTGCTCACCCCTTCCGGCAAAATCATCAGCGACAGTGACGACAACAGCCACGACGCCAGCTACCTCACTGAACTGGTGCGCCGCAGCCGTGCACAGGCGCATTACTTCAGCAACGCCGACGACGGTTCTGTAGTGCATCTGTTATTGCATCAGGCCAGCGGCAGCACGCGCGGTTATTGGGCATTGCGCCTGACTCCGACGTTCTTCGACTCTCTGACCAAACAGGGCGAAACCGGCATCCGCCCGTTGTGGCTGGTGGAAAACCGCCTCAACCATCAGATCATCAGCCGCGACGAAGCGCAGCCCTCGGCCAGGGCCGGCGTCTTGAGTCCGGACGACATGGCCAACACGGTGTTGACCGTGCCGCTGAGCAGCAGCGACTGGCAGTTGCGTGGCCTGTTCGACCGCCAGCGTGTGCTCGAGGAACTGCTGCCGGCGTTCATCGGCAAATGCCTGCTGGGCCTGGCGTTCTCGATGTTGCCGGTGATTGCCCTGCTCAACATGCGCCGGCGCCAGCGCCAGTTGCATGAGGGTCGCCGCCGTTATCAGGACATTTTCGAGGGCACTGGCGTGGCCCTCTGTGTGCTGGACCTGTCCGGCCTGAAGCAGGTCTTCGACAAGGCGCAGATCCAGACCAGCGACCAGCTCAAGGCCTGGCTCGACCAACCGGCGCAACGCCAGCAACTGTTGCAGGAATTGCGCGTCACCGAGGTCAACCAGGTTGCGCTGCAATTGCTCAATGTCAATTCCTGCGAGCACGCCTGGCAACTGTTGATCGACGGCCATCCACACCGCCAGTGCGCCATCGGCAATCAAGTGCTCGACGCCGTCCTGCAGCAGCAAAAGCAGCTGGAACTGGAAATCAAATTGCCGGACATCAACGGCCGCGACCAGCACCTGTGGATGGTGTTGCGTCTGCCGACCGAGCAACACGACTATAAAGCGGTGATTCTCAGCATCAACGACATCACTAGCCGCAAGCTGATCGAACTGTCGCTGCTCGAACGCGAAGGCTTCTGGTCGGACGTGGTGCGCACGGTGCCGGATCACCTGTATGTGCAGGACGTGATCAGCCAGCGGATGATTTTCAGCAACCACCACCTCGGTCAGACCCTCGGCTACAACCGCACCGAACTGCACCAGATGGGTGAGTATTTCTGGGAAATTCTCCTGCACCCGGAAGATGCCGACTACTACCATCGCTCGCGGCAGATGCAGCGCCACGCCGGTTACAGTCAGTTGCTCCAGTGCCAGTTGCGTTTCCGCCATCGCGACGGCAAATGGCGGCGTTTCGATATTCGCGAACAAGCGCTGGCCCGGGACAAACACGATCAGGTCACGCGGATCATCGGCGTGGCCAAGGACATCACCGAACAGATCGAAGCCAGCGAATCCCTGCGCGACAGCGAGCAGCGCTACCGCATGCTTGCCGAAAGCATCAGCGACGTGATTTTCTCCACCGACAGCAAGCTCTCGCTGAACTACGTCAGCCCGTCGGTG
Organism: Pseudomonas sp. Irchel s3a12; assembly: GCF_900187485.1. Lineage (NCBI taxonomy): Bacteria > Pseudomonadati > Pseudomonadota > Gammaproteobacteria > Pseudomonadales > Pseudomonadaceae > Pseudomonas > Pseudomonas sp. Irchel s3a12. Next base: position 102,431 of record NZ_FYDN01000007.1, read on the forward strand.
CAGGCCGTGCTGGGTTATGACGCTGAGTGGATTTTCCAGAACGGCTGGCAATCGACCATCGCCAACCCGCAACAACTGAGCGGCATCTACACGCTGATGGATCGCGTCAGCAAGGCGCTGGACAAACCCGAGCAACTGGCGGTGTTGCGCAACCAGGTACAGACGCAATTGTTCCTGTTCGACTGCCTGCGCGCCGATGGCCGCAAGATCCCGATCGAGCTGCGTCTGGTGCTGGTGTGGGACGAACATGGTGCGTTTGAAGGCGTACTCGGTGTCGGTCGCGACATCAGTCAGCAGCGCCGCGCAGAGAAAGACCTGCGCATGGCCGCCACGGTTTTCGAACACTCGACCTCGGCGATCCTGATCACCGACCCGGCCGGTTACATCGTGCAAGCCAACGAAGCCTTCAGTCGCGTCAGCGGTTACGCCGTGAGCGAAGTGCTCGACCAATTGCCGAACATGCTCACCGTTGATGAGCAGCAGGACGCACACCTGCGCTACGTACTCAAACAACTGCATCAGCACAGCACCTGGGAAGGCGAAGTCTGGCTCAAGCGCCGTAACGGCGAGCATTACCCGGCGTGGGTCGGCATCACCGCCGTGCTCGACGACGAAGGCGATCTGGCCAGTTACGTGTGCTTCTTCAGCGACATCAGCGAGCGCAAGGCCAGCGAGCAGCGGATTCACCGCCTCGCCTACTACGACGCCCTGACCCACTTGCCGAACCGCACGCTGTTCCAGGATCGTCTGCACACCGCGCTGCAATCGGCCGAGCGGCAGAAGTCGTGGGTGGTGCTGATGTTCCTCGACCTCGACCGTTTCAAACCGATCAACGACTCCCTCGGTCACGCCGCCGGCGACCGCATGTTGAAAGACATGGCCACGCGCCTGTTGGCCTGCGTCGACGATGACGACACCGTGGCGCGCATGGGCGGCGACGAATTCACGCTGCTGCTGCAACATCGCTCCAGCCGCGAAATGGCGCTGAACCGGGCGATTCATGTCGCCGAGCAGATCCTCGGCAGCCTGGTGCGGCCATTCGTGCTCGAAGGTCGCGAGTTCTTTGTCACGGCCAGTATCGGCATTGCCCTGAGTCCTCAGGACGGCAACGAACTCAGCCAGTTGATGAAGAACGCCGACACCGCGATGTACCACGCCAAGGAGCGCGGCAAGAACAACTTCCAGTTCTATCAGGCCGACATGAACGCCAGTGCGCTGGAGCGTCTGGAACTGGAAAGCGATTTGCGCCACGCCCTGGAACAGAACGAATTCGTCCTGTATTACCAACCGCAATTCAGCGGTGACGGCAAACGCCTGACTGGCGCCGAAGCGCTGTTGCGCTGGCGTCATCCACGCCGTGGCCTGGTGCCGCCGGGGGATTTCATTCCGGTGTTGGAAGAGCTGGGTCTGGTGGTGGACGTCGGCGACTGGGTGATCAGCGAGGCGTGCCGTCAGTTGAAGACCTGGCACCAGAATCGTGTCCGTGTGCCGAAGGTGTCGGTGAACATCTCGGCGCGGCAATTCTCCGATGGCCAACTCGGCACGCGGATCGCCACAATCCTGCGTGAAACCGGCCTGCCACCGGCGTGTCTGGAACTGGAGCTGACCGAAAGTATTCTGATGCGCGAAGTCAGCGAAGCGATGCAGATTCTCGCCGGGCTGAAGAACCTTGGCCTGAGCATTGCGGTCGACGACTTCGGCACCGGTTACTCATCGCTGAACTACCTCAAACAATTCCCGATCGACGTGTTGAAGATTGACCGCACCTTTGTCGATGGTTTGCCGTCCGGTGAGCAAGACGCGCAGATCGCCCGGGCGATCATCGCCATGGCGCATAGCCTGAATCTGGCGGTGATCGCCGAGGGCGTGGAAACCCATGAACAGCTGGACTTCTTGCGTGAGCATGGTTGCGATGAGGTTCAGGGCTATCTGTTCGGCCGACCGATGCCGGCGGGACGGTTTGAGGCGCAGTTCAGTAATGACGCGCTCTTTATGTTCGACTGAAGTCCTGCGGCGCGACCGAAAAGATCGCAGCCTTCGGCAGCTCCTACAAGGATTGATGTCGGTCACAGTATTCGGGATCAGCTCGGATTACTGTAGGAACTGCCGCAGGCTGCGATCTTTTCAGGCCGGCACAATCACCATCTATCCGCGCATGAACGCCACTTGTCTGCGACATGATGTCGTTTCATATGCCATCCAAAACCCATTGGGTTAGAATGCCCCCCTTTTCTGCCCCCGATCCTTGAGGACCGCCATGTTCAGCCGTGATTTGACTATTGCCAAGTACGACGCCGACCTTTTTGCCGCCATGGAGCAAGAAGCTCAGCGCCAGGAAGAACACATTGAGCTGATCGCTTCGGAAAACTACACCAGCCCAGCGGTGATGGAAGCTCAAGGCTCGGTCCTGACCAACAAGTACGCTGAAGGCTACCCAGGCAAGCGTTACTACGGTGGTTGCGAGTACGTTGACGTTGTTGAGCAACTGGCCATCGACCGCGCCAAGGAACTGTTCGGCGCCGATTACGCCAACGTTCAGCCGCACGCCGGTTCGCAAGCCAACGCCGCTGTTTACCTGGCCCTGCTGCAAGGTGGCGACACCATTCTGGGCATGAGCCTGGCACACGGTGGTCACCTGACCCATGGCGCCAGCGTTTCCTCCTCCGGCAAGCTGTACAACGCCGTACAGTACGGCATCGACGCCAACGGCCTGATCGACTACGACGAAGTCGAGCGTCTGGCGGTTGAGCACAAGCCGAAAATGATCGTGGCCGGTTTCTCTGCCTACTCGCAGATTCTCGACTTCCCGCGTTTCCGCGCCATCGCTGACAAAGTCGGCGCTTACCTGTTCGTCGACATGGCTCACGTGGCCGGTCTGGTCGCCGCTGGCGTCTACCCGAACCCGGTGCCTTTCGCTGACGTCGTGACCACCACCACCCACAAGACCCTGCGCGGTCCACGTGGTGGCCTGATCCTGGCTCGCGCCAACGCCGAGATCGAGAAGAAGCTGAACTCCGCGGTATTCCCGGGCGCCCAGGGTGGCCCGCTGGAGCACGTGATCGCCGCTAAAGCGATCTGCTTCAAGGAAGCGCTGCAGCCTGAGTTCAAGGCCTACCAGGAACAAGTGGTGCTGAACGCCCAGGCCATGGCCGAAGTGTTCATCGAGCGCGGTTTCGACGTAGTTTCGGGCGGTACCAAGAACCACCTGTTCCTGCTGTCGCTGATCAAGCAGGACATCTCCGGTAAAGACGCCGACGCCGCTCTGGGCAAAGCGTTCATCACCGTGAACAAGAACTCCGTGCCAAACGATCCACGATCGCCGTTCGTTACTTCCGGCCTGCGCTTCGGTACTCCGGCTGTGACCACTCGCGGTTTCAAGCAAACCGAGTGCAAAGAGCTGGCCGGCTGGATCTGCGACATCCTGGCTGACCTGAACAACGAAGCGGTGATCGACGCCGTTCGTGAGAAAGTCAAAGCCATCTGCAAGAAACTGCCGGTATACGGCGCTTAATTGCGACGTTAAACCCGCAGCATGAAAAACCGGCCAAGCGATTGGCCGGTTTTTTTTCGCCCCTGATTTCCCGTGTAGGAGCTGCCGAAGGCTGCGATCCTTTGATCTGGATCTTAAAAACAAGATTAAAAGATCGCAGCCTTCGGCAGCTCCTACGCGGCTATGGCCACTGGTCAGACCGGTCATGCCAATTTTGATATTTTCACTTGTCATCGCGAAAAAACCGAGCGTAGACTGCACCCGCACTGGACATACCGGTAAGACCACAATAATTAAGTCCTGAATCTGATGCGCCACGCGCACGGCAGCCAGGACACCGACCAGGATTCCTCCCATGCTCAGATGGTGCTCGCGCTCAATCTTCCTCCAAGTGGTTCTCGGACTGATGCTCGGCATCGTCTGCGGGCTGACCCTTCCTGAATACTCGGCCCAGCTCAAACCGCTCGGCGACGGTTTCATCAAACTGATCAAGATGCTCATCGGCCTGATCGTGTTCTGCGTGGTAGTCAGCGGCATCAGCGGTGCCGGCGATCTGAAGAAGGTCGGGCGCATCGGCCTCAAGTCAGTGATCTACTTTGAAGTGCTGACCACCATCGCTTTGGTGATCGGCCTGGTCTTCGCCTTCAGCACCGGCATCGGCAGCGGCGCGAATATCCATCTCGAGCAACTGTCTGCGGCCGACATGGGCGATCTCGCCGAACGCAGCCAGCATATGCACACCACCACGCAGTTCCTGATGGACCTGATCCCAACCTCGGTGATCGGCGCCTTCGCCGACAACAACATCCTGCAAGTTCTGCTGTTTTCGGTGCTGTTCGGCAGCGCGTTGAATCTGGTCGGTGAAGCGGCCTCCGGGATCTCCCGACTGATCAACGAACTCAGCCATGTGATCTTCCGGATCATGGGCATGATCGTGCGTCTGGCACCGATCGGCGTGTTCGGCGCCATCGCCTTTACTACCAGCAAATATGGCCTTGATTCCCTGCAACACCTGGGCAGTCTGGTCGGTTTGTTCTACCTGACCTGCATCGCATTCGTCAGCGTGATTCTCGGTCTGGTGATGCGTGCTTCCGGCCTGCGCATGTGGCCGCTGTTGAAGTATCTGCGTGAAGAACTGCTGATCGTCATGGGCACGGCATCGTCCGACGCCGTGCTGCCACAGATCATGCGCAAACTCGAACACCTCGGCATTGGCAGCTCGACCGTGGGTCTGGTGATTCCGACCGGCTACTCGTTCAACCTCGACGGTTTCTCGATCTACCTGACTTTGGCCATTGTGTTCATTGCCAACGCTACCGGCACGCCGCTGGCCATGACCGATTTGCTGACGATTCTGCTGGTATCGCTGATCACCTCCAAAGGCGCCCACGGGATTCCCGGTTCGGCACTGGTGATTCTCGCAGCGACGCTGACCGCGATCCCGGCTATTCCGGTGGTCGGCCTGGTGTTGGTGCTGGCCGTGGACTGGTTCATGGGCATCGGCCGCGCGTTGACCAACCTGATCGGCAATTGTGTCGCCACGGTGGCGATCGCCCGTTGGGAAAAAGACATTGATGTACAGCGAGCCAACAAAGTACTGAGCGGCCAGCAGGGCTACACCTTTCAGCCGCGTAAAACAGCGACTCCGGCGCACCAGCAGGAGTTCTGATTTAACCCCTGTAGGAGCTGCCGCAGGCTGCGATCTTTTGATCTTGAGTTTGCGGCTATCTCCCCCCAGGCAAATGGAGCAAGACCCTTGATAACCACATCAACCGTCGTCAACTCAGTCGTAGAAAAACTCCGCGCCGCATTGGCCCGTGGCCAGTGGCGCTCCGGCGACATGCTGCCGGGTCAGCGCGAACTGGCCGAACAACTGGGCATCAGCCGCCCGAGCCTGCGCGAAGCGGTGATCGTTCTGGAAACCCTTGGCCTCGTACGCTCGATGCCAGGCAAAGGCGTAGTCGTACTCGACGCGCAACTCAGCGACAGCCAAAGCCATGACAGTGCAGTCGCCGGTGCCAGCCTCGAAGACGTGCTGCAACTGCGCTACACCCTTGAGCCGTTCATTGTCGGTCTGGTCGCACAATCGATCAGCAGCAAGGAAGTCGGCCAGTTGCGCCTGACCCTGATGGACATGCGCGAAGCCCTCGAGGCCGGCGACAGCGAGGCCGGGGTCAGCGCCTACATCGCCTTTCACGAAGAGCTGTTCACCCTGACCTCGAATCCGATCTTCCAGAGTGTGGTGCAGCAAACCAGCAACGCCCTCAAGCAAAGCGCCGAGGTGCTGCGTAATTCTCCGGAACATCTGGCCGAGCGACTGGAAGAAAACGAAGCGGTGGTCCGCGCGATCCGCAGCAAGAATAGCGCCCAGGCCAGCGCCGAAATGCGTCGGCACATTTTGCGCGAAGGCCAGCGGATGGGGATTGAGCTGAATATTCCCGAAGACAACTTGAGTCGCTGACCCCAACTGGAGACAGGCCATGAACAGTTTCGCTGCAGCGTCGCACACTCGCCAGACCACGTCGCCCCTGCCCTTCTCGTGCCTGCGCACACCGGCGGAGGATCTGTATCCGCGACTGTTCGATGCGATTCTGGAACAGCGCATCGATTCGGCCAGCCGTTTTACCGAGGACAGTTTGAAAGAGATGTTCGGCGCCAGTCGCGCCGACGTGCGCCGGGTGCTGACCCAACTGTCCCATGAGCACGTCATTGTCTTGCGCGCCAATCACCGGCCGCGGGTGGCGGCACCTGATCGGGAACAAACGCGGCAGGCCCTGCATGCGCGGCGACTGACCGAGAGCACGCTGGTGCGTCTGGCCTGTCAGCGTCCGCAGGCAGACGATTTGAAGCACCTTCGCACGCTGATCGAGCGCGAACGTCAAGCGGTCGAGCAGGATCGGCGGGGTGCGGCGATTCGCTTGTCCGGGGAGTTTCATCTTCAATTGGCGCAAATGGCGGGGAATGCACCGTTAGCGCATTTTCTTGGCAGTCTTGTGCCGCTTACATCATTGGCGATTGCGCGAAGTGTGGGCCAGACGCATAGCTGTTGCGCTTGGAAGGAGCATTTGGCGTTGGTGGAAGCAGTGGACCATCGGGATGTTTCCAAAGCAGCCATGCTGATGAATCAACATCTGGACAATCTTGAGCAGACGCTGCTGGGTTCAGACCTTGAGCATTGTGCTGTCGGTTAGATAGCTATCGCGAGCAGGCTCACTCCTACATTTGAAATGCGTTCCCCTGTAGGAGTGAGCCTGCTCGCGATGGCGTGATTACGGGCACCGAAAGCCCATCAGGCAGAAGCCACTCTGGCAAACCCCGCCCGAATCTTCTCTTCCGGCAAATCATCGGCAATAAACACAATCACACTTTCCCGCGCCTCACCCTCGGCCCATTCGGTATCCCAGTCAAAACCATAAAGCTTCAACACCCCCTGAAACACTAGGCGCCGATCCTCACCCGCGATGTTCAGCACGCCTTTGTAACGCAGCAATTGCTTGCCGTGTTCTTCCAGCAATTCATTCATGAACTCGCTGAGCTGATCGATATCCAGCGGCTGATCGGTGCGCAATACCAGACTGGAAATGCGATCAATCGACGGCGCCTTGCTCACCGGACGCAGGCTCAATCCGCCGCCGAGATCGGCGTTGAGGTTGAAGCCGCGCACATCAAGAAGTTCTGCCAGATCAATGGTGCCGTGCTCGACCACACGAATCGGCGCCCGGCGGTTGATCCGTGTCAGGCGCTCGCTCAGTGCATTGAACGTGGCTTCATCGACCAGATCGGTTTTGCTCACCAGCAAGCGGTCGGCAAAACCGATCTGCGCCTGGGCGATCGTCTGGCTCAGGTGTACGTCGGCGTGGGCGGCATCGACCAGGGTGATGATGCCGTCGAGCAGATAGCGCTCGCGCAGTTCTTCATCGATGAAAAAGGTTTGCGCCACCGGCGCCGGATCGGCCAGACCGGTGCACTCGATGACCAGACGATCGAACGCGATCTCACCGCTGTCCAGCCGTTCAAGCAGCAGGTACAGCGCTTTGGTCAGGTCAGTGTGAATGGTGCAGCACACACAGCCGTTGGCCAGGGTCATGACTTGCACCGGCTCATCACCCAGCAACTGAGTGTCGATACCGGCGTCGCTGAATTCGTTTTCGATCACGGCGATTTTCAGGCCGTGCTCGGCTTTGAGGATATGGCGCAGCAAGGTGGTCTTACCGGCGCCGAGGAAACCGCTGAGTACCGTGACCGGGATGGGAGAGGACAAAACTCGATCTCCTTCAAATGAATGAACAATACAAAAACAAATGTGGGAGCGAGCTTGCTCGCGAAAGCGGTGTGCCAGTCAAATTATTCATCAACTGACACTCCGTATTCGCGAGCAGGCTCGCTCCCACAGGGATTACCTCAACCTTGCGCTGTCAGCTCAACAGCACTTCGGCCCACCCTTGCCACCGTAACGGGCTTCCTGACGTTCGCGAAAGAACATCTCGTAGCTCATCACCGGCTTGTCCGGGTGCTTGGTTTGCATATGCTCGACGTAGGTGTCGTAGTCGGGCATGCCGACCATCAGGCGCGCGGCCTGACCGAGGTATTTACCGAGGCGACTCAGGTCATTGAACATGCTGCAATCCTCTGGTTACGCATCCGGCAGGGCCTGGAATGGCGATTCTTTATCCGTACGCTCTTTTTTGCCCCAAGCGGCGATGCCGACCTTGAGCGCATAGAACAGGATGCTGAAGACCACGAACAGGAACAGCGCGGTGAGCGTTGCGTTGGTGTAAGCGTTGAAGATCACGTGCTGCATCTGCTCGACGCTTTTTGCCGGTGCCAGCACCTGACCGTTGGCCAGCGCATCGCTGTATTTCTTGGCCAGCGACAGGAAGCCGATCGCCGGGTTGGCGTCGAACAGCTTGATGAAGCCCGCGGTCGTGGTGCAGATCAGCAGCCAGGTAGCCGGCAGCAGAGTGACCCAGATGTAGCGCTGGCGCTTCATTTTGATCAGGACCACGGTGCCGAGCATCAGCGCAATACCGGCCAGCATCTGGTTGGAGATACCGAACAGCGGCCACAAGGTGTTGATGCCGCCCAGTGGATCGATCACGCCTTGGTAGAGCAACCAGCCCCACATCGCCACACAACCGGCGGTGGCGATCAGGTTGGCGGTCCACGATTCGGTGCGCTTCAGCGCCGGAACGAAGGAACCGAGCAGGTCCTGCAGCATGAAGCGCCCGGCACGGGTGCCGGCGTCCACAGCCGTCAGGATGAACAGCGCTTCAAACAGGATCGCGAAGTGGTACCAGAACGCCATGGTGTTTTCACCCGGCAGGACACTGTGCAGGATCTGCGCGATACCGACCGCCAGGGTCGGCGCACCACCGGCACGGGCCAGGATGGTGGTTTCACCAATGTCATGCGCCACGGCTTGCAGCGCTTCCGGCGTGATCGCGAAGCCCCAGCTGGAAACCACTTGCGCAACCGAAGCGACGTCACTGCCGACCACAGCAGCCGGGCTGTTCATAGCGAAGTACACGCCAGGCTCGATCACCGACGCGGCAACCATGGCCATGATCGCCACGAACGACTCCATCAACATGCCGCCGTAGCCGATGTAGCGAGCGTTGGTTTCGTTATCCAGCAGCTTCGGCGTGGTGCCCGAAGAGATCAATGCGTGGAAGCCCGATACCGCACCGCAAGCGATGGTGATGAACAGGAACGGGAACAGACCGCCCTTCCACACCGGGCCAGTGCCATCGACGAACTGGGTCAGCGCCGGCATTTTCAGCTCGGGCATGGTCACCAGAATACCGATCGCCAGGGCGACGATGGTGCCGATTTTCAGGAACGTCGACAGGTAGTCGCGCGGTGCCAGAATCAGCCAAACCGGCAGCGATGCAGCGACGAAACCGTAACCGACCAGCATCCAGGTAATCTGCACGCCGGTGAAGGTGAACGCCTTGGCCCACACCGGATCAGCAGCAATCTGCCCACCGAGCCAGATCGACCCGAGCAGCAGCAACACGCCGACCACGGAGATTTCGCCGATGCGGCCCGGGCGGATGTAGCGCATGTAAATGCCCATGAACATCGCGATCGGGATGGTCGCCATTACGGTGAAGATGCCCCACGGGCTCTCGGCCAACGCTTTAACCACGATCAGCGCCAGCACCGCGAGGATGATGATCATGATCAGGAAGCAGCCGAACAAGGCGATGGTGCCGGGCACGCGGCCCATTTCTTCACGCACCATGTCGCCCAGGGAACGGCCGTTGCGCCGGGTCGACATGAACAGCACCATGAAGTCCTGCACCGCGCCCGCCAGCACCACGCCGGCAATCAGCCAGAGCGTGCCGGGCAAGTAGCCCATCTGCGCGGCCAGCACCGGGCCGACCAGAGGTCCGGCGCCCGCGATCGCGGCGAAGTGGTGACCGAAAAGAATGTGTTTGTTGGTCGGCACATAGTCCAGACCATCATTGTTGAGCACGGCGGGGGTGGCCCGACGCGGGTCCAGTTGCATCACGTTGTTGGCGATGAACAGACTGTAGTAACGGTACGCAACCAGATAAATGGCCACAGCGGCGACCACGATCCACAAGGCGTTGATCGCCTCGCCGCGGCGCAACGCCACTACGCCCAGGGCGCACGCTCCTACGATTGCCAGCACTAGCCAGGGTAAGTGGCGTAGCAGGCTATTATTATTTTTCATTTTATTATTCCAGCCAGGGTGGACAAGAAAGACAGCCACCCCGAGTTTAGCGCTTACGGCGACAAAGGCCATACCCCGACATTGGTCTAGACGCTTTAGCAATTGGCTGGCGCCCGCATTCGCGGTCTATAGTCAGCAAACCTTCGTGAGGATTGCGCCATGAGCGAACACCCAGCCAACCGTCGTCGCTTCAAACGTATTGCGTTCGATGCCAGAACCGAGCTGAGTCAGGGCGATTACATCTGGCCGGTCAAGCTGATCGACCTGTCGCTCAAAGGATTGCTGATCGAAAGGCCGGAGCCGTGGTTGGGGGATGCGGAGAAGGATTTTTTCGTCGACATTCACCTGAGCGATGACGTCGATATCGAGATGGATGTGCATCTGGCACACGAAGAAAATAACCAGTTGGGCTTTGTCTGCCGACATATAAGCCTGGAATCGATCCAGCGCTTGCGGCGCCTGATCGAGTTGAATCTGGCGGATGAGGCTGAACTGGAGCGCGAGCTGGGTGCCCTGATCGAAATCTAGAATCCACAATTGAACCCTGTGGGAGCTGGCTTGCCAGCGATAGCGATTTCAGACTCGACGAATATGTCGACGGACAGAACGCAATCGCTGGCAAGCCAGCTCCCACAGGTTATGCAGTGGGTTCAAGTTATTCGAAGAGCGCGTCAAGGGCCTGTTCGAGGCGGGTCACGGCGATGATCTGCAAACCCGGAGGCGATTCCTTCGGCGCATTGCCCTTGGGCACGATCGCGCGCTTGAAGCCATGCTTGGCCGCTTCCTTCAACCGCTCCTGACCGCTCGGCACCGGACGCACTTCACCAGACAGCCCGACCTCGCCGAACACCAGCAGATCATGCGGCAACGGCCGGTTGCGCAAGCTCGACATGACCGCCGCCATCAACGCCAGATCCGATGCTGTCTCCAACACCTTTACCCCACCGACCACGTTAAGGAACACGTCCTGATCATGGGTCGGAATCCCGCCATGGCGATGCAAAACTGCGAGCAACATCGCCAAACGGTTCTGATCCAGCCCCAACGTCACCCGACGCGGATTGGCCAGATGGCTGTCATCAACCAGCGCCTGCACTTCCACCAGCATCGGTCGAGTGCCCTCCCACGTCGCCATGACCACACTGCCGGGGACTTCTTCCTGCGCACGGGTGAGAAAAATCGCCGAAGGGTTGGAGACTTCTTTCAACCCCTTGTCGGTCATGCCGAACACACCGAGTTCGTTGACCGCACCGAAACGGTTTTTCACCGCACGCAGCAAACGCAAACGGCCATCGGACTCGCCTTCGAAATACAGCACGGTATCAACCATGTGTTCGAGAACTCGGGGACCCGCGAGCGCGCCTTCCTTGGTGACGTGGCCGACGAGGAAAATCGCCGTGCCGCTCTGTTTTGCATAACGCACCAGCAGCGCCGCGCTCTCACGTACCTGGGAAACACCGCCGGGGGCAGATTGCAGCTGTTCGGTGAAGATTGTCTGGATCGAGTCGATCACCATCACCTTGGGCTTTTCCTGTCGGGCGGTGGCGATGATGGTTTCGATGCAGGTTTCGGTCATTACCCGCAGTTGATCCTGCGGTAAGCCGAGGCGCCGGGCACGCATGGCCACTTGCTGTTGGGATTCTTCGCCGGTGACGTAGAGAGCCGGCATGCTTTTGGCCAGGTTGCACAGGGTCTGCAACAGGATGGTCGATTTACCGATACCCGGATCACCGCCGATCAGCACCACCGAGCCGTCGACCAGACCGCCACCGAGGACCCGGTCCAGCTCACCGGAGGCGGTGGAAAAGCGCGGAATTTCTTCGATGCTGACTTCGGCCAAGGTCTTGATCTGCGCCTGCTGCCCGGCCCAGCCGGTGCGGCCGGTCGGTGCCGTGGCGCCGCCGCTTTCGATCATGGTCTCGGTCAGGGTGTTCCAAGCACCGCATTCACCGCACTGCCCGGCCCACTTGGGAAAGGTTGCGCCGCACTCGGTGCAACCGTACATGCGCTTGGCCTTGGCCATCAGAACCCCCGACAAAAACCGCGATGATAACGCACGTACCGCCGATCAGCGCGGCGCCGCACTACGGATTTCGCCACTGGCCAGACGCGCGGCGCTATTACCCAACGGATCTTCGGCATTCAGGTCCGCGCCCTTGGCCTTCAGCGCATCGAGCAATTCCAGACGCTTGAACAATCCGGCGTACATGGCTGCCGTCTGCCCGGCGCCATTGCGCTGATCGGGGCTGCAATCGGTGGCCATCAAGCGTCGGGCGATCTGTACTTCACCTTTGAAAATCGCCCCCATCAGCGCGGTGTTGCCACGTTGATCCTGGGCACAGGCATCGGCGCCGGCTGCAAGTAAACGCTCCACGGCCGGAGCCTGACCGTGATAGGCCGCCAGAATCAGCGCGGTGTAACCCTTGCTGTCGCGGGTGTCGAGGGAATACCCGGACTCGATGAACGTGTCGATCATCGGCACATCACCGCGTCGGGCCGCATCGAAGTAATAGTCGCGCAGTTGGGCCTGGATTGCCTCGGGACTCTGCTCGACCGGTGCCGCCCATGCCGCGAACGACAGGCAACCGGCCAAGAGTAAAAGACAGCTTCGCATCAGCATTCTCCTTTAAACGAAACGGGGCCTGACTCAGGCCCCGCGTGCGCTACATCGGTATCAGTCGACCAGTTTCGCTGCCAGCGCCTTGACCCGGCTCAGGTCGCCTTTGGCCACTTCAGTGACGCCAGTGCCGTATTCCGGATCGGCCTTATAAAGGAAGGACAGGATGATGTGCTTGCTCTCATCATCGGTGGTTGCCAGCGAGCCGCCGAAGCTGTCGATCAGGTCCCGGCGTTCTTGCTTGCTGAACGAGCGATACAGATCGCCGGCCTGCTTGAAGTTCTGCTCACGCTGAATTTTCGCCTGCTGGGTGCTGCCCGATAGCGCCGATTGGCTGTAACGCGCGCCTGGCGTCTCGTCACGGGGCTGCAGTCGGCTTGGCTGATAGTTCACACCACTGTTGCTGGCGCCGAAGTTCATCGCGCCATCCTGGTTGCCATTGTTCACGGCAACTTTCGGCGCATTGATCGGCAATTGCAGGGCATTGGCACCCAGGCGATACATTTGCGTATCGGCATAAGAGAACACTCGGCCTTGTAACAAACGGTCTTCGGAAGGTTCGATACCTGGAACTACATTGGCTGGCGCCATGGCCACTTGTTCGGTTTCCTGGAAGACATTCGCCGGATTACGGTTCAACACCATTTGTCCAACTTTTCGCTCAGGAATACCTGGCCAGATCTTGGTGGCGTCTAATGGATCAAAATCAAACTTGGACAAGTCTTGTGGTTTCAGCACTTGAATGTACAAGTCCCATTTTGGGAAGTTACCTTTATTAATGTTGCTCACCAGATCATTGGTCATATGACTGTAGTCTTGACCCTGGACGTTCGCGACTTGTTTTGGCGTGAGGTTATTAAGTCCCTGCAAGCTCTTCCAGTGAAACTTGACGTAGTGGACTTCACCCTTGGCGTTAATCAACTTGTAAGCATGAACACCATTACCGTCCATTTCTCGATAACTGGCCGGCGTTCCCGAGTTCGAATACAACTCGGTCAGGGTACGGGTGGCTTCCGGTACATGAGAGAAGAAGTCGAATCGGCGAGAATCGTCATCTAGGTTAGTCCGCGGATCCGGTTTGAACGCGTGCACCATGTCGGGAAACTTGATCGCGTCGCGGATGAAAAAGGTCGGAAAGTTATTGCCGACCAGGTCCCAGTTGCCGTCAGCCGTGTAAAACTTGGTGGCGAAACCTCGTGGATCACGCAGGGTTTCCGGCGAGTGATTGCCGTGCACCACCGCGGAGAAGCGCACGAATACCGGCGTGCTCTGGCCAGTGGCGAACACCTTGGCCTTGCTCAGGTCACTGAGATCGTTGGTCACGGTGAAGGTGCCATGGGCGCCGGTACCACGGGCGTGAACCACACGCTCGGGAATGCGTTCACGGTCAAAGCGCTGCAGTTTCTGAATCAACTGCACATCCTGCAGCAGCACCGGGCCATTGGCACCGGCGGTCTGCGAGTTCTGATTGTCGCCGACCGCTGCACCGTTATCGCGGGTCAGGGGCGCGGCGTTTACGGAGAAGGTCAAAAGGCTGGCGGTGAGTACGCCGAGGGTGCGACGACGGGGAAAAGCCCCCAGTCCAAGTGCGGAGTTCATATCAGGATCCTCTGGTTTTTTTGGGCGCATCCAGGTGCGCCAACCCAAGGCTAGAGGCCTGCGGCGTCGAACATAAATAGAAAGAACATAACGCCACGATTGAGAAAATTGGCTTTTCGATCAGCGAGTTACAGTATATTTCGCGCGCGATTGCTGGCACTTTGCAAACTAATCGTCGATTGATGTGTCGATAAAAACGGGCATTGTAAGAAGGTGTTTCGCGCAGGACGCGTTTTGCTGATTTACACTGCGTACACCAAACTCATCTGTAACAAGGAAATAACTATGGGCGTGCTAAGCGAGTTCAAGGCCTTCGCGGTCAAAGGCAATGTGGTCGACATGGCCGTCGGTATCATCATCGGTGCTGCCTTCGGCAAGATTGTTTCGTCGTTTGTCGGTGACGTCATCATGCCGCCAATCGGCCTGTTGATCGGTGGGGTCGACTTCAGTGATCTGGCCGTCACGCTCAAGGCCGCCGAAGGCAATGCGCCTGCAGTGGTGCTGGCCTACGGCAAATTCCTGCAGACCGTTCTGGACTTCGTGATCGTCGCGTTCGCCATTTTCATGGGTGTCAAAGCGATCAACCGCCTCAAGCGCGAAGAGGCCGTGGCCCCTACCCTGCCACCGGTTCCGACCAAGGAAGAAGAGTTGCTGGGCGAGATCCGCGACTTGCTCAAGGCCCAGAACACCCGGCCCTGAATGCAGTGCACGATAGAAACAACGGCGCCTTCGAGGCGCCGTTTGTTTACCAGTAATTCTCCACAGCCACCTGACCGGGCCGGCGGGTCAGGCTGAGGCTCATGTGGCGTTTTTTCAGCAGCGCGCGCGTGTCATCGATCATCTGTGGATTGCCGCACAGCATGACACGCGAGTGCTCCGCCGACAGCTCCACACCCGCGGCGCGCTCCAGTTCACCATTTTCAATCAGGGTAGTGATGCGCCCGTGCAATGCGTCAGGATGCGCTTCACGCGTCACCGTCGTGATGAACTGCAATTTGTGCGCATGTTCGCTGAGGTATTCACGCTGCGTGAGTCCGGCAATCAACGCCTGATAGGCCAACTCCCGCGCCTCGCGCACGCTGTACACCAGAATGATTCGCTCGAATTTTTCCCAGACTTCGAAGTCCTGCAAAATCGACAGAAACGGCGCCACCCCGGTGCCTGTGGATAACAGCCATAGATCGCGCCCATCGACGAAACGGTCCAGTGTCAGGTAGCCGAAAGCCTGGCGATCTACCAGCAAGGTGTCGCCGACCTGCAGCCGACTCAGCTCACTGGTGAACTCCCCGCCCGGCACGACGATGGAAAAGAACTCGAGAAACTCGTCAAAAGGCGACGACACCATCGAATAGGCACGCCACACGATGCTGCCATCGGCTTTGGTCACACCGAGCCTGGCGAACTGCCCGGCGCGGAAACGGAACCCTGCATCCCGGCTGGTACGCAAGGTAAACAGGCTTGGGGTCAAGGGTTGAACATCAAGCAACGTCTGCGTGGTGTATTTCTCGGCACTGGCGGTCATGGGGCACTCCATTGAACGATTGCTGCCAGTGTCGCGCATATTGGTCGCCTTAAACACCGACGATGAGTAATGGCATTCAGCCACTCTTCACCTAAATGAATAGCAACTGAACTCATCAAATAAAATTAAATGTAAAACTGAAATTTAGGATGACGACCTGAATACTAAACCCGTCATTCGCTAAGAACCTTTTATAAAAACATTCCCACCATCAATATCGAAAAAATTTAATGCCCCTTGTATGAAACGTCCTACACTCCGTTGCGTGCCGGATCTTTTGGATCCATTTGCACCCCCCCCCCGTAATACCAATGGAGATTCTGTAATGGAAACGTGGAAGGAGTCGCAGTTAAAGCAACTGACTTTCGCCAGGGATATAGACGCTGCTTATACGATTCTGTTGAGATTCGCCGAAAACCTGGGCTTTAACTTTTGTGCCATTTCGGTTACTTCACCCAATCGGGAACTACGTCTTGATCCCTTGCAAATCAACAACTACCCCAAAGAATGGAACGCACAATATGATCAGAAACATTACAGTAAAATCGACCCACTGATAGCACACTGTAATCACTCAATGATGCCCATCGTCTGGAGCGAATCGGTATTCGCAGAAAAGCCTCAGCTTTGGCAGGGTTTGCAGCAATATGGACTGCAATATGGCTGGTCACAGTCGTTCCACCATGAGCAAAGCGGTTTGTGCAGCATTATCAGCCTGGCGCGCAAGCATTGCCCCATCAGTCCTCTGGAGTTGTATGAACATTTTGGTTATATGTTCTTCGCCACCAGTCACCTGAGTGAACTGTTCGCCCGGACGCTGCCGCCCCAATCTCTCAAGCCCCGCCAACCGCACCTGTCGCCCCGCGAACTGGAGGTTCTGCAATTATCAGCCGGCGGCAAGACCGCTTATGAGATTTCGAAAATCCTCAGCCTGAGCGAACGCACCGTGAACTACCACGTGCAGAACGTCATCGAGAAACTCAACGTCTGCAACAAGATTTCCGCTGTCATCGCGGCCGCCAGAGCCGGCATCATCTAATCAAGCAGTCTTGCGTCCCCTATAAAACGTGCAGGTAATAACCAAGAAAAAAACGTACCATTCTCGACCCTCCTGAGTGATGACGTGAACGTTCGGCGTTGCAGTACACTCGGTCGGTGCCGCAGCACAATGTCAGGGCTGTGGAACACCCCGTTGATTACCCTGAGTTCCCGCCCCATGCCTTTGCTTGATACGCCCTTTGCCCAACTCGACCTGATCCGCCAGCCCGAACAGCAGAACGAACCGCTGCAAGCCTTCGATGCCGCTGACGAGTACCTGCTTAACCATTTGGCGGCGCAGCAACCGGCGGCGGACACGCACGTGTTGGTGCTCAACGACAGCTTCGGTGCGTTGGCTGCCAGTTTGTCAGGCAAGGTCAGGGTCAGTAGCAGCGGTGACTCATTCCTCGGTTTCCAGGGGCTGGAAAAAAACCTGCTGCGCAATGGTCAGGCATTCGACACTGTTCGCGGGATCCCCGCGAGCGAGCCATTGGTCGGACCGTTTGATCGGGTGCTGATCCGCGTGCCGAAAACCCTTGCACTGCTGGAAGAACAACTGATCCGCTTGCAGGGGCAACTCGCGCCCGGCGCTGAAGTCGTCGCAGCGGCCATGGTCAAACACCTGCCACGCGCCGCCGGTGATCTGCTTGAACGCTACATTGGTCCGGTGCAAGCCTCACTGGCGGTGAAAAAGGCTCGCTTGTTGATCGCCACGCCTGAAGCAAAACCCCCGGCCGTCTCGCCCTACCCGTCACGCTATCGCCTCGACGAGCCACCGATCGAGTTGCTCAACCACGCCAACGTGTTCTGTCGCGAAGGCCTGGACATCGGCACGCGTGCGTTCCTGCCGCACCTACCGAAAAACCTGGGCAGCGCCCGAGTCGCCGATCTGGGCTGTGGCAACGGTGTACTGGCAATCGCGAGTGCCCTGCAAAACCCTGATGCGCACTACACGCTGGTCGACGAGTCGTTCATGGCGGTGCAATCGGCTACGGAAAACTGGCGTGCAGCGCTGGGCGATCGCGAAGTGATCGTGCGAGCCGGCGACGGTCTGGCCGGACAGGAAGCGCAGTCGCTGGATGTGGTGCTGTGCAATCCGCCGTTTCATCAGCAGCAGGTGGTGGGCGATTTCCTCGCCTGGCGCATGTTCCAGCAGGCGCGTGAAGCGTTGGTGGTGGGTGGCGCGCTGTACATCGTCGGCAACCGTCATCTGGGTTACCACAGCAAACTGGCGCGGCTGTTCCGCGGCGTCGAGCAAGTGGCCGCCACACCGAAATTCGTCATTCTTAAAGCGCGCAAGTAAACCTCAAGGCAAAAAAAACCCTCCGTGAGGAGGGTTGCAAAGCCGTACCCGAAGGCGCCGGGACGGGGATGATTCAGTGCGTGGTCAGGCCAGCCGCGTTCATGAACAGGCGCATCAGGCTGGCGGCGATAAACAGCACGCCGACGCTACCGACCCAGATCAAGGCCAACCAGCCGAGCCGCTGCCACAGCGGTTTTTTTTCGGCTTCTTCAATGTCGTGCAGGGAATGTTTGCCGGTCATTGTTTCGATCCTCATCAGTCAGATCGATGGCGCCGTTGCCGACGCCATCGCGAGCAGGCTCGCTGCCAAAGGGTTTCGCTTAGTGATAACCGTCCTCATGGGTGACCTTGCCGCGGAACACGTAGTAGCTCCAGAAGGTGTAACCCAGGATGAACGGAATGATGAACAGCGTACCCACCAGCATGAAGCCCTGACTTTGCGGCGGTGCGGCGGCGTCCCAGATCGAGATCGACGGCGGCACGATATTCGGCCACAGGCTGATGCCCAGACCGCTGTAGCCGAGGAAGATCAGTACCAGGGTCAGCAGGAACGGCATGTAGTTGGCATTGCGCGCCACGGCGCGGATCAGGCCGTACATTGTCACCAACACCAGAATCGGCACCGGCATGAACCAGAACAGGTTCGGCATGCTGAACCAGCGGGTGGCAATATCCGGATGAGCCAGCGGCGTCCAGATACTGACAATACCGATCACGGCCAGCAGTACGAAAGCCAATGGCCGTGCCAAGTCATGCATCTGTTCCTGGAGCTTGCCTTCGGTTTTCATGATCAGCCAGGTACAGCCGAGCAAGGCATAGGCCACCACCAGCGCGGCGCCGCAGAACATTGTGAACGGCGTCAGCCAGTCCAGTGAACCGCCGGCGAACTGCCGATTGACCACCGGCAAGCCGTCGATGAACGCGCCCAGCGCCACGCCCTGGAAGAACGTCGCCGCCACCGAGCCACCGATAAACGCCTTGTCCCACAGATGGCGCTTGTCGTCCTTGGCCTTGAAACGGAACTCGAACGCCACACCACGGAAGATCAAACCGATCAACATAAAGATCAGCGGCAGGTACAGCGCCGACAACACTACCGAATAGGCCAGCGGGAACGCGCCGAACAACGCCGCGCCGCCCAGTACCAGCCAGGTTTCGTTGCCGTCCCAGACCGGGGCGACGGTGTTCATCATCACGTCACGGTCGACTTTGCCCGGGATGAACGGGAAAAGAATCCCGATACCCAGATCGAAGCCGTCCATGACCACGTACATCATGATGCCGAAGATGATGATCACGGCCCAGATCAGCGGAAGATCAATACCCATGGCTCAAATCTCCTTGGTCAGGCTGGGGGTGTCGTGATCGGCATCGGCCGAATCGTCGGCGGCGGACAAAGGACGCGCCGGCGTACGCTGCTTGCCTGGACCACCGTCCGGCGTCTCGGCGCCTTCGCTGATCTTCGGCCCCTTGCGCACCAGGCGCATCATGTAGCCGAGACCTGCGCCGAACAGGGCGAAATACACCACCACAAACATGATCAGGGTGATGCTCATCTGCATGAAGCTGTGGTTTGAAGACGCATCCGCCGTGCGCATCAGCCCGTAGACCACCCACGGCTGACGGCCGATTTCGGTGGTGAACCAGCCAGCGAGAATCGCGATCAGGCCGGAAGGCCCCATCCACAAGGCCAGATAGAGGAACGGCCGTGAGGTGTAGAGCGTGTCGCGCTTACGCAGCCACAGGCTCCACAGACCGGTGAAGATCATCAGGAAACCAAGGCCGACCATGATCCGGAACGACCAGAACACGATGGTCGAATTCGGCCGGTCTTCCGGCGGGAATTCCTTGAGCGCCGGGACCTGTTTGTCCAGCGAGTGAGTGAGGATCAGACTGCCGAGGTACGGGATCTCCACGGCGAATTTGGTTTTCTCTTCTTTCATGTCCGGCCAGCCGAACAGGATCAGCGGCGTCGCTTCGTCGCCTTTGTTTTCCCAGTGACCTTCGATCGCGGCGATTTTCGCCGGCTGATGTTCGAGGGTGTTGAGGCCATGGAAGTCGCCGATGACTGCCTGGATCGGCGCGACGATCAGCGCCATCCACATCGCCATCGACAGCATCGTGCGGATCGCCGGGTTGTCCTTGCCGCGCAGCAAGTGCCAGGCCGCCGAAGAGCCGACGAAGAACGCCGTGGCGACAAACGCAGCCGTGGCCATGTGCATCAGGCGATACGGGAACGATGGGTTGAAGATGATCGCCAGCCAATCGGTGGGGATTACCTGACCGTTGACGATCTCGAAGCCCTGCGGAGTTTGCATCCAGCTATTGGACGCGAGAATCCAGAACGTCGAAATCAGCGTGCCGATGGCCACCATGACCGTGGAAAAGAAGTGCAGCCCACGTCCGACCTTATTCCAGCCAAACAGCATCACCCCGAGGAAACCGGCCTCAAGGAAGAATGCCGTGAGCACTTCATAGGTCAGCAACGGCCCGGTGACGGCGCCGGCGAAGTCCGAGAAGCGACTCCAGTTGGTGCCGAACTGGTAGGCCATGACGAGCCCCGAGACCACGCCCATGCCGAAGTTGACGGCAAAGATCTTCGACCAGAAATGGTAGAGATCACGGTAGGTGTCATTACGGGTTTTTAGCCACAAGCCTTCGAGCACCGCGAGGTAACTCGCCAGGCCGATGGTGATGGCCGGGAACAGGATGTGGAACGAGATGGTGAACGCGAACTGAATTCGGGCGAGATCGAGTGCCTCTAAACCGAACATAAGTCTTCCTCTGTCAGGTAATACCGGCGTCCGGGCTTGTGGCCCCTGCGCCTACTGCCCCCACGGATATGGAGTGCGGCGAATTCTGATTCGTTCTTTTTAAACAACCATCGCAACGCAGGGAGTCTGGTCAACGCGCCACCAGAGCATCGCCCAGGAGGGTCTTGATCTGGATCAAGCAACGTTGAAAGAGTAGTCCCATTTCCGACGAAGAACTGCGTGGTCGTTTGCCGCGTGACAAGTTGCCTCATCGGCGCGGCGATGCTCTGCAATGGATTTCTTGCGGCGAGCTTGAGGAAATCGATGTCTGCCTAACTAAATTTTTTGTCATAGCAACTTCCTGTTACAGACTGGTGATAACCTCGCGATTCCCCTCGAGCCAGACCTGCCTTCAGATGCCCAGCCAAGCGCCCCTGCTGTTACGTCACCATCGTCCGTTTCTCGCTTTCTGGTTCGCGCGGATCTTCACCGCCAGCGGCTTTCAGATGCTCACTGTGGCAATTGGCTGGAACCTCTACCAATTGACCGGCAACGTCCTCGATCTGGGTCTGGTCGGCCTGGTCGAATTCGCCCCGCGTGTGCTGTTCATGTTGCACACCGGGCATGTCGCCGACCGCTATGACCGACGCAAAGTCGCGGCGATCTGTCAGTCGTTGCAGGCATTGATCGCCCTGGCGCTGGCCATCGGCAGCGCCACCGATCACGTCACCCGCGAGATGATCTTCATCCTCGCCTTCCTGCTCGGCGCGGCGCGTTCGTTCGAGATGCCGACCACCCAGGCACTGCTGCCGAGTATTGTGCCCAGCGCACTGTTCCCACGGGCGGTGGCAGCGGCACAATCGGCGCAACAGTCGGCAACCATCGTCGCCCCGGCGCTGGGCGGCTTGCTCTACGCGTTCGGCAGCGTCTGGGTGTATGGCCCGACCGTGCTGCTGTATGTCATTGCCTGCACCTTGATGCTCAACCTGCCCGCGCGGCAAACACCACTGAACAAAGGCAAAGCCACGCTGGATTCGTTGCTGGCGGGGATTCGCTTCATTCGCAGCCGCCCGGACATTCTCGGGGCGATTTCGCTGGATTTGTTTGCGGTACTCCTCGGCGGCGCCACGGCGTTGTTGCCGGTATTCGCCAAGGACATCCTGCTGACCGGGCCATGGGGCCTCGGCCTGCTACGTTCGGCACCGGCGGTCGGCGCACTGGGGATGTCGCTGTTCCTCGCCCGATTTGCCGTAGAACGCAACGTTGGCCGGATAATGTTCACGGCGGTCGGCGTATTCGGCGTTGCCACCATCGCCTTCGGCCTGTCGACCTCGTTCTGGTTCTCGCTGGCGGTGCTGGTGGTACTCGGCGCGGCGGACATGATCAGCATGGTCATCCGCGCCTCTTTCGTACAATTGGAAACCCCCGACGAAATGCGCGGCCGGGTCAGCGCGGTGAACGGGCTGTTTATCGGCGCTTCCAATCAGTTGGGCGAATTCGAATCCGGCGTCACCGCCCACTGGTTCGGCACCGTGCCGGCGGTGGTGATGGGCGGGATCGGTACGCTGGTGGTGACGGGGACATGGATCAAGTTGTTTCCGACGCTGGCGAACCGGGACCGGATGCATGTGCCGGTGGAAGAGGTGAAGGTCTGACAACCTCCAAAACACAAAATAACTGAAAAGGTGCGGTACATAGTTACCGCACCGAGTGTAATGTATCGCCTTACACTCGAGCCCATGATCAAATCCTTTCAGCACAAAGGCCTTCGAGGCTTCTATGAAACAGGTTCGACTCGCGGGATTCGTGCCGACCACGCAAAACGGCTGTCGCGCATGCTGCAGTTCATGGATCGCGCTACGCTTCCCGCAGATCTGGACCTTGCGGGTTGGCGCCTGCATCGATTGAAAGGTGAACTGACGGAGTACTGGTCGCTGAGCGTTTCAGGCAACTGGCGAGTGATCTTTCGTTTTGTCGGTTCGGATATCGAACTGGTCGATTATCTGGACTACCAAGAGGCAGATTCATGCCCATGCACAAACCGCCACACCCCGGCGAAACACTGCTGATGGATGTTTTGCCCGAGCTTGGCATCAGCGTGACCGAATTGGCCCGACACTTAGGCTTCGCGCGCCCACATCTTTCCCGTGTATTACACGGACATGCGCCAATCAGTCCGGATCTGGCTGTGCGTCTTGAGCGTGCCGGCATTGGCAAGGCGCGTGTGTGGCTAGGCGTACAAACCGACTACGATCTGTGGCAAGCGGAGCATCGGGAGCAACCGGTTATCGAACTGATCGCTGCCCACGCCTGACACCTCCAGCCACTACAACTCCCCCGCCACTTTCACCCGCAAGGCCTTGCCGCCGAGTTGCTCGACCAGCGTCAAGGCAAACTCCAGCGCAGCGCTGGAACCTTGCGCGGTGATGCAATTGCCGTCGACCACCACCGGTTGATCAACAAACGTACAGCCCGAGAGTTGATGGCTGGCGCTGGGCAAACAGGTCATGCGTCGTTGACGCAGCACTCCAAAGGTTTGCAGGGCGACGGCCGGGGATTCGGCGATGGCGGCGAACAGGCGTCCGGCGCTGGCTTGATCCTTGAGCAGTTGTTGCAGCGGTTGATGTGCGGCCAGATGTTGTGAACCGACAACACCGCCGGGCAGTACGATCAGGTCGAAGGTTTGCGCCAGCACATCGACCAGCATGCCATCGGCGGTCAGGCGTGTACCACGCGCGCAGGTCAGCATGCGTCGTCCTTCAATACTGGCGGCGACCACTTCGATGCCGGCGCGGCGCAGCACGTCGATCAGGGTCACGCTTTGCAGATCATCGATGCCCTCGGCGAGGGTAATCAGGGCTCTAAAGGTCATGGGCGCTATCCGCTGGGTGATACTTTAAGCGTAGTCAGCTTCACCCGGATCGCGCTGCAACAGCCGTTACTTGATGTAAAGCTGGGTCGACATCGTATTGCGTGGCGCGTTGATCGAGGTGTTGCTGAAGGTGAAGGTACCTTCCTGTTTGCCCGCCAGATCGAAGGTATAAAGAGAACCGACGGTGCTACGGCCCGGACTGCACTCGGTCAGGTTGCCATTATCAAAGGCACATACCGGCGCTCGGGTGCCGTTCACTTCGAAACCATCCAGCGTGGCATGCGGCTGGCTCTGGCCGTATCCGACTTCCAGTACATAGACTTTGATGCTCGGCCCGTTGTGATTGCATTGGGTCTGTGTCTGCCCATCACCAATGTCTTCCAGGCCACAGGCCGGCGATTGCACCTTGATCACTTTCACTTGGGTCAACGGCTCCGCCGAGGCCGCCAACGCTAACGGCGTCACGGCCATCAGTGCTGCAATCAAACCCGAACCCTTCATCCAGCACCTGCTCATGCGCTTCCCGTCCCGAAAAAATCAGCGCGCAGTATGGCGCAGTTGGCTTCAAGGCAAAACTTCGCCGACGATCGACACCAACAACCGCCATATTCCTCACGCTGCTGGTATGATGCGCGGCTTTTTCCGGCCCACCACAATTTTCCAGGCGCTTGCGATGGTCTGTGCTTTGCTGTTGAGGTCGATACATTCACGGCGCCACGCGCGCCACGGGGAGCAGACATGCTGGAAAGGCTGTTTCAACTCAAGGCACACAACACCAACGTGCGCACCGAGATTCTGGCGGGCATCACGACTTTCTTGGCCATGGCCTACATTCTGTTCGTCAATCCGAGCATTCTCGGCGAGACCGGCATGGACAAGGGTGCGGTGTTTGTCGCCACCTGTCTGGCGGCTGCGATCGGTTCGACGATCATGGGCCTGATCGCCAACTACCCGATCGCCCTTGCGCCGGGCATGGGTCTGAACGCCTTCTTCACCTACACCGTCGTCCTGCACATGGGCCACACCTGGCAAGTGGCGCTGGGTGCGGTGTTCATCTCGGCCGTGTGCTTCTTCCTGTTGTCGATCTTCCGTATCCGTGAATGGATCATCAACAGCATCCCGCTGCCACTGCGCTCGGCGATTGCTGCCGGTATCGGCCTGTTCCTGGCACTGATCGCCCTGCACAACGCTGGCATCGTGGTCAGCAACCCGGCGACCATGGTCGGCCTCGGTGACTTGAAAGCCCCGGCACCGATCCTCGCCACCCTCGGCTTTGCCCTGATCGTTGCCCTCGAAGCGCTGAAAGTGCGCGGTGCAGTACTGATCGGCATTCTGGCAGTGACCATCATTTCCATCGCCATGGGCGTCACCCCGTTCAACGGCGTGACCTCGATGCCACCTTCGCTGGCGCCGACCTTCATGCAACTGGACATCAAAGGCGCACTGGACATCGGTCTGGTCAGCGTGATTTTCGCGTTCCTGTTCGTCGACCTCTTCGACAACTCCGGCACCCTGATCGGCGTCGCCAAGCGCGCCGGCCTGATGGGCAAGGACGGCCACATGCCGAAAATGGGCCGCGCACTGATCGCCGACAGCACCGCGGCCATGGCCGGTTCGTTGCTGGGTACGTCGACCACCACCAGTTACATCGAATCTGCTGCCGGCGTGAGTGCGGGCGGGCGTACCGGTCTCACCGCCATCGTCGTGGCGATTCTGTTCCTGCTGGCACTGTTCTTCTCGCCACTGGCGGCCAGCGTTCCGGCCTTCGCCACCGCGCCGGCACTGCTGTTCGTCGCCGTATTGATGACTTCCGGTCTGGCGGAAATAGACTGGGACGACATCACCGTCGCCGCGCCGGTCGTGGTGACAGCGCTAGCCATGCCGTTCACTTACTCGATCGCCAACGGCATCGCGTTCGGCTTCATCGCCTGGACCGTGATCAAGTTGCTGTCGGGCCGCGCTCGTGAGCTGAACCCGGCGCTGGTGATTCTGTCGATTCTGTTTGTGATCAAGTTGGGTTGGTTCAACGCATGACATTCGATTCCCAGGCTTACGCCGAGCAACTTGAAGCCAAGGTCACGCGTTTGCGTGATCTGCTGGCGCCGTTCGATGCCCCCGAGCCGACCGTGTTCGACTCGCCGCTGCAGAACTTCCGTCTGCGCGCCGAATTCCGCCTGTGGCGCGAGGGCGGCGAGCGGCATTACGCGATGTTCTCGCAGGACGACAAACGCACGCCGATCCTGATCGAAGCGTTCCCGATTGCCAGCCTGCGCATCAACCAGTTGATGCCGCAATTAAAGGCTGCCTGGCAGGTCAGTTCGGCGCTGAGCCACAAGCTGTTTCAAGTGGAGTTTCTGACCACACTGTCTGGCGATGCGATGATCACCCTGTGCTATCACCGCCCGCTGGACGAACACTGGCATACAGCGGCGACGAAGTTGGCGGCGGATCTCGGCGTCAGCATTATTGGTCGCTCGAAGGGTAAACGCGAAGTGCTTGGCCTCGATTACGTGGTCGAGAAACTCGACGTCGGCGGTCGCACCTTCAGCTATCGCCAGCCGGAAGGCGCGTTCACCCAGCCGAACGGCACGGTGAACCAGAAGATGCTCAACTGGGCGTACGAAGCACTCGGTGACCGCACTGACGACTTGCTGGAGCTGTATTGCGGTAACGGCAACTTCACCCTGCCGCTCGCGACTCGCGTGCGCAAAGTGCTGGCTACCGAAATCAGCAAAACCTCGGTCAACGCGGCATTGAGCAACCTCAGCGAAAACGCTGTGGATAACGTCACTCTGGTGCGTTTGTCTGCCGAAGAACTGACCGAAGCGCTCAACGAAGTGCGCCCGTTCCGTCGCCTGCAAGGCATCAACCTGAAGAGCTACGAGTTCGGCAGCGTCTTCGTCGACCCGCCGCGCGCCGGCATGGACCCGGACACCTGCGAGCTGACCCGACGTTTCGACAACATCCTGTACATCTCCTGCAACCCGGAAACCCTGGCGGCCAACATCGCCCAGTTGCACGACACGCACCGTATTACCCAGTGCGCGTTGTTTGACCAGTTCCCGTGGACGCATCACATGGAATCGGGTGTGTTGCTGACCCGGCGTTGATTACGGGACAGCAGATACGAAAAAGCCGTCGTGATTGACGGCTTTTTTGTGGGCGCTCACTAAGCGGGATCGACCTTACGCGGACGCCCGCCCTTTTTGCCATTCGCCCGCGCGGCTGCAGACTTTGCCGCGCTGCTCTGACGGCCGTTGCGCGAAGCAACGGCAGAAGCGGCCATGGCCAATAGTGATGGGCTCGCCGAAATCATCCCAGAAATGGAAACGTCGAGGTCTTTACCCTCGTGACAAAGCGCAGTGCCCGCGAAGCCGACTGTCAGGCTTTCATAGTCCGCTGCGTTGAATCCGTCGAACTCTGGATAACGATCCACCGGTAGCAACACACCGCTGCCGTCTTCAAAACGGATGATCAGGGATGGTTTCTCAAAGGTTACGGAGACAGCCTGCAAGCTATTCGTCCGGCGTGCTTGCCCTTGCTCGATGGCGACGTCGATCATCTCCTCCGTGAGGGGACGACGTGCGGATGGCTTGGCTTTGATGACCTTCATAAATCGATTTCCACTCCTTCCAATGCGTCTATCAATGTCAGAAGAGTTTTGCCCTCGTCTGGCAGATAACGCGCCGATCCCACTCTGTATGTCGTGTCAGTGACGAGTTTCATCCCCAACACTTCGTTTGAATGGCTGTCCCACAATTGATTGTCGAGACAGACAGTTTGCAATTTCGACCACCAGATCCCGCGTGCTCGTCGCAGATGAGCAGGCTGCTCAAGGGATCGACACAAGCCTTCCACCACGGCCAAGGGTGGTCGACGAGAAAGCGGCACGACGTCCCAAAGCTCAATATCGTTGTGCCAGAAACTGAACTGTAATCGGGCACTCCAACTGCCCGCATTCACGTGAACGTGTGGTGGGCAATGTTCATCTCGCAGCATGATGACAATCGACAATCCTTTGTAGCTGCACACCTTCATGCTAACCCATCCGTTAGGTTAAAAAGTTTCAGGATTTGAGATTCCTTTCAAATCCGACGACTGGTGATCAAGCACATGACGTTTCACCGCTTTTGAGGCTAGCGTCGGAACGGGTCATGAGTCGGTCAATCTCCGGTAAAAAACGTAAGCAAAGCTGTCGTCATATCTCGATCAATATTGCTTCTGTGCGATCACCGAACATAAAACGCCACGTCCATTTTTGTTCAATTGACCATGGTAACCATCTAGTACATTTTATCTCCACAGGCTGAAATCCTCGGCCAAAGCCAAAAACAATAAGTGGAGTTACCCCTCATGCCCCCTATCGTTCTGGTGCTCAATGGCCCGAACCTGAACCTGCTCGGCACTCGTGAGCCGGCGACTTACGGTCACGAAACCCTTGCGGACATCTCGGCTCTGTGCGGTCGCGCTGCCGAAGAATTCGGCCTGGCCGTGGAGTTTCGCCAGACCAATCACGAAGGCGAACTGCTCGACTGGATTCACGCTGCCCGTGGCCGTTGCGCCGGGATCGTGATCAATCCGGCCGCGTGGACGCACACTTCGGTGGCGATTCGCGATGCGCTGGTGGCCAGTGAATTACCGGTGATCGAAGTGCACCTGTCCAACGTCCACGCCCGCGAGCCGTTCCGTCATCACTCGTTTGTCTCGGCGATTGCCACAGCGGTAATGGCCGGTTTTGGCAGTCACGGCTATCGACTGGCACTGGAACATTTCAGCCAGCGGCTGAAGGGGTAACTCGCATGTCTCGCTCTAACGTGATACTCGCCGGGCTGATCGGCGCCGGCATTCAGGCCTCGCGCACACCCGCGCTGCATGAGCACGAGGGTGATGCCCAAGGCCTGCGTTATCTGTACCGACTGATCGATCTCGATCAACTGAAAATGGACAGCACCGCCCTGCCCGACCTGCTGCTGGCGGCCGAGCGGATGAACTACACCGGATTGAACATCACCTTCCCGTGCAAGCAGGCGATCATCCCGCTGCTCGATGAGTTGTCGCCGGAAGCCGAAGGCATCGGCGCGGTGAACACGGTGGTACTGAAGGACGGCAAGCGTGTTGGCCATAACACCGACTGTCTCGGTTTCGCTGAGGGCTTTCGCCGGGGGCTGAAGGACGCTGCCCGCGAGCGCGTAGTCCAGATGGGCGCCGGTGGCGCAGGCGCAGCAGTGGCCCACGCATTGTTGAGCGAAGGCGTACGGCAACTGAGCATTTTCGATGTCGACCGTGAGCGCGCCGAGAGTCTGGCGAACAATCTCAATCAGCATTTCGGCTCGGGTCGCGCCGTGGCCGGGCAAGATCTACCGAGTACGCTGAATCAGGCCGACGGGCTGGTGAATACCACGCCAATGGGCATGGCCAAACTACCGGGCATGCCGGTGCCGGTCGAGTTGCTGCGCAAGGAATTGTGGGTGGCGGAGATTGTGTATTTCCCGCTGGAAACCGAACTGCTGCGCAACGCCCGCGCGCTGGGTTGTCGGACGCTGGATGGGGGCAACATGGCGGTGTTTCAGGCGGTGAAGGCGTTTGAATTGTTTAGCGGCGTGGTGCCGGATGCGCAGCGGATGCTCGCGCATTTTCAAAGCATGAATGGCTGAATTCTTTCCCCCTGTGGGAGCGAGCCCGCTCGCGAAGGCGTACGGCCAGCCAATACATCTGTTGACTGACACACCGCTTTCGCGAGCAGGCTCGCTCCCACAGGGGAATGTGTCAGGCCTGCAGGTAACGCAACACCGATTCGCAAATCATCTCGCGATGCCGCTGCTTGATGCTTTCATCCGGCAGATCGATCTGAAAGATCTCGCCAAACGTGTGCCGGTTCGACACGCGATAGAAGCAGAAAGAACTGATCAGCAAATGCACATCCAGCGCATCCAGCCCCACACGGAAAACACCTTCAGCAGCACCACGACGCAGAATCTCGCCGAGTGAATCGAGGATGGTGTTGTTCATCGCCTTGATCGCATCGGAACGCTTCACGTATTCGGCGTTATGGATGTTTTCGATGCTGACGATGCGCACGAAATCGACGTTGCGGTCGTGGTGATCGAAGGTGAATTCCACCAGACGCCGAATCGCCTCTACCGGCGCCAGCTCGGCCAGGTGCAGACGGTTTTCGGTGCTGCGGATGTCACCGTAAAGCTTTTCCAGCACCTCGACGTACAACTGCTCCTTACTGCCGAAGTAGTAATAGATCATGCGTTTGGAGGTGTGGATTCGCTCGGCGATCGCATCGACGCGAGCACCGGACAAGCCTTGCTGGACGAACTCGACGATCGCCTCCTGCAAGATGTTCTCGCGGGTCTTTTCCGGGTTGTTCTTGCGACTCTTGCGCGGCTCTACAGTGGAAACTTCAGGAGCTGCGGAAAGTTCTGTATTCATCGTCATTGCGGGCTCACGGCCATCACTGCACAGGCGGCGATTATGGGCTGCGCAGCACAGTGAAGGAAGCCGCGCGGCCCGTGTTTAATCCCGCGTTTACGAATTTCCTACAACTTCGCCTGGCGCACGGCGCCACTGCGTGATTTGGCCATTGCCGCCAGACGCACCGCGACGTTCGCCGCGCCATACCCGGCATAGCCGTTCTTACGCTGGATGATCTCGAAGAAGAAGCGCCCTTCAAACGGTTCGGTGTAGACGTGGAACAGCTCACCGCCCTGCGCATCACGGTCGTACAGAACGTTGTAATACGCCAGTTCACTGAGAAACTCGTCGTCAAAATCGAAGCGCGCGGCAAGGTCGTCGTAATAGTTGAGCGGAATATCCAGCAGCGGCACGCCGGCTTCTTTGGCGCGACTGACTTCGGCGAAGATGTCGTCACAATCGAAGGCGATGTGGTGCACACCGGAGCCGCGATAACTCGACAGCGCGTGGGAGATGGCGGTGTTGCGGTTCTCGGAGATGTTCAGCGGCAAGCGGATCGAACTGTCGCGGCTACGCAAGGCGCGGCTCTTCACCAGACCATACGGATCAGGCAGCACCACTTCATCGTCCGCCTCGAAATCCAGCAGGCTCTTGTAGAACAGCACCCAACTGTCGAGGCTGTCGGCCGGCAACGCCATGGCCATGTGGTCGATGCGTTTGAGACCGCCACGGGCGGGAGCATCTGCCAGCAGATTGAAGTCGGTGCCATAAACGTCGGCCTGCTCATCCACCAGATAAATCAGGCTGCCGTCCGGCGCGCGCACCGCCGCCAGTTCCAGTTCGTTGGGGCCGACCAGTCCACGATAGGGCTGACCTTTGTAAGCGACGGCGCGTGCCAATGCACTGGCGCTGTCCTTGACCCGCACAGCCGTGGCACACAGCGACGGGCCGTGAGCCTCGAAGAAGCTGTGGGCAAAGGAATACGGTTCGGAGTTGAGGATCAGATTGATGTCGCCCTGACGCAGCAGGCTCACACTCTTGGAACGATGCTGCCCGGCCTTGACGAACCCCAAGCGTTCCAGCCAGTTCGACAGCTTGGCGCCGAGGCTTTCATCAACGGCGAACTCAAGAAATTCGATGCCGTTGTACTCGCTGGCCTTCGGTGTTTCGAAAAGGATTTCGCGATTGGCGACAGGCGTCGCTTCCTGCTCGAGACGCTGGCGGGTCTTCTCTTCCAGATACAGCAGTGAACGTAAACCATCGGCGGCATTGGCCCGTGGCGGCGCGGCGCGGAAGCCATCGTTGAAAATTTCCAGCGACAGCGGCCCGGCGTAACCGCTCTGGATGATCGGCGCGAGGAAACCCGGCAGATCGAATTCGCCCTGTCCCGGGAAGCAACGGAAATGCCGGCTCCACTCCAGCACATCCATGGCCAGGATCGGCGCGTCGGCCATTTGCACAAAGAAAATCTTGTCGCCGGGAATGTCGGCAATGGCGCGGGGATCGCCCTTCAACGACAGCGTATGGAAGCTGTCGAGCAACACGCCGAGGCTCGGGTGATCGGCCTGACGCACGATGTCCCAGACCTGTTGATAAGTATTCACGTGACGGCCCCACGCCAGCGCTTCGTAACCAATGCGCAAGCCGCGCGCGCCGGCATGCTCGGCCAGCAGGCGCAGATCATCGACTAGAATTTGCTGATCGCCGACGCTGTCGGCCGAGGCGTTACTGCAGACCAACACCAGATCGGTGCCCAGTTCCTGCATGAGGTCGAACTTGCGTTCGGCGCGCTCAAGGTTGCGCGCCAGGCGATCACGGCGGCAGCCTTCGAAATCGCGGAACGGCTGAAACAGAGTGATGGCGATGCCGAGATCGGCGCACATCTGTTTAATTTCCCGCGGGCTGCCGTCGTAGTACAGGAGGTCGTTTTCGAAAATCTCCACCCCGTCGAACCCGGCGGCGGCGATGGCTTCGAGTTTTTCCGGCAGGGTGCCGCTCAAGGAAACGGTGGCAATGGAACGCTGCATGTTTCAACTCCCGGACTGCGCCGCTTTATCTTTACTGTAGGAGCTGCCGAAGGCTGCGATCGTTTGATCTTTATTGCTGAAAAGCAAAATCAAAAGATCTCAGCCTTCGGCAGCTCCTACACAGGATGATTTTTATAGTGGGGGAAATTATTGGCTGCATCGAACGTGGCAGCAATTTAAAGTGTACTACCCGGTTAGTTTTGCGTGCGATTATCGAACACAATGGCGGTTTGGCGAATTGACGATTTTTCGTCCACTGCCCAACATCGACTGCACATTGAGTCCGGATCTGAACCACCGGTCGCAGCGTGCAAGTAACAAGCACACCAAATAACAAATCCAAAAACGGGTGGAACACATGATTCCTTCACAGACTTCCCGCATGGCTCCGGCCATGAGCACTGCCACGGGTGGCATCGGCGACAAGATCCGCGGCGCCATGGCTGTCGGCAAGACCCGTTGGGGCATGCTGGCGCTGGTGTTTTTCGCCACGACCCTGAACTACATCGACCGCGCCGCCCTCGGCGTCATGCAGCCCATCCTCGCCAAGGAAATGAGCTGGACGGCGATGGATTACGCCAACATCAACTTCTGGTTTCAGGTCGGCTACGCGATCGGTTTCGTCCTGCAAGGACGCTTGATCGACCGGGTCGGCGTCAAGCGCGTGTTCTTCTGCGCCGTGCTGCTGTGGAGCCTGGCCACCGGTGCCCACGGTCTGGCAACGTCAGCCGTTGGCTTTATGGTCTGCCGGTTTATTCTCGGCCTGACTGAAGCGGCGAACTACCCGGCCTGTGTGAAAACCACGCGCCTGTGGTTCCCGGCCGGCGAACGTGCGGTCGCCACCGGCATCTTCAACGCCGGCACCAACGTCGGTGCGATGTTCACGCCGATGCTGCTGCCACTGGTCCTGCACGTCTGGGGCTGGCAAGCGGCGTTCCTGTGCATGGCGGCGCTGGGCGGGATCTGGCTGTTGTTCTGGGGCTTGAAATACTTCAACCCGGAAGATCACCCGAGCGTGAAACAGTCCGAGCTGGACTACATCCAGCAGGAAGTCGAACCGGAACAGGCCCGCGTGCCGTTCTCGAAAATCCTGCGGATGCGCGGCACCTGGGCCTTCGCCCTCGCCTACTCGCTGACCGCACCGGTGTTCTGGTTCTATCTGTACTGGCTGCCACCGTTCCTCAATCAGCAATACAATCTGGGCATCAACGTGACCCAAATGGGTATTCCGCTGATCATCATCTACGTCACGGCCGACTTCGGTAGCGTCGGTGGCGGCATTCTGTCTTCGTTCCTGATCGGTCGCGGGATGAACTCGATCAAAGCGCGGCTGCTGTCGATGTTCCTGTTTGCTTGCTGCATCATCGGCGTGATCATGGCCGCCGGCTCAGCCAACCTGTGGGTGGCGGTGGCCGCGATTTCTCTGGCAATCGGTGCGCACCAGGCGTGGACAGCAAACATCTGGAGCCTGGTAATGGACTACACGCCCAAGCACATGATGAGCACCGTGTTCGGTTTCGGTGGTATGTGCGCAGCGATCGGCGGGATGTTCATGACCCAGATCGTCGGCCACATCCTCACCGTGACCAACAACAACTACACCGTGTTGTTCACCCTGATTCCGGCGATGTACTTCATTGCGCTGACGTGGATGTACTTCATGGCACCGCGCAAGATTCCTACCGTCACCGAGTAATCTGCCAACACCCGGCTTCCTTGTAGGAGCTGCGGCACGCTGCGATCTTTTGATCTTGATGTTGAAGATCAAAAGATCGCAGCCTCGTTTCACTCGTCAGCTCCTACACAGGGGTTTGCGTATCCCTCAACGGCGGCTCTGCTGCCACGCTGCCGCCAGTCCGCTGCAACAGATCACCGCGATGCCAATGATCGTCAGCAGACTCGGCGTGTGATTGAACAGCAGCCAGCCCAACAACCCGGCAAACACAATCTGGCAATAACCGAACGGCGCCAGCAGTGCTGGAGCGGCATGGCGGAACGCCTGGGTCAGAAACAAATGCGCGGTCATCCCGCAACTGCCCAGCGCCAGCATCAACCCGGCATGGGTCAACGTCGGCACCTGCCAGAAGAACGGCACTAGTGCACTCATCACCAGCGTGTTGCATAACCCGGCAAAGAAGTTGCTGGTGGTCGGGCTGTCCACCTCGGCGAGCTTGCGGGTCAGCAGTTGATAAAAGCAGAAAAACAGCGCCGAGCAGAACGGCAGCAACACCGCCGGAGTAAACAACTCACCGCCGGGGTGGACGATGATCAGCACGCCGATAAAGCCGCAGATCACCGCGATCCATTGACCTCGGGTCACTCGCTCCTTGAGCAGCGGCACCGACAATGCGGTCACCAATACTGGCGCAAGAAAGTTGACCGCCGTGGCTTCCGCCAATGGGATGTACAACAACGCGGTGGTGAAGAACAGGCTGGTGCCGAGCAGGCACAGTGCCCGAACCAATTGCCATAGCGGCTTCTTGGTGCGCAGCACACGCAACCCGGATTGCGGCAGAAAAATCCCTGCCATCAGCAGTGTGTGCACCAGATAGCGCGCCCAGACCACCATCACGATCGGATAAAAACCGGACAGGTATTTCGACAATGCGTCGTGACTGGAGAACAGGAAGGTTGCCACGACAATCAGCAAGATCCCCTTGAAGGGTTGGTTGACACCGGAGAGCGGGGTGCTGACAGTCATTGGTTATCCCTGTTTGAACAACAATACGGTGGCGAAGGAGATCGCGCGGCGGTCGCCGATTGGGGACGGCTACGCAGTCCACTGGGAGCAAGCTCCCTCGCCACAAAAAAGACTCACAGTCGCGCCAACAATTCCCGCGTCCTGTCGATCGCCATCTGCGCTCGCTCCAATCCGCTCACGCCCTGCTCCAGCAGTTTTACCGTGGGAATTTCCAGACTCAGTGGAATATTAGTCGGCAGCGCTCGCAGCAACCCGAGCAGATCGCAATCACCCTCGCCGGGAAACCGCCGCTCGTTGCGCGCCTGACGCAAGATCTCGGCCATGTCTGACGGCCTCGGCCCCGCTACATCACATAATTGCGCATAACGCAGACGCGACACTGACACTTCAGCCAGATCCTCCAAGCGTGACGCCGAACGATCAAAGTGGAACGCATCGACCAGCACCGCAGCGTTTTCCCGATCAGCGTTTTCGACAATTCGTAGCGCTTGTTCGAGGTTGCGCGCATCAGTCCAGGGCATGAACTCCAGATGCGGGTGCAGCCCGTAAGGCGCGGCCAGATCGCAAAGCGCCGCAAAGTTATCGGTGAGCCGCTGCTCGTCAGGATCGTTACCGGCGACCAGCAATTCGGTAGCGCCAAATTCCGCACCGACCGTAAGAAGTTTCTCGAAATCGGCGACGACGGTTTGCGGCTTCAATCGCAGGATTTCCACGTCGAGCACGCGGATGCGGGTGTCGCGCAGCCGCTGCAAAGTCTGACGGCGCAATTCAGCATCGGCGACCAAAGGGAAATGATGCTCCTCGGGCGTCGCCGGTTCCAGGCGCAGACCGACATGGCTGTAACCAGCACGTGCCGCCACTTCGACCATTTGCGGTGGCGACAACTCCAGCACGGTGAGGCTGGCCAGAGACAGGATTCGTTCGTTCATGTTCAAGCCTCAATCAGTGCAGGGGGGCAGGCACGGCCGGTGGCCGCGGCCTCGCGTATGGCTTCGATCAGCGCCAAAGTGCGCGCAGCGTCGGCCGCACTCACCAGCGGCTCGACTTCACGCCGCGCCACGCGGACGAAATGCTGTAACTGCAAGCGTAAAGCGTCGTCACCGCCGGAGGATTCTTCGACCATCAACAAGGGCTCATGCCAACCGGCGTCGACCTGCTCAGCGCCATAGTGCCAACGCTTGAGCTGCGGAATGCTCAACGCTCCGGTAGTCCCGGCCAGCAGATAACAGGGCTGATCGGCCTGACGCGGATACACTGGGTTCTCGCCGGAATCCAGCTCCCAACTCCACGGCGCGGCGACCGCGTCGGAACCGCTCAATGTGCCCAATGTGCCGCCTTCGAATTGCAGCAACACCGCCGCACTGTCTTCGTTGGCGAAACCGCGCACGGCGTTGTCGGTGATCGCTTGCACCGAACGCACTTCACCGCACAGATGCCGTAGCAGGTCGAGGTCGTGGATCAGGTTGGTCAGCAACATTCCGGCGCCCGGTTCGCGGCGCCACGGGATCTCGAAATAGCTGTCGGGTTTGCGCAACTGGAACAACGCAGTGACCGTGGTCAGACGCCCGAGTGCCCCGCTCTGCACCAATTCATGGGCCCGCACGATCAGCGGGTTGTGGCGCCGATGATGGCCGACCAGTACCGGCACGCCGCTGCTTTTGACCGCCGCAACCAGTTCGCGCACTTCATCCAGGTGCACGCCGACCGGTTTTTCCAGCAACACCGGCACACCCGCCGCCAGACAATCGAGCGCCGTGCTGACGTGTTGATTATTCGGATTGGCGACGATCACCGCGTCTGGCCGGATTTGCTCCAGCATCTGACGATGATCAGCGAAATGCCTTACGCCCCATTCGGCCGCAAGCCCTGCTGCTTGCGGCCCAGGATCCGCCACCGCGCACAGCGTTGCTTCGTTGAGGGTTTGTAGATGCCGATAATGTTGCTGGCCCATGTTGCCGGCGCCGATCAGGGCAATTCGAAGGGGCGAATTCAAGGTGCGGTCCTTTTGTAATTGTTGTTGGAATATCACTCCAGCAACAATTTAGAACCGAGTTCCACAATCAAACACCCATCCATCCTGAAACCGTGCGAACACCGCACAACTTCGTGAACAACAAAAATCCCCTGTAGGAGTGAGCCTGCTCGCGATAGCGGAGTGTCAGTCGCCGTTAACGTTGGCTGACATACCGCTATCGCGAGCAGGCTCACTCCTACAGGGGGTCTGTGTGAACTCGGATTAGATAAACAGTTCTGAGGCCAGGCTGGCTGCTGATAATTCTTCGGTGAAGGTCAGCAACAGCGGCGCCAGCTCATGCAACCGCGCCCCCGGCATCCGCGCACTTGGCCCGGCAATACTCAGTACACCGATCACCCGACCATCCGTTGGATGCCTCACCACCGCCGCAATCGCCGAAGTCCCCACGGCCGAACTCTCCTCAACCCAGGCATAACCCTGCTCACGAGCCAGACGCAGCCGTTCCAGCAACTCGATATTTGAACGCGGCGCATTCGGCCCGATCCCCACCGGCACCTCCGCCGCCTGCCGCTCGACCAGTGACAGCGCCTCGGCGTCGCTCATGCACGCCAGCCACGCATGCCCGGAGGCGGTGTAGAACAGCGGCGCATCGCGGCCCATGTCCGGGTCATAACGCAGACCGGTGCGCGCGCCTTGTGCCTTGGCAATCCAGGTCTGGCGCTCGCCATCGATCACGCCCAAACGCACCAGTTCGCCGGTTTCCTGCGCCAGTCGGTCGAGTACTGGCTGGACGATATCGGCACCGCAGCTCGACAGGTATTGAAAGCCCATAGCGACCAGTTTGGTCGACAAGTGATAGCGCAACGTTTCCGCATTCTGCCGTACGTAGCCCAACCGAATCAGCTCGGCGAGCAAGCGGTGTGTTGCACTCTTGGGGATATCCAGCTGCTCGGCGAGCGTCTGCATCGGCAGCCCGCGCGGATCACTGGTGAGGCTTTCCAGCACGCTGAAAACCCGTTCGATTTGACTGCCG
This sequence comes from Pseudomonas sp. Irchel s3a12, assembly GCF_900187485.1. Classification (NCBI taxonomy): domain Bacteria; kingdom Pseudomonadati; phylum Pseudomonadota; class Gammaproteobacteria; order Pseudomonadales; family Pseudomonadaceae; genus Pseudomonas; species Pseudomonas sp. Irchel s3a12. Next base: position 140,481 of record NZ_FYDN01000007.1, read on the forward strand.
GCCATGGGGACGTCCAAAGAAATTTTGCTGATTCTAGAAGACATTGACGGCAAAGCGAAATCTGGAACCGGCCGTTCGATAACCGCCCATTTTATGGGTTAAAGGCTTGTCGAGCCGTCACGACACTGGTTATTTTCTGGAATAAAATTCCAAAATAACTTACTGCCGGAGCGTTGTTTGATGTCTGCCGAACATCCTGATATCGACTGCGACGTATTAATCGTCGGTTCCGGTGCCGCCGGTTTATCGGCCGCCGTGACTGCCGCGTGGCATGGTTTGAAAGTCATCGTTGTCGAGAAAGATCCGGTATTCGGTGGCGCCACTGCCTGGTCCGGTGGCTGGGCGTGGGTGCCGTGCAATCCACTCGCGCGTCGGGCCGGGATCATCGAAGACATCGAACAACCGCGCACCTATTTGCGCCATGAACTGGGCGAGCACTTCGACCCGGCGATGATCGACGCGTTCCTTGAAGCGGGACCGCGCATGGTCGGGTTTTTCGAGCAACACACTGCGCTGCAATTTGCCGATGGCAATGCCATTGCCGACATTCATGGTGACACGCCGGGTGCTGGCACCGGTGGCCGCTCGGTCATCGCCGCGCCTTACGATGGACGCAAGGTCGGACGCTTGCTCAAGCGCCTTCGTACAACGATGCGCGAAACGTCCTTCATGGGCATGCCGATAATGGCCGGCGCCGATCTGTCGGCGTTCCTCAATCTGACCCGTTCACTGAAAGCCGCATGGCATGTCACCCGGCGCTTTACCCGACATTTGCTAGATCTCGCGATCCATGGCCGGGCCATGCAATTGGTCAACGGCGTGGCGTTGATTGCACGATTGGCAAAATCCGCCGAAGACCTCGGCGTGTTGCTCTGGGAATCGGCACCCGTGACAGCGTTGCTGCGTGAAGGCTCGCGCGTCTCGGGCGCTGTGGTCAAAACAGACAAAGGCCCGATCCGCATTCATGCACGCAAAGCCGTATTGCTCGCCGCCGGTGGTTTTGCCAATGACATCGAGCGACGCAAAGCCCTGTTCCCGCGCACGCCGACCGGTCACGAGCATTGGGCGCTGCCGCCGCTGGCCGTCAACGGCGATGGTTTGCGCCTGGGCGAAAGTGTCGGCGCACGGGTCAATGCCGATGTAGCTTCGCCCGTGGCGTGGGCGCCAGTATCGCAAGTGCCACATTCCGACGGTAGCATCGGCCATTTCCCACACATCATTGAGCGCGGCAAACCCGGGATCATCGGTGTACTGAGTAACGGCCAACGGTTCGTCAACGAAGCCAACGGTTATTACGACTACGTCAGCGCCATGGTCGCTGCTGCGCCGGAAGGTGAAGAAGTCGCCTCATGGCTGATCTGCACGCGCGCCTTTCAACGGCGTTATGGACTGGGCATATCGCGGCCATTTCCGCTGCCAGTGTCAGATTTTATCCGCAGCGGCTATCTGAAAAGCGGCAACAGTATTGAAGAATTGGCCCTCGCCTGCGGCATCGACCCGAGCGGGTTGCGCCAGACTGTGGATAACTACAACCGCCATGCCCGCCACGGCGAAGACCCGTTGTTCGGTCGCGGCGCAACACCCTACAACCGCAAACAGGGTGATCCGGCGAACCTGCCCAACCCCTGCGTTGCCCCAATAGACACCGGCCCGTTCTACGCCGTGAAAGTCCAGCCGGGCTGCTTCGGCACCTTCGCCGGGCTCAAGGTCAACCCGCACGCGCAAGTGCTGGACGCCCACGAACAGCCCATCACCGGCCTCTACGCAGCGGGGGGCGACATGGCCAGCATCATGGGCGGCCACTACCCGGCGGGCGGTATCAACATCGGCCCGGCGCTGACTTTCGGTTACATCGCCGCCCGGCATATCGCCGGCATGACTGCTTTCGAACAGGAGATCGACCATGCAGCACATCGTTAATGCCCAAGGTTTGAACATGCCGAAACTCGGCCTCGGCACCTGGCCGATGCTCGGCGACGAATGCACTCGCGCCGTGGAGCAAGCACTGGAACTGGGTTATCGACACATCGACACGGCAGCGGCCTACAACAACGAGGACGCCGTCGGACAAGCACTGGCGAATACCCCGACACCGCGCGAGCAGATTCACGTCACCACCAAAGTCTGGTGGGATCAGCTGCAACCCGACGCGATGCGCCATTCCATGGATCGCAGCCTTACCGCGTTGCGCAGCGACTACGTCGACTTGTTCATGATCCACTGGCCCACCACCGACTGGGACCTGCCACGTACCCTCGAGACATTGGCTTCGTTCAAGAAACAGGGGCTGGCACGCAACATCGGCGTGGCGAATTGTCCGCTGCCGTTGCTGCGCAAAGTCGTCGAGGAATACGGCATCGGTCTGTCAGCGATTCAGGTCGAATACCACGTCCTGCTCGGCCAAAACGCCCTGCTCGACTACGCCCGTCAACACGACATGGCACTAACGGCCTACACCCCGCTGGCGCGCAACAAGGTCTCAGACATCCCACAGATTCAACAGATCGCCAACAAACATGGCGTGTTGCCGACCCAAGTAGCGTTGAAATGGTTGCTTGATCAACCCAACGTCGCAGCGATTCCCAAGGCCAGCAGCCGCACCAATCAACTGGCCAACCTCGCCTCGCTGAAAGTTGAACTGGATGATGAAGACCGCGCATTGATTGCAGCACTGCCGAAAAACCAACGCCAGGTCAGCCCGGATTTCGCCCCTGAGTGGGATGCTTTTGATCGCTGATTGATAATCCTGCGATAGAAATCCTGCGCGGGATTGAATTTGCCGCGTGCCAGACCGTCAATAACAGGCCCGACCTCGTCAACACGAGGCCGGGCCTGTTTGCGTGTGGCCAATAGACGGACGACCGGACTGGCGCCACACTCACACTACAGCAACACTCATCACCACCCGATACACAGAGAGGATTCCCACATGCTATGGAAAAAAGGCCGACGCAGTGACAACGTCGTCGATGCCCGTGGTGATGATGCCGGCGGTGGCGGCGGCATGCGTTTCGGCGGCGGTAAAGGCCTGAGCCTGGGGGCAATTCTGCTGATCGTCGGTATCGGCTGGATCACCGGGCAGGATCCGCTGCAGATTCTCGGCCAGCTCGCCGGGCAATCCACGCAGCAATCGGCGCCTACCTCGCAAACCCGCCAGGCACCGCCGGCCAATGATGAACAGGCCGAATTCGTTCGCTCGATCCTTGGCGATACCGAAGACACCTGGGGCGCGATTTTCCAACAGGCCGGGCGCCAATATAAGGACCCGACCCTGGTGCTGTTCAGCAACCGGGTCAACTCCGCCTGCGGTCTGGCAACCTCGGCCACTGGCCCGTTCTATTGCCCGGCGGATCAGAAGGTCTACCTGGACATGGCGTTCTTCCAGGAAATGTCGCAACGCTTCAAAGCGGCCGGTGACTTCGCCCAGGCCTACGTGATCGCGCATGAAGTCGGACATCATGTGCAGACGCTTCTCGGCGTCTCGGCGAAAATTCAGACAGCTCGCCAGCAAGGTCGCCAGATGGAAGGCGACGGCGGTTTGCTGGTGCGTCAGGAATTGCAGGCCGACTGCCTCGCCGGCGTCTGGGCCTACAGTGCGCAGAAGCGTTTGAACTGGCTGGAACCGGGCGATATCGAAGAGGCCTTGAATGCGGCCAACGCCATCGGTGATGATCGCCTGCAACAACAGGGTCAGGGCCGTGTGGTGCCAGACTCGTTCACACACGGTACGTCGGCGCAAAGGGTGCGCTGGTTCAAAACCGGATTCGCGCAGGGCCAGGTCGGCCAGTGCGATACCTTCGCGGCGAAAAACCTGTAAATGCATAAATGGCTTTTGGCGTTACTGATCGTTGGCAGCACTGCGCAAGCCGCCGGTGTCGATGCGATCAGCCCCGGTCGTTTGCAACTCAAGGCCGGGGAAATGGCAGTCGGCATTGGTCCTGCGCCGGAGAAGATCGAACGGGTGCTGATCGTCATTCATGGCCGGTTGCGCAACTCGGAAACCTATCGCAAAAGCGCCGAGAGCGCCGCCGAGCTAGCGGGACAAAGTGCCCACACGCTGGTAATCGCGCCGCAGTTCCTCAATGAAAGCGATGTCGCGCTGTACTCGCTCCCCGCCACGTTGCTGCGCTGGCAAGGCAACGAGTGGATGGGCGGCGGCTTATCCACAGGGCCGAACCCGTTGAGTTCCTACGCCGCACTTGATGAGATCGTCGGACGGATCAGCGACCGCAAACAGTTTCCCGACGTGAAGCAGATCGTGATCTTCGGTCATTCTGGCGGTGGCCAAGTGGTGCAGCGCTATGCCCTGCTGGCCAAGGATCAGCCTGCGCTGAAGGCCAACGGCATTCGCTTGCGCTACGTGGTCGCCAACCCGTCATCGTATGCCTACTTCAATGAACAACGGCCGGTGGCGTTCGATCACGCCAAATGCGCGGGTTTCAATCGCTGGAAGTACGGTCTGTCAGACATGCCGGTGTACGCCGGTGGGCAAACGCCGTTGCAGCTTGAGAGCAGTTACATCAAGCGCGAGGTGATTTATCTGCTTGGACAGCAGGACGTCGATCCCAAGCATCCGGCGCTGGACAAGCGCTGTGAAGCCGAGGCGCAAGGTGCGTATCGCTTGGAGCGTGGGAAATTGTACTTCGGCTATTTGCTGCGTCGGCATCCGGAAGGGGTGAATCAGCGGCTAGTTGAAGTGCCCGGGGTTGGGCATAACGGCGATGGGATGTTGACCTCGCCGGAGGGGCAGAAGGCGTTGTTCGAATAAGTTTTGTGCTGATTGATCTGACGCCATCGCGAGCAGGCTCACTCCTACAGGGGAACGCATTCCAATTGTAGGAGTGAGCCTGCTCGCGAAGAGGCCAGCTCAGGCAGCAAAGATTTCAGGCCAAAAGCATCCGCCGCAACTCGACACAATCCTTCGCATGCCAATCGGTCAGCTCCGGCCACGGGTTTTCCGGCAAATTCACCAACACCGTGCGCGCGCCCGCCGCTCGCCCGCAATCCAGATCAAAGCGGTAATCACCGACCATCACCATCTCACTGGCCGGTACTTCCCAAGCGTCTGCCAGCTTCAGCAACCCACCCGGATGCGGCTTCGGCGGTGCTTCATCACGGCCCAACACATCTTCCACCGCAAAACAGTCAGCCAAACCAATCGCTTCCAGCGTCACATGCGCCAGCTCCCGCGCATTGCGGGTCAGAATGCCGAGGCGATAACCGCGCGCATGCAGATCGCGCACCAGCTCCACCGCTCCGGTCGCCGGGGTCGAACCAAGCGCCAGATCGCGCTCGTGCTCCAGCAACCAGGCATGTTTCGCCGCCGCCTCATCCGCCGGCAATGCCGCAAGATGAGTGAGGATGTCGTCCTCCGGCGGAATCGCCAGCGCCACGCGAATCGCCGCAAAATCATGCACGGCGACGGTCAGCGTGCCGTCCATATCGAACACCCAGTGCTTGACCTCTTTCAGACTCATGCCCAGTCCTTGCGATGGCGGATCAGGCCTTCCTGCGTCACCGAAGCGACCAGTTGCCCCGCGCGGTTGTACACGCTGCCACGGGAGAATCCACGGGAATTGCCGGCCCACGGACTGTCCATCGCGTAGAGCAACCAGTCATCGGCGCGCAGATCGTTGTGGAACCACAGCGCGTGATCAAGGCTGGCGACCTGCATGTCTTTCTGCCACACCGATTTGCCGTGGGGCAGCATTGAGGTGGTCAACAAACCGAAGTCCGAGGCGTAGGCCAACAAGTATTTGTGCAGCGCCGGGATGTCGGCCAATGCGCCGTCGGCGCGGAACCACACGTATTTGATCGGATCGGCCGGCTGCGGGTTGTATGGGTCCTTTTCGGTGACCGGGCGTACTTCGATCGGTTTCGGGCACAGCAGTTTTTCACGCATGTGTTCCGGGATCAGGTGCGCGCGTTGCTGGGTCAACTCCAGCTCCGACGGCAGGTTTTCCGGGCCGACCACCACCGGCATCTCGCTCTGGTGCTCGAAGCCTGCCTCGTCGTATTGAAACGAAGCGCTGCAGGTGAAGATCGGATGGCCCTTCTGGATCGCCGTGACGCGGCGAGTGCTGAAACTGCCACCATCGCGCACGCGATCAACCGAATAGACCACCGGCAACTTGGCATCGCCCGGACGCAGGAAATAGCCGTGCATCGAATGCACATGGCGCGCCTCTTCAACGGTCTGACTGGCCGCCGACAGCGACTGGCCGAGCACCTGGCCACCGAACAACTGACGGAAACCCAGATCCTGGCTACGGCCACGGAACAGGTTTTCTTCGATCGGTTCCAGGGTCAGCAAGTCGACCAGATCTTCCAACACTTGGCTCATTCAGACTCTCCTCACACAAAGCACTATGCCGCGCAGTCTTGGCTGCGGCGGCCGATTCAGATTCTGGCGCGGGCCAATGATATGGCGGCCATTGTAAACGTCCGTGTCGGCTTATCCATGCAAGGTTTGCAGCCATTGTTCCCGAGTAATGCGGTACAGCACATGCCGTCTTAGCGGATGATCGACGGCAAGCTTGGGGTGATCAAAATCATCTTCCGGGGCGTGATGCATGCCGATCGCCTGCATGACTTTCTCTGAGGGCAAATTGGATTGCGCGGTGAAGGAAACGATTTCCTTCAAGGCCAACCGATCAAAGCCGCAACGCAGAGCGGTCCACGCTGCTTCGCTGGCGTAACCCAGGCCCCAATGTTCCTTGGCCAGGCGCCAGCCGATTTCCACTGCTGGAGTGAACGGCGCATCAAAGCCGACCACGCCGAGTCCGGTGAAACCGATAAATTCGCCGCTGTCCTTGCGCTCCAGCGCCCACAGGCCAAAACCGTGCTCGGCGAAATGCCCGCGCACGCGGCCGATCATCGACGCACTTTCCAGTCGGCTCAACGGTGTCGGGAAGTAGCGCATCACTTGAGGATCGGCGCACATCGCGGCAAATGCCGGCAAATCCTCGTCCTGCCACTGACGCATCAGCAAGCGCGCGCTTTCAAGTTCCAGTATCGGCTCCATCATGCCCCTCCATTTCCATGCCGCAAGTCTACATCGCTGGTAGGATCCTTCACTCTTTCCTACGTTCCTACATGAAACCGCCATGCCACTGCCGCTGATCTACCACGAAGACTACAGCCCCGAGTTTCCGGCGGATCACCGCTTCCCGATGGACAAGTTTCGTCTGCTGCGCGATCACCTGGTCGACAGCGGTCTGACCCGCGACGCCGACCTGCTGCGGCCCGAGATCTGCCCCAACGACATCCTCGCCCTCGCCCATGACCGTGCGTATATCGAACGCTATATGAGCGGCGAGTTGTCCCGCGAAGACCAACGGCGTCTGGGTCTGCCGTGGAACGAAGCCTTGGCGCGGCGCACGGTACGGGCGGTCGGCGGTTCGATTCTGGCGGCGGAAAAAGCCTTGGAACATGGCTTGGCCTGCCACTTGGCCGGCGGCACCCACCATGCGCACTACGACTATCCGGCGGGCTTCTGCATCTTCAATGACCTGGCGACCATCAGCCATTACCTGCTGCAAAGCGGCCGGGTCAATCGCGTGCTGATCTTCGATTGCGATGTGCATCAGGGTGACGGCACCGCGCGGATTCTGCATGACACGCCGGAGGCGATTACGGTTTCCCTGCACTGCGAGAAGAATTTTCCTGCACGCAAGGCGGAAAGTGACTGGGACATCCCGCTGCCCAAGGGCATGGGCGACGCTGATTATTTGAAAGTGGTCGACGACACACTCAATTATCTGCTGCCGCTGTATCAACCGGACCTGGTGCTGTATGACGCCGGCGTCGATGTACACAAGGACGATGCCCTCGGTTATCTGCAACTGACCGACGAAGGCGTCGCCGCCCGCGACGAAAGCGTGATGCGCCATTGCCTGGGCCGCGACATTCCGGTGATGGGCGTAATTGGCGGCGGCTACAGCAAGGATCGCCACGCCCTCGCCCGCCGCCACGGCATCCTCCATCACAGCGCGCAACGGGTCTGGCAGTCACACGGTTGTCATTGAGTTGTGCTGCGTTACCCACAATGGCTGTGGAACTGCCTGTGGATAACCTGAGTGAAAGGGACTACAGGCCATACCGGTTATGGCCTGCAGCGCACTGATCATTTTTCAACCAACATTTCAAGCCCACCCGAACCCCTTGTAGGAGTGAGCCTGCTCGCGATAGCGTCAGCACCTTCAACATTAACTTGGCTAATACACCGCTATCGCGAGCAGGCTCACTCCTACAAAAGATCTCGGCTGTTAGAATGCGCGCCTTATCCCGCCATACCGCAGCGCATGCCATGACCCAGAATTCCGCCTCCTCCCCCGCTCACGTCGCCATCATCGGCGGTGGCCCCGCCGGCCTGATGGCCGCCGAAGTGCTGAGCCAGGCCGGAATCCGCGTCGATCTCTACGACGGAATGCCCTCGGTGGGCCGCAAGTTCCTGCTCGCCGGCGTCGGCGGCATGAACATCACCCACTCCGAAGCCTACCCGGCATTCCTTTCTCGGTACGCCGAGCGCGCGCCGCAAATCGCCCCGCTGCTGCGCGGTTTCGATGCCGATGCGCTGTGTAAATGGATTCATGATCTGGGCATCGAAACCTTTGTCGGCAGCTCCGGCCGGGTGTTCCCCACTGATATGAAAGCGGCCCCGCTACTGCGCGCCTGGCTCAAACGCCTGCGCGACAGCGGCGTCGTTATCCACACACGCCATCGCTGGCTCGGTTGGGATGCACATGGCGCGCTGCGCATCGACAGCCCGGAAGGTGAAATCACCGTCAAACCCGATGCCACGCTGCTTGCCCTCGGCGGCGGCAGTTGGTCGCGCCTCGGTTCCGACGGTGCGTGGATGCTGGCTCTGGAGCAGCGCGGTGTAGGACTGGCGCCGTTGCAACCGAGCAATTGCGGCTTCGAAGTGCAGGCCTGGAGCGATTTGATGGTGAGCAAATTCGCCGGCGCACCGCTGAAAAATATCGCCATCGGTTTGAATGACGATATTCCGCGTTTGGGCGAATGCGTGATCACCGCGACCGGGATTGAGGGCAGTCTGATTTATGCGCTGTCGGCGCCGATTCGTGAGGCAATCAACCAATATGGCGCGGCGGTTGTTCACATCGATTTGTTGCCCGGCCGACCTGTGGATAAATTGCAGGCAGCTTTGAGCAAGCCACGCGGTTCGCGGTCGATGGCCAAGCATCTGCACAGTCAGGTCGGGATTGATGGGGTGAAAGCGGCGTTGTTGCGTGAGTTGACTGATGCGGCGACGTTTGCTGATCCGGCGCTGCTGGCGCGGGCAATCAAAGCGTTGCCGCTGACTCTGGTCAAAACGCGGCCATTGGACGAGGCGATCAGCAGTGCCGGGGGCGTGACGTTCGAGGCGATGGACGAGCGCTTGATGCTCAAGGCGTTGCCGGGGGTGTTCTGCGCGGGGGAGATGCTTGATTGGGAAGCGCCGACGGGCGGCTATTTGCTGACGGGGTGTTTTGCCAGTGGTCGGGCGGCGGGCTTGGGTATTGTGCAATGGCTCAAGTCCGAGGCGTCTGCCTGAACCCTCACCCCAGCCCTCTCCCAGAGGGAGAGGGAGCTGACCGAGGTGTCTGACGTCATCCGTCGACCTGAAAGACCGAGTCGATTATGGATTTGGTCAGCCGACCGAGGTGTCTGGCGAAAGCCCTGTCGATTGTGGATTCACAACAGTCGGACCAGGTCGGCGTAATTCCCGAATATCCCCCAATCAGTCCCCTCTACCCCTGGGAGAGGGCTAGGGTGAGGGGCTTTTGACTTTAAGTTTTGCGCTTGCGCGGCCCGGTATTGAAAACCGGCACTTTACGCACAGGCTTGACCGAAGGCTCCGGCGCCTGCGTCTCGCCGCTGTCGACCCATTTGCCCAGATTACGCTTGCCGCCACCACCGGAAGCCTTCGGCTTCTTCGGTTTTTTCGGTTTCTTGATCACCTGACCGCTGGCATCGGTGTCCGGCACGCGGTGCTCCGGTTCGAAATCCGGCTCGTTCTGACGTTTCAAGGTCTGGCGCGTCAGCATTTCAATCGCCGACAACATGTTCACTTCATCCGCGCATACCAGCGAGATCGCCTCACCGGTCGCGCCAGCACGACCCGTGCGGCCGATACGGTGGATGTAGTCTTCAGCCACGATCGGCAGATCGAAGTTGATCACCAACGGCAGATCTTCGATATCCAGGCCCCGCGCCGCAACGTCAGTCGCCACGAGAATCTGCACTTCACTGAGTTTAAAACGGTCCAGCGCACGCTGACGGGTCGCCTGAGGTTTATCACCATGGATACCGTCGGCATTCACGCCCAGGCCCTGGAGTTTTTCCACCAGCGCATCCACACCGTTACGGGTCTTGGCGAACACCAGCACCTGCTTCCACTTGTTCTTGCGCATCAGGTGCACGAACAGTTCGGCCTTGCGCTTCTTGTCCACCGTGACGATCCACTGCTTGACGGTGTTGGCGGCGACGTTGCGCGGGCTGACTTCGATACTCAGCGGATCGTTGAGCATCTGCCCGGCGAGCAGGCGAATGTCATCGGAGAAGGTTGCGGAAAACAACAGGGTCTGGCGCTTTTTTGGCAGCATGCGGTAAATGTTCGCCAGTTCTTCAGAGAAGCCCAGGTCGAGCATACGATCGGCTTCATCCAGCACCAGAGTCTGCAACTGATCGAGTTTCAGCGCGTTCTGGCGGAACAGGTCGATCAGGCGACCGGGCGTGGCGACCAGCACATCGACGCCGCCACGCAGCTTCATCATCTGCGGATTGATGCTGACGCCGCCGTAAACCGCATAAGTACGCAGCGGCAGGTTTTCGGCGTACTGACGCACAGACTCATGAACCTGCTCGGCCAGCTCACGGGTCGGCACCAGAATCAGTGCACGCGCCGAGTTGGCAGCGACTTTCGGCCCTTCCATGGCCAACAACTGCAGCAGTGGCAAGGCGAAACCGGCGGTTTTGCCAGTGCCGGTCTGAGCGGCTGCCATCAAGTCACGACCGGCCAGCACGGCCGGAATGGCTTGCGCCTGAACCGGCGTCGGGGTCTGGTAGCCGAGCGTCTCGAGGGAGCGCAGCAAGGGTTCGATCAGGCCAAGGGTGGCGAAAGTCATGGGAGTACCGTAGGAAAAAATAACGCAGGCATGCAATGCCGCGCAGTTTACCCTAATTCGTACGCGTTTCTGTGGGAACGGCTGTCGGCGCCACGACTGGCGGCTGTGCCGGCCGACGCCACTGCGGCAAGCCGATCAACACCACCGCGCTGATGATCACCAGCATCGCCAGCGCTTCTTCGATGCCGATGGTCTCGCCGACAAACACAATCCCCAGCAACACCGCGACCGCCGGGTTGACGTAGGCATAACTGGTCGCCGCCGCCGGACGTACGTGCTTGAGCAGGTACATGTAGGAATTGAAGGCGATGATCGAGCCGAAGAAGATCAGGTACGCCAGCGCCAGCCAGCCTTCAACCGGCGGCACGGCTTGCAGGTGCTCGCCGCTGACAACGCTGCCGATCAGCAGCACCACACCGCCAACGAGCATTTCCACCGCGCTGGCCATCGCGCCCTGTGGCAACGGCAAATGTCTGCTCCACACCGAACCGAACGCCCAGGTTGCCGCCGCGAAAATCAGCAATGCTGCGCCCAGCGGACTCGATTGCAGGTTGGAGCCCATGTTGAGCATGGCAATACCAACAATCCCCAACGCCACCCCGGCCCATTCCAGCCGAGTGTTACGCGCGCCCCAGAAATATCCACAGAGCAAAGTAAACAACGGCACCGTCGCCACCGCCAATGCCGCCACACCCGAAGCCACGCCCGTGTGCTCGGCCACGCTCACCGCTCCGTTACCGAAACTGAGCAGCAAAATCCCGATGATCCCCGCCGCTTTCCACTGCGCCCAGGTCGGCGCCGGAGCCCCGCGCCAGCGCAGGAAGGCGTACATCAGGCTGCCGGCGATCACGAAGCGCACCCCGCCGAGCATCAGCGGCGGCCAGTATTCGACGCCGATGCGGATCACCAGATAGGTCGATCCCCAAATCACATACAACGCAAAAAACGCGGCGATCAGCGGCAAGGAAAAACGGCGCAAGGCAGACATGGGCAGCTCGAAAGTCTGAGTCAGGGGATGGATTATTCTAGAAAGGCTGACGAGCAAAAATAAGTTACAAAACCTGTTTATAGCGCCGGTACACTTTGGAAATCACGGAGATCGGTGGAATAAACCACGATTTCGAAAGTCTGGCATTTTCAGGAGTCCGGCCTTGGACAAATACGACCGCATGCTGCTCAGCGCCCTGCTGGAAAATGGCCGTGCGTCCTACGCCGATCTGGCACGCAAAGTTAACCTCTCCGCCCCGGCGGTGGCCGAGCGCGTTGCTAAACTTGAGGCATCCGGGGTGATCACCGGGTATGAGGCGAAAATCGACCTGTCGAAAATCGGCCTGCCGATCCAATGCATGATCGAATTACGTCTGCACCAGAACGGCAGCCAGAAGGTCTACGACGAACTGGTGAAGATCCCGCAACTGACCGAATGCTTTCGAGTCACGGGCGATCCGTGCGTGATGATGAAGGCTGCGGTGGGGTCGATGACGGAGCTGGAGGAGTTGATCAATCGGGTGGCGAAGTTTGGCTTCAGCAAGACCTCGATTGTGTTGTCGAGCGCGATTGAAAAGCGCGTGCCGCTCGGTCACATCGAAAGCAACGGCAAATAGTTCGGCTCCCCCGAATGATCGTTCCCACGCTCTGCGTGGTAATGCAGCCCGGGACGCTCCGCGTCCCGTTTAAAGCCGAACGCAGAGCGTCCGTTGAGGCATTCCCACGCAGAGCGTAGGAACGATCGGTCTGTGGGGATCAGCGGTAGCGTTGGAGGTGTTCGCTGACTTTCGCAGCCGGGACTTTCTGCAACTTGCACAGCAGGTCGTGCGATAGCTCGCTGACGCCGTGCTTGTGCCGCAACTGATCCGCCAGATGCGCCATCAGATTCGCCGCCATCTCGGCATCGGCCATGGCCCGGTGAGCCTGGCCGGTATGCGGCAGGCGCGCGAACGTGGTGAGCGTGCCGAGCTTGTGATTTGGTGCCGCAGGCATCAAGCGCCGTGCCAGCAGCAGCGAGCAGGCAAAGTTCTGCAATCGCGTGCGTTTGATCCGCCCCAGTTCAAAGTCCCAGAACTTCTGGTCGAACGAGGCGTTGTGCGCGACCAGCGGCGTGCAACCGACAAACTCATTGACCTCGTTCATCACCTGCTCGGCCGAGGGCGCGGTGCGCAACATGGCGTTGCTGATGCCGGTCAGTTGTTCGATGAACGCAGGGACCCGCACGCCGGCGTTCATCAGGCTCTGGTAACGCTCGACGATGCGGCCGTTTTCCAGCATGACCACAGCGATTTCCGTGGCGCGGCAGTTGCTGTTCGGCGACAGGCCAGTGGTTTCAAAGTCGATGACTGCAATGCGTTCCAAACCGAGTTCAACTCCGTACAAATCAATTCTTCAGTAACAGCTCAATTCTTCAACAACAGTGCGCCTTCGATCGGCACATAACGGCTGGCGGCGCGGATCAGCGAGTTGGCGGTCAGACCCGGCACGCCGTAGGCGACCGCTTGCACGCCGTGTTTGCTGATGATGCGTTCGAGCAGCATGTCGAAATCGCCGTCACCGGAAGCCAGGACGATTTCGTCGACGTGGTCGGCGGCGTCCATGATGTCGAGGGTGATGCCCACGTCCCAGTCGCCCTTGGCCGAGCCGTCGCTGCGCTGGATGTAGGGTTTGAGCTTCACGGTGAAACCGAGGTTGCGCAGGATCTGCTGGAACTGTTGCTGCTTGCTGTCGCCACGGTCGATCGCATAGGCGTAGGCCTCGACGATCTGCCCGTCCTTGCTGATGTCGGCCCACAATGCGGCATAGTTGAAGTGACAACCATAAGCCTGACGCACGGTGTAGTAGAGGTTCTGCACGTCGGCGAACACTGCGATTTTTTTCACCGGAGTTCCTGTGGGCGCGCAAGCGCACGAAGCGGGATCAGGCGCCAGGCCCGAAAAAGGCGCTCAGTATGCCAGCCATCAGGAGGGTTCCGCGAATAATCGGCCCGGAGCCCTCAGGGGCTCCGGACGAATGGTGAATCAGACGAAGGAATCGTCGTCATCAAAGAAGGAAGAATTGTCGTTGCCGTAGTCGGTGTCGGTGAAGCCGCCCTGGTCGTTGCCAGAGAAGCCGTTATCGGCCACACGCTGGTCATCGCCCCAACCGTTGTTGCTCTGGTCGGCAACCTGCGCCGGTTCTTCCTTGATCACTTCAACGATTTCTTCCGGCTGCTGGTTATGATGGAACAGGCTGCTGATGCCCTGCGCCAGCATCACGCCACCGGCCACACCGGCGGCGGTTTTCAAGGCGCCGCCGAGGAAGCTGCTGCCGGCTGCCGGAGCGGCTTGTTGCGCATAGTTAGGCGGTGGCGCGCCGAAGTTCTGTTGGGGTGCAGACGCGCCGTAATTCTGCTGCGGTGCCGGTTCGCGCCAGCCGCCAGTCGAGGCCGGCGCGGCACTCTGAGTCGGCGCCGGACGCGGGCTGCCACCAAAAATGCTCGACAGGAAACCACCGCCGCCGCTCGGCGCCGGTGCGGCACTCTGCGCCTTGGCCGACTGCAACTCCGCCTGCAAACGCTGGACTTGCTGAGTCAGTTGTTTGTTCTGCTCGTCGAGGCTCTTGAGCGCAGCCTCTTGCACCAGAATCGCCTGGGTCATGAAATAACCTGCCGCCGGCTGGCGGGTCAGGTGTTCCTTGATCCGCGTTTCAGCCTGGGCGTCGCGCGGGGCTGCCTCCGTTTCGGCCTGTTGCAGCCGCGAAAACAGTCCATCGATCAGGGTTTGCTCTTCGCTGTTCATGGCGACCTCGTAGATTGCCGGGGATAACATTGCCCTCGTCCACGTTGGCCGAGGTGCTCTCCTGTAATGGAGACGGTGACAAAACGTTTCAATGACCTTTACCGAATGTTTACGTTTGTGTCGCGCCAGCCATCATCGGTTAAAGTGAGCCACTGTTTTCGACCTGCGATACCGACTGATGAATGCCCTCGAAGTGCTGCGCGACTCTCTGTATTTTTTCAAACGCCATTTGGGCAGCATCGTGCGGTTGTGCCTGCCGCTGGTGATTTTCGAAGCATTCCTGCAACAAGTGGTCGATCACGCCAGCGGGCCGGATAACATCTCGGCGATCAGCATCATCGTTGGTCTGTTGGTGTATCCGCTGTACACCGCCGCACTGATCCTCTTTCTCGATGCGCGCAGCCGTGGCGAGGCGCCGCGCAACCGCGATCTGCTGGCGATGGCCGCCACTCTGTGGCCGCGTTTCGCGTTGCTCACGGCGCTCAATACCTTGCTGATTCTGCTGGGCCTGTCGCTGTACTTCCTGCCGGGCCTGATGCTGATGGTGATGCTCGCGTTCGGCGAATACCTGCTGGTACTGCGCGGTATGGGACCATTGCAGGCGATGAAGGAAAGCCTGCGCCTGACCCGCGGGCATTTCTGGCGGATCCTGCTGTGCATTCTCTGCGTGATGACGCCGCTGTGGTTGCTCAAAGGCGCGACACTGGCGGTGTACCCCGAGCCGCAGAATCCTGTGATCGCCATTCTGATCGACAGCGCTCACAGCTTCCTGCAACTGTTCACCAGTGTGGTGTTGTTCCGCCTGTTCATGCTGATCAGCGAATTACCTGACAAACGTGACAGAGCCATCTGACAGCACTGCGCTTGGGCTTCGAGACGACCGTCAGGTATGCTCGGGGCCACTTTCTGTAACGCTATAAGCCGAGCCATGACCCGTCTACTGCGCTACACCCTGTTGTTTGTCGTGCTCGCCATCGCCCTGATCGGCGGGCTGCTGTTCAGCCTGACCTGGCGCCCCGACGCCCGCGAAACCGTGCCGGTCAGTTGCACCGCCACAACGCCGACGCTGGTGCCCGGGCAGGCGCTGAAAGTCATGACCTGGAACGTGCAATACCTGGCCGGCAAACGCTACGTGTTCTGGAATGATCTGGCTCAGGGCGATGATGAAGCGCCGACGCTGGAAGACATGGCCTTCAGCCTCGACGAAGTGGCGCGGGTGATCCGCGACGAGCAGCCCGATCTGGTGCTGTTGCAGGAGCTCGATGACGGCGCCAAGGCCAGCGACTATCAGAACCAGCTCAAGCTGTTGCAGGAACGGGTCGCCGACCTGTATCCGTGCAGTGCCAGTGCGTTCGACTGGAAGGCCGAATTCGTTCCCGACCCGCACATTTACGGCAGCGTCGGCCGGCAACTGGCGACCCTGAGTCGCTACCGCATCGAACACGCCGAACGCCTGCAATTGCCGGTCGCTGCCGCCAACTTCATCAACCGCCAGTTCCAGCCGAAAGACGCCCTGCTCGCGACCAAACTGCCCCTGAGTGACGGCGGGCAACTGACCGTATTCAACACCCACCTTGAACGCTCCAGCCAACCGGGTGACACCGCGCAAGCACAATTGACCGCCGTAGCCAAAGTGCTCGACAAGTATGAGAGCCAAGGCCTGCCGTGGCTGATCGGCGGCGATTTCAATCTCTTGCCGCTGGGCCAGTACCGCCGCCTGCCTGCCGAACAGCGCACGCCCTACTCCGCCGACAGCGAATTGCATCTGCTGTGGGACAAGTACCCGATGATCCCGACCAACAACGAAGCCAGCGGCATCGACCGTGCGCGCTGGCTGACCCACTACCCCAACGATCCCGGCCTGAATGGCCCGGATCGCACGGTCGACTATCTGTTTTACAGCCCGAAGATCAAGCGGGTCGAAGCAAGGGTGCGCCAGGACGACACGTTGCGCATCTCCGATCACCTGCCGGTGATTGCGCGCTTCCTGCTGCCGGCGGCGCCATAGGCAGGGCCGAGGATCATCGCCCCGTCGCCCGAATTGACGATATGGAATCCCATGAAAATCTTATTGGTGTGCAAGGACATTGGTGGTTACGCGCGCAAACTGGCGGACTACCTGATGATCGACAATGACGTGTGTTTCATCGATACGTCATCGATGCAGAACAGCTTTGATCAAGCGCCGAAGATCTTGCGCCGCCCGCTGAAACGCTGGGCGCAGTTACGCCAGTTCAATAAAGCCATCGCTGCGTGCGGGAGATTTGATGTCGCGCTCATCATCAACCCGGCCCAGATCGATACGAAACAGTTGGCCGCCGGACTCAACGTCTCGGACCACAAGATCGCCTACCTCTACGACAGTTTCAGTCGCTGGCCGATGACCCGCGAAGAACTGGCCGGTTATAACGAGGTGTTTTCCTTCGATCCGCAGAATGCCGAAAGCTACGGCCTGAAGAAACTCCACAACTTCATTTACGACGACTACGTCGCCGACGGCGAGCCCGGTGAATACTCGGCGTTTGTGGTGATGGCGGGTAAGGATCGGGTGCCGGCACTTACCGGTCTCGCGCGGGCGTTCGATTGCCTCGGGGTGACCGATTACAAGTTTCTGGTTCAGAGCAAACCGATCCCGGGCGCGCATCCGGGCATCACTTTTTTCGAACAGAGAATGTCGCTGGAATCCGTGGGTGAGTTGGTCAAGCGCTCACGGATTATTCTGGACATTGCCAAACCCGGTCAGGCCGGTTTGAGCTTCCGTTTCTTCGAAGCCATGGCCTCACGGAAAAAAGTCATCACCACCAACAAGAGCGTGGTCGACTATGACTTTTACAACCCGGCGAACATTCTGGTGATCGATGAGGCCAACCCGGTGATTCCGGAACGGTTCATTACTGATCCGTATATCGATGTGCCTGAGCACATTTACCAGAAGTACACCTTGCAGGGGTGGGTCAAAACGGTCTTTTCGCGTTCATGAAATGACATCGCAGGCAGCCCCTCCACGAAACCCTGTGGGAGCTGCGCGGGCTGCGATTTTTTACTCTTCAGGTGCCGCGCGGTTTGGCACGTGCAGTCGCCTCGGCCACCAGCGGATCATCCGGCCAATAATGCTTCGGGTAGCGGCCCTTCAAATCCTTCTTCACCTCGGCATAGGTGCTGCGCCAGAAGTTGGCCAGATCCTGCGTCACCTGCACCGGTCGCCTTGCTGGTGACAAAAGATGCAACTTGACCACCTGCCGCCCGCCGGCAATCCGCGGCGTATCCGCCAGTCCGAACAACTCCTGCAAACGCACCGCGAGAATCGGCGGAAACTCGCTGTAGTCCAGACGAATCGACGACCCCGACGGCACACTCAGATGATGTGGCGCCAGCTCATCAAGCTTCTGCGGTAGCGGCCACGGCAGCAAGTTACGCACAATGCTCGACAGATCCAGATTAGCAAAATGGCTGAGCCGCGAGACCTTGCCCAGATACGGCATCAGCCAGTCTTCAAGGGTATCGAGCAACGTCGCATCACTGACATCCGGCCACTGACTGTCGTCCTGATTGTGCAATTCCAACTGCCGCAACAACGCCACACGTGCCTGCCACTGGCGCAGTTCCGGCGTCCACGGCAGCAGTTCCAGACCTTTGCGTCGCACCAGATTGACCAGCGCCTGACTGCGCGCATTTTCATCAAGACCGGTCAACGGCTCACGGCTGAGAATCAGCTCGCCGACCTTGCGCTGGCGCTCGGCGCGCAATACGCCTTCGCGTTCGTCCCAGTCGAGTTGATCAACGTTGCGCACCTGTTCGGCGAGCACCGAATCGAACAGCGCCGGATCGAAATCCGCCGCCAGATAAATCCGCTCCTCGCGCTGGCCCTGACGGCTGCCGAGGTCGGCAATGACGATCCACGGCTCTTTCATCAGGCTATCGGCTTCGGCGAACAGCGCCGCGCGACCGTTGGCCAGACGATATTCGGCGCCACCGGCACGCCGCTGTTGCGCGACGCGATCCGGGTAGGCCAGCGCCAGCAAGGCACCGAGCCAGCGCGGATGATCGGGATCGCTGACCGGCTCGCTCGCCTTGCCGCGCAGATAACCGCGATATTGCCGCACCAGTTGCCGGGCGCGCTGCACACCACCGTGCGCACCGCGAGCGGCGCGTTCTTCGCCGGATAGCAGAACCAAGCGACTGTGCAAATCTGCCCCGGCACCGCGCAAGATATCGCGCTCGCCCAGCAGCGCGGCGACATCGCAGGCCATGTTCGCCAGCCCCAGCGCCTGACCGCGCAGGAGCAAATGCCCGATGCGCGGATGCGCCGGCAACTCAGCCATGGCCTGACCGTGAGAAGTCAGCGCCTCACCTTCCAGCGCGCCGAGCCGCTGCAACAACTCCTGCGCCTGGGCATAAGCGGCCGCCGGCGGAACATCCAGCCAGACCAGTTCGCCCGGCGTCACACCCCAGCGCCCCAGTTGCAACGCAAGACCGGCGAGATCCGCCGAAAGAATTTCCGCACTGCCATACGCGGCCATTTGCTCGTGTTGATCCTGCGACCACAAGCGATAACACACGCCCGGTTCCAGACGCCCCGCCCGGCCGGCGCGCTGCGTAGCACTGGCCTTGGAAATGCGCTGGGTATCGAGGCGGGTCATGCCGCTGCCGGGATCGAAACGCGGCACCCGCGCCAGCCCGGCATCAATCACCACGCGCACGCCGTCGATGGTCAAACTGGTCTCGGCAATGTTGGTCGCCAGCACCACTTTGCGCTGGCCGGTCGGCGCCGGGTCGATGGCGGCACGCTGGGCGTTGAGGTCCAGTTCGCCGTGCAATGGGCACAGCAAAACATCGCTGCGCTCACCGATCGCGTCGGCCAGTTGTTGATGGACGCGACGGATTTCCGCCTGTCCCGGCAGGAATACCAACAGGCTGCCGGTTTCATCGTGCAGTGCTTCGAGCACGGTTTGCGTAACGCGTTGATCGATGTATTCGCCGGGCTGATACGGCCGGCCCCAGCGCATCGTCACCGGGTACATGCGGCCTTCGCTGCGCAGTATCGGCGCGTCATCCAGCAACCCGGCCAGACGCTCGCCTTCCAGCGTGGCCGACATCAGCAAAATCTTCAGCGGCTGTTCAGCCCGGAACAGCTCGCGACCGTTCAGACTTAAGGCCAGCGCCAGATCGGCGT
Organism: Pseudomonas sp. Irchel s3a12; assembly: GCF_900187485.1. NCBI lineage: Bacteria > Pseudomonadati > Pseudomonadota > Gammaproteobacteria > Pseudomonadales > Pseudomonadaceae > Pseudomonas > Pseudomonas sp. Irchel s3a12. Next base: position 160,550 of record NZ_FYDN01000007.1, read on the forward strand.
CGAGGCTGCGTTCGTGAAACTCGTCAAAGATCAGCAGGCCCACGCCTTCCAGCGCCGGATCATCCTGCAAACGGCGGGTGAGAATGCCTTCGGTGACCACTTCGATACGCGTATTGGGGCCGACTTTGCTGTCGAGACGGATGCGATATCCGACGGTTTCCCCGACCTTCTCGCCCAACTCGCTGGCCAAACGCTCCGCTGCTGCACGCGCAGCGAGACGCCGTGGTTCAAGCATCAGAATGGTTTGCCCTGCCAGCCACGCTTCATTGAGCAGGGCCAAGGGCACGCGGGTGGTTTTACCGGCGCCCGGCGGTGCTTCGAGCACGGCTTCGTGGCGTGTCGCGAGGGCTTCACGCAGGGCGGGTAAAACGTCATCGATTGGCAAAGAAATCATGCTGGCTCCAAAACAGAGGCGCGAGTATAACGGCGAACTGCTAGGCGTTCGTCAGGGTCTTAACTTCACACGACTACGCTTCGTTCTTAGATGAATCAGGAGATTTCCCCATGCGCTTACCTTTTCGCCTGATCGGCGGTGTACTGGTCGCTACCCTGCTCACGCAAATTACCGCGTGCGGTTCGATTTTCTACCCGGACCGGCGCGGGCAGATCGACGGCAAGATCGACCCGGCGATTGCCGTGCTCGACGCCGTGGGCCTGCTGTTCTACGTCATTCCCGGGCTGATCGCGTTTGCCGTCGACTTCGCCACCGGTGCGATCTATTTCGAACCGGGCCACACTGCGCAGATCGATCCGGCCAAACTCAAGCAAGCCATCGGCCCGGACGGCCAGGTCGATAATCACAAGTTGCAGGCTATTCTCGAAAGCGAGTTGGGCCGAGATTTCCCACTGGATGATCCGCGCCTGATTCAACACAAGGGCAGCACTCAACAACTGGCGATGTTCGGCCTGCAACCCGCCGCTTAAAAAGGACGTTCAATGACATCCAGCCCCGAACACGCCCGCCTGCTCAGGCTGGCAACCCGCGCCTCGGTAGCGGTGGCGTGCACGCTGATCATCGCCAAAGCCATCGCCTGGTGGCTCAGCGGCTCGGTGAGCATGCTCGCCGGCCTTACCGACTCGGCGCTGGATGGCATCGCTTCGCTGCTCAATCTGCTGGCCGTGCATTACGCGCTGCGCCCGGCCGATAACGATCATCGTTATGGTCACGGCAAGGCGGAGTCGCTGGCGGGGATGGCGCAGGCGCTGTTCATTGGCGGCAGCGCGGTATTGATCGCGTTTCAAGCCTATGAACGCATCCAGCATCCGGAACCGCTTGGCGCACCGTGGATCAGCATTGGCGTGATCATTTTCTCATTGCTACTGACGGTGGCCTTGCTGGTGCTGCAGCATCGAGTGATCAAGCAGACCGGTTCCAACGCCGTGCGTGCCGACTCACTGCATTACCGATCCGACCTGTTACTCAACGGCAGTATTCTGGTGGCGCTGGTGTTGGCCGGGTTCGGCTGGCATCAACTGGATGCCTGGTTCGGACTCGGCATTGCCGCCTATATCCTGTGGAGTGCGATCCAGATCGCCCGGGAAAGTTTTTCGGTGCTAATGGATGAAGAACTGCCAACCGACGTCAGTCAGCACATGCTCGAATTGGCCTGCAGCGTGCCGGGGGTGTTGGGCGCGCATGACTTGCGCACGCGGATCTCCGGCAACCACTGGTTTGTGCAGTTGCACCTGGAATTGCCGGGGGAATTGACCCTGTCAGTGGCCCACGGCATCAGCGACCAAGCCGCCGATGCCATTCACAAGGCCTACCCGCGAGCCGAAGTGCTGGTGCACGCCGACCCGCAGGAAGTGGTGAAGTCAGAACGGGCGCAAACCCGGCTTCAGTAACTGACCTGATAACCGCGACCGCTCAGGCAATTACCCTGCGCCTGACGGTACGCCTGCACCACTTCGGGTGCCGGTTGATACGTCGCGGTGCGCGGGTCGAAACCGCTTTGCTGCACGGCGTACTGATAGCACTGGTATCCGTCCTGCTGCACCTGCTCCGGCGACTGGCCGTTGGCCGGATAGGCTTCGACGTCATAACCTTGGGATTGCGGCTGCGGTTGTGGCTGAACCGGCGGCTCGACGACTATATAATCCTGGGTCGCCTCCTGATACGCGTAGTAGGCACCGGCGGCGAGGAACAATAGCGAACCACCGATCCACACTTCACGGGCGTAATCGGGCAAATACTGAATGCGAATCCCGCGTGGCGGCTGCACGACGATGTAGCGCGGGCCTTGTGGGCGATACCAGTAGCCTGCGGAGTAGAAGTAATCCTGACCGCGATACGGCACGCGGTAGTCACGATCCGGGAAACGGTCGATCACATGCCCCGGTCGATATTGCGGACCAGGCCCCCAGCCATTGCCATGACCATCCGGACGGCCCGGCCAGCGATTGTCATTGGGCCGGTTACCGGTCTGCCATTGCTGATTGTGATAACCGTTTTGCGGGCGCTCGTCGCGGTAGTAACCCTGACGCGGTTCCTGGGTCTGGCGCACGGTATCGGGCCGTGGCTGGATCGGCAGGCTATTGGCCGGCAGTTGTGGCGGTGGTGGCGGCTGGCGCACCGGGTTGGGGTTATACGCCGGACGATTCTGGTCGTGGTTTTGCCACTGACCATTGTTGTTGCCGTTGTGCTCGAACTGGCGGCTGTTGTCGCCACGAATGATCTCGTTGTTCTGCGGGCGCGGCTGATTCTGCTGTGGCTGATTATTCTGCGGACGCGGCTGATTGTTGCCGCCATGGCCCTGATTATTGCCCTGATGGTCCTGGCCATGGCCACCGCCCTCCGGCCCGCGATTCTGCGGTTCATCGGCAAGCGCTTGCGCACTGACACTCACACACAGCAAACCAACACCGGCCAGACGCCAGATGCGCGAATTCATGCTTTTTCTCACTGCGGGGCCTGTAAATGTAAGAGGGCTTGTCACTAAGACCGGGAATACACACACCGGGTTCTGCAACAGGTTATCAGTCACGCAACTTATTTATTGAGCGTCCAGCATGAAATCTCAGGCAAGAAAAAAGGGAGACCCGTCGGCCTCCCTTTAGAGAACTTCGTCCTGGCTCGACGCTTTTGACGTCGGCTCACCTCACGCCGTCTTCTGGACAGTGTGCAGCTCGGGGGCCGGCACAACCCCGGTGGGGGTGGCGGCCGCGGCAGGCCGGATAGGGCGGGCCGCGTGGACTGTGTTACCGAGCAGTGATTCTGGTGATAAGAATAGGCCTGAGACGGCGACAGAGGATTGCGAAGATTGCTGAAATAAACACCACTTGCGCAATTTTTAACCCTGGATAGATAATCTGCCGCAATAGTTACAACCAAGGACAGATTGATGAGCAAACTCGACCGTTACGACCTGAGTATTTTGGCGGAATTGCAGCGCGACGCCCGCATCTCCAACCAGGAGCTGGCCGAGCGCATCGGTCTGTCGCCCTCCCCTTGCTCGCGCCGGGTCAAGCAACTGGAAGACGACGGGTATATTTCGCGTCAGGTGGCATTGCTCGATCGCAAAATGCTTGGGTTGAGCCTGACGGCGTATGTGCTGATCGGCATGGACCGACACACGCCAGAGCGATTCGAGAACTTCGAAGCGGCGATTCGCACGTTGCCGCAGGTGTTGGAGTGCAGTCTGGTGACGGGGGTGGATGCAGATTACCAGTTGAAGGTGGTGGTGCCGGATATGGATCACTATCAGAAGCTATTGCTGGGACACCTGACCCGGATTGAAGGGGTGACCAGCGTTCGTTCAAGCTTCGTACTGAATCAGGTGCTCAACAGCACAGAACTGCCCTTGACCCACCTGCGCAACTGATCAAAAGCCCCTCACCCCAGCCCTCTCCCAAAGGGAGAGGGGGCCGACCGAGGAGTCTGGCGTCATACATCGACCTGAAAGATTGAGTCGATTATGGATTCACAACAGAACGTTCAGGTCGGCGTATTTTGCGAGCATCCCCCGGTCAGTCCCCTCTCCCTCCGGGCGGTCCGACGTTTCGGGAGGGTTAGGGTGAGGGCAACAGTTCCGGATCAGACCCAGATCAATGTCACCCCACACACCTTGGCGTATACTCGCCGCGCCCTTTTAGCCCCATGCGCGTCGGAGAAACCCAATGGATCCAGCCTTATTAGAAGAGTGGATGATGACCGGTCTGGTCAGCATCCTGATCATTTTCATGGGTTTCATCGTCTGGGATCTGGCGAAGAAGTCCAAAGCCGGGCGCTTTGGCTCGTTCATTCTGTTCTTCGTACTAGGCCTGGGCGTGGCCGCGTTCATCATCAAGAGTGTGGTGATCGGCCTGATCGAATCCGGCGCTTTATAAGCGCGGCGGCACTTCCTTCCACTGGCCCTGATCGAGTCCGTCGATCGTCCAGTCACCAATCTTCACCCGCACCAACCGCAATGTCGGCAGGCCTACCGCCGCCGTCATGCGCCGTACCTGACGGTTGCGCCCTTCGCGAATCACCAGTTCCAGCCATGACGTCGGTATGGTCGCGCGAAAACGCACCGGCGGATTGCGCGGCCACAACTCAGGCTCATCCAGCTGCCGCGCTTCGGCGGGCAAGGTCATGCCGTCATTCAGTTCAACGCCATCGCGCAAGCGCTGCAATTGCTCAGCCGTCGGCACGCCTTCGACCTGCACCCAATAGGTCTTCGCCAGTTTGTGTTTCGGATCGGCGATACGCGCCTGCAACTGCCCGTCGTTGGTCAGCAGCAACAAGCCTTCGCTGTCGCGATCCAGGCGTCCGGCCGGATAAATGCCGGGCACATCGATGAAATCCTTGAGCGTCGCCCGCCCTTCACCGTCGCTGAATTGCGTCAGCACATCGAACGGTTTGTTGAACAGGATCAGTTTCGGCTCGGCCGGGGGTGCCTTGGCAACACGGCGCGGCGCGGACGACTGAGGCTTCGCGCCGGAGCGGCGGGAAGGTGGACGCGGGGGACGAGACATAAGAGAACAGACATTTAGCGATCAGGGCTGACAATGCTAGTGCCCCGACCGCCAAATGACCACGACTAAGCGTTAACGGAACGGCGGCTCGTCGAAGCTGCGCAATTTGCGCGAGTGCAACGAGTTGAGTTCAGTGCGCAGCAGGTCCACCGCTTCAATGCCGATCTTCAAGTGCTGGCTGACCGCGCGTTCATAGAAGGCATTGGCCGAACCCGGCAGTTTGATTTCACTGTGCAGCGGTTTATCTGAAACGCAGAGCAACGTGCCGTATGGGACCCGCAGGCGATAACCCTGCGCTGCAATCGTGCCGCTTTCCATGTCCACGGCCACGGCGCGGGACAGGTTGATCAACGGTCGTTCCTGCGCCCAGCGCAATTCCCAGTTACGATCGTCATAGGTCAGCACGGTGCCGGTGCGCAGGCGTTTTTTCAGATCATCGCCCTTCTCGCCAGTGACATTGGCGGCAGCCTGTTGCAACGCCATTTGCACTTCCGCCAGGGCCGGGATCGGGATGTTCGGCGGCACCACACGGTCGAGAATGCCGTCGCGACGCATGTAAGCGTGGGCCAGCACATAGTCGCCGATGGTCTGCGACTGACGCAGGCCGCCGCAGTGGCCGATCATCAGCCAGCAATGCGGACGCAGCACCGCCAAGTGGTCGGTGATGTTCTTGGCGTTGGACGGGCCGACGCCGATGTTGACCAGCGTCACGCCGTGGCCATCGCTGGCGATCAGGTGATAGGCCGGCATCTGGTATCGGTGCCAGACCACACCGGCCGCAATCGCCGATGCTTCGCCGTGATCCATGCCCTTCTCGATGATCACGTTGCCCGGCAACACCATGCGCACGAAACGCGGGTCGCGGCGCAACTGTTCCAGACCATGGACGATGAACTGGTCGACGTAGCGGTGATAGTTGGTCAGTAGAATCCACGGCTGCACATGCCGCCAGTCGCTGCCGGTGTAGTGCACCAGACGGCGCAGGGAGAAATCCACGCGCGCGGCGTCGAACAAGGCCAGCGGCAGCGGATCGGTGTTTTCCCAGTCGTAAAGACCGTCGGCGATGCCATCGGTAGCGGCAGACAAGTCGGTGCTCGGGAACACCCGCGCCAGCACGGCAGCGGTGACGCCAGAGCCGGCGAGTTCATCGCCCTGCTCGACCACGTACGGATACGGAATGTTTTGCTGGCTGACGCCGACTTCCACAGTCACGGTGAAGTCGTGCATCAACGGCACCAACTGTTCGAGCAAGTACTTGCGGAACGCCGCCGGGTGGGTGACGGTGACGCTATAGGTGCCCGGCAGTTGCACCTTGGCATAAGCGCGGGTGGTCTGCGGCACTTCGCCCTGGCAGTGATAGGTCAGACGCAGTTCGGGATAACGAAACAGAGCACGCTGCGCAGCGTCGGGTTCGACGCGATCCTTGAGGTAACGCTTGAGCGCCGAGTTCAGCGCAGTGGTGGCCCGCTCATGCAGCTCGGCCAGACGGTCCACGGCTTGTTCGGCGGTTTGAACGACAATAAACGCTTCGGTCACGATCAGCTTCCTGTGTTCTGACTTGCAGAGCTTCATCTTGCCTGCATCGTGGCGTCACGGGAACAGTGGCGTTGTGGGTGTACCCAAATCTTTAAATCAATGAAGATCCCCTGTGGGAGCGAGCCTGCTCGCGAATGCGGTGGGTCATTCAATAAAGATGTCGACTGATACACCGCTTTCGCGAGCAGGCTCGCTCCCACAAGGGGATTTTTGCTTGATTAGAAACCTTGTGGGGTTGAGCGGGCGACGATGGCTTCGACGTCTAGCCCACGCGGCAAGGCGCCGTAAACCCGGCCGCCACCGCTCAGGCGGCTGGCGATGAAGGCATCGCTGACCGTTGAATTTCCGGCCTCCAATAAAAGCCTGGCCTGTAAACCGAGCGCGATGTCTTCGGTCAGTTGCCGCGCGCGATACTGAATATCACTGGTGTCCTTGAACTGCGCCTGCAACTGCTGAATATGCGCGGCCAGGCGCTTGTCACCGTGCCCGTCGCCCAATTCGCTGAACAACACATCAAGCACACCCGGCTCTTTCGACAACGCCCGCAGTACGTCCAGACATTGCACATTCCCCGAACCTTCCCACGTCGAGTTCACCGGCGCCTCGCGGTACAGACGCGGCAGGATGCTGTCCTCGACATACCCGGCGCCGCCCATGCATTCCGCCGCTTCGTTGATCATCCCCGGCGCGCGCTTGCAGATCCAATACTTGCCCACCGCCGTCACCAGCCGCGCAAATTGCGCTTCGTGGCGATCATCCAGATGATCCAGCGCCTTGCCCATGCGCAAACTCAGGGCCAGCGCGGCTTCGCTTTCCAAGGCCAGATCAGCCAGGACGTTTTGCATCAACGGCTGTTCGCTGAGCAGTTTGCCGCCGACCTTGCGGTGTGCGCAGTGGTGGCTGGCCTGGGTCAGCGCCTGACGCATCAACGCGCTGGAACCGACCATGCAGTCGAACCGAGTCATAGCGACCATCTCGATAATAGTCGGCACGCCGCGCCCCTCCTCACCAACCATCCACGCCAGCGCGCCACGGAACTCCACTTCGCTGGAGGCGTTGGACTGGTTACCGAGTTTGTTTTTCAGGCGCTGGATGTAGAACTGATTACGCGTGTCGTCCGGGCGATGCCGTGGCAGCAGGAAACAACTCAAACCCTTGTCGGTCTGCGCCAAGGTCAGAAACGCATCGCACATCGGCGCCGAGCAGAACCACTTGTGCCCGACCAGTTCATAAGCCTGACCCGGGCCACTGGCGCCGACCGGGTAAGCCTTTGTGGTATTGGCGCGCACGTCGGTGCCACCCTGTTTCTCGGTCATGGCCATGCCGATGGTCACGCCGGCCTTGTGCGCCATGCCGACGTTGCGTGGGTCGTATTCGGTGGCGAGGACTTTCGGTAGCCACTGCTCAGCGATGTTCGCCTGCAAACGCAGGGCCGGCACACTGGCGAAGGTCATGGTCAACGGGCAACCGCTGCCGGCTTCTGCCTGGCTGTGCAGATAGGTCATCGAGGCGCGCGCGACATGCGCGCCGTCCTGTGGATGGGTCCATGGCAGCGACGTCAGGCCATGCTCGATCGCCGTGCCCATCAGTTCGTGATAGGCCGGATGAAACTCCACCAGATCGATGCGATGACCGTAGCGGTCATGGCTGGCGAACGTTGGTTTGTTCTGGTTGGCGAGGAACCCGGCTTCCATCAACGGCCCACCAGCGAGTGCACCGTAGGCATCGATCCGCGACTCCGCCCACCCGGCACCAAAGCGCCGCGACCACTCCTGCAACGGCAGGTCGATGCGGTACAGGTTAGTGCCGTCCAGCGACGGTGGCTGGTTGGTGACTTCGTGAGTTTCGGCGAACTGATGCAGGTTCATGACGGGCTCCTTCGGGCAACCAAGGAACCCAGTTAAGCACCGCTCCGCAACCGGTCAAAGTGTCATATCCGCCGAATTTGCGGCGCTTTTACCCTGTTAGCAGCACAACACCCGCCGCTCCAGCGCAGATTGCAGATCTTCGAATTTTACGGGTTTGTTCAAGTAATCGACCGGCGCCCCCGTTGCGCAAAGCTCTCGGTCGGCAGTTAGCGCCAGCATGAATACCGGCAAGTTCGCGCAGCCCGGCAACGCATGAATCTGGCAGCACAATGACGCGCCGTCGTAAGCCGGCAACTGGCAATCGATCAGCACTGCGTCGAAAGTCTCTCGTTGCAAGCAATCAAATGCCGCCGCGCCGTTGTCGGCGGTACGCACGCGAAAGCCGAGCTTGAGCAACATGCCACGCATCACCAGTTGGTTGACACTGTTGTCATCCACCAGCAGCACCGTGCAGTCCTGCGGCGCACGCACACAATCGTGCGAAGGCGCGACGATCGGCGCAGCTTCAACCGCCGGCAGTTCAAACTCAACGTCCAGTTGAAAACGGCTGCCACGCCCGGGCTCCGAGCGATGAGTGAGCTTGCCGCCGAGCAGCTCAACCAACTGTCGGCAGATCGCCAGCCCCACGCCCAGTCCGCCGTATTCGCGGGTCATCGAACCGTCGAGCTGGAAGAAGCGCTGGTACATCGTCGCCTCGCCCAGATCGGTAAAACCGATGCCGGTGTCGATCACCGCAAACGACAACGCCAGGCGATTGTCCGTCGACGGTTTGCCGGTCACCCGCAGCGCCAGCCCGCCGACGCGGGTGAACTTGATCGCGTTGTCCAGCAGGCATTCCAGGCATTGCGCGAGTTTGGCGCTGTCGCCGTACAGGCGATCTGGCAGGGTCGGCAGCACCTCGACCTTGAAGTCCAGCGACTTGCTCGCCGCGTTGCTGTCGAACTGCACGCGCAACGCTTCGACCACCGCGCGCAGGCTGAAACTGCCCGGCGCAGCCTTGAGCTTGCCGGCCTGCAATTCCGTGAGGGTGAGGATGCCGTTGACCATGCGCATCATGTCCCGCGCGGAACCGGCGGCGGTCTGCTGGTATTGCTCAAGCTCCGGATCCAGCTCGACGGTCTGCATCAGCTCCAGCGAACCGATCACGCCGTTCATCGGTGTGCGCAATTCGTGGGTCAGGGTCGCGAGGAATTCGTCCTTGAGTTTGTTGCTGTGGGCCAGTTGCTGGTTGAGCACTTCGAGTTTCTGCCCGGCGTCATACAGGGTCTTCGCCTGTTGCTCGCGCATCGCATTGATCCGGTCGGCCAGTGCCAGCGACAGCAGCGCCACTTCGATAGCTGAGCCGATCTGGCTGGCATACATGGTCAGGAATACGTTCGGCAGCAGGCCGAGCACCATCAGCGTGTTGACGATGCCGCCGAGCAGAAACGCCGACCACGCGATGATGAAATAGCGCGCCACGCGCAAACCACGCCACCAGGCCAGAATCCCGGCGGCAAAAATCACCACAGTGAAGGTCAGTGCCAATATCGTCGCCAGACGCAGCGACAGTGCGTAACTGGTCATCAGCGACAAACCGACCACCAGCGCACCGAACGCGATCAGTGCAATCAGCAAGCGATCAAGCCAGCGACTATGGTTTTTGGTCTGCAGGAAACTGCGGGCGAACTGACTGCCGAACAGCCCCGCACAGCCGATGAAAAATGGCGTGGCCGCGTTGGCCCACCAGGGATTGTCCGGCCAGAAATACTCCACCGCCGCACCGTTCACCGACAGCTGATAAAGGCCAAACGAGGCGATATAGAAGATGTAATAGAGGTAACTGGTGTCGCGCACACTCAGGTAGATGAACAGGTTGTAGACCAGCATCCCCAACAGCACGCCATAAATGATCCCCAGCACATACAGGCGCACCGGCTGATCTTCGAGGTACGCCGTGCTCGACCACAACGTCACCGGCGCCTGAATCGAGCCTTCACTGGCCAGTCGCAGGTACACGGTTTGTTGTTGACCCGGTGCGAAAGCGAGGTCGAACAAATAGTTGTTCTGGCGGATCTCGCGACTGGCGAACGGCAAGGCGTCGCCGGTTTGTCGGACGAGGCGGTAGTCGCCATTGGCGTCGGCCGTATAGAGGTCGAGATGGTCAAGCGGTGGATAAGCCAGCTCCAGCAGCCAGGTGCGCTGGGCGGCGGGATTGCTCGGACGGTAATGCAGGTCAATTTTCAGCCAGAACGCCGAACGCGAGTAACCGGCATTAAGCGTGGCTTTATCGTGGGGTTTGAAATTGCCAGCGGCAGCCTGCGCGCGAACATCGGCAATGCTCGCCTGACCGCTCGGGTCTTCGAACACTTGCAGCGACCGGCCCAGAGGGAGGCTCTGGGTAAATTCGTCGAATTCGACGGCGCTCGCCATGAGGGGCAAGCAGAACAACAACATCAGCAAATAGCGCATTGAAGCCCCAGCGTGGCTCGTCCGGTTGTGTCAGGAAGCCCCCCCATTCCCTTTGAGTAGACGTAAAACCGGTATTACCTGTTATTGGTTTGGATCCAGACTAGCATAGCCGTTGATGGCCATTGAGCACCATTGAAATTTTTCCTACAAAGGCTCTAGAACGGGCGTTCCAGAGCAAAGCAGCGGGCTAGAGCTGTTGAGTTGGTCAACTTGTGACAGCATGGTCGCAATCTCTTGCCGGGTTATCGACCCGCCACAACAGCACTGAACCCGAAAATCAGCTTTGGTGGTAAGCTCGCGCACCATGAATATCTACAGCTCCCGCCCCGTTGTCCTCTGTCTCTCCGGCCACGACCCAAGTGGTGGCGCCGGCTTGCAGGCAGATATCGAAGCCCTGCTCGCGCAGGGTTGCCATGCGGCTCCGGCCGTCACCGCCCTGACCGTGCAAGACACCGTCAACGTCACTGACTTCCGCGTCCTCGACCGTGAGTGGGTGTTGGCTCAAGCCAATGCCGTACTCAACGACTCCGAAGTCGCGGCAGTCAAACTGGGCATGCTCGGTTCGCTGGAAATGGTCGACACCGTTGTCGAACTGCTTTCCGCGCACCCGCACTTGCCGGTGGTCTGCGACCCGGTGCTGCGCGCCGGCGGCGGCGGACGCCTGGGCAAGGACGAGGTGGGTTACGCGATGCGTGAGCGTCTGCTGCCGCTGTCGATCATTGCCACCCCTAACCTTCCTGAAGCGCGAATCCTCGCCGAACTGCCCGAAGGCACTGCGGACGAGTGCGCTGAAAAACTCCTGCCGTTCGTCAAAAACCTGCTGATCACCGGCGGCCATGGCGACGAAACTGAAATCCACAACCGCGTTTACAGCCGCGACGGCCTGCGTGAAACCTTTATCTGCCAGCGTCTGCCGGGCAGCTATCACGGTTCCGGTTGCACACTGGCCAGCGCCCTCGCCGGTCGTCTGGCCCAGGGCGAACACCTGGCCAGCGCTGTGCGCAGTGCTTTGGATTACACCTGGCGCACCCTGCGCGATGCCGAACAACTGGGCAAAGGCCAGTTCGTCCCGCGTCGCCTGCCGCTGGATTTCTGCTCGTAACGTCGTGAGGTCTGCCTGATGAAACTACGTGGCCTGTATGCCATTACCGACAGCCAGTTGCTGGCCGGCAAGTTTCTGTCTTACGTGGAGGCGGCGCTGGAAGGCGGCGTCACCCTGCTGCAATACCGCGACAAGAGCAACGATGAGGCCCGCCGTCTGCGCGAGGCCGAAGCGCTGCGCGATCTGTGCGAGCGCTACAAGACGCAGTTGATCATCAATGATGATGCTGAACTGGCGGCGCGCCTCAACGTTGGCGTGCACCTCGGCCAGACCGACGGCCCGCTGTCGCCGACCCGCGCCCTGCTCGGCTCGAAAGCGATCATCGGTTCGACCTGCCACGCGCAAATCGCGCTGGCCGAACAAGCGGCCAAAGAAGGTGCGAGTTATGTCGCCTTCGGTCGCTTCTTCAACTCCAACACCAAGCCCGGCGCGCCGACCTGCAGCCTCGATCTGCTCGACGAAGCCAAGCGCACGCTGCACCTGCCAATCTGCGCGATTGGCGGCATCACCCTCGACAACGCCGCGCCGCTGGTGGCCCATGGGGTCGACCTGCTCGCCGTAGTCCACGGTCTGTTTGGTGCCGAGAGCACCGCCGAAGTGACCCGCCGCGCCCGCGCGTTCAATGAATTACTGAAAGTCTGATTTGAGAGCCCGATCATGTCTCGTTCCGAAACGCTGTTTGCCAATGCCCAGAAACACATCCCCGGTGGCGTGAACTCGCCCGTTCGTGCGTTCAAGAGCGTTGGCGGCACGCCGCTGTTCTTCAAGCACGCTGAAGGTGCTTACGTTACCGACGAAGACGACAAGCGTTATGTCGATTACGTTGGTTCGTGGGGTCCGATGATCCTCGGCCACAGCCACCCGGACGTGCTGGACGCAGTGCGCAATCAGCTGCAACACGGCTTGTCGTACGGTGCGCCGACCGCGATGGAAACCGAGATGGCCGATCTGGTCTGCTCGCTGGTGCCATCGATGGACATGGTGCGCATGGTCAGCTCCGGCACCGAAGCGACCATGAGCGCGATCCGTCTGGCCCGTGGTTACACCGGCCGTGACAGCATCATCAAGTTCGAGGGCTGCTATCACGGCCACTCCGACAGCCTGCTGGTCAAGGCCGGTTCCGGCGCACTGACCCAGGGCGTACCGAGCTCGGCCGGTGTGCCGGCGGCGTTCGCCAAACACACCCTGACCCTGCCGTTCAACGACATCGACGCGGTTGAGAAGATGCTCACTGAAGTCGGCCAGGAAGTGGCCTGCATCATCGTTGAGCCAGTGGCCGGCAACATGAACTGCGTACCACCAGCGCCGGGCTTCCTAGAAGGCCTGCGCACGCTGTGCGACAAGCATGGCGTGGTGCTGATTTTCGACGAAGTGATGACCGGTTTCCGCGTTGCCCTCGGCGGTGCTCAGGCGTATTACGGCGTCAATCCAGACCTGACCACCTTCGGCAAGATCATCGGTGGCGGCATGCCGGTCGGCTGCTTCGGCGGCAAGCGTGAAATCATGCAGCGTATTGCGCCGCTGGGCCCGGTGTATCAGGCCGGCACGCTGTCGGGTAACCCACTAGCGATGGCCGCCGGTTTGACCACGCTGCGTTTGATCAGCCGTCCGGGTTTCCACGCCGAGCTGACCGACTACACCACGCGCCTGCTCGATGGCCTGCAACAACGCGCCGATGCTGCTGGCATTCCGTTCGTGACCACGCAGGCTGGCGGCATGTTCGGTCTGTACTTCAGCGGCGCCGACGACATCGTAACCTTTGAAGATGTGATGGCCAGCGACGCTGCCCTGTTCGGTCGCTTCTTCCACCTGATGCTGGAAGGTGGCGTGTACCTGGCGCCGAGCGCCTTCGAAGCCGGGTTTACCTCGATCGCCCACGGCGAAGCCGAGTTGAAACTGACACTGGACGCTGCCGAGCGCGCCTTCGCCGCACTAAAATAACCGCACTACCGCTGACGTTGGCTATCACCAGCGTCAGCATTCACCTACATCGACGCTGTTTTTCCGATGCCCCTGCTAAAAATCTCCCCTAAAGTGGTCGATATATTCCCCGCGCAGCAGAAAAACGAGTAAAGACTTTGTAAGGTTGGCCCTGCTTATTTCATAATGCGCGCTTATTGGATCCCTCGATGGGTCCGCGTGCCCTTCAGAGGTAAGTCGATTCCCATGAACCGCACCGGCCGCACCCTTGCCTTGGGCTGCCTGTTGCTCCTTCAGCCCCTGCTCGCGCATGCACAAGCAGGCGGCAACTCGTTGTTGATCCCGGCGATGGGTCGTTGCACCCTCAATACTCAGCCGCAAGACGTCACGCAGGCACTGGCTGCTTGCCAGAAAGCCGCGGACGAAGGGGATGCGCAAGCGCAATACGAGTTGGGTGAGTTCTACTACGACGGCAAGAATGCCCCGCGCGACCTCAATCAAGCCTTGAGCTATTTCGAAAAAGCCTCGTTGCAAGGCCACGCTCAGGCGCAATTCAAACTTGGCACCATGTTCTTCCACGGTGAAGGCGTGCAGGCCAACAATATTCAGGCGTACATCGTGCTGAAGATGGCCGCGGTCAACGGCGCTGAAGACGCGCTGGACACGGCCGACGAAGTCTCCGAAAAAATGTCCCGCGAAGACCTTGAAACCGCGACCCAGGTGCTCGGGCAAATTTTCCGTAAATACCTGATGGAACTGCAGAGCGCCGATGGGCGTACGCCGTTTTCGCCTCTTCCCTGATTTCTCTATAGATTTTTCTGGCCTCTTCGCGAGCAGGTCGAATCGTCGCACCGTCGCTCCCACAGGGATCTTCTGAACACTGGAGATCTACTGTGGGAGCGACGGTGCGACGATTCGACCTGCTCGCGAATGGAGCGACGCGGTCTTGAAGCTTACTTCTCAGGCATCGGCATCGGAAACGGCATCACATTGCCGACCGCGCCGCGGGCTTCGCTGATTTTCGGCGTGCCCAGACGTTCCACTTCATCGATGCGCACAATCGAATGCATCGGCACAAAGCTGCGCACCACGCCTTCGAACTGCGCCTTGAGCTTTTCTTCGCTCGGATCGACGACCACTTGCGTGCGCTCGCCAAAGACGAACTCTTCCACTTCCAGAAAGCCCCACAGATCACTTTGATAGATCTGCTTGGCGTACATTTCGAACACCTGGCCCTGGTTGAGGAAAATCACCTTATAGATTGGAGCTTCGCGTTTGGTCATGGCGGGGGGATAACATCGGGGATAAAAATGAGGGCGCAAACTATAGCATAGCCACCGGACGCGCAGCGGTAGGAACCTGAAGGCTTGTTCCCTATAATGCGCGGTTCTTTGAATCACGTGATGACCCTAATCCATGGCCAAGAAGCTTTACATCGAAACCCACGGTTGCCAGATGAACGAGTACGACAGCTCGCGCATGGTCGATCTGCTGGGTGAACATCAGGCCCTGGAAGTCACCGCGCGTGCTGAAGACGCCGACGTGATTCTGCTCAACACCTGCTCGATCCGCGAGCGCGCCCAGGATCGCGTGTATTCGCAGCTCGGCCGCTGGCGCGAACTGAAACTGGCCAACCCAGAGATGGTGATCGCCGTTGGCGGTTGTGTGGCCAGCCAGGAAGGCGCGGCGATTCGTGATCGCGCGCCGTACGTCGACGTGGTCTTCGGCCCGCAGACCCTGCACCGCCTGCCGGAAATGATCGACGCCGCGCGTATCACCAAGCTGCCGCAAGTCGACGTTTCGTTCCCGGAAATCGAAAAATTCGACCATTTGCCCGAGCCGCGCATTGATGGCCCGAGCGCTTATGTGTCGGTGATGGAAGGTTGCAGCAAGTACTGCACGTTCTGCGTGGTGCCTTACACCCGTGGCGAAGAAGTCAGCCGGCCATTCGATGACGTGGTCGCCGAAGTCATTCACCTCGCCGAAAACGGCGTGCGTGAAGTGACGCTGCTGGGGCAGAACGTCAATGGCTATCGCGGTACGACCCATGACGGACGTCTGGCTGATCTCGCCGAATTGATCCGTGTTGTCGCCGCCATCGACGGCATCGACCGCATTCGCTACACCACTTCGCACCCGTTGGAATTCTCCGACAGCCTGATCCAGGCCCACGCCGACGTCCCGGAACTGGTCAAGCATCTGCACTTGCCGGTGCAATCGGGTTCCGACCGGATTCTCGCGGCGATGAAGCGCAACCACACGGCGCTGGAGTACAAATCCAAGCTGCGCAAACTGCGTGCGGCGGTACCGGGCATCTGCATCAGTTCGGACTTCATCGTCGGCTTCCCCGGCGAGACCGAGAAAGACTTCGAACAGACGATGAAGCTGATTGCCGATGTCGGTTTCGACTTCTCCTACTCGTTCGTTTACAGCCAGCGCCCGGGTACCCCGGCGGCCGATCTGGCCGACGAGACCCCGGAAGAGTTGAAAAAGGAACGCCTGAACGCCCTGCAACATCGCCTGAATCAGCAAGGCTTTGAGATCAGCCGACAAATGGTCGGCTCGATCCAGCGCATTCTGGTCACCGACTATTCGAAGAAAGACCCGGGCGAGCTGCAAGGGCGCACCGAGAATAATCGAATCGTCAACTTCCGCTGCGACAATCCGACCCTGATCGGCCAGTTCGCCGATGTGCACATCGACGCGGCGCAACCGCACTCGCTGCGTGGCTCGCTGATCCAATAAATGCAAAAGATCGCAGCCTTCGGCAGCTCCTACATGGATTACATTCCCCTGTAGGAGCTGCCGGAGGCTGCGATCTTGGCGGTCTCGACGCCAAGAATATTTAAGAGCTTTCGCACCCAGGCCTCTGGCGTTATCCTTGATTTCATCTTAATTGCCCCAGGGCGGCTAAATACGACCTTGAACGCACCCATAGAACCACATCGTTTTATCCTCGAGCCTTTTGAGGCTCGCCGCTTCGCCAATCTGTGCGGGCAATTCGACGAGCATTTGCGCTTGATCGAACAGCGCCTGACCATCGAGATCCGCAACCGCGGAAACCAGTTCGAGTTGATCGGCGACCCCAAGCACACCACGTCTGCGGAAAACCTGCTGCGCCGCCTGTATCGGGAAACCAAAGGTACTGAGCTGTCGCCGGACCTCGTGCACCTGTTCCTCCAGGAATCGGCCGTGGTCGAGCTGGACAATCACGCCCCCGCCGAAGCCTCTGTCGCCCTGCGCACCAAGAAAGGCATGATTCGCCCACGCGGCTTGAATCAACTGCGCTATGTGAAGGAAATCCTCGGTAACGACATCAACTTCGGCATCGGTCCGGCCGGTACCGGCAAGACCTATCTGGCCGTGGCCTGCGCTGTCGATGCTCTGGAACGCGAGCAGATCCGCCGCATCCTGCTGGTGCGTCCGGCGGTTGAAGCGGGTGAAAAACTCGGCTTCCTGCCCGGCGACCTGTCGCAGAAGATCGACCCGTACCTGCGCCCGCTCTACGACGCACTCTACGAGATGCTCGGCTTTGAATACGTGGCCAAGCTGATCGAACGCCAGGTGATTGAAGTTGCGCCGCTGGCCTACATGCGCGGTCGCACGCTGAATAACAGCTTCATCATTCTCGACGAAAGCCAGAACACCACCGTCGAACAGATGAAGATGTTCCTGACCCGGATCGGCTTCGGCTCCACCGCAGTCATCACCGGTGACATCACCCAGGTCGACCTGCCGCGTGGCACCAAGTCCGGCCTGCATCATGTGATCGAAGTGCTCAAAGACGTGCCGGGCATCAGCTTCACACACTTCCAGCCAAAAGACGTCGTGCGCCATCCTTTGGTCCAGCGGATCGTCGAAGCCTACGAGCGCTTCGAAAACCGTGACGAAGCACCCAAGGACACCTCGCGAAATGCTTGAGCTAGACCTGCAAATCGCGACTGAAGCGAACGCGCCGAGTGAAGCCGACTTCCGCCTGTGGTGCGAACTTGCCCTGCGCCAGCGCACCGCCGACTCGGAAATGACCATTCGTCTGGTCGATGAGGAAGAAGGCCGCGAGCTCAATCACACCTGGCGCCACAAGGATTACGCGACCAACGTCCTGTCGTTCCCGGCCGAAGTACCCGACGAGTTTCTCGACATTCCATTGCTAGGCGATCTGGTGATCTGCGTGGCGGTGGTCGAGCGTGAAGCCGCCGAACAAGGCAAGGAACTAAAGGCCCACTGGGCACATCTGGTCATTCACGGCTGCTTGCATCTGCTGGGTTACGACCATATAGATGACGAAGAAGCTGAAGAAATGGAAGCACTGGAACGCGAGTTGCTTGCCGAACTGGGCTACCCCGATCCGTATGCGGACGACGAACCCGAAACATCCCCTATCGTTACAACAAAGGATTCAGAGTAATCGCTATGAGCGAAGATCGATCGAGCAACGGGCAGAAGTCATGGCTGGGTAAACTGACCCAGGCTTTTGCCCACGAGCCGAAGAACCGTCAGGAGCTTCTCGAGCTGCTGCGTGATGCACATCAGAACAAACTGCTGGACAGCGAAGCGCTGGCCATCGTCGAAGGCGCCATTCAGGTGGCTGACCTGCAAGTACGCGACATCATGGTGCCGCGTTCGCAGATGATCAGCATCAAGGCGACCCAGACACCCCGTGAATTCCTCCCGGCCGTGGTCGACTCGGCCCACTCGCGCTATCCGGTGATCGGCGAAAGCCATGACGACGTGATGGGCGTACTGCTGGCCAAGGATCTGCTGCCGCTGATCCTCAAGGAAAACGGCGACAGCTTCAACATCAAGGATCTGCTGCGCCCGGCCACCTTCGTGCCGGAGTCCAAGCGCCTGAACGTGTTGTTGCGTGAATTCCGCGCCAACCACAACCACATGGCCATCGTCATCGACGAATACGGCGGCGTGGCCGGTCTGGTAACGATTGAAGACGTGCTGGAACAGATCGTTGGCGACATCGAAGACGAGCACGACGTCGAAGAAGACAGCTACATCAAGCCACTGCCCAGCGGTGACTTCCTGATCAAGGCGCTGACGCCGATCGAGAACTTCAACGAGTTTTTCGACAGCGAGTTCTCCGACGATGAATTCGACACCGTCGGCGGTCTGGTGATGAGCGCGTTCGGGCACTTGCCAAAACGCAACGAAATCACTGAAATCGGCGCCTATCGTTTCCGCATCCTGAACGCCGACAGCCGTCGGATTCATTTGCTGCGACTGACGCCAATTGCTCGTTAATTCTAAGGACTGAAATGCGCTGGACAACCCGCCCCGGCTGGCCCGGTAACCTGCTGGCCGTGGCGGCCGGTGCAATCACCACCTTCGCTCTAGCACCTTTCAACATCTGGCCGCTGGCTTTGCTGGCGGTCGGCTTGTTCTATGCCGGTTTGCGCGAGCTGAGTCCGCGTCAGGCACTGGGCCGTGGCTGGTGCTTCGGTTTCGGCCTGTTTGGTGCCGGCACCAGCTGGATCTATTACAGCATCCACCATTTCGGCGGCGCTTCGGTGCTGTTGGCCGGGTTCCTGATGCTGCTGTTTACGGCGGCGATTGCCTGGTTCTTCGCCTTGCCGGCCTGGTTATGGGCGCGCTGGTTGCGCCGTAACGAAGCACCTGTGGCTGATGCCTTGGCGTTCGCTGCCTTGTGGGTCGGCCAGGAAGCGTTTCGTGGCTGGTTCCTCACCGGCTTCCCATGGCTGTACTCGGGTTACAGCCAGCTCGATGGCCCATTGGCCGGACTCGCTCCAGTGGGTGGCATGTGGCTGGTGTCGTTCGTTCTGGCACTGACCGCTGCACTGATCTACAACGCCCCACGCCTGCTGCAAACCGGCCGCAAAGGTTTTGTTGCCGCAGGTTTGGTGCTGCTGGTTGGCCCTTGGGTGGCCGGCACTGCGCTCAAGGGCCATGCCTGGACCAGCCCCTCCGGCGCGCCGCTGAGTGTTGCCGCGATTCAGGGTAACGTCGCGCAAAGCATGAAATGGGATCCGGCTGAGCTCAACGCGCAGTTGGCTTTGTATCGCGATTTGAGCTTCCGCTCGAAACCGGTGGACCTGCTGATCTGGCCGGAAACCGCCGTGCCGGTATTGAAGGAGTCCGCCGAGGGCTACCTGACCATGATGGGCACCTTCGCCGCCGAGCGTAAATCGGCGCTGATCACTGGTGTACCGATCCGCGAAACCGTTCGTCACGAAAAACGCTTCTTCAATGGCATCACCGTGGTCGGCGAAGGCGACGGTACTTATCTGAAACAGAAACTGGTGCCCTTCGGCGAATACGTGCCACTGCAGGATGTATTGCGCGGGCTGATCGCCTTCTTCGACCTGCCAATGTCCGACTTTGCCCGTGGCCCGGCCGATCAGGCGTTGTTGCAGGCCAAGGGTTATCAGATCGCACCGTTTATCTGCTACGAAGTGGTGTATCCGGAATTTGCCGCCAGCCTGTCGGCGCGCAGTGATTTGCTGCTGACGATCAGCAATGACACCTGGTTCGGTACCTCGATCGGTCCGCTGCAACATTTGCAGATGGCGCAGATGCGCGCGCTTGAGGCTGGGCGCTGGATGATTCGTGCAACCAACAACGGTGTGACCGGACTGATCAACCCGTTCGGGCAGATCACCGAGCAGATTCCGCAGTTTGAACAAGGGATTTTGTACGGTGAAGTGGTACCGATGCACAACCTGACGCCGTACCTGCAATGGCGCTCGTGGCCATTGATCATCCTGTGCGTTCTGTTGTTTGGCTGGGCACTGATGGCCAGCCGGATGTCGAAAACACTTTAAAGCAAAGATCGCAGCCTGCGGCAGCTCCTACAGGGAAAATACAAATCCCGTGTAGGAGCTGCCGCAGGCTGCGATCTTTTGATCTTCAGCGGTAAAACAGCGAATACCCCACCTGCCCCACCGCTTCATTCAACAACTGCCCGCTCTGCCAGATCGACTTGAACTCCGGCAGCCAGCCACCAAACGGTCTCGCGTTATCAGTTCCGAGAAATCCGACCGGGGCCGGCACCACTTCAAAACCCGCCTGTTGAAAACTCCATACCGATCGCGGCATGTGCCAGGCCTGCGTCACCACGACCACGCGCTTGATCCCCTGCGGCAACAAGATATCGGCCGTGAACTTCGCATTTTCCCACGTAGTGCGGCTCTCGCCTTCCTGCCAGCGCACGGTCACGCCAAAATCGTCGCGCAACGAATCCGCCATCAACTTCGCCTCGGTCGGCGGCGTACCGTAATGCAGGCCACCAGTGGTCAAAATCGGCAAACCGGATGCCTTCGCCAGTCGAGCCGCATACCGCTGACGCTCAAGGCCCACACCGGTCGGCTGATCCTCACCCCAGGCCAGATCGCCGCGCTCACGACCTGAGCCCAACACCACAATCGCGTCGGCCCGCTGCGCCAGCGTCGCCCACTCTTCACGGGCCAACGGTGGCTCGCGTTCCAGAGCTTTCGCGCCCCACTGCACGACCACCGGCAGGCTCATCAGCCACATTCCGCCAAAGCCAATGGCAAAACACAATCCAGCCAGGCGCGGCCGTGAGCGGCGCAGCCACCAAGCGGCCAGCAACAGCAGCAAAAGAATGCCGGGTGGTAACAAAAGTTGTTTGATGAAATAACGAAAAGGCATCGAGCATCTCCACAGATGCCCGAAGCCTAAGAGTGTTAATAAAGCGTTACAACCAATAGGTGGGATCCCGTTGAAAAAGATCCGGTTCTTGACCTGCCATGCGCTTACTTGGCCTGTACAGAGCGAACCTTGACGGTGTCTCTGCCGGGCGCCTTGTCCTTGAGCCAGATGACCTTGGCCGAATGTGCTGCATCGAGCTGCTTCACTGCCTGTGACAAGCATCCATGCGTTTCACGTTCACTGCGATCCAGATAGGCCTTGACCAGTTTGAACTCGGCGGGACTCAAGCCACGCAATTCCAGTTCCAGGGGGCGCTCGTCGCGCAGCCGGTCAGCGGTTTTTAATGCGTCCAGGGCCATACCAAGACGATCGATCAATCTTTCGTACAACTCGGGTTTCGTCACGTTTTTTTGCCGTTGCTCCACCATCCCTCACCTCATTGAAGATAAGACTCACTCCCCAGTTAGAGCTTAGCTTCGCTGCACAAACCGGCTGCACGCCGCGACCAACGGCCCTCGCCACGGATTTGCCGGGACAAACAGCTGTAATCAGGGTTTCCCTAGGCCGAGCGCGGTCATGTATGCTACGGCGCTTCCTGTAATTCCACTTCCAGCTCGTCCGGGCCAACCCCGGCACCTGCGTTGAAGAGGATTAGGCCACCCCTATCCAGTACAAAAGTAGCCATGCACGAACAATATCAGCCCCGTGAAATCGAAGCCGCCGCCCAGTCGTTCTGGGACGAGCAAAAGTCCTTTGAAGTCAGTGAACAGCCAGGCAAGGAAACCTACTACTGCCTGTCGATGTTCCCTTACCCCAGCGGCAAGCTACACATGGGGCACGTGCGCAACTACACCATCGGCGACGTGATCTCCCGCTACCAGCGCATGCTCGGCAAGAACGTTCTGCAACCTATGGGTTGGGACGCGTTCGGCATGCCGGCAGAAAACGCCGCGATGAAGAACAACGTCGCGCCGGCCAAGTGGACCTACGAAAACATCGCCTACATGAAAACCCAGCTGCGCAGCCTGGGTCTGGCGGTCGACTGGTCGCGCGAAGTCACCACCTGCAAGCCGGATTACTACCGCTGGGAACAATGGCTGTTCACTCGCCTGTTCGAAAAAGGCGTGATCTACCGTAAAAACGGCACCGTGAACTGGGACCCGATCGACCAGACCGTTCTCGCTAACGAACAGGTGATCGACGGTCGCGGCTGGCGTTCCGGGGCGCTGATCGAAAAGCGCGAAATCCCGATGTACTACTTCAAGATCACCGCCTACGCGGATGAGCTGCTGGAGAGCCTCGACGAGCTGACTGGCTGGCCTGAACAGGTCAAGACCATGCAGCGCAACTGGATCGGCAAATCCCGCGGCATGGAAGTGCAGTTCCCGTACAACGTCGACTCGATTGGCGTAGCCGGCACCCTGAAAGTCTTCACTACCCGTCCGGACACCCTGATGGGCGCGACCTATGTCGCCGTGGCTGCCGAGCATCCGCTGGCGACCCAGGCAGCGCAGAACAACCCTGAGCTGCAAGCGTTCATCGCTGAATGCAAGGGCGGCAGCGTTGCTGAAGCCGACGTCGCCACACAAGAGAAAAAAGGCCTGCCGACCGGCCTGTTCGTCGAGCACCCGCTGACCGGTGAGAAACTGCCTGTTTGGGTCGCCAACTACGTGCTGATGCACTACGGCGACGGCGCTGTAATGGCCGTACCGGCGCACGACGAGCGCGATTTCGAATTCGCTCACAAGTACAACCTGCCAGTGAAATCGGTGGTGCGTACCAGTTCCGGCGACAGCAACCCGGCCCCGTGGCAAGACGCCTACGGCGAGCACGGCACACTGATCAACTCCGGCGAATTCGACGGTCTCGACTTCGCGGGTGCGTTCGACGCCATCGAAGTGGCCCTGATCAAGAAAGAACTGGGCGCCTCGCGCACTCAGTTCCGCCTGCGCGACTGGGGCATCAGCCGTCAGCGCTACTGGGGCTGCCCGATCCCGATCATCCACTGCGATGCATGCGGTGACGTGCCGGTACCGGAAGATCAACTGCCTGTGGTCCTGCCGGAAGACGTGGTGCCGGACGGTGCTGGTTCGCCGCTGGCGCGCATGCCGGAATTCTACGAGTGCAGCTGCCCGAAATGCGGTCAGCCTGCCAAGCGTGAAACCGACACCATGGATACGTTCGTCGAGTCGTCGTGGTACTACGCCCGTTACGCCTCGCCGCACTTTGAAGGCGGTCTGGTGGAAAAATCCGCAGCCGACCACTGGTTGCCAGTCGATCAGTACATCGGTGGTATCGAACACGCCATTCTTCACCTGCTCTACGCGCGCTTCTTCCACAAGCTGATGCGTGACGAAGGCCTGGTCAGCTCCAACGAGCCGTTCAAGAACCTGCTGACCCAAGGCATGGTGATCGCCGAAACCTACTACCGTCGCGAAGCCAATGGTGCTTACACCTGGTTCAACCCGGCGGACGTAGAACTCGAGCGCGACAGCAAAGCCAAGGTCATCAGTGCCAAGCTGAAATCCGACGGTCTGCCGGTAGAAATCGGCGGCACCGAGAAGATGGCCAAGTCGAAGAACAACGGCGTTGACCCACAGTCGATGATCGATCAGTTCGGCGCCGACACCTGCCGCCTGTTCATGATGTTCGCTTCGCCACCTGACATGAGCGCTGAGTGGTCCGACTCCGGCGTCGAAGGTTCGCACCGTTTCCTCAAGCGCGTCTGGCGTCTGGCGCAAGCCCACGTCACTCAGGGCTTGCCGGGCAAGCTGGACATCGCCAGCCTGAACGACGAGCAGAAGGCCGTGCGCCGCGCCATTCACGTGGCCATCAAGCAGGCCAGCCACGACGTCGGCCAGAACCACAAATTCAACACCGCCATCGCCCAGGTAATGACGCTGATGAACGTGCTGGAAAAAGCCGCGCAAAGCACCGAGCAGGATCGCGCGCTGATTCACGAAGGTCTGGAAGCCGTGACGCTGTTGCTGGCACCAATCACGCCGCACATCAGCCACGAACTGTGGAACCAGCTGGGTCACGCCGATGCAGTCATCGACGCCGGGTGGCCGGCAGTGGATGAAAGCGCTTTGGTGCAGGACAGCCTGACCCTGGTCATCCAGGTCAACGGCAAACTGCGCGGCCAGATCGAAATGCCGGCCAGCGCGACCCGCGAAGAAGTTGAAGCAGCAGCCCGCGCCAACGAAAACGTACTGCGTTTCGTCGACGGCCTGACTATTCGTAAAGTGATCGTTGTGCCGGGGAAACTGGTCAACATCGTCGCCAGCTAATTGGATCGGGCGCCAGGCTCGCCTGGCGCCAAGTAAAACCTTTCGGGCCGTACAATCGGCCCACGTGGTTTCAAGGGGAGCAACACAATGATCAAACGCAATCTGCTGGTGATGGGCCTCGCCGTTCTGTTGAGCGCCTGCGGTTTCCAGCTGCGCGGTACCGGCACTAACGAACTGTCGATCAAGGAACTCGACCTGAGCGCCCGTAATGCCTACGGCGAGACGGTCACGCAACTGCGTCAGGTGCTGGAGTCGAGCGGCGTCAAGGTTTACAGCGGTGCTCCGTACAAACTTTTCCTGGCTGACCAGCAGGAGAGCCAGCGCATCCTCAGCTACGCCGGTGCCGGTCGTACGGGCGAGTATCAAGTCAGTACTGTTCTGAACTACGAGATCCGTGGCGACAAGAACCTGCAACTGCTCAGCGACAAACTTGAAGTTCAGAAAGTGTTTATCCACGACGGTAACAACCTCGTGGGCTCCGATCAGGAAGCCAACGACGCCCGTCGCGAAACCACTCGCGAACTGGTCCAACGCATGATGTTGCGTCTGCAGCAACTGACTCCGGGTCAACTGCAGCAGCTGCAGCAAGCCGCCAATGACCGCGCCAAGGCAGAAGCCGATGCGCTGCAAGCGGCACAAAAGGCTGAAGCGGAAACCCCGCGCCAGTCGCCGCTCGAAGTACCGCAGCAGTAAGACGTTCGGGGCGCTCAGGCGCCCCGTTCGGCATTTCTTATGAAGCTCGCTCCCGCCCAACTCGGTAAACACCTGCAAGGTGCTTTGGCGCCTGTCTACATCATCAGCGGCGATGACCCGCTACTGTGCCAGGAAGCCGCCGACGCCATCCGCAGCGCTGCGCGTCAGCAAGGTTTTGATGAACGCCAGGTCTTCGCCGCCGACGCCAATTTCGATTGGGGCACGTTGTTGCAGGCCGGCGCCAGCATGTCGTTGTTCGCCGAAAAGCGCCTGCTGGAACTGCGCCTGCCCTCGGGCAAACCCGGTGACAAAGGCGCCGCTGCATTCATCGAATACTGCTCGCGTCCCGCTGAAGACACGGTGCTGCTGATCAGCCTGCCGAAGATGGATGGCAGCGCGCAGAAAACCAAGTGGGGCAAGGCACTGGTGGAAGGCCAGCAGACCCAGTTCATCCAGATCTGGCCGGTGGACGCCAATCAGTTGCCGAGCTGGATTCGTCAGCGCTTGTCTCAGGCTGGTTTGTCGGCCAGCCAGGACGCGGTCGAACTGATTGCAGCACGCGTCGAAGGCAACTTGCTCGCTGCCGCGCAGGAAATCGAAAAGCTCAAATTGATGGCCGAAGGTGGGCAAATCACCGTTGAAACCGTGCAGGCCGCCGTGGCCGACAGTGCGCGGTTCGACGTGTTCGGCCTGACCGATGCCGTGCTCAACGGCGAACCGGCTCACGCCTTGCGCATGCTTGAAGGCTTGCGCGGTGAAGGTGTCGAACCGCCGGTGATTCTCTGGGCGCTGGCGCGGGAGCTGCGCTTGCTGGCTAATATTTCGTTGCAATACAGCCAGGGTACGCCGCTGGACAAGTGTTTCAGCCAGGCGAAGCCGCCCGTCTGGGACAAGCGCAAACCTTTGATGAGCAAAGCCCTGCAACGCTACTCGGCGCAACGCTGGGCGCAGTTGTTGCTCGAAGCCCAGCGCATCGATGCGCAGATCAAGGGCCAGGCTGCCGGTTCGCCGTGGATGAGCCTGAGCCGCTTGGCGTTGTTGATGGCTGGCCAGCGACTTTCACTGCCTGCTGAATAACCTGTCCTACCGCATAACGGCTATTCGCGAGCAGGCTCGCTCCCACATTTGCAATGCATTTCAATGTGGGAGCGAGCCTGCTCGCGAAAGCGCCAGAACATTCCTACACAACAGGCACTGGACAGACGCCCGACATCGGCAGATTATTTCCCCCGCAAAACCCACTCACTCGAGAGACCCCTCATGAGCAAAAAGCCAGCAAAGCATGGCCCCAACAAGGCCAAATCCATCGTCGCCCAACCCCTGTTCCGCAGCCGCCAGGAACGACCAGCCAAGGGTAAAGGCAGCTACCGCCGCGAAGCCTTCCAGTCTGACAGCTGGGAGGCTTCTTACTTTCTGGCCGCTTAAAGCGCAGTACCCCCCGCTCATGTTAAGGTCTGCACCTGATTCGTTTTCCTGGAACTGTGCATGCCCCTAAGTCTTTCCCGTCGCTGGCCTGTTCGCCAATTGATCGCTGCCTCCAGCTTCATTCTGCTTGTCGCCTGCGCGGAAAAACCGACCGCCGCCGATGCGCAACCCCTTCAAGCCGCGCCCGTCGCCACGGCCCCAGCGATCATCCCGCCGGTAGTGCCGTCCGCCGACCCTCTTGATCTTCAGCCGACCCAGACCTTTGCCGAATGGCAGGCCGGTTTCCGCAAGGACGCCCTCGCCGCCGGGATCCGCCCTGACCTGTTCGATCGCGCCTTTGCCAATATCAGCTTCGACGCTAGCGTGATTCGCGCCGACCGCAGTCAGCCGGAATTTTCCCGTCCGGTGTGGGAATACCTTGATGGCGCGCTCTCGCCACTACGAGTGCGTAAAGGTCAGGCACTGATCAGCCAGTACGCCGATATTCTGCAAAGCATCGAACAGCGTTATGGCGTTGACCGTCAGGCGCTGGTGTCGGTGTGGGGCATGGAAAGCAATTTCGGTCAGTTTCAGGGCAGTAAGTCGGTGATCAACTCGCTGGCCACCCTCGCTTACGAAGGCCGTCGGCCGGGCTTTGCTCATGCGCAATTGATCGCTGCGCTGCAGATCCTGCAACAGGGTGACATCACGCCAGAGAAGATGCTCGGCTCGTGGGCTGGCGCCATGGGGCAGACCCAGTTCATTCCGACCACTTACAACACTCACGCAGTGGACTTCGACGGTGACGGTCGCCGCGATATCTGGGGCAGTCCTGCCGATGCGCTGGCCTCAACTGCGCATTACCTGCAAAGCTCCGGCTGGCAGCGTGGCCAGCCGTGGGGGTTTGAAGTGCAGCTGCCGAGCAGCTTCAACTACACCCTGGCTGATGGCGCGATTCGCAAGAGTGTCGCCGAATGGCGTCAGTTGGGCGTGACCCTGCCGAATGGCGGTCAGGTGCCAGCAGGCTCTGAACAACTGTCTGCCGCCCTGCTGCTGCCGGCTGGTTATCGTGGGCCGGCATTCCTGATCCTCGACAACTTCCGCGCGATCCTCAAGTACAACAACTCCTCGTCGTACGCGCTGGCAGTGAGCCTGTTGTCCGAGCGTTTCAGCGGTGGCGGCTTGATCAACGGCAGTTGGCCAAAAGATGACCTGCCGCTGAGCCGCACCGAGCGTATGGAATTGCAGACCCTGCTGAGTGCGCGCAATTACGATGCCGGCACGGCGGACGGGATCATCGGCGCCAACACGCGCAAGGCGATTCGCAGTGCCCAGCAGTCATTTGGCTGGCCGGCGGACGGGTATCCGACGCACAAGTTGCTGGAAAGCCTGCGTAGCCAATAGAACGAATGCCGTATGGCTGATATCGCTTTCGCGAGCAGGCTCGCTCCCACATTGAAATACATTCCAAATGTGGGAGCCTGCTCGCGGAGACTGACTATCAGGCAATAAACCTTCAGGCCTTGATCACCACATCCTGCTCCAGCATCAATTCCTGCTTCCCGGCATCCAGCCGCACCAGCGCCCCCATCGGCAGCGTCAGGTTCGGATCGCAATGCCCGCTACGCCACCCCGATAACACCGGAATCCGCAACGGCTCGAAAGTCTGCTTGAGCAATCGGTTCAGTGCCGCGACTTCCACCCCCGCCACATCCCCGACCAGCACACCTCGCAATTTTGCCAGTTTGCCGGCCAGGCGCATCTGTGTCAGCAAGCGATCAATGCGATACAGCGGCTCGTTGATGTCCTCGATGAGCAGAATCACCCCTTCGACATCAATCTCGTAAGGCGTGCCCAAGGTTGCGGCGATCATCGCCAGATTACCGCCGAGCAAGCGTCCGTGCGCAATGCCAGGTTCGACGGTAGTCAACGGATAAGCCACCGGATGGCTCAGCACACTCCCCGCCTTCAATTGCCCGCGCAGCATGGCGAAGAATGAAGTGACCGTCGGCGGCTCCTTGTCGCCCAACAAGTCAGCGTTGAGCAGCGGCCCGTGGAAGGTCACGAATCCTGCGTAACGACTGATGGCCAGGTGCAGCGCGGTGATATCGCTGTAGCCAACGAATGGCTTGGCATGGCGGCTCAGCAGGTCGTAATCGATCCGGTCGAGCAAGCGCGGCGTGCCGTAGCCGCCGCGCAGGCAAATGATGGCATCGACCTCGGGATCAGCGAATGCCGCATGCAGATCACGCAAACGCACGTCGTCACTGCCAGCCAGATAGCCGTCTTTTTCATAAACACCGGGAAACACCTTCAGCCCATAACCGCGGGCTCGCATCCATCGCACCGCCTCATCGGTGTCCAGAGCACCAGGACCGGCAGGCGCAATGACGCCGATCAACCCTTCCGAGGGCAGTGCAGGCACGGCTCTGTGTGGGCAAAGAGTATGGGTCGGTCGAACGGTCATCCTTGGATCTCCCTGTGAGTCATGCACACACAGTAGTCAGGAACGGGGGCAAACAGAAGAGGGTCGGCCACGCCGCAGGTTGCAGGAAAAATCAGCATCGAATGTAAGACGGGCAAAAAAATGCCCGCCGGGCGTTAAAACCTCGGCGGGCATTTTTTCATTCAGCGCCGGATCAGGAACCCAGCAGCTCAGCCTTGACCAACTTCGCTTGCTCGTCGGCGTGGTATGAAGAACGCACCAGCGGCCCCGAGGCAACGTTTTTGAAGCCCATCTTGTAACCTTCCTCGGCGAACCAGGCGAAGGT
The DNA here is from genome assembly GCF_900187485.1 of Pseudomonas sp. Irchel s3a12. Classification (NCBI taxonomy): domain Bacteria; kingdom Pseudomonadati; phylum Pseudomonadota; class Gammaproteobacteria; order Pseudomonadales; family Pseudomonadaceae; genus Pseudomonas; species Pseudomonas sp. Irchel s3a12. Next base: position 190,179 of record NZ_FYDN01000007.1, read on the forward strand.
GTCCGGGTGCACAAAGCGCTGCACCGGCAAGTGACTACGGGACGGTTGCAGGTACTGGCCGAGGGTCAGCATGTCGATGTCATGTTCGCGCATGCGCTTCATGACTTCGATGACTTCCTCGTCGGTCTCACCCAGACCCAGCATCAAGCCGGATTTGGTCGGAATATGCGGCATCATCTGCTTGAAGCGTTGCAGCAAGGTCAGCGACCACTGGTAATCCGAACCCGGGCGCGCTGCCTTGTAGAGGCGCGGCACGGTTTCCAGGTTGTGGTTGAACACATCCGGCGGCTCGGCCGCGGTGATTTCCAGCGCGACGTCCATGCGGCCACGGTAGTCCGGAACCAGGGTTTCCAGCTGCACGTTCGGCGACAGTTTGCGGATTTCGCGGATGCAGTCGGCAAAGTGCTGGGCACCGCCGTCACGCAGGTCGTCGCGGTCAACCGAGGTGATCACCACGTACTTGAGCTTGAGGTCGGCGATGGCGATGGCCAGGCTTTGCGGCTCATTGACGTCCAGTGGCTTCGGACGACCGTGACCGACGTCGCAGAACGGGCAGCGACGGGTGCAGATGTCGCCCATGATCATGAACGTCGCGGTGCCACCGGAGAAGCACTCGCCGAGGTTCGGGCAGGACGCTTCTTCGCAGACGCTGTGCAGCTTGTGCTTGCGCAGCAGGCTCTTGATACGGTCGACTTCCGGCGAAACCGGGATGCGTACACGAATCCAGTCAGGTTTCTTCGGCAGTTCGGTAGTCGGAATGATCTTTACCGGAATGCGTGCAACCTTCTCGGCGCCGCGCAGCTTGACGCCGGCTTCTACCTTGGGACGCGGGGCCGGGCGCTCGGTCACGTCGAGCGTCGGGATCATGGTTTGCACTGCATCAGTAGTCATATCAGTCGATTCCGCCCGTCAGGGTCGTCTGCTCAGCATAGTCGAGGTGTTTGACGAGCTGCGCGCGCAGCCGGGCACTTACCTCGGCAAATTCAATCGATCCTGCGTGGTCGCTCAGCTGGGTCATCGCCAGCCCGGCATAGCCGCAGGGATTAATCCGTCGAAACGGTTCCAGGTTCATATCCACGTTCAGGGCCAGGCCATGAAAGGAACAACCGTGGCGAATCCGCAAACCCAGAGAAGCGATTTTCGCTCCATTGACGTACACGCCGGGAGCGTCTGGCTTGGCCGCCGCGGTCACGCCGTAGCTGGCCAGCAGTTCGATCAGGCAAAGCTCCATGCGGCTGACCAGATCACGCACGCCGAAACCCAGCTTGCGTACATCCAGCAGCAGATAGGCCACCAACTGGCCGGGGCCATGATATGTCACCTGCCCGCCGCGATCGACCTGCACTACCGGGATATCACCCGGCAGCAACAGATGTTCGGCCTTGCCGGCCTGGCCCTGAGTGAACACCGGCGGGTGTTCGACGAGCCAGATTTCGTCGGCGGCATCGCTGCCGCGTTCGTTGGTAAAGCGTTGCATGGCATGCCAGACCGGCTCGTAAGCCATCTGGCCGAGCTCACGAAAGCCCAGCGTGCCCGGCATCACAACACCATGTGCACGAAGCCGGTCGCCCGCAGTTCGCTGTTGATGTTGTACAGCTGATCCTGATCGGTCGCGACGATGTGCAACTGAATGGTGGTGTATTTGCCGTTGGTGCTTTGACGCTCGTCGATGCGCTCATCATTGATGGTCGCGTGTTTCTTGACGATGTCGATGATCTTGTCTTTGTTGCCCACACCGGTATCGCTGATCACCTTAACGGGATAATCCGTGACAGGGAATTCGATCTTTGGCGCCTTTACTTCGGTATCGGTCATGGCGTAACGGCCTCTTGAGCGCAAGCCGTGATAACGCGCATGGCCCCGCACCAGATCGGGGCGGGGCCATGCAGGTCAACACAAATCAGTTGAACAAGCCGTAGAAGAATAGACGGATGCTATCCCACATGCGGCGGAAGATACCACCCTCCTCGACGCCATCCAGAGCGATCAGGTCAGCGCTGTGCACGACCTTGTCTTCCAGTTTGACTTCGACTTTACCGATCACGTCGCCCTTGGCGATTGGCGCGGTCAGTTGCGGGTTCATGGTCATGCTCGCAGCAAGCTTCTTCAGCTGGCCTTTTGGCAGGGTCATGGTCAGGTCTTCAGCCAGGCCGGCCTTGACTTGATTGGTGGTGCCTTTCCACACCGGGGCCTGAGCCAATTCGGTGCCCTTCTGATAGAAGGTCTGGGTTTCGAAGAAGCGGAAGCCGTAAGTCAGCAGCTTCTGGGTCTCAGCGGCGCGAGCCACTTCGCTGTTGGTGCCGAACACCACGGCGATCAGACGCTGGCCGTCACGTACAGCCGAGGACACCATGCAGTAGCCGGCTTCGTCGGTGTGACCGGTTTTCAGACCGTCAACGGTCTTGTCGCGCCACAGCAGCAGGTTGCGGTTAGGCTGCTTGATGCCATTCCAGAAGAACTCTTTCTGCGAGTAGATCGCGTAGTGAGCCGGGTCTTCGTGGATGATCGCACGGGCCAGGATCGCCATGTCGTGAGCCGACGAGTAATGCTCAGGGTTTGGCAGACCGGTCGGGTTCATGAAGTGGGAATTGGTCATGCCCAGATCAGTCACAGTCTTGTTCATCAGGTCGGCGAACGCGTCTTCGCTACCGGCGATGTGCTCGGACAGCGCCACGCTGGCGTCGTTGCCGGACTGGATGATGATGCCGTGCAGCAGGTCGCTGACAGTCACCTGCGAGCCGACTTTGATGAACATCCGCGAACCGCCGGTGCGCCAGGCGTTTTCGCTGACGGTCACCGGATCGTTTTCACCGATCTGGCCGCGACGGATTTCCAGGGTCGCGATGTAAGCGGTCATCAGCTTGGTCAGGCTGGCCGGTGGCAGACGCTGGTCGCCATTGTTCTCGACCAGCACGTTGCCGCTGCTGGCATCCATCAGAACGTAGGCTTTGGCAGCCAGTTGCGGTGGCGACGGCATCATCTCGGCCGCGAAGGCGGCTGGCGAGAGGAGCAGCGGGACTAGCAGACACAGGCGTTTGGCAAAGGTGGTGATGTTCATCCGTCTCTCGAAATCGCTAATGGAAACTGTCCTTGCGGACAAAATTTAATCAGATGACTTTCTAACGAGTCATCGCGTGTTGAGTTGCTCACTCCAGTCACCCTTGCCGGGCTTTTGTTCTTCGACGAGCCAACAACCTGGTTCACCCCCCGATACCGCAAGTGAACCGTCAATCAAGTTCTACGTATTACTCGGTGACCACACTTGGCGAACCAAGGTTGGCCAGGCGCACGCTGTTCTGCACCTGGGCAATTTCACCCGGCGAGCCGATCGGCCCCAGGCGAACCCGGTGCAGGGTCTGTTGATTGCGCACGATCGAGCTGATGAACACCGGAGCGCTCACCATCCCGCTGAGCTTCGACCTCAGCAGTTCTGCAGCGTCCGGGTTGGCGAACGCGCCCACCTGCAGATACTGGCCAGACGCTGGTGCAGAAGCGTTTTTTTTTGCACTCATCGGCACGGGGACGGTGTCGGAGGCATGTTGCTGCGGCGGTGGCGTCCATTGCTCGACGGTGCCGGCCGAGGCCGTGATCACCGGGGCGCTACTCTGCGCGACTTGCGGCTCGTTGAGCATCAAAGGCGCCGGACGGCCCTTGGCGGCCCACCACTGCTGAGGATCGATGCCTTCGACCTTGACCCGCGCGGTGCCGATTTCGGCATAACCGAGCTTCTTCGCCGCAGCATAGGACAGGTCGATGATACGGTCAGAATAGAACGGCCCACGGTCGTTGACCCGCAGGATCACGCTCTTGTTATTGTCCAGGTTGGTCACCCGAACGTAACTTGGCAGTGGCAATGTCTTGTGGGCGGCACTCATGCCGTACAGGTCGTAGACCTCGCCGTTGGCGGTGTTCTGACCGTGAAACTTGGTGCCGTACCAGGACGCCGTACCCGAAGCCACGTAGGTCTTCGATTCCTGCAGCGGGAAGTAGGTCTTGCCCAGCACCGTGTACGGGTTGGCCTTGTACGGACCGGTGTGCAGGGTCGGCGTGGCGTCCGGGATGCGCGATACGTCGACGTCCCACCACGGCGCGCCATCTTTATGCGCACGGTTGATGTCCAGGCCCGGCTGGGCACGCACAGCGGTCGTGGTGGTTTTCTGAGTCGGCGAACGGCTGGTCGAGCAACTGGCGACCAGCACCGCCAACGCAGCGAATGCCACCAGCTTCAGGGGTTTATTGTTAGGCAATGCCCGCATTACTTGACGCCCCGTGCTTGTACCAGCTGTTCAGACAGTTGATGTACGGCCATGGCGTACATCACGCTGCGGTTATAACGCGTGATCGCGTAGAAATTCTTCAGGCCCATCCAGTATTCAGGGCCGTTGTCGCCTTCGAGGCGAAATGCAGTAACCGGCATATCATCGCGCAGCGCATCATGACTTGACCAGCCCAGCACTCGCAACTCTCCAACCGTTTTCGTCGGTTCGATGCCGGTGGTCAGGCCTTCATCGACCTGTTCGCCACGGACATCGGCACGGCTGACCACCGGCTCACCCGCGACCCAGCCGTGACGTTTGAAATAACTGGCGACGCTGCCGATCGCATCATCCGGGTTGTTCCAGATATTGATGTGGCCGTCACCGTCGAAATCCACCGCGTAAGCGCGAAAGCTGCTCGGCATGAACTGCGGCAGGCCCATGGCCCCGGCGTACGAGCCTTTGAGGGTCAATGGATCGACCTGTTCTTCACGCGCCAGCAGCAGGAACTCACGCAGTTCCTTGCGGAAAAATTCGGCACGGGGAGGATAGTCGAAACCGAGCGTGGACAAGGCATCGATCACCCGGTAATTACCGGTATTACGTCCGAAAAAGGTTTCAACGCCAATGATCGACACGATGACTTGTGCCGGCACGCCGTATTCCTGCTCGGCACGGGCCAGCGTCGCCTCGTGCTGACGCCAGAAGTCCACACCGCGTGCAATGCGCGCATCGGTGATGAACATCGGACGGTATTCTTTCCACTGCTTGACCCGCTCGGCAGGCCTGGAAATGGCGTCGAGAATCGCCTGCTTGCGCTGAGCTTCGCGGAACACCGCCATCAGCTGCTCACCAGCAAAACCGTAGTCGCGGGTCATTTCACCGACGAACTCGGCCACCTGCGGCGACCCTTCGTATTCGCCGGCCAGCGCTTCCTGCACGCTACCCAGCAGGCCCATCAGGCCTACCAATGGCGCGCATCGAGTCGCCCAGCCACGCATAACTTGCATTGAACTCTTCACCTTATTCAAACCTGTGCGATCCACTTGCGATGGGTATGGATCGACATCAAAACCCCAAACGCTGACAGCAGCGTCACCAGCGAAGTTCCTCCGTAGCTAATGAACGGCAACGGCACCCCTACAACCGGCAACAGGCCACTGACCATACCGATGTTGACGAAAACGTAAACAAAAAACGTCATAGTCAACGCGCCGGCGAGCAATTTGCCGAACAGCGTCTGGGCTTGAGCGGTAATCACCAGCCCCCGTCCAATCAGCAACAGATAGATCAGCAACAGCGCGCAGATACCGACCAGACCGAACTCTTCGCCGAGTACGGCAATGATGAAGTCGGTGTGGCTTTCCGGGAGGAAGTCCAAGTGCGACTGGGTGCCGAGCAGCCAGCCCTTGCCGAACACGCCGCCGGAACCAATCGCCGCTTTCGACTGAATGATGTTCCAGCCGGTGCCGAGCGGATCGCTTTCCGGGTCGAGGAAGGTCAGGATTCGCTGCTTCTGGTAGTCGTGCATGATGAAAAACCACATAGCCACCGACACCGGGATCGCCGCCGCCAGCACGCTGAGAATCCAGCGCCAGCGCAGCCCGCCCATGAACAGTACGAACGCGCCACCGGCAAGGATCAGCAGCGAAGTTCCCAGGTCAGGCTGGCGCACGATCAACACGAACGGCACGCCGATCAGCATCAGACTGATGCCGACATGCTTGAGTTGCGGCGGCAGCGTGCGCTTGGACAGATACCAGGCGATGGTCGCCGGCATCAGGATCTTCATGAACTCCGAAGGCTGGAAGCGGATCACCCCGGGGATATTGATCCAGCGTGTCGCGCCCATGGCGTTGTGCCCCATGATGTCCACCACCAACAGCAGCACCACGCCGATCACATAGCCGAGCGGCACCCAACGCGCCATGAAACGCGGCTCGAACTGGGCGATGATGATCATCGACACCAGACCGATACCGAATGAAGTGGCCTGCTTGGCCAGCAGATCCCAGCTTTTGCCACTGGCCGAATACAGCACGAACAGGCTGCCGGCGGCGAGTATCAGCAGCAGGATCAACAACGGGCCATCGATATGCAGTCTTTGCAGCAACGTCGCGCGGCGACGCATCACATCCTCACTGGAGAGCATGCGATCAAAGTTATTCATCACGGGCCGTAGCCTCCGCACTGATTGGGCTGGCGTATTCGGCCTTCAAACGTCCGTCCTGATCGAGCAGCCAGGCATCCATGACCTGGCGCACCACAGGCGCGGCAACGCCGGAACCGGACTCACCGTTCTCGACCATCACCGAAACGACGATTTTCGGGTCATCGGCCGGAGCAAAACCGACGAACAGGGCGTGGTCGCGGTGGCGCTCCTGAACCTTGGAGCGGTCGTACTTCTCGCCCTGTTTGATCGCCACGACCTGCGCGGTACCCGACTTGCCGGCGATGCGGTATTGCGCGCCGATCGCCGCTTTGCGCGCGGTACCGCGGGCACCGTGCATTACCTGCTGCATGCCGTGGTTGACCTTGGTCCAGTCCGACGGATCACGCAGGATGATGTCCGGCATCGGATTCTCGTCCACCGGTTTCACCCCTTCGAGGGATTTGGCCAGGTGCGGACGGTTCCAAACGCCTTTGTTGGCCACCAGCGCGGTGGCCTGGGCCAGTTGCAGCGGGGTCGATTGCATATAGCCCTGGCCGATCCCGAGGATCAGGGTTTCGCCGGGGAACCACGCCTGCTTACGCGTCGCCCGCTTCCACTCGCGGGACGGCATCAGACCGGGGGATTCTTCGAACATGTCCAGCGAGACCTTCTGGCCGATGCCGAACTTGTTCATGTAGGCCGACAACCGATCGATACCGAGCTTGTGCGCCAGGTCATAGAAGTAGGTGTCGTTGGAACGCATGATCGCCGTGTCGAGGTCGACGAAGCCGTCACCGGTGCGGTTCCAGTTACGGTATTTGTGATCGTAGTTGGGCAGCATGTAGTAGCCCGGGTCGAATACCCTGCTCGACGCAGTCACTACACCGGAATCGAGGCCGGCAATCGCCACCGCCGGTTTGATCGTCGAGCCTGGCGGATACAGACCGCGCAACACGCGATTGAACAGCGGCCGGTCAATGGAATCACGCAACTCGGCATAGGCCTTGAAGCTGATCCCGGTGACGAACAGGTTCGGGTCGAAGCTCGGCTGACTGACCATCGCCAGCACTTCGCCGGTCTTCGGATCGAGCGCAACTACCGCACCACGACGTCCGCCGAGTGCAGCCTCCGCGGCTTCCTGCAACTTGATGTCCAGGCTCAGAACAATGTCCTTGCCGGGAATCGGATCGGTGCGCTTGAGCACGCGCAAGACGCGGCCGCGGGCGTTGGTTTCGACTTCTTCGTAACCGACCTGACCGTGCAATTCCGGCTCGTAGAAACGCTCGATGCCGGTCTTGCCAATGTGGTGGGTGCCGCTGTAATTGACCGGATCGAGGGTCTTCAGCTCTTTCTCGTTGATCCGCCCCATGTAGCCGACCGAGTGCGCAAAGTGCGCGCCCTGCGGATAGTGACGAACCAGCTGCGCCACCACTTCTACGCCGGGCAGCCGGAACTGGTTCACCGCAATCCGGGCGATCTGCTCCTCGGTCAGCTCGAACAGGATCGGCACCGGCTCGAACGGTCGGCGCCCCTGACGCATGCGCTTCTCGAAGATCACCCGGTCTTCAGGCGTCAGCTCCAGCACTTCGACGATGACGTCGAGCACCTGCTGCCAGTCGCCGGAGCGCTCGCGGGTCATGCTCAGGCTGAAGCTTGGACGGTTGTCCGCCACCACCACGCCGTTGCGGTCGAAAATCAACCCACGGGTTGGTGGAATTGGCTGCACATGGACACGGTTGTTTTCCGAGAGCGTCGAGTGGTACTCGTACTGGATCACCTGCAAGTAATACAGCCGCGCGATCAACACGCCGATCAGCAGCATGATCGCAATGGCCCCGAACACGACGCGGCTACGCACCAGGCGTGCGTCCTTTTCGTGGTCCTTGATGCGGATCGGCTGAGACATGAGGGCTGGATTACTTGTGGTAAGGGTGACCGGACAGCACGGTCCAGGCACGATACAACTGTTCGCCGATCAGGATCCGCACCAACGGGTGCGGCAACGTCAGCGGCGACAACGACCAGCGCTGATCGGCACGGGCGCAGACTTCAGGCGCCAGCCCTTCCGGGCCACCGACCATGAAATTGACCGTGCGCGAATCCAGCCGCCAACGGTCGAGTTCGACCGCCAGCTGCTCGGTACTCCAGGGTTTGCCGTGGACTTCCAGCGTGACGATCCGCTCGTTCGGCCCGACCTTGGCCAGCATGGCTTCGCCTTCCTGGCGGATGAATCGGGCCACGTCGGCATTCTTGCCACGGGTATTGAGCGGTATTTCCACCAGTTCCAGCGCCAGCTCGGACGGAAGACGCTTGGCATATTCATGCCAGCCTTCTTCCACCCACTTGGGCATGCGTGAACCGACGGCGATCAGGCGCAGTCGCACAGCAATCCCTTACAGCTGGTCTTTGTTGAGCTTGGTGAAATGCTCGTGGGTGTTTTCCGGGCTGTGGTGCTTGGCATCGGCCGCACGGCTCTGCTCGGCACCGGCCCACAGGCGTTCCAGGTCGTAGAACTGACGTGCCGAGGCGGTCATCATGTGCACGATCACCAGGTCCAGGTCGAGCAGCACCCAGTCACTGTCGCCCTTGCCTTCTTCGCCCAGCGGCTTGGCGCCCTGCTTTTTGACTTCTTCGCGAACCTTGTCGAGCATCGCGTTGATCTGGCGGTTGGAAGTACCGGTGGCGATGATCATGTAGTCAGTGATGCTCTGCTTGTCGCGAACATCGATGATCTGGATGTCTTGTGCCTTGACGTCTTCCAGGGCAGCCACGGCCAGCTTGACCAGCTCGTCGCCTTTCAGCGGCTCATTGGTGTTGACCGGCTCTGGCAGCGGGGCGCTCTTGAATGTGCCTTTGCGCTTTACTTTGGTTTGGTCTTTGTCAGTCATATAAAACTCGTTTTGCTCGTATATTCGGCGGCTTGGCGACACGTGGATTCGTATCAGTGAAGCACGCCTTGTTCAGTTCGACGCACGGTACAGACCGTGCGCATCGATGTAGGCCAGGACCGCGTCGGGCACCAGGAAACGTACCGACTTACCGCTGGCCAGCAGTTGACGGATCTGGGTGGCGGAAACCGCGAGCGGTGTCTGCCAGACGAATGCAATCTGTCCGCTCGGCCCTTTCAGGGCCAGCGGGTCGCTCACCGAACGCGCTGCCAGCAGGTTGCGCAAGGCATCCGGCGGTTCGCTGTCGGCGTCCGGGCGCTGTAGCACCAGGATATGGCAATGCTGGAGCAACTCTTCCCAGCGGTGCCAAGTGGGCAGGCCGCAAAATGCGTCCCAGCCCAAAAGCAGAAAAACCTGGGTCTCGGCGGGCATTTCCGCGCGCATCGACTCTAGGGTATCAATGGTCCAAGACGGTTTGTCCCGCTGCAATTCGCGGGCGTCCACCACCAGCGGCGGCAATCCGGCCACCGCACATTCGACCATCGCCAGCCGATCCTGCGCCGACACCTGCGGCGTACCGCGATGAGGCGGCCGCGCGTTCGGCATCAGGCGCAACTCATCGAGCGCCAGCGCTTCGGCGACTTCCAGCCCACCGCGCAAATGGCCGATGTGCACCGGGTCGAACGTGCCGCCCAGGACGCCAATGCGCCGGGGGCGGTACTCGTTGCCGGCTTGCGGCGCTGTCAGGTCGAGGTCGGTCAAGTCAGACCGTCGCCTGGCCGCGCAACTGGCCATCACCGACCACGACGTACTTCTCGCAGGTCAGTCCTTCGAGACCCACCGGGCCGCGGGCGTGCAGCTTATCAGTAGAAATACCGATCTCGGCACCCAATCCGTATTCAAATCCATCGGCAAAGCACGTCGGCGTGTTGATCATCACCGACGCCGAGTCGACTTCCGCCACAAAACGACGGGTGTCAGCGAGGTTTTCGCTGACGATCGAGTCGGTGTGATGGGAGCCGTAATGGTTGATGTGTTCGATCGCCTGATCCAGACCGTCGACCACGCGAATCGACAGGATCGGCGCCAGATACTCGGTGCTCCAGTCCTCTTCGCTGGCAGCAACGGCTTCGATGATCGCCCGCGTACGTTCGCAACCACGCAGTTCGACGCCTTTTTCGCGGAACTGGGCGGCCATCGACGGCAGGAAATCCTTAGCAACAGTTTGATCGACCAGCAAGGTCTCCATCGCACCGCAAATACCGTAGCGATAAGTCTTGGCATTGAACGCGATGCGCTGGGCCTTGGGCAGATCGGCGTGGGCACTGACGTAAACGTGGCAGATACCGTCCAGATGCTTGATCACTGGTACGCGGGCATCACGGCTGATACGTTCGATCAGGCCACGGCCACCGCGCGGCACGATCACGTCGACGTACTCGGGCATGGTGATCATCGCGCCAACAGCGGCACGGTCAGTGGTTTCGACCACTTGCACCACAGCGGCAGGCAATTCGGCCTCGGCCAGACCGCGCTGAATGCATGCGGCAATCGCACGGTTGGAATGAATCGCTTCAGAGCCACCGCGCAGAATGGTCGCATTGCCGGACTTCAGGCACAGGCTGGCAGCATCGATGGTCACGTTGGGACGTGACTCGTAGATGATCCCGATCACGCCCAACGGCACGCGCATCTTGCCGACCTGAATGCCCGACGGACGGAAGCTCATGTCGCGGATCGCACCGACCGGATCCGGCAGTGCAGCGACCTGACGCAAACCGACGATCATGCCGTCGATGCGCGCCGGGGTCAGTTCCAGACGCTCCAGCAGTGCCGGTTCCAGACCATTGGCGCGACCGGCGGCCAGATCCTGCTCATTGGCGGCGGCAAGCTCGGCGCGCGCGGCGTCCAAGGCATTGGCAGCAGCCTGCAAGGCGCGGTTTTTCTGCGCGGTGCTGGCACGGCCGATGACCCGGGAGGCTTCGCGGGCGGCGCGACCCAATCGGGTCATGTAGTCAAGAACGGACTCAGTCATGGTCTGCTGGGGTCTTGGCAAAGAGGAAAGCGGCAGATTATAGCTGCCGCGTCCCGGGACTAACAGCGGTGACGGGCGGATGGTCGAAATGAACGCGGATTCGCCGGCGTTCAGGCCCAATTAAGCCGCGCGTTGTTATCATCACGACCTCCTGAGCCTGGATAAACATTGCCTGCCATGTCCAACCTGACCGTTCGCAACCGCGTCGAACGCCTGCCGCTAGGGCTGCCGGACGCCTTTTTCGACCGTGATGCGCAAGTGCTGGCGCAGGATCTGCTCGGCAAAGTCATTCGTCACCGGGTCGGCGATCTGTGGCTGAGCGCGCGAATCATCGAAACCGAAGCCTATTACTGCGCAGAAAAAGGCAGCCACGCCTCGTTGGGCTACACAGAAAAGCGTAAGGCTTTGTTTCTGGATGGCGGCCACATCTATATGTATTACGCCCGTGGCGGTGATTCGCTGAACTTCAGCGCGCAGGGGCCGGGCAATGCGGTACTGATCAAATCCGCCTATCCGTGGGTCGATGAAATCAGCGGTCCGGCGAGTCTGGCGCAGATGCTGCTGAACAATCCCGACGCGCAGGGACGTGCGCGGCCTTCGCAAAAGCTCTGCGCCGGGCAAACCCTGCTGTGCAAAGCGCTGGGACTGAAAGTGCCGGTGTGGGACGCCAAGCGTTTTGATCATGAAGTCCTTCTGGTAGAAGACACCGGGCCGGCACCTTCGCACATTATCCAGACAACACGCCTGGGCATCCCCCTCGGCCGGGACGAACAATTGATGTACCGCTTCGTCGATGCGACTTACGCGCAATGGTGCACGCGGAACCCGCTGCGACGCGGTCAGGTCGAAGGCCGAGATTATTTTCTGCTGTAAACACACACTCATGTAGGAGCTGCCGAAGGCTGCGATCTTTTGATCTTGCTTTCAGGATCAAGATCAAAAGATCGCAGCCTTCGGCAGCTCCTACAGAAGGCCATTAATGATTTGGAGTTTTTCTGTATGGGCCCATGGCTCGATAGCGTGACCGGGTGGCTGGCCGCCAATCCACAATGGCTGGCGGCTGCAGTTTTCATTGTGGCCTTTGTGGAATGCCTGGCGATTGCCGGTTTGATCGTGCCGGGCACCGTGCTGCTGTTTGCCGTCGCCGTGCTGGCCGGCAGCGGCGCCCTGTCACTGAGCGAGACCTTGTTGCTGGGCTTCCTTGGCGGGATTCTCGGCGATGCCGTTTCGTACTTCCTCGGTCGCCATTTCCACCAGAACATTCGGCGCCTGCCGGGGCTACGGCATCATCCGGAATGGATGGCCGGCGCCGAGTCGTATTTCCAGCGCTACGGCATTGCCAGTCTGCTGGTCGGCCGCTTCATCGGGCCATTGCGACCGATGCTGCCCATGGTCGCCGGCATGTGCGACATGCCCTTCCCGCGTTTTGCCGCTGTCAGCCTGCTGGCGGCCGCCGGCTGGAGTCTCGCCTATCTGCTGCCGGGCTGGGCCACCGGCGCGGCCTTCCGTCTGCCATTGCCTGAAGGGTTCTGGCTGGAGGCCGGCATTGTCGCTGGCAGCATCGCCGCAATGGTCGGCCTCAGCGTGAACAGCAGCCTGCGTCGCCACCGTCGCGCGACCATCTGGATCAGCAGCATGAGCCTGTTGATTCTGATTGGCCTGTTCATCGGCTATCCGTACCTGACAGCACTCGATCAAGGGGTGATGACGCTGGTGCAGGAACATCGCCAGCCAATGCTGGATGAAATTGCGGTCACACTGACCCTTATCGGTGAGTTCCGCAACATGCTGCTGTTCAGCGTCCTGCTGACCGGCCTGTTGCTGCTGTGCCGGCAATGGCGCCATGCGATCTTCGTTGGCGGTACGCTGCTGGTGACCGCATTGGCCAACACCGGGACCAAATACTTCTTCGCCCGGGTGCGTCCGGAAGTGCTGACCGACCCACTGACCACTTACAGCATGCCCAGTGGCCATGCCTCAGGTTCGTTTGCACTGTTTCTGACCCTGGCGGTACTCGCCGGCCGTGGCCAGCCGCCACGCATGCGCCTGACCTGGTTGCTGATCGCCTGTATTCCGGCCCTTTCCATCGCCCTGTCGCGGGTCTATCTGGGCGCTCATTGGCCAACCGACGTGCTGGCCGGCGCCATGCTCGCCGCCTGTGTCTGCGCTGCCGCCCTGTGGCTGAGCCAGCGTAAAACCCCACTCAATCCTATGCCGTTCAAGATCTGGTGGTTGATCCTGCCGGCAATGTTGGCGCTGTTCGGGTTTTTCGTCCTGCGGCACTTGCCTCATACCTTGTTGCGTTACGCCTATTGAATCTGGCGATACACAAGCCTTAATCCTTCTGCGCTGCTCTTTTAGGAATTCTCCGACAAGAGCAGCGCTGTTCTCTTATTCAAACTTACTCGCCCACGGTAAAAATCCTTATTTACCAAACCGCAACTTCGCACACTTCAAACTAAAAACAACCGAAGTTACATATCAATTACGAACCCTCACGCCAGCGCCTTCCATAACTTGAAAAACCAGTTAGATTAAATCCACATATTTGAAACCCTTCGGCACATTCTCACCCATTAAAGTGAGACCGCCTGCACTTGCCTGCCCAACAATCAATTCAACTGACGAAGCGAGGGTTTCAATACATCAACTGATTTCGAGTACGCCATGAGTCCAAAGACACCGCGCAAACCACCCCAGAGCTCAACGCAACAACCTGAAGCGAGCACATTCCCGCCCCTGCGTACCGACACACCGTTCACTCCAGGTGGCCCTTCGATTTTCCGGTTACCGGGTTTGCCGAGTGGCCAGTATCCCGTTCACACCGCTGGCGGCTGGCCGGTCGCGGATGCAACCCCGCCTGCCGTGGTCATCCAACCGATGCAGGCGACGAACCCTGCCCGCCTCGCAAGCGATAATTCCCCCGACACCTACTGGCTGCGTGACGACTTCCTGCGTGGAATGAAACCGGCGGAGGATGACGGTTTTCGCTGGATCGTCGGACGACAGTTTGTCGACGTCGAATATGAAGGCGACTTGCGCACCACCCATGTTGGCCAGGATGCCGATGGGGTTTATCGCTGCAAGATGGTCACCGAGCGGTCCGCGTCCGGACCGGCGCTGTACCGGAATGAAGGCCGGTTGACCTGGCGCCTGACGGAGCATCCGGCACCCGCCATGGCCTCGACAAAACGACCTGCGCCGCTACCGGGCGATCAACCGGGGATCGACCCCGTCGCGAAACGGCCTCGACCCGCCCACCTCGATTCGAATCTGTACAAGGCATCGCTGCGTTCACCGGATGCCCAAGGCTATTACGAACTGGCCCCTGCATTCGGGGCGAACAACGTGATCACGCAATTTGCCTTTATGGACGCTTTTGGTCACTGGATCCCGGTCGATCCGCCCGCAGGCGGATTCGGTGCCGAGCCCACGCTCTTGAAGCATTGGACAGACCATGAGATCTGGCAGGTGTACGACATCCATGGCCAGGATCTCGTGCGTTTTCGCACCGAAGCCCAAGCCAGCGGCAAGAGTCCGCAATGGGCGACTCCTGAAGTCACGAACCCGCACCGCGACTTGCTGCGCGACACCCTGCGCTGGCTGCACGCAAGCATGAATCCTGCACAGCGCGAAGCATTTCTGCAGTCCTATAACCTGCTGCCCAGCCAACTGGCCCGCTTGCAACAGGACCTGAAGACCGAACTGCAAATGCCGCAATGGGCGCAGGCACACAAACACCTGATCGACGACCTCGACCATCCGCAGCGTCTCGAGCAACTGAGCCGCGAGGCTGTCGAGGAACTTAACCTCAAGCGTGATGCCCGGCATGACTGGTACAGCCCGGAAACCAGCATGACCGCGCCGGTGCGCGAAGCGCTGCTGGGCAAACTCGGCTATCTGCGCAACAAGAACAATTGCTTGTACCGCACCGACGTGCCGGCGCTGTTCCGTGGCGATGAACGCACACCGTTCGAGCTCGCCAATGACGGCTTCATGCTACCGCGATACCAGCACAAACCGGGCGCCACCACGCATAAGCCGATGAGCGCAACCTTCAGCCTCAAAGAAGGCCTGATGTACGCAAGGGAGCCTGACCCCGAGTACTTGCGGTTCAACAGCCAGACGAGCAAATACCCGGGGCGGGATGCTGACGATAGCGCCTCGGGCAGCGATGTCAGTGATACCGAGAGCAGCTCATCGTCCGAATGGTCCGACGCCACAAGCCCGGTGCCGTGGGATCGCGATCGCCGCTATGAATCAACACGCACACGTCAGCGGGAAATGTTTCTGTATGTGCTCGACACCCGCGACCTGGAAGTGGTGCCTCATGAAGAAAACATGAGTTTCAATTCAGCGGCCCGCGACACACCCCCCACCTGGTTTCCCTCCGATGACTTCGAAGGGCTGATATCAGTCAGCCGCAGAGGACTGGATGCCGAGCGTATCTGGCTGCTGAATTCGGACCTGAGCAAAGCCGTGAGGGTCGATGACCTCAAGGAACAGGCAGGCGCGAACGCTGAGCGCATCGAAGCCGCCACCCATGCCGGACACGAGAACAAATTCGCCTACGACCAGTTGATCGACAACGCCGAAGCCGCCGGCAAACCTGTGCTCAGTCTGTCGGGCAACGGCGACGAATTCGCCTACGCCATCCACTGGCCCGAGTCGACAACGCCGGCGGCTCGACATCAATGACACACCGGTAGGGACACCGGTCATGCGTTTTCATTAAAGGATTAATGACATGTCAAAACTTATCGCTCCGCCACTTCAAATCGCCAATATCAGCGCCGTTCAGGTCAATCCCGTCAGCGCCTCGGCCAACCCCCATGCGCCGCCGGCGGGCACGCTCAACGCAGTGTTGCCAGACGACGCTGACGCCCCTTATCGACGCACACTCAAATCCCTCGACAAACATTTCGGCCCCTTGCGCATCGGCGAAATACTCACCAGCCGCGTAGAACTCCTGGCCTTGGGCGCGACCGTGCACGGCCAACCCATCAGCCCGGGGAATGCCGGCATGCAGCGCGTGGATCAACACTTTCTCGACGGACTCAATTTCGATGCAGACCGGGTGCAGGCGCGTCTGCTGTCCGTCGACAATCCGGACAGCAATGTAGCGGCGATGCTGTTTTATGAAATCGCCTGCAAGCGCTCAGTCGATGCCGGGGCGCTGTTCGTCGCCGATATAACCATTGCTACCGGCAGCGCGGTGGACCGCCTGAACCAGTTGGGCAAGGCTGCGCAAAAACTGGATATTCATCGCGCCGACGCACTGGAAAATGCCCCGGGCTGGATCAGCAAAAACAAAAGCTATTTGATGAGCGGCGCCGGGGTCGGCATGCAGGCGTTCGGCATCTACAGCGGCTACAAGGCGATGATTGATGCGATCAAGCACGGAGACACGCTGGAAGCGGTTTTCCAGGGTGGCTCGATCGCCGCCGAGTTCGGCTCGCTGATCATCGAACGCGGGCTGACCAAGACCGGTGAGGCCATGCTCAGAAACGGCGGCAACGCGCTGAAGTATTTCCCGCTGACCTCGGTGGGCAAATACATGAGCCGCGGTGCCGGGATGTTCGCCAGCGCCATCACCTTGCCCTTCGACATTCTCGATGCCATCAAGTCGTTCAATGCCGCCGCCGCAGCGCAGGGCAAAGAGGCCCAGGATCATTACGTCAGCGGCGGTCTTAGCGTCGCCGGGGCGAGTATCAGCCTGGTGCTGGGCGTCGCCGCACTGGCCGGGTTTGGCAGCGTCGCCGGGCCGGTCGGGCTGGTCGCCGCCGGACTGCTTATCGCCGCCTCGATGATCTACCAGGCCGCCCGAGTGGTGGACGACATCGATGACTACATCGAACTGACGCTTGAAGAACGCATGCGCTCCGGCTGGTTCGCCTTCACCAACAAGGAACTGGACCAGGACGTACTGGATCGCTTCAAGCTCGCCAAGGGCTATCGGGACCACCAGCGAAAACTGGAGATGTCGGCCAAGGACATGCTGGAGAACGCCTACAAACACGCCATCAAACACGTGATCAACGGTGCCTTTCAGGTTGAATTGAAGCCCGTTGAAATCTGGCGCTACCAGTGGGACGAAAGCGCTGGCCAACAACCGTTCAAGCTCGACAACCAGGCCGTGGTTGTCGACGGCGATGATGTGATTGATGCCGACAAAGGCCTGCCCGCCAACCTCAAAGGCAAAGTGTCGGGCAGTGCCGGTGACGACAAAGGCATTTTCTGGCGCTTGGGTGACGGCAATGACCGGGTTATCGGGGTCCGGGACAAGCCCAATCTGTTCACTTATCGCGCGGATCACAAGGCTCTGACCGGAGGCGACAGGGACGATGCGTTCTATCAGGAGATTACCGAGCAGCAATTGAACCTCATCAGCAAACCGGCCCACCTCAATGTGCTGGACGGTGGCGCAGGTGCCGACACCCTGGCCTTCGAAGGCAGCCGCCCGCTCAGCGACACCCGCCATATCGGTCACGACATCAACCTGCACAATGGCAGAGTGGCGCTGCGCGGTCTTGATCCTGAGGAAAATGCCGTTGACGTCGCGCAGCTCACGTCGATCGAAAACGTCTCGACCCTGCGCAGAGGCACCAGCCGAGTCAGCGGAAACGACGCGGCCAACCGGATTTCCGCCAATGGCTACGACCGCGTCAGCGCCGGCGCAGGCGATGACACGATTGCCGTCTACGGAGCGGACTGTCGGGTGGACGGCGGCAGCGGCGCAGATCGTTTTTACATCGCCAGCAGCAACGCCCGCACGACCCTTAACGAGGACGCTGAAGCGTCGAGTCTGATCGAGTTCGGCTGGCCGGCGGAGGTCATCCAGCGTTGGCAGATCGTCGGCACTGCGCTGGTGATCAGCTCATTGCGCGGCAAGGATGGTAACGACCCGGAACATGTACTGACACTCGAAAATGTCTACCAGTGGGTCGATGGCAAACGCCTGTTGAACAATGACCGATTCCGTTTCAAGACCGAGGATGGCTATGAGCTGCTGGTCCAGCTACCCCAGCAGCCAGATGAGGCGCTGCAGCAGGATATAACCCCCGTCGTTGTCGTCATCGGCCAACCCGCCGCTGCACCGCAAATCGTTAACGGCGGCATGATCGAGATCGCCGAACAGGGCTTGAAGCAGCACTTTGTTGCTCGCACCGAGCGTCCGGTGGAATTCGTTGCCCAGCGCAATACCGCCGAAACGTCCCGCACTGTTTATCTGGAATTCGACAACGCTGAAATCATCGATGTGCAGGTCAGTTATGAAGTGCAGGTGCGCAAAGGCGTCTCTGGCACGACCCACTTGTACTACACAGACTTCACCCTGACGGTCTCCCTGCCGTCGAAATTGGTTATGTTCAAAGGTGTGGTCCAGCCCATCGCGGCGGCCACCGGTTACAGCGGCAGAAACAGCCTGAAAGTCACCACCCCACGCCTGCAGCAGAACGTTGTGCTGGTTCTGCAGGACCAGGTTTCCTACCGCCTGCAAGTTCCCGCACTGGATTATGAAGACGATGTAAAAAACCCCGGCACCCGCGTACGCAGCACCCGAAGTTGCCTCAAGCAACGCAATGGCAACTATCGCTTTGTCAGACCATTGGCCAGCGTGAAACCGCTGATAACGGCAGAACCCAGTCGCATCACCATCGACACCGGTTCGCACACCGGCATCTATGTACTCGATGGCCAGAGTTCGACGTACGATGTCCATCTGGCCAGCAACACCATCATTCGCCTTTCGACGCCAGGCGCTGCAGCGAAAACCGCCGATGCATCGACCTGGACGCTGTACACCGACAAAATGGAAGAAACGGTCACCCGCGACGACATCCAGCTGGACGGCAATCGTCTGCACATCGCCAGCGTCACCGTCGAATTGCCCGATATCGAAGACGACATCCCGGTGGAATCCATCAGCGTGGCCACTTCGGCCGGCCATATTTATGAAGTGTCGCTGTTGTTTGAAGTGCTGCAGCTTTACGTCATTGATGCACGTGGCTACGCCGATGTCGAAGCTCTGTTGGCCGAGGTCAATGCCCATCAACAGCGAAACGAACTGGCAGCAAGGGTTCATGTAACCCACGTCGGAATCGACGCAGGAACGATCGGTACGGTGGTTTACAACGCAGTAAGGAAACACTGGGCGCTGGCCAGCGATCCACAGGTGCGAATCAACCAGCAAGACCTGGTCTTTTCCAACGACAAGACCTGACCCTCACCACGTGCCCGTCTGGATCAGACGTCCACACGGGCACCCGTTCACCTCAGCCTACGGACAGGCTGACTCGCCAAAAACGGAGTTTATTCATGCGCCAAAAACCCGGGCTACGGCCTAAATCACCTTTAGTCGAAACGCCCGTCACCTCTACACTGGCCTCCGCAGATCATTCGCCGAGCAGAGCGATATTTGCAAACCCTGAAAACATTCCGGGGCCTATACCCGTCGAGGCGCCCTCCTCACCCAAACGACCTCGTCTGGAGGAACCCGGGACCTCCCAAGCAAAAACCTCCCCCATCCAAGTGAGCGTCACATCGAGATCCGCCACAGACAGGCCAGACTTTTCGATGACGTCGCTGGAAGATTTCGCCCATCCGTATTTCGGCGATCTGCCAGGGCCGAATGAATCCGGCATCCGGCGTTATCTCGCCAAGGACTGGGTGGACGTGCGACTGCCAGGCTCAGAAGGCCGACACCACGTTTGTGTTCAATACGATGCCGACCTCAGGGCCTATCGGGCAATGTCCTCCTGGCGCCTGGCACCAGGCCCACCCATTTACCGGACCACGCAAGGCTATCTGTGGAGCCTGGATCGGCACCTCACCCTCCTCAACGTTGATGACTACGCGTTTTCCGCAACACCGAATGCTGACGGTTACTACACCTTTCGCGCTCTCGGTACGAGCGGCGATGACGCCATCCTCGGCTATGCCATCAAGGATCCGGAGCATCACTGGATTGCCATCGATCCTGCGCAGGCAAAACGCAACAGGATGGCCGATGCGCCACTTGCGCAATGGTCGGATCAGGACATCCAGCGCATGTACATTCTGGATGACACCCGGATTGCCGCCTTCCGCGCAGAAGCACAAGCGACCGGCAAGGCGCCGGGCTGGGCACTTCGCGCGCAGAACACCGAAGACCATCTGTTTGTCGCTGATTCTCTGAAGTGGCTGCATCCAAACATGACCCTTGCCCAGCGCCTGCAATTGCAGCGCAGCTATAACCTGACCCAGGAGCAACTGTGTCGGCTGCGCACAGAGTCGGGCGACGGCCAGATACCGCAATGGGCTGAACAGCACAAACGCCTAACGCTCGATGCGACCAATGAGCAGCGCTTCAAGCTGATCGGCGAAGAGCTGGAAAACTACGTTGAGGAATTACGGAGTCAAGGGCTGGCCCTCGCCCACCATTGGCCCGCCACCCGCTACAGCGACGCCTTTTTGGCCGACTACGCGACCCACCTCGGCTACCAGCGAACCCGCCACGGCATGTTGTATCGCACCGACATTCCGGCGATGTTCCGCGGCGAAACCCGATTACCCTTCGAGTTGGCGCGGGATGATCGAATGATGCACCGTAAAGGCAATCCCAAGGGCACCACGAACAAGCGCGCATTGAGTGCAACGTTCGGACTGCATGACGCCACCGCTTACGCGGCGACCAAGGGCGGCTTCTATCACGAGTTGCATTACAACTCGCAGGCCAATCGTTTTCCCGGGGTGAATCCTCAAAGCTCGAAAACACGAACCGGCGAATCCTCCGACTCGGGCAGCAGTTCGGTGTCGGAGGGTAAACGAACCGGCGACGAGACCGACTCTGACAGCTCGTTCGTTTTCGATGATTCGAAAGATTATGTATCCACGCGCCGCCAGCAAACCACGTCATTCGTCTACGCCATTGATACCCGAGGCCTGGAAGTGGTGCCGGGGGCAGAAAACAAGGCATTCAACCCCGCTAACGGCACATTCCTCTTCGACGACCTGGAAGGGCATATCTCCACGCCCACACGCGGCATCAGTGCCGAGCGGATCTGGCTGGTGCGTTCCGACCTGACGCAAGCCGCCCGGGTCAAGGATGTGCTGACACAGGCGGGTGACCGGGTCGTGGCCATCGAGCAGGCCACCTGGGCGGGAACCGACAGTCGAGCTGCCGGGTATTTTGGCGCCAACGCCTATGACAGCCTTATCGATGAAATCGCCGGTTCTGGCGGCGTGATACTGGATCTGCCCAAAGGCGACAAGACGTTCGCCGACGACATCGTCTGGCCTGTGCCCGAGCATTACCGAACCTGAAAAAAGGCGCCATTCACCCAGACATGAATGGCGCCTTTTTATGGAGTAGCGGCTGGGCTCTATTTGATAACCTTGATCACAAATATTGCCGGTTTGTGATTGAAGGCGTTATGCCCCGTCCTGTTAGGATCGACGTCGAGGAATGTGCTCATTCCGCTGCTTATATGGCGATACAAGGGCTTGTCATCAGGTTCGTGGATCAACTCTAGATAGGCAGGGCCGGACTCGATATGACTGAAGGAGGCCTTTGAAGCACCAGACTTGCTGATTGAAAAGTATTGCTCTGGCGCACGGATACTGGCCAACAGATTATGAGTCTTGTCCTCTATGAATAACCGCGCACCATCGAATGTTCCCGCGAGCACAAGGCTGATGGCATATTCGTCACCCTTTGGGACGAACTTCAACAACAGTGGTGTGTCGTCATCATGGTCAGCCAGCGTTATGAAGCTGGACACGCGCGAATCCGCCAACCCCACTTCGGCATCCAGTTTTTCTGCCTTGGTTATGCGAAGGTCACGCAAAGCCTGTTGCAAACGTAGTTGATTAAGTACCACTGGCCTGCCATCAAGATAAAGATGCGCAGTGAATGTCTGGTTGTTTGTTTTTGCTAAAGCCATGGGATTGCCCACCTGTAAACACCCCGCCGTCAATTAGCCACGACGACAGGCAATGCTGAAAAAGTAAATAATCAAACCGCAGTCGCAGTCACTACGGCGGTGGCGGACGCCGACATCCGTGGCACTTCGCCGCCAGGGACTTTTTCAGATTTTCGTTTACGCCGGGCTATTACCATCCGGTCCGCATAAGTGGATGCCGCCTCAATTACGTGGCTAACGTTATGATCCGCCCCGGCATGTTTCAAAATATACTTGCCAGCAATATCATCCCAAAACGCCCATTCATCTTCATAGACAGTCATGCTCTCATCCTTATTTTTATTCAAGTTATCCGCTTCCTGCGGACAACTTGAAATTAAGACAAAGACAAAAGCAAAACAATGCTGGCAGGCGCCATCAGTTAATTCAAAGTGCAACTAGGCGAACAATTCACCTTGTAGTTCGTCGAGCAGCGCCTGGATTGCATCCAGCCGCTGCTGGGGATCATCGAGTTGTAACAGATCGATCTTGTCTTCTTCGGCGAAGGGCAGCAGATAGGCCAACTGATTGGCCAGCGATTGCTGACCCAGCGCTTCAGTGCCCATGTCCAGCGCTTCCACCATCGGGTGCTCGGCCAGTGCCTTGAGCAGCGCCACCAGATCAGCATCCTCGTCCTGTAACGGTTGCTCGGGTTCGTCATCCAGCCAGTCGACATCGGCGAGGATCAACTGATCGCGCTGCACCTCGGTACTCAACACCGTGAACCGCCGCCCGCCCTGCACACGAATGCCGAGCAAGCCGTTGTCCTGCTGCTGAAAGTCGGTGATGCGCGCTTCGCAGCCGACCCGAGCAAAACCTTCTGGCGCGACGCCGACTTCGTGGCCATCAAGGATGCACACCACACCGAAACCGCCACCCTGCTTCATGCAGCGGCCGATCATGTCGAGATAGCGCGCCTCGAAGATCTGCAAATCGAGGTTGCAGCCGGGAAACAACACGGTGTTCAGCGGGAAAAGCGGCAGACTCATAGATATTTCCTTACACCACCATCGACACCGCCAGCGGCAGGAAGACTGCCGTGGCCACGCCCATCAGACTCATCGCCAGCGCCGCAAACGCGCCGCACTCATCACTTTCCTGCAACGCCACCGACGTGCCGACCGCATGCGCGGTCATGCCCAGCGCCATGCCACGCGCCTCGGGACTGTGCACGCCGAGGCGAGTCAGTAGCGCCGGGCCGAAGATCGCACCGATCACCCCGGTGATCAACACGAATACCGCCGCCAGCGCCGCAACGCCACCAATCTGCTCAGCCACCAGCATTGCGATCGGCGAGGTCACCGACTTCGGCGCCATGGTCATCAGAATCATGTGCTCGGCACCGAACCACCAGCCCAGCGCCACCCCCATGCCGGTGGCGACTACGCCGCCTATCACCAGCGTAGTAAAAATCGGCCAGAACAATTGGCGAATACGCCGCAGGTTGAGATACAGCGGCACCGCCAGTGCCACGGTCGCAGGGCCGAGCAGAATGCTGAGGATCTCGGTGCTCTTGCGATATTCGGCATAGGTCAGGCCACAGCCGACCAGCACACCGATCACCAACAGCATGGAGACCAGCACCGGTTGCAGAAAGATCCAGCGGGTTTTCTCGAACGCCGCCAGCACCAGTTGATAGGCGCCGAGGGTGATGCCGATGCCGAACAGCGGATGATGGATAACGGAGGCCCAGGCGCCCTGCCAGTCAAAGAGCATCAGGACTCCTCCGATGTGCGGGCATGCCGTTTGACCAGGCGTTGCATCAGCACCCCGGTGAAGGCCATCGACAGGATCAACGACAGCACCAACGCACCGACAATCGCCCAGAAATCCGCAGCAATGTCGCTCGCATAAACCATCACGCCCACGGCCGGGGGCACCAGCAGCAATGGCAGATAGCGCAGCAGGCTGCCAGCCGCGAGGTTCAGCGGCTCACCCACTTCACCGCGAACGATCAGGAAGACCAGCAACAGCAGCAGACCGATGATCGGCCCCGGCAGCACTGGCAAGAGCAAATGATTGAGCGCCGTGCCGAGCAATTGGAACAGCACCAGCAGGGTCAGGCCACGTAGCAACATCCGACATCTCCGTCTTACTTTTCACCCAGCAGGGGCTCGGCATTATAAGCACGCCTGCGCTATGGATCGGCATTCGCCAAAAGCATGGTCGGTTGACCGGAGCAAATCGCCATGATGATCTACAGTGGTTCGCAGGGCGGTCAAATCCCCCACCTGAAAAACTATAAAACCGATGAACCCAAGGAGAGTCTCAATGCCCTATGTTCCCGTTGCAGAGCTCAAAGATTATGTCGGCAAGGAACTCGGACGTTCCGAATGGCTCACCATCGATCAGGAACGCATCAACCTGTTCGCCGAAGCCACCGGTGATTATCAGTTCATTCACGTCGACCCGGTCAAAGCCGCGCAAACGCCATTTGGCAGCACCATTGCCCACGGTTTCCTGTCGTTGTCGCTGATCCCGAAATTGATGGAAGACATCCTGATCCTGCCGCAAGGCGTGAAGATGGTGGTCAATTACGGCCTGGACAGCGTGCGTTTCATCCAGCCAGTGAAGGTCAATTCCAAGGTCCGCCTCAAGGTCGATCTGGGCGAAGTGACCGAGAAAAAACCGGGCCAGTGGCTGCTCAAAGCCACCGCGACACTGGAGATAGAAGGCTCGGACAAACCGGCTTATATCGCCGAGCCACTGTCGCTCTGCTTCGTCTGATGGTTCTGGATGCGAAGCAGCGCACGCTGTTTCGCGTCAACACTGTTTTTACCGGCTGCATTAGGTCACATAGCTGCGGCATACTCGGTCGCCTAATTGCCCGGATCCCGCTATGCGCTCACTCGCTCGTCTTGCACCCCTTGCCTTGACCCTGATGCTCACCGCGTGCGGCGACGGCGAATCGCTGCTGCCCCCGGATGCGCGCCTGCCCGACGGTGGACGCTATCGTGGTGAACTGGTCGATGGCTTGCTGCAAGGTCAGGGCCGCGTCGACTACCCCAACGGCAGCTGGTATGCCGGGCAGTTCGATAAGGGTCAGTGGCATGGTCAGGGCGAATGGCATGGCAGCAACGGCGAGGTCTATCGCGGACAGTTTCAGCAAGGCCTGTTCGACGGCCAAGGCAGCCTGACCACCAACGCCAGTAGTTACACCGGCGGCTTCAAACAGGGACGCCGCGAAGGCGAAGGCACCCTGAAAGAAAACGCCATGACCTACCGTGGCGAGTTCAAGGCTGACCAATACTCCGGGCTCGGCCGTCTGGAAATGGACGACGGCAGCTCCTATCAAGGCCAGTTCGCCCACGGCAAGCCCAACGGCGAAGGCCAACGCGGCGATGCCAGCGGTAACTCGTTCAGCGGGCATTTCGTCAACGGTCAGCTGGAAGGCAAAGGCACCTTCAACAGCGCGGACGGCGATATCTACGTCGGCGGCTTCAAGAACAATCAACTGCACGGCAAAGGTCGCTACGAAAACGCCGACGGCGATGTCTGGCTCGGCCAGTTCAAGGAAGGCGCGCTGACCGGCAAGGGCGAACTGATCGGCGCCGACGGTAGCCATTACATCGGCACGTTCAGCGACTGGCGCTTCAGCGGTCAGGGCCGTTTGAACCTGTCCGATGGCAGCTTTTACATCGGCGGCTTCGACAACGACAGCTACTCCGGACGCGGCACCCTGGTGCTCACCGATGGCAGCGTGATGAGCGGCACCTGGGTCAATGGGCAGCGCGTGCGCGACGCCGACGGCAAGTTATTGCCCGATACGCTCGAACTCGGCTTGCTCGCTCAGGGCCGCCTGCTTGATGACGCGTTGGCCGCCATTCCCGCGTCGACCCCGGCGGTCGAGTTATACACGTTGACCCTCGGCGGCGACGGCAAACAAAGCGTGTTCCTGCGCGAATCCGACTACGTCGCTAACATGCTCAACACGCGCTTTGGCGCTTATGGCCAGGTCCGCCTGGTCAACCACCGTGACCACCTCGGCGACCGGCCGATGGCCACCCGCGAGAACCTGCGTCGTGCCGCGCAAACGCTGGCCGAACGCAGCGGCCCGGAAGACCTGCTGTTCATCTACCTGACCAGTCACGGCACCGCCGAACATGAGCTGGTGCTCGACCAGCCGCGTATGGAACTGGCCGACCTGCCCGCCGATGAACTCGCCGCTGTACTGGCACCGCTGAAAAACCGCGACAAAATCATCGTGATTTCGTCGTGCTACTCCGGCGGCTTTATCCCGGCGCTGAAAGACGAACGCACGCTGATCATGACCGCCTCGCGCGCCGATCGGGTGTCCTTCGGCTGTTCGGAAGAAGCCAACTTCACCTATTTCGGCGACGCCCTGTTCGCCCAGGCGCTGAACCAGACCGATGATCTGGAGCAAGCCTTCAAACTGGCCAAGGCCACCGTCGCCGAACGGGAACTGGCGGACAATTTCGAAGCCTCGGAGCCGCAGATCTGGGCGCCGAAAACCGTGTTGTCGCACTGGCAACTGTTGCGCAAACAGCAAGCCAGAAAAGCTTTGCAAAGTGCTGCATTGAACGACGGAGCGATAAAGAGCAACTAAGCTGAACAGTATCAAGGGAGAGACACTATGTACTTGACGCCTCAGCACGTATTGCTTGCCGGAGCCACCGGTTTGACCGGTGAACATCTACTCGACCGTTTGCTCAACGAGCCGACGATTTCTCGCGTGCTCGCCCCTTCCCGTCGCCCCTTGGCCGAACATCCGCATCTTGAAAACCCGGTGGGCGATCCGCAGGCGTTTCTGCCGCAACTCAGTGGCCGCGTCGACATCGCCTATTGCTGCCTCGGCACCACCATCAAACAGGCCGGCTCTGAAGCGGCGTTTCGCGCGGTGGATCTGGACATGGTGGTGGCGTTCGCCAAACGCGCGCGGGAGATGGGCGCGCGGCATCTGATCGTGATCAGTGCGATAGGCGCCGATCCGAAGTCGTCGGTTTTCTACAATCGGGTCAAAGGCGAAATGGAGCAGGCCTTGCGTGCGCAGGACTGGCCGCAATTGACCATTTGCCGGCCTTCACTGTTGTTGGGTGAACGGACCGAACCACGTCTGGCCGAGCAACTGGCCGCGCCGTTGTCAAAGCTGATTCCGGGTAAATACCGGGGCATCGAAGCGTGCCAATTGGCGCGAGCGATGTGGCGGTTGGCGCTGGAAGAGCAAGATGGGGTGCGGGTGATCGAGTCGGATGAGCTGCGCAAGCTGGGCAAATAATCTTCCGCCGCATGATCGTTCCCACGCTCTGCGTGGGAACGATCTGTCTAACTACAATCCGCCCGTTGCCTGAAAACTCACGCCTATCACCGTGAGCAGTGACAGCGGCAACAACAGCGTATCAAGCAGCGCACTCGCCGGCAGATCCACCCCCGGATAACTCGGCGCCTCAGCCCCGAACCGGTCCATCGCGCAGCACCCGCCATTCAGCGCATACAAATCCAGCCGCGTCCCGGAGTACACCACCGGCGCCCCCGGTTTCGCTGCATCCAGCGTGCGCGCCGTCGCACACCCGGTCAGCAACAACACCAGGCCGATCGCGAGCAGCTTATTCATCGCTGCTCAGATGATGCTCACCCCAACGTGGCAGCATGTCCTGGGGAATGCCGAGCAGATTGAGAATCCGCGCCACAACGAAATCGATCAGGTCATCAATGGTCTGCGGCTGATGATAGAAACCCGGTGAGGCCGGCAGAATTGTCACACCCATGTTCGACAGCTTGAGCATGTGCTCCAGATGAATACTCGAATAGGGCGCTTCGCGCGGCACCAGAATCAATTGGCGACGCTCTTTCAAAGTGACGTCGGCGGCGCGTTCGATCAGGTTGTTGCAGGCGCCGGTGGCAATCGCCGACAACGTCCCGGTGGAACATGGCACCACAACCATCGCTGCCGGTGCGCCGGAGCCCGAAGCTACCGGCGACATCCAGTCTTCCTTGCCGTACACGCGGATCTGCCCGGCGGCAGCCCCGGTGTATTCGGTCAGGAAGGCCTGCATCATCTGCGGCTTGGGCGGCAACGTCACATCGGTCTCGGTGGCCATCACCAGTTGCGCAGCCTTGGAGATCAGGAAGTGCACCTCACGATCTTCCCGCACCAGGCAATCGAGCAGGCGCAAGCCGTATTGCGCGCCAGACGCGCCGGTCATCGCCAGCGTGATGCGTTCGGGGCCATTGCTCTCAAAACGAGTGTTCATTGCAGCGCCTCGGCGAGTTTGCCGTGCAGGCCGCCGAAGCCGCCGTTACTCATGATCACCACATGCGTGCCCGGCTGCGCCTGGCTCTTCACGCGCTCGATGATGCCTTCCAGCGAATCGCTGACAATCGATGGCACCGTGCACAACGCGGCAGTGCCGGCCAGGTCCCAGCCGAGGTTAGCCGGGGCGTACCAGATCACCTGATCGGCATCGACCACGCTGTCCGGCAAACCGTCACGGTGCGCGCCGAGTTTCATCGAGTTGGAGCGCGGTTCGATGATCGCGATAAGAGGCGCGTCGCCGATGCGCTTGCGCAAGCCATCGAGGGTGGTGGCAATGGCAGTCGGGTGGTGGGCGAAGTCGTCATAGATGGTAATGCCGCGTATTTCAGCGACTTTCTCCATGCGGCGTTTGACGTTCTTGAACGCACTCAGGCCAGCGATGCCCATCGACGGCACCACGCCCACATGACGCGCAGCCGCCAAAGCAGCCAAGGCGTTGGCGACGTTGTGCTGACCGGTCAGCTCCCATTCGACGGTGCCTTGCGACACGCCTTCGAACATCACTTCGAACGCCGAGCCGTCTTCGCTCAGCAGTTTGACCTGCCATTGGCCGCCGGCACCGGTGGTCTGCACCGGGGTCCAGCAGCCCATTTCGATCACACGTTGCAAGGCCGGCTCGGTGGTCGGATGGATGACCAGACCTTCGCTTGGGATGGTCCGCACCAAGTGGTGGAATTGCCGCTCGATCGCCGGCAGATCCGGGAAGATGTCAGCGTGATCGAACTCAAGGTTATTGAGGATCGCTGTGCGCGGACGGTAGTGGACGAATTTCGAGCGCTTGTCGAAGAAGGCGCTGTCGTACTCGTCGGCCTCGATCACAAAGAACGGCGTACCGCCTAGACGCGCCGACACCGAGAAGTTCTGCGGCACGCCACCGATCAGGAAGCCCGGGCTCATGCCGGCGTGTTCCAGGACCCAGGCGAGCATGCTGCTGGTGGTGGTCTTGCCATGCGTACCGGCAACCGCCAATACCCAGCGACCTTGCAGCACATGGTCAGCCAGCCATTGCGGGCCGGACACGTAAGGCAGGCCTTTATTCAGCACATATTCCACCGCCGGGTTGCCGCGGGACATGGCGTTGCCGATCACCACCAGATCCGGTGCCGGATCAAGTTGCGCCGGGTCGTAGCCCTGCGTCAGTTGAATGCCCTGGGCTTCCAGCTGTGTGCTCATCGGTGGATAGACGTTGGCGTCGGAACCGGTCACGTGGTGGCCCAGCTCTTTGGCCAAGACTGCCATTGAGCCCATGAAAGTCCCGCAGATACCCAGAATATGAATGTGCATAGTCGACCTCGTAAAACATGGCCGCAGGTTAGCGTAGAGAGGGGGAAATCGCACTCTTTAGGTGAGGGGCAGGACTGGTTGACCTCAGCATCTCGGTTCGGCTGCTAATTGTCGCCCCTCACCCCAGCCCTCTCCCGAGGGAGAGGGAGCCGATCTCGGTCGCTTTCAAATCCTGAGTTCGGCTCAATATTTCAGGTCGGTGTAAATCGCCAGAACACCTCGATCAGTCCCCTTTCCCCTAAGGAGAGGGAGCCGATCTTGGTTGCCTGCAAATCCTGAGTTCGGCTCAATATTTCAGGTCGGCGTAAATCGCCAGAACGACTCAGTCAGTCCCCTCTCCCTCTGGGACAGGGAGCCGACCTCGGTTGCTTTCAAATCCTGAGTCCGGCTCGATATTTCAGGTCGGCTTAAATCGCCAGAACGACTCAGTCAGTCCCCTCTCCCTCTGGGACAGGGAGCCGACCTCGGTTGCTTTCAAATCCTGAGTCCGGCTCGATATTTCAGGTCGGCTTAAATCGCCAGAACGACTCAGTCAGTCCCCTCTCCCTCTGGGACAGGGAGCCGACCTCGGTTGCTTTCAAATCCTGAGTTCGGCTCAATATTTCAGGTCGGCGTAGATCAGTAGACCGACTCGGTCAGTCCCCTCTCCCTCCGGGAGAGGGCTAGGGTGAGGGCCTTCTAACTGACTCGCCGCTCAATCCCATGCTTACGCAGCTTCCTGTAAAGAGTGTTGCGGCTGACACCCAGTTGCTGCGCCGTTTGGGTCATGTGCCAGCGGGTTTGCTCCAGCGTATTGAGCAGAGCCAACCGTTCGGCGTCTTCCAGCGGATGATCGGACTCCTTAACCGCTAATACTGCCGGACTCCCCTGCCGAATCATCACCGGCAAATCCTCAACCCCGACCCGCCCTTCATCACACAACGCCGCCAACGTGCGCAGCACATTGCGCAACTGCCGCACATTGCCCGGCCAATTAAATGCAAGCAAAGCCTGACGCGCCGGTTCCTCGATGACTATCGTTTCACCGCCCGCCTCCTCGGCCAGCAGAAAATCCAGCAACTGCGATTTATCACTGCGCTCGCGCAAAGCCGGCAACGCCACTTCCAGGCCGTTGAGTCGATAATACAAATCCTCGCGGAAGCTGCCGTCCGCAACCCGATCCAGCAGATTGCGGTGGGTAGCGCTGATGATACGCACGTTGACCGCTTCCGGCTCGCCGCCAATCGGCACCACCTGCCGATCCTCCAGCACCCGCAACAACCGAGTCTGCAAGGCCAGTGGCATATCGCCGATTTCATCGAGGAATAACGTGCCGCCATCGGCCTGCTGCAACTTGCCACGCATACCGTCCTTGCGCGCACCGGTGAAGCTGCCGCCGCGATAGCCGAACAGTTCGCTCTCGATCAGGCTCTCGGGGATGGCCGCACAATTAAGGGCAACGAAAGCTTTGCTCGAGCGTTGACTGGCCTGATGCACGGCCTTGGCGAAGGCTTCTTTGCCGGAGCCGGTTTCGCCGTTGATCAAAAGAGGTACGTCGCGCTCGAAGACGCGCAAGGCTTTTCGGAAGTCAGCCTGCAACGCTTCATCACCGAGACAGATACCCGACAGACGCGGGGCCTCGGCCACAACCGTGGACGGCACGATCGGCAAGGGCTTGCGCGATTCGCCGCGCAGTACGGCAAACAGATGTCGGCCGTCACGAGTGCGCAGAGGCCAACTGGCGCTGGCATGGGCACTCGCGCGGCCAAGCAACTCATTCAGTGAACAATCGAAAAACGCCTCGACCGGTTTACCCAGCAAGCCGCCGCGAATATGCCCGAGCAAGTTCAACGCGCTCTGGTTGACTGCACTGATCCGCCCTTCGCCGTCAAACGCCAACAAGCCTTCGCTGAACAGCCCGACCGATTCGGCCTGCAAATGAAAACGCAACAACCATTGGTTATCGAAACAGCGCAGGAAGTAGCAACTCTCGATCATCTTCGCCGACAGATTGACCAGCGCCATGGTGTGGAACTGGCTTTGCCGCGAGACATCGTGGCGCGCCGAAGACACGTCGAGCACCGCGAGCAGCTCTCCATGCGGGTCGAACACCGGGCTCGCCGAACAGGTCAGGCCGGTGTGACGGCCGCGAAAGTGTTCGTCCTGATGGATGGTCAGGGCCTGACGCTCGACCAGGCAGGTGCCGATGCCGTTGGTGCCTTCGCAGGCTTCACTCCAGTCGGCGCCCAGCCAGAGGCCGGCACGCTCGAAAATTTTACGTTCGGCCGGCGCGGTGACGCAGTTGAGGATCACCCCGCGCGCGTCGGTCAGCAGCACCGCATGGCCAGCGCCGGAGAGTTGTTGATGCAGGCTGCTCATTTCATTGCCGGCGATCTGCAGCACTTGTTGCAGGCGTTCGCGGCTTTCCAGTACGCGCCCGTGTTCAAGCACGGTCGGCGCCATGCTCAGCGCCGGGTCGAGGTGATAGTCCTCAAGACAGCGCAGCCATGAACGGGCAATCGACGGATCGGCACCGGGCCCGTGCAGGTGCGGTTTGCCCTGGGTAACGGTGAGAACCTGTTGGGCATGGCGACTCAAATGATTGTCGTGCATTTCTTATTGTTCTCCCCGAAAGGTCGACGCAAACCTCGTGTAGGAGCTGCCGGAGGCTGCGATCTTTTGATCTTGCCTTTTGAAGATCAAGATCAAAAGATCGCAGCCTCCGGCAGCTCCTACAGGGTTGCTGTTGGCTGAGGATCCTCCAGGTAAATGTGTATTGCAATGCTGGCAAGACTGCCCAGTCACTGGCTGTGCCAAAAGCGATACAAACTGTCACCCCATCTGTACCGAAACCGTCACAGGCGCCATCCACCCGTCCGACAAAAACCGGCCAAGCCCTTGATTTACCGGCCCTGCACGGCGGTGGCCCGACCTTTGCTCTACGCTTATAGCAAGCGCACTTGCGCGTTTCTCTAATAAGTACAAAGCCAAGGAGAACATCATCATGCGTTACGCTCACCCCGGTACTGAAGGCGCCAAAGTCTCGTTCAAGAGCAAGTACGGTAACTACATCGGCGGCGAGTTCGTCGCGCCTGTCAAAGGTCAGTACTTCACCAACACTTCGCCAGTGAATGGCCAACCGATTGCCGAATTCCCGCGCTCCACTGCCGAAGACATCGACAAGGCACTGGACGCCGCCCACGCCGCTGCCGACGCGTGGGGCGCGACCTCCGTGCAGGCGCGCTCGCTGATCCTGCTGAAAATCGCCGACCGCATCGAACAGAACCTCGAACTGCTGGCGATCACCGAAACCTGGGACAACGGCAAAGCCATCCGCGAAACCCTCAACGCCGACATCCCGCTGGCCGCCGATCATTTCCGCTACTTCGCCGGTTGCCTGCGGGCCCAGGAAGGCAGCGCTGCCGAAATTGACGGCAACACTGTGGCTTATCACATTCATGAACCGCTGGGCGTGGTCGGCCAGATCATCCCGTGGAACTTCCCGCTGCTGATGGCCGCGTGGAAACTCGCCCCGGCGCTGGCCGCTGGTAACTGCGTCGTCCTGAAACCGGCCGAGCAAACCCCGCTGGGCATCTGTGTACTAATGGAGTTGATCGGCGATCTGTTACCGCCGGGCGTGCTCAACGTGGTGCAAGGGTTCGGCAAAGAGGCCGGCGAAGCCCTGGCCACCAGCAAACGCATCGCCAAGATCGCGTTCACCGGCTCGACCCCGGTCGGTTCGCACATCATGAAGTGCGCTGCCGAGAACATCATTCCGTCCACCGTGGAACTGGGCGGCAAATCGCCGAACATCTTCTTCGAAGACATCATGCAGGCCGAACCGAGCTTCATCGAAAAAGCCGCTGAAGGTCTGGTGCTGGCGTTCTTCAACCAAGGCGAAGTGTGCACCTGCCCGTCGCGCGCACTCGTGCAAGAGTCGATCTACGACGAATTCATGCAAGCGGTGATGAAGAAAGTCAGCCAGATCAAACGTGGCGATCCGCTGGACACCGACACCATGGTCGGCGCGCAGGCGTCCGAGCAGCAATTCGACAAGATCCTCTCGTACCTGGAAATCGCCAAGGGCGAAGGTGCCGAGTTGCTGACCGGCGGCAAGGTGGAAAAACTCGAGGGCAGTCTCGCGACCGGCTATTACATCCAACCGACCCTGCTCAAGGGCACCAACAAAATGCGCGTGTTCCAGGAAGAAATCTTCGGCCCGGTGGTGAGCATCACCACCTTCAAGGACGAAGCCGAAGCCCTGGCCATCGCCAATGACACCGAGTTCGGCCTCGGCGCCGGGCTGTGGACCCGCGACATCAACCGCGCCTACCGTATGGGCCGCGCGATCAAGGCCGGTCGCGTATGGACCAACTGCTACCACCTGTACCCGGCGCATGCCGCGTTCGGCGGGTACAAGAAGTCCGGCGTCGGCCGTGAAACCCACAAGATGATGCTCGATCACTATCAGCAGACCAAAAACCTGCTGGTGAGCTACGACATCAATCCGTTGGGCTTCTTCTAAACCTGCAGCACTGATCGTTCCCACGCTCTGCGTGGGAATGCCGCCCGGGACGCTCCGCGTCCCACCAAAGCCGAACGCAGAGCGTCCGTTGAGGCATCCCCACGCAGAGCGTGGGGACGATCATGCTACCCACCGGCAAAAAAAGCCGGGCCAATAAAACAATAAGAACGGTGAAACCTATGCCTAGCGAATCCCCGGCTGGCGCTCCGGCGACCGGCACCTCTGTCGACTATGAAAAAGTCGGATCGGATTACTTTCAACAACGCGAACTGAAAAAAGGTGCCGCCGGCTGGGTACTGCTAGTGGGTCTGGGCGTTGCCTACGTGATTTCCGGTGACTATGCCGGCTGGAACTTCGGCCTCGCTCAGGGTGGCTGGGGCGGCATGTTCCTGGCGACGCTGCTGATGGCCACCATGTACCTGTGCATGTGCTTTTCTCTGGCCGAGTTGTCTTCGATGATCCCCACCGCCGGCGGTGGCTACGGTTTTGCCCGCAGTGCATTCGGGCCGTGGGGCGGGTTTCTCACCGGCACCGCAATTCTCATCGAATACGCCATTGCCCCTGCGGCTATCGCGGTGTTCATCGGAGCCTACTGCGAATCGCTGTTCGGCATCGGCGGCTGGATGATCTATCTGGCCTTCTACATCATTTTCATTGCCATCCACATATTCGGGGTCGGCGAAGCGCTCAAGCTGATGTTTGTCATCACCGCCGTCGCCGCGTTGGCACTGGGGGTGTTTCTGGTGGCCATGGTGCCGCACTTCGACGTCGCCAACCTGCTCGACATTCCTGTGACTGCCGCCGCGGGTGCCAGTCCGTTTCTGCCATTCGGCTATGTCGGCGTCTGGGCGGCGATTCCCTATGCGATCTGGTTCTTCCTTGCCGTTGAAGGCGTGCCGCTGGCTGCCGAGGAAACCAAGAACCCCAAACGTGATCTGCCGCGCGGCTTGATCGGCGCCATGTTGGTGCTGCTCATGTTTGCCCTGTTGATTCTGATCGTTGGCCCCGGCGGTGCAGGCGCCAACTCGCTGCTGACCTCCGGTAACCCGTTGGTCGAAGCGTTGAGCAAAGCCTATGGCGGCTCGACCTGGATGGGCAGTTTCGTCAACCTCGTGGGGCTGGCCGGACTGATCGCGAGTTTCTTCTCGATCATCTACGCGTACTCGCGGCAAATTTTCGCGCTGTCCCGGGCCGGCTACCTGCCACGCAAACTTTCCGAAACCAATAAAAGCAAGGCACCGGTCCTGGCGCTGGTGATTCCCGGCATCATCGGTTTCGGCCTGTCGCTGACCGGCCAGGGCGATCTGCTGATTCTGGTGGCGGTGTTCGGCGCAACCATTTCCTATGTGCTGATGATGGCCGCGCACATCACCTTGCGGATTCGCCGCCCCAAAATGGATCGGCCGTACCGCACACCGGGCGGCATCTTCACCTCCGGCGTGGCCTTGGTGCTGGCGTGCATCGCCGTGGTCGCGGGTTTCCTGGTCGATCCACGGGTGGTAATCGGTGCCGCCGTCATCTATGGAGTGTTAATTGCTTACTTTGCGTTCTACAGTCGACATCACTTGGTAGCAGGCACGCCGGAAGAAGAATTCGCGGCGATCCAGAAGGCTGAGCAAGCCTTGCACTGAGTGCCGACAATCCCGGCGCAGGCTCGGTCTGCGCCGTCACGGAGAATTGTGTATGGCCAGTTTCGCTCACACGGTCGGCGCCCAGACCTACCGCTTCGACAGCCTCAAGGACGTCATGGCCAAGGCCAGCCCGGCGCGTTCCGGGGACTTTCTTGCCGGCGTCGCCGCGCTCAACGACGGCGAGCGCGTGGCCGCGCAAATGGCCCTGGCCGACATCCCGCTCACGCACTTCCTGCAAGAGGCGCTGATTCCATACGAGTCCGATGAGGTCACCCGCCTGATCATCGACACCCACGACAAGCAGGCCTTCGCGGTGGTCAGCCACCTTACCGTCGGTGGTTTCCGCGACTGGCTGCTCAGCGACGCCGCCGACGAAACCAGTCTGCGCAACCTCGCCCCCGGCCTGACCCCGGAAATGGTCGCTGCCGTGTCGAAGATCATGCGCGTGCAGGATCTGGTGCTGGTGGCGCAAAAGATTCGCGTGGTGACGAAGTTTCGCGGCACCCTCGGCCTGCGCGGACGTTTGTCGACGCGCCTGCAACCCAATCATCCGACCGACGAACCGTCCGGCATCGCCGCGAGCATTCTCGACGGTCTGCTCTACGGCAACGGCGACGCGATGATCGGCATCAACCCGGCCACCGACAGCATCGCCTCGATCTGCGCCATGCTGGAAATGCTCGACGCGATCATCCAGCGCTACGACATCCCGACCCAGGCCTGCGTGCTGACCCACGTCACCACCTCGATCGAAGCGATCAATCGCGGCGTGCCGCTGGATCTGGTATTCCAGTCAATCGCCGGCACCGAAGCGGCCAACGCCAGTTTCGGCATCAACCTGAACGTGTTGCAGGAAGGCTACGACGCCGGCCTGAGCCTGAATCGCGGCACTCTCGGGCAGAACCTGATGTATTTCGAGACGGGTCAGGGCAGCGCGCTGTCGGCCAACGCTCACCACGGCGTCGACCAACAGACCTGCGAGACCCGAGCCTACGCGGTGGCGCGACATTTCAAGCCGTTCCTGGTAAACACGGTCGTAGGATTTATCGGCCCGGAGTACTTGTACAACGGCAAACAGATCATCCGCGCCGGCCTCGAAGATCACTTCTGCGGCAAGCTGCTCGGCGTGCCGATGGGTTGCGATATCTGCTACACCAACCACGCTGAAGCCGATCAGGACGACATGGACACCTTGCTGACTTTGCTCGGTGTCGCCGGGATCAACTTCATCATGGGCATCCCCGGCTCCGACGACATCATGCTCAACTACCAGACCACTTCGTTCCATGACGCGCTCTACGCCCGGCAGACTCTGGGCCTGAAACCGGCGCCCGAGTTCGAACAGTGGCTGGCGAACATGGGCATCTTCACTCAAGCGGACGGCAAGGTTCGCTTCGGTAACAACTTGCCGCCGGCCTTCCGCCAGGCGCTCGCGCAACTGGGATGAGTCGTATGGAAAAACCGCCCGTGGACCCGCAAAACCCTTGGCTGGAACTGCGCCGCCTGACCCCGGCACGGATCGCCCTTGGCCGCACTGGCACCAGTCTGCCGACCAACGCGCAACTGGATTTTCAGTTTGCCCATGCCCAGGCACGTGACGCCGTGCATCTGCCATTTGATCATGCCGGACTCAGTGCGCAATTGACTGAACGCGGACGCGAAAGCCTGCTGCTGCACAGCGCCGCTACGGATCGAAACAGTTATCTGCAACGCCCGGATCTGGGGCGCAAGCTCAGCGATGAATCGGCGCAGGCCTTGCGTGAATACGCTGCGGCGCATCCGGGTGGTGTCGATCTGGCGATTGTCGTGGCCGACGGCCTGTCGGCACTGGCAGTTCATCGGCATACCTTGCCGTTTCTGACCCGACTGGAGGAGCAAATGAGCGCTGACGGCTGGTCGATGGCGCCCGTTATCCTGATGGAACAGGGTCGCGTTGCCGTCGGTGATGAAATAGGCCAATTGCTCGGTGCAAAAATGCTGGTGATGCTGATTGGCGAACGCCCGGGCCTCAGCTCACCGGACAGTCTCGGTTTATATTTCACCTACAATCCAAAAATCGGCCTGACCGACGCCTACCGCAACTGCATCTCCAATGTGCGGCTCGAAGGTTTGAGCTACGGCATGGCGGCGCACCGCTTGCTCTATCTGATGCGCGAAGCCTGTCGGCGGCAGTTGTCGGGGGTCAACCTGAAGGACGAAGCACAGGTTCAGACGCTGGAATCGGATGCCGGTGTAGACATGAAAGGTAATTTCCTACTGGATCCGCCCACAACCTGAACCGTTTCCGCATTGCGTTTCTGCGCCGGTTTAAGGCAGGATCGATGCACGGCCGCACGGGTTTCCCATCGCCGTCAGAGCAGTTGAAGACAGCCACTTGAAGACGAGACCTATCATGCGGATTATTCAAGCGACCCTCGAACATCTGGATTTGTTGACCCCATTGTTCGTCAAATATCGCGAGTTCTACGGTTCCCTGCCTTACCCGGATTCCTCCCGTGCGTTCCTTGAAAAGCGTCTGCGCCGCAAGGAATCGGTGATCTACCTGGCACTGGCCGACGATGACGACAAGAAACTGATGGGTTTCTGTCAGCTCTATCCAAGCTTCTCCTCGCTGTCGCTCAAACGCGTGTGGATCCTCAACGACATATATGTCGCTGAAGACGCGCGCCGGCAACTGGTCGCTGACAACCTGATCCGCACTGCGAAGAAAATGGCCAAGGAAACCCAGGCAGTGCGCATGCGCGTTTCCACCAGCAGCAACAATGACGTCGCGCAGAAAACCTACGAATCCATCGGGTTCAAGGAAGACACCGAGTTCAAAAACTATGTGTTGCCGATCAGCGAAGAACTCTGATCGCGCATGCAACGTGTGATGAGGGAGCCTGCTCCCTCAGCCACGCCGAATGCAGCCTGACAATTGTTCACACCCCGACATCCCCCGCTACAAAACCAACGCGCTTTTCATCCTTCAGACCGTATAATCCCGATCTTTCCGGCTTGTAAGAAAAACTACACCCCGCTGTAGGCTTACACGAAGTCATCCGCACAGGCCTGCCGAGTCGGGCCGCCATACAGGTGCCCCCATGGATTTCAACCCGCTCGACCTTATCCTGCATCTCGACGTCTATCTCGATTTGCTGGTGAACAACTATGGGCCATGGATCTACGCCATCCTGTTTCTGGTGATTTTCTGTGAAACCGGCCTAGTGGTGATGCCTTTCCTGCCGGGTGACTCGTTGCTGTTCATTGCCGGCGCCGTTGCCGCTGGCGGTGGTATGGATCCGGTGCTGCTGGGCGGTCTGCTGATGCTCGCGGCCATACTCGGTGACAGCACCAATTATGTGATCGGACGAACGGCCGGCGAGAAGCTGTTCAGCAACCCGAACTCGAAAATCTTCCGTCGCGATTACCTGCAGAAAACCCACGACTTCTACGACAAGCACGGTGGCAAGACCGTAACCCTGGCGCGCTTCCTGCCGATCATCCGTACCTTTGCCCCGTTCGTCGCCGGTGTGGCGAAGATGCCGTACGCACGTTTCTTCGGTTTCAGCGTACTGGGCACCATCCTCTGGGTCGGCGGTCTGGTCACGCTGGGCTATTTCTTCGGCAACGTACCGTTCATCAAGAAAAACCTGTCGTTGCTGGTGGTGGCGATCATTCTGCTGTCGCTGGTGCCGATGATTCTCGGCGTGGTTCGCAGCCGTTTCGGCGGCACCAAAGCCCAATCGCACTAAGCCGATGTGGTCGCTGAGCGCCTGGCGTCGCCGGCGCACTCTGGCAAAGCACCCGATTGCCGACGACATGTGGCAACGGGTGCGCCATCACCTGAGCTTCCTTGACGGCATCAGCGCAGCCGAAGACCAGTGGCTGCGCGAAGCCTGCGTGCTATTCCTCGAAGACAAACACCTGAGCGCCCTGCCCGGCGTCGAACTGCATCAGGAACAACGCCTGTTGCTCGCCGCCCAGGCGCAGCTGCCGCTGCTCAATCTCGGCGATCTGAACTGGTATCAGGGTTTTCATGAAATCGTCCTCTACCCGGACGATTTTCTCAGCCCGCAACGTCATCGTGACGCCAGCGGTGTCGAGCATGAGTGGGACGGCGAGCACAGCGGCGAAGCCTGGCAGCAAGGGCCGATCATCCTTGCCTGGCCGGGTGTGATGGCCAGTGGTGGCTGGGAAGGCTACAACCTGGTGATCCACGAACTGGCGCACAAACTCGACATGCTCAACGGCGACGCCAATGGTCTGCCGCCGCTGCATGCCGACATGCGTGTCAGCGACTGGGCCGACGTCATGCAAAAGGCTTACGACGACCTCAACCGTCAGCTCGACCATGACCCGGACGCCGAAACCGCCATTGATCCCTACGCCGCCGAAAACCCCGCCGAGTTCTTTGCGGTCACCAGCGAGTACTTCTTCAGCGCCCCGGATCTGCTGCACGAGGCTTATCCACAGGTCTATGCGCAGTTGCAGCTTTTCTACCGGCAGGACCCGTTGAGCCGGTTGCGGCAACTTCAGGCCACAGACCCGGTCTATCAGGCGCACGACTAAGCTCTGCACGACTTTCGGTACATAGCGTCGACGGCAGAATATGCCTATAATCGCCGCCACTTTTTGGTCAATCCGGCCAAGTGTTTTTGGTCAACTACGGGGGCAACGCCCAATGAGCTACAGCAAGATTCCGGCTGGCAAAGACCTGCCGAACGACATCTACGTCGCGATCGAGATCCCGGCCAACCACGCGCCGATCAAATACGAAATCGACAAAGACAGCGATTGCCTGTTCGTTGACCGTTTCATGGCCACCCCAATGTTCTATCCGGCCAACTACGGTTACATCCCGAACACCTTGGCTGACGACGGTGATCCCCTCGACGTGCTGGTTGTGACCCCTTACCCGGTTGCGCCAGGCTCGGTAATCCGCGCCCGTCCAGTCGGCATCCTGAACATGACCGACGACGGCGGCGGCGATGCCAAAGTCATCGCAGTGCCACACGACAAGCTGTCCCAGCTGTACGTCGATGTGAAGGAATACACCGACCTGCCGCCACTGCTGATCCAGCAGATCGAGCACTTCTTCGCGAACTACAAAGATCTCGAGAAAGGCAAATGGGTCAAGATCGAAGGCTGGGCCGGTGCAGACGCCGCCCGCGACGCGATCACCAAGTCGGTTGCCGCCTACAAGGGCTAAGCACCTGCGCTACGCGTGAGGCTTGAAGAAAACCCCGGTTGATCCGGGGTTTTTTGTGCCTGGTAATAGCCGCCTTAAACAGAGCGTTTATAACGGACTACAGAAAAGTTTTAGCCTGTGTAATTTCCCACAAGATCGTCTTACATTCCGTCGCAAAATTCAGCCCGTTTTTGAACGTCTGGTTTATTCAAACCGCTCTGGCACGGCCGTAGACTCCGTGTTTATGAGAAAGAACACTAGCGGTCCAAGATTCAAGGCACTCCTGGAAGCTGCGAACATCTCGACGACGGGTTTCGCAAAGTTCTGGGGCACGGAAGCCCAAAATGTCCACAACTGGTACACCCGGGGCGTCCCGGCGTATCGCATGGAAGAAGTCTCACGCCTGCTGTCCGTCAACAGCGAATGGCTGAAAACCGGCCAAGGCACAAAAGAGCTGCCAAGCCTGACTCCGCCGGCCAGCAACGGCGACAGCTTTGACGCCCACGATCCACAGGGCGCCTACCGATTCATCCATCCCAACGACATCGAACTGGCCTTCTTCAAAGAAACACCCCTGACCAACGGCTCAGACAAAACCCACGTCATCCAGGACCCGGACCTGTCCATTCGCCTGCTGCGCGCCCCACTGGATCAACTGGAAATCCGCCATGCCGACGCCATCTGCGCGCACATGATCGGCAACAGCATGGCCGAACGCATCGAAGACGGCTCCATCGTCGCCATCGACCGCAGCCTGACCCAGGTCGTCGACGGTGAGATCTACGCCATCGAACACGACGGCATGCTGCGCATCAAATACCTGCACCGCATGCCCGGCAACGGCCTGCGCCTGCGCAGCCACAACAACGCCGAATACCCGGACGAAGTCTTCCGCCCGGCACAGATCGAGGAGCAAAGGATTCATATATTGGGCTGGGTGTTCTGGTGGTCGACCGTGAGCAAGCGGCGGCCGGTGGTGCCGTTTCTCTAGAAAACGGTGAGGTCTGTCGGCAAACATCGATCCCTGTGGGAGCGAGCCTGCTCGCGAAGAGGCCCGGACAATCGGTACAAATCTCGGATTTCTGGCGTAGAAGTCGCTCTAAACCGCACTTCAGGCTGGGAATCCACAGCAAAACTCAGTATCCTGCGCCCCACATTTGCGCATCGACCCGCCCCGCGGCTCAGACAGCGCACGACGCGGCAGACCAACGTCTGACCAAGTCCCACAGCCGGACGCAGATCCGGACGTACGTTTTGAAGGCTGGCAAGGCTTACCAAAAATAGGCCAAGCCAGTCCCCGAGAAGCCGGCCACAAGCCGGCTTTTTAATGCCTGAAATAAACCCGGCCTACCGTCTGAAACATAAATTCGCGCTTGTCGAACAGAAGAGCCTCTTGGTACCGTAACGACAAACGTCATTACAGGTATTTCATCATGGCCTCCATCAACATTCGCATCGACGATGATCTGAAGCAGCGCTCCTTCGCCGAACTGGAAAAGCTGGGAGTAACCCCCTCAGAGCTTTTGCGTCAGACACTCCAATACGTCGCCGAGCGAGGCAAGCTACCCTTCAAAGCAGCATTGCTCAGCGAGGAAGATGAAGTACTCATAGCCGTAGTCACCGAACGCCTCGCGGCACCTCAACGAGTCAAGGTAAGTCTGGATGACCTATAACCTTGAATTTGATCGTCGTGCTTTAAAGGAGTGGAACAAACTCGGCGATACGGTTCGCCACCAGTTCAAGAAGAAGCTCACACAGGTATTGGAGAATCCTCGAATAGAAGCCAATCGACTTCGCGAGCTCCCGGATTGCTACAAAGTGAAGCTGAAAAGCGCTGGCTATCGCCTGATCTATCAGGTCCTTGATCAAGAGATTGTGGTGTTTGTAATCGCAATCGGGAAGCGAGAGAGAGAAGCTGCTTACGAGGTTGCGCAGGACCGTCTTTCGCTCCTGCCCTGAGTCGGTCCAATGTCTGCGACCTGAAATTGGGCAGCAACCCGTAGCCCAATTCCCTCACGGATAACTAAACGCCTTAACCAACGTCAGTTCCCCCACCGCCCGCATCGGGATCAAAAACGTCTCCATCTTCTCGCTAGGCGTCCCTTCTTCAGTAATCACCGTCACCTGCGCCGTGGTCAGTGCCTGTACCGCCTCATCTCCACCCTCATCATCCCCGCGATACCCACCGCCGTAATAATTCACATACACCAGATACTGCCCCTTGATCGGCGCCGGCATGGCGAAGATTTCCGGGCCGTAACCGGTGGTCACGTCTACGTCCAGACCGGCGCCGTTGGCGGCGACGCGGTTGCCGTACCAGATGTGCGCGCCGTCGGGGGTGACGAGGTGCAGGTCGAGGTCGGTGCCGTCGCTGTCCCACGCTAGCAACACGCGCAGTTTCGCCGGGGTGGCGCCGCCGCTGGTGTTGAGGAACTGCGTGCGATGACGTTGCTGACCATCGGGGCTGCGCACTTCGACGCTGTTG
The DNA here is from genome assembly GCF_900187485.1 of Pseudomonas sp. Irchel s3a12. Classification (NCBI taxonomy): domain Bacteria; kingdom Pseudomonadati; phylum Pseudomonadota; class Gammaproteobacteria; order Pseudomonadales; family Pseudomonadaceae; genus Pseudomonas; species Pseudomonas sp. Irchel s3a12. The sequence goes on from NZ_FYDN01000007.1 coordinate 233,798, forward strand.
CTGCCGTTGGGGAAGGAAAACGGGCGGTCGAAGCGGCCACTGTCATCGATTTTCAGCGGCATGCTCAGGCCATTGACGATCAGGCGGCCGGGTTCGTTGTCCTTCCGCGCAGCTTTGATCTCGCCGCTGATGCGGGCAGTGTTGGCCTGGCCGACCGGGGTGTTGACCGATGAGGCCGGGTAATTGACGGTCTGGCGGAAGCTTTCGCCCTCGCCTTCGGGTGCGCCGCTGCGCCAGCCGCCGATCGGGGTGTCGAGTTTGACGCCGTCGGCAGCGATGGCTGGCGAGAGCGCAGTCAAGGTGCAGAGCAGCAGCAAGACCTGTGGATAACGGAGTGTCATGGTCTATTCCAGCAAAAGATGACGGGCGAGCCCTTCGATGTAGGTTTCATCCTGGCCGTTGGGGTGAGCTTCAAAGGCCAGGTGCAGATATTCGTGGGTCAGGTCGAGGCGATCCTGCAGGGTCAGTACGCCGCGCACGTAGATACGTTGGCGTTCGCGGTCGACGAAGGGTCTGCCGAACGCCAGTTTGCACACGGCGAAAGTGCTGACTTCGTTGTAGCCGGTTTCGCTTTCCAGTTTCGGGCGCCAGCCGCGTCGTTGTTTCTGCAGCCAGTCTTGCGCGGCGGGCAGTGGTTCGCAGGAGGCGACCGGGTTATCCCAGCGGCTGATGCTGGCGCGCGGGTAGGCGTGCAGCAGAATCGCGTCGTAACGCTGACCGGCATTAGCTTGCTCGACGGCTTGTTGCCAGGCGAGTTTGTCCGGGCCGGGTTGATCGGAGTGATAGGTGACGGTGCTGCCGGCCAGCACGAGGTCTGCCGTCCATGCAGCGATGTTGCGGGATTCGGCCGAAGCCGGTCGCGGTGCGACGCGTTGGCGATTGCTGCTGTCGTCGATGCTCAGGCAATCGCCGTTGCGCGTGGCGTTTTGCAGCAGATAGGTGCGGATCGCCACGGCCAGCGCTTTGGCCGCTTCGGTGGGTTCGGGTTTGGCTTCACGCTCAAGGACGCGGGCGACGTATTCTTCGCGATCAAGCCTTGCGATGAGTTTGTCGTTGAGCAGAAACAGTTCGCCATCGCTGTGGATATCCAGTGCGTTGCCATTGGCGAATTCGACGCGGTAATCGCCTTGTAACGGGCCGGAAGTCACCACCCGCTCGCCAGTCAAAACCCGCGTAACCGGATAACGCGAGAACAACCCGACTTCAACACAACGCCCCGCTTCCGCCGGCCATGCCGCTGGCAACACAGTCGCCAGTGCCTGCCCGTAATGGCGCAAAACCATCTGGCTGGTGCCACGCCCACCCGCCCAGAGCGGAGATCCGTCCGCGGTCCAACCGGCGAAACCACCCTGGCGCGACTGCGGATCCTGATCGCCGAGCCAGCTCCAGGTTTTCACCCGCAAGCGCCCGCCCAGTTCACCGACGACATTGCCGTCCGCCGCATTCAGCACCACATCGAGCAGCACTCGGCGCGCCTGATCCTGCGCCGGCAACGAGACGAGAACCTTCAGCAACTCAACCACGGAAACCCGTTGAGCCGGTTGCACCAACGGCAAATCCAGCAACCACGACGGCGCCTGTCGCGCCTGCCAATACGTCCGCCACTCCGCCGCCGCAATTCCCAACCGTGCAGGTTCAAAATACAACCCGCAGGATTTCACCAGTGCCTGATCACGCTCGATCCTGCCGCCCGCCGAGCAGCAATAAACCTCTTCCTTCGACTGTCCGCGACATTCATAGGCCGGCTCACGCGCACCGGTATCGACCAGCCACGCGTATACGAACAATTTCCACAGACTGCCCAACGGGGTATCGAGCGTCTGCGGCAACGGTTCACGAGCGATCAGTTGCGTCTGATTCAGCGATAACAACTCACCCTTATAGGCCACGCGCAACGGCTCATCCTGCGCCGTCGCCAGCGCAGGTATCACACACATCAGCAGCCACAGCAGCGGCCGGTTCATGTCAGTTGACCGTGACCTGACCGAGAGCGGCTTTTGCTTCCTGGGCCTGATGCTGCGGCGCGTAGACTTGTTTGAAACGCACCGGCGGCAGGTTGAACTGGCCCTTCTGCGAGAAACGCACCAGATGACGCAGGCGCAATTCGCCGCTCAGCGCATCCACCGGCACCGCGTAGGCCAGTTGCCCCGGTTCGAAGCGCGCCTTCTCCAGCGCCGTTGGTTCGGTGCCGTCCTTGCCCTGCAACTTGATGCCCCACGTCGTGCGCTCAACATCGGCGCCCGGTGGCAGCGGCACTTCGAGCATGCCGTAACGCAGCGGTTTCGGCGCTTTGCTGGTGAGGATCACTTCGTCCAGATACAGACTGTCACTGGACAACGGCTTGGTGCCGATTGGCTCCAGTTTGAAAGTGAACGCTTCGTCGCCCGGTACCAGTCGCGACAGGCGACGGGTGATGGTCACGGCCATCGGATCGACCGCAGGTTGCTGGGTCTGGAAACTCAACGCCGCGCGCAGCGGACGCTCCTGCGTACCGGACACCGACAACACGCTCGGCACTGGCGTCGCGCCCAGCCACGTCCAGTACATCTCGCCGCTGGCTCCGTAGTTCTTCTTCCAGCCTTCACCCGGCGTTAGTGCAATGGTCGGCGACGCCTGGGCGATGCTGCGTTGCAGCCAAGTCAGCGCCAGCGCACGTTCGAGGGTCGATTGCTGCGGCAGCAAACGTTGCAACAACGCCGTAGCACGCGCCTGATCGAACGCTTGCAGCGACAGGTTCAGCGCCTCGGCGAACGGCTGCGAACTGACCGCCAGACGCTGTTGCGCAGCCCCTACCTGACGATTGAACGCTTCCGGCAAGGTAACCTTCGACTGCGTGGCCAACGATGCGGTCAATACCCGCGCCGCCGCCAGACCGAGGGCCGAATCCGGGTCGCTCATCACCAGACTGTCTTCGCCGTCGTCCATCAGGGTTTCGGCGCTGCCTTCACCGGCCTTGGCCAGATCCTCCATCAAGCCGCTGAGCAAGGTGTTCACCGGCAAATGCATCTGCTTGGCAAACGACAGAATCAGCGCCCGTTGCAGCAATGGCGTGTTCGGCGCTTGCTTGGCGTAGACCTCCAGCACTCGCTGCCAATGCTCCGGCGGCAAGGTCAATTCCAGCACCTGGCTAGCGTTCCAGTCGGCGTAGTAAGCGTAAGCCGTGAGGAACGCATCCGGTTCACCGTCGTAGCCCCACCAGGTGAAGCTCGCCGACGGCCCGGCCATTTGCACCAGACGCAGACGGCTGTTCTGCATGATCAGGCGCAAGCGATCACGAATCTGTGGATTCGATGCCAGCGATGGATAGGCAATGCTCAACGGCAGCAACCGGCTGGCAGTCTGCTCGACGCCGCCATACGGATAGCTGAGCAGATCATCGAGTGCCGAGCGGAACAACGCTTGAGGGCTGTCATCCAGACGCAGGCGAATATCGGTGGCGTCGGCCGGCAGACTCAACGGTGTGTCACCGCTGGCCACGTCGAGGCTTTGAGTCTGAGTGACTTGCCAGCCGTCACCGGTCGCACTCAGGCGCACGGCGAGGGAGTCGGCGGTCTTGCCGTCCTGCACCAACTCCGCCGTCCATTCGCCGGAAGCCAATGTGAACGCCGGCAGCGGCAGATAATTGATGCCGTTGTTCAGGGTCACCGGCAGACGCTGTTCGGCGCCCGCATAGTGAGTGACCAGTTCAGCCTTGACCGGTTTCTCGGCTTGGCTGAAGGCGAACACGCCGAGTTGCGGCTGATCGCCCTTACGGAATTTGCTCGGCCCGCTCCACTTCAGGTACAGCGGTTTTTCCGAGCGCACGAACTGCTTCTTCTGCCCGACCTGACCGTCATCGGCAATGGCGCGGGCAGTGATGCGCCAGCGGGTCAGCGAGTCCGGCATCTTGAAGGTGAAACGGGTTTTGCCGTCGGCACCGGACAACAACTCCGGCTGCCACGCAGCGGTATCGACGTCCTCACGACGCGGCCGCTCCAGCACTTTTACACCACGCTCGCTGCGGTTGGCTTTGCCCGGTGCACCGGGGCTGCCCGGCAACGCGACGTCGTAACTGATGAACGACAGGCTGGCGCTGGTGCGCACGTTGTTACGGCGCGGGTGATAGAAGAACTGGTCAATGGTCGGCGCGACTTCCGGTTGCAGCGCATAGACCATTTCGTCGACGACGCTAACGGTCAGATGCGCCGGTACTGCTTTGCCGGCGAACTGGGTGGCCAGGTCAACCGTGACCGTGTCGCCCGGCAGGTACACCGCTTTGTCGGTGCTGATCGCCACGTCGATTTGCGGCGCGACCACTTTGATCCCGGCGTTCTGGAAGCTGTACTGACCACCCTTGGTGTAGAGCACGGAGAAGGTCAGGTTCGGTGCAAAATTGTCCTTCACCGGGATGCGCGCGCGGTATTGGGTGTCGCTGAGTTTTTCCAGTTTCAACCAGTCACCGCCCTTGGCGAGCAGCGCGGTGGCTTCGACTTTGTCGCGTTCCAGCGAGAGCAATGCATCGCTGACCGGCTCCGGGAAAGTGATCAGCGCCAGCGCTTCATCGCCCGCCTTGTACTCAGGCTTGTCGAGGACGATTTCCACGGTGCCCGGCACGGCTTTGACGCCATCGCCAGTGACCGAATGCCCGGTAGCACCGAGCACGCGACCGTGTTGATCTTTCAAGGTCAGGTTGTAGGTACCCGGGCGTTCGAAGGCCATGCTGAAGCCCTTGTCAGTCGCTGCGAGTTTGCCTTCACCGGTGCTCTGGTCTTCCAGACGTACCCAGCCATAGGTGCTCGGCGTCACCGCTTTGCTTTGCTCGGTGCCGCCCTCGTTGGCGTAGCTGAACGCAACCTTGTCACCGACCGCACTGAAGCGTTGCGGCGCGCTCAGGCGGAAGCTCGCAGCGCCACGGTCGATTAGAATTTCCTTGGTGGTCTTGACCCGATACGCCGCGCCATCGCTGGCGAACACGGTGAGCATGTAGCGGCTCGGCTTGTCGGCGGCCGGCAGGTCGAGGGTCGCGCTGCCCTTGCTGTCGGTGGTCAGTTCGGTGCTGGTCAGCTCCACCGGGAATTGCCCGAGGTATTGCAGCTCGTTGTCGACCATCGACAGTTGCTGGGCGCGCAGGCTCAGGGTCAACTTAGCGTTGGCCACCGGTTTGCCGTCCGGGTACAGCAGCACCAGGCTGCCCTTCACCGGTTCGCCAGTGCGGTAATCCTGCTTGGCCAGGTTCAACGAAATTTCGAAGTGCGGCTTGATGTACTCGGCGACACGGAAGGCGCTGCTGTAAGCCTGATCCTTATAGTTGAAACGGATCTCGTAACCCCCGGCCACGGCGTTGTCCGGCAACTGGAAGCGGCCCTGAGTGCCGGCCTTCGAATCGAGTTTCAGGTCGAGGTGTTGCAACTCAGTGCCTGTGGCGTCAAGCACGCTGACCGTGACATCCGCAGCCCCTGGCAACACTGAGTCCCGCGCATTCTTGAACTCGCGACCGACGATCTTCAGCGACACCCAATCACCCGGGCGATACAGCGGCCGGTCGGTGAACGCGTAGAGTTTGGTGTCGTAGATTTCGCTGTCGTAATAGAAGTTTTGGGAGACGAACACCCCGCCCTCTTCGTCCTCGCCGATGACGAACGAACGCTCCGGGCTGACATGTTTCAGGCGCAGCAAACCGTCAGTATCGGTGGCACCGCTGCTCATCACGCCGAGGCCGTCGGTCCACAGCACATTGACCTTCGGTACCGAACTGCCTTCGTGTTTGCGCGCGGCCCAGACCAGCAATTCATCGCCGGCAATCTTGCTCACCGCGACGGTGTTGGAGACGAACACCATGGTGGTTGCGCGGTACTTGCCGATCAACGCTTCGACCAGATACAGACCCGGCTTCAGATTGCCCAACGGGATATAAACGTTACCCGGCGCGACGCTGACGAAATCGCTCGAAGACCCGGCCAGATTGACCCCGGCCGGCGGCTGAATCGGCTTGGCCTGCCACAACGGATAACGGAACTGGCTGACCACCGGTAGACCCGGAATCAACGCGAATTGCGGCTGCGCGTCATACGGAGTAGGCGCGACCATGGCGTTGCCCATCTTCAGTTCCGGCACTTCCTCGGTGACTTGTTTGCGCGACTCATAGGAGAACGCGCGCTGCATCACCCGACGGGATTTGCGGTACCAGTTGTCCCACAGGTACGCGAGGGTGTTGGACAGGCCTTCACCCTTGAACTGGCCGTCGCTGACCACGCGATGCAGGTTCTTCTGGCGCTTGAGGAAATCCAGCGGCTTGTCGATGCGGTACACACGAATGTCGGCGCCGCCGTACGGTTCCATGCGGAAACGACGATAGTCACGGCCCGGCGCTTCGAGACGGACCATTGCCTGTTCATCAGCAGCAAAGCTGCTATCAGCCAGCAGGAAAAAGCTTTCGCCCGAGACCGGTGTGTAGCCGCTCGGCTCGACCGAATCTTCGGCGCTGACGGTAGCCACTGGCAGCAACAGCGCCAGCAGCAAAGGAATTCGGGAGCAGAGTCGCAACATGCGGGCACCGGTCATTGGGAGAGAAAGTTCAGTCGATAGACGCCGATGAAGTTGGGGTTGGCTGCGTCGGGTATCCATCGGGTGTCCTTCCATGTCATGAGTTGCTGCAGGCTTGCCGAACGCATGCCGTTGTCAGTCGGGGTGGTGGTGCCGGTGTGATAGGCGATGTAGCGGCCCATCCAGATCATCAGGTGCTGGTCGTCGCCCTGATCGAAAAACATCAGGTCACCGGGCCGCGCCTGCGACACGTCACGGCTGACCAAATGGCTGTTGAACTGAATCAGTTTGATCGCGTTGACGTACGGCCCGACCTTGCCGCCGCCCTGCTGCCATTGCTGGGCGAGCTTGCGCTGATCGTCGCTCAGCGAGAGCTCCGGCGGCAGGTAGCGATTGGACAGGCCATTGCTGCGCAGCCATTTTTCGTCATGGACTTTCAGCGCTTCGTTGGCAGCGAAACGTACCAGCCCGGCACAGTCCTGCTGATACCAGCGCGGACTTGGGCCTTGGCTCAGTTGCTCTTGGGCGATGCGCACGAACCAGGCGCGAAACACCTGGGATTGCGCCGGATCGAGTGCGGGTGCTTCGACGGCTCGGGCGCCCGCACTGAGCAACAGCGCGAGCAGGCCGAGGCTGCGGATCAGTGTCGTCACAGCGCTTTCCATTCCAGCGGCAACCATTGCCAGTGGCCGTCAGGCTCGCTGCCTTCCGGCAGCGTCAGCGCGTATTTGCCGTAGCCGCCGAGGGTGCGCAGTTTCGGAATCAGATAGGTTTGCGCGGCGTTGTAGAACACCGGCTCCATGTCCTGCGGCAGGCTGTCGAGGGTTTCCTGCTGCATCAGTTGCGCCATCGAATCCGGGCCGAAGTAGATCGGCATCAGCACGTCTTTGGGCAAAACGTCGGCCATCGGCGGGAAGCGTTTGTCGAGAGTGCCGAGGGCCTTGTCGACCAGTTTGTCGTCGAGGGAAAACAGCAACGTCGAACCGTGACGGGCGAGGCTGACTTTCATGAAGGCCTTGCCGGAAATCGCGTCCGGGTTCTGCGCCGTCTTCGCCGCATAAGGGCCAAAGTTGGAGCTGACCTGACGCTGCCAGACGTGGTTTTGGCCTTCTTGCTTCTCGACTACCGGGAACACGTTTTCTTCGACGTTGGCTTCGAATGCACCGACCATCGAACCGAACAGTTTGCCAAGATCACCGTCGAGCTTGCTGCTGTCCTCGTCTTTCAGACTGGCCACCAGCAATGGCGTGTACAACCGCGAGTCGGCGTACCAGCACAGGCCTGCCGCGCCGGCCACATGTTCGGTGAGGGTCTGCGCTACCGCTTCTTCGGCGCCGAGTTTTACCAGCAATGGTTTTTGCGGTTCGGCCGCGACCGGCAAGGTTACGCAGGCACTGGCGCCCAGCGGCATTGCTTGCCAGACCGGTTTGAAATCGAAGTCGGGCTGATTGTCCAGCTCGTCCATGGCGAGGTAGCTGTGCCAGCCCTTGTCGTCCATGTCGAAGCGCAGCCCGGCGAAGTTCGGGATGAAACGTTGATAGCCCATGGCCAGAACGCTGGAGTTGACCGACAAGCGTTGTTTGGTTTCCGGGGCTTTCGCCGGCAGACCGAACGCTTCGGGGAACAGTTTTTCGCCATTGAGCAGCGCCGCCAGCGCTTGTGGCGAGACATGGCCCGATTCTTCGGAGACGCCGCTTTCCGGGTCGTAATACTTGGCCGGGTTCGACAGCACTACCAGTTTGTCGCCGTGGGAAGCGAACAGCAGCGCTTTGCTGGCGTTATAGGTCAGTTGGTACAGCGGCACGCTATCGCCGCCGACCTTGAGTTCGCCCATCTGACTGAGCTGAGTGTCATCCAGCGCGACTTTCGCCAGCGGCTCCAGCAGTTTCGCCAGACCACCACGATCCATCACCAGCAGAAAATCCTTCAAGCGACCATCCGCGCCACGCCACAGCGCGACATCAGCCGGTTGATCGAAAAGCTGTTCGATCAGGCTGTCCTGCAACTTCAGATCATGCTCGTAGATGATCCGGCGCAGACTGCCGATCAAGCCGAGGCGATCAGCATGGGTCTCGTAATAGAAGACGAAATCTTCGGTCAGCGTGGCCTTGAGGAACGGCACCGTCAGCAAGTCCTTGGGCAACTGGCTCAGCGAGCGGGTCTCCAGCAACGCGTCAGGACGACTGAGGCCGAGCTTGTCACTGGCCAATTCCGCCGGCGGCGCCTTGGGCTTGAGCAGCAGCCAGCCAAAACCGCCCGCCACGCCGGCCACCAGGCACAGCCCGGCCAGCAGCAAGGGCCAGCGCCGCGAAGGTTTGGCCGCTGGCGTGTCGGCAGCCGAAGTAACAGTGTTTTCGCTCATCTTTTCAAAGCCCGATTTCATCCGTGCAGCGGGATGCTTATTAATAGTTGAAAGTCTTTACCAGCAGCAGATCACCGATTGCCCGCAGGGGCACGATGAAGGTCTCGCGTTTTTCATCGACGGTGTTTTCGTTGAGCACCAGCGTGATTTGCGAGGTGATCACCTCGTTCTGGTTGCTGGTCTCCTCGAAGTTATAGCCGCCGTTGCCGAAGTTGCCCCAATAGTTGACGTAAACCAGATAAGTGCCATGCAGCGGCGCGGTCATGGTGAACATTTCCGGGCCGGGACCATCGACGCCATCCGGGTCGAGACCGCCGCCATTGCTCAGCGCCGGCTGCGCCCAGAACGCATGCTGACCGTCAGGCGTGACAATGTGCAGATCGAGCTCGGCTTTCGGATCGTCCCAGCCCAAGACAAGACGAATTCTCGCCGGCGTGCGCAGGTTATTTGCTTCATAAAATTGCACGCGCTTGAGCGACTGGCCCTCGGCACTGATCACCTCGACGCTGTTGGAGCCGGCGCCGAACGCGTACGGCCGGGCAAAGCGGCCTTGGTCGTCGGTGTACAGATTCAGTGGATTGCCATTCACCGCGAGACTGTGCGGCGGACGCATGTGGCCGATGGCTTTGAGCTGGCCCTGGATCATCGTGCGATTGCGCTGGATGCCGCGATCGATCGGCGGCGTCGGGTAGGCGACTTGCGGGTTTTCCGTGCGATCGAGCAGGCCGTGGTAACGCCAGCCACCGACCGGCTCCGACAACTCGGCCGTAGGTGCCGCCAGCAGCGCGGGCGCGCAGGCCAGGCCGATCAGCAGCCAAAAAAATGAACGCATGTAATGCCTCCTGCCATGCCTGAACGAAACCTTGCACCCGATCCTCGGTACTTCACAGCGGTGAAAACTGCGTTTCGTCTGAAAGACCCGTGACTATGGGGTCGTAGAAGGCGCGAAGATTAGCGATTCGGCGGTTTTTTAACAATCAGATACATGTGCTGTTGCTGTAGGAATCAAGCCAATCCGGTGGACGGTGAGCCGAATAGGCCTCATATTCGGCTCACAAAATGAGCCGAATAGCATTTCTATTCGGCTCACGGACTCAAGGCAGGCAACGAATGGCAACTTACTGGATCTGGCAGCAGCCCGATTGGCCCGACTTCAACTGGCAGGCGGAACGCCTGGCACCGTTGTTGCGCGAGTGTGTACAGGCCCAAGGTCAGTTGATGGGTATGGCCGGTTCGGTAGGTGACTCTTTGGGGGCTCAGACCGAACTGGACGCCCTTTTGCAGAATATCGTGACGTCTTCGGCCATCGAAGGTGAGCAACTGAATGTCGGCTCCGTGCGGTCATCCTTGGCGCGACGTTTGGGCCTGGAGTTGATCGACGGCGATAAAGTCAGCCAACGCAGTGAAGGTCTGGCGCAACTCATGCTTGATGCCACCCGTCGATTTGCCGAACCGTTGATACTGGAGCGCTTGCTGGAATGGCACCAATGGCTGTTTCCCGATCAAGAGGCTGACCTTACTGCGCGCTCAATGCATGTGGGTGCGCTACGCGTTGACGAGCCAATGCAGGTGGTTTCGGGTCGCATTGATCGTCCAACAGTTCATTTCGAGGCGCCACCTCGCCAAGGTCTTGAGCAGCAGCTCGACCAATTTCTCCAATGGTTCGAGGCCAGCCAGCATCAGACAGCACTGGACCCGATGCTTCGTGCGGGCATCGCCCATTTCTGGTTCGTCACCTTGCATCCGTTCGACGATGGCAACGGCCGTCTGACACGCACCATCACTGATCTGGCGCTGGCACAGGGCGAAGCGCAAGCCATCCGTTTCTACGCCATGTCGGCGAGCATTCTGGATGATCGGTCCGGCTACTATCGGATTCTGGAATCGAGTCAAAAAGCCACACTGGACATCACTGAATGGCTCACATGGTTCCTGCAAACCTTGCTACGCAGTCTGCAACAAGCCATCACCCGCATTGAAAGCGTGCTGGGCAAGACGCGTTTCTGGCAGGCACACCGCGAGTCCGAACTTTCGGCGGAGCAGGTCAAAGTGCTCAATCGTCTGCTCGACGGCGGCGAGCGGAGCTTTGAGCACGGCATCAGTGCCGGGCAATATCAAGCGGTGGCGAAAGTGTCGAAGGCCACAGCAACCCGACACCTTGCGGAGTTGCTGGAGAAAGGTTGCCTTCAACGCTTGCCGGGAGGGGGTCGTAGCACCCGCTATCAGATCAACTATCCCGACAGAGCTACACATTAATCTCACCCAGCACAGAGCCATTTCTGTCCTTGAGAGCCGGCCCGCTCATTTGCCCATAACCCCCCTATCTGCTAGTGTCGCGCCGGTTTAACGTCAACCGGAAATCGCCGCCATGGCCCGCAAAAAAGCTGCACTGGATTTCGAACAGTCCCTCGCCGACCTGCAAACATTGGTCGAGCGTCTGGAGAACGGTGAATTGTCGCTGGAAGACTCGTTGACCGCTTTCGAGCAGGGCATCGGTCTGACCCGTGATTGCCAGGCAGCGCTGGCGCAAGCCGAGCAAAAGGTGCAGGTGCTGCTGGAGCGCGATGGCGAACTCGCCGAGGAACCCTTCGACGCGGAACAGCCAGAATGATTGCGGCGTACACGGCGACCAGCCAGACCCGGGTTAACGCGGCTCTGGAAACCCTGTTCAACGCGCCGTTGCCGGAATTGGCGCGGCTTTATGACGCCATGCGCTACAGCGTGATGAACGGCGGCAAACGCGTGCGTCCGCTGCTGGCCTACGCCGCGTGCGAAGCGCTCGGTGGCAACGCTGCACAGGCCAACGGTGCAGCCTGCGCGGTTGAGCTGATCCACGCTTATTCGCTGGTTCACGACGATTTGCCGGCGATGGACGACGACGACTTGCGTCGCGGCCAGCCGACCACTCACAAGAAATTCGATGAAGCCTGCGCGATCCTCGCCGGTGACGGTTTGCAGAGCCTGGCCTTCAGCGCTCTGCTCGACCCGCGCCTGAGCGACTGCAGCAGCGACATTCGCCTGCAAATGGTCACCGCCCTCGCCCAGGCTGCGGGCCCGGCAGGCATGGTCGGCGGTCAAGCCATCGACCTTGGTTCGGTCGGCTTGAAACTCGACCAGAAAGCCCTCGAACAGATGCACCGGCACAAGACCGGCGCGCTGATCGAAGTAAGCGTCAAACTCGGCGCCCTGGCCAGCGGCCGCGCCGAGAAGGATGAGCTCAAGGCCCTGCAGACTTATGCACAGGCCATCGGTCTGGCCTTTCAGGTGCAGGACGACATCCTCGACGTCGAAAGCGATACCGAAACCCTCGGCAAACGCCAAGGCGCCGACATCGCCCGCGACAAGCCGACCTACCCGGCGCTGCTCGGCCTCGACGCCGCCAAGGCTTACGCGCTGGAACTGCGTGATCAGGCTCTGCACGCCCTGCGACCGTTTGACGCGGCCGCCGAACCCTTGCGCGAGCTGGCCCGGTATATCGTCGAGCGCCGCAACTGACGGCGAATCAGCCAAAAAAGACCAACGCGTGGGCAGGGGGCGATGCATCAGGTAAACTGCCGCATCTTTTATACCTATAACGATTCGCCTGATGCCCACGACGTTTCATGAGATTCCCCGCAAGCGCCCGACCACGCCCCTGCTCGACCGCGCGAACACGCCGGACGGCCTGCGCCGGTTAGGCGAAGCCGAGCTGGAAACCCTGGCTGATGAGTTGCGCCTGGAATTGCTCTACACGGTCGGCCAGACCGGTGGGCATTTCGGTGCCGGCCTGGGCGTCATCGAGCTGACCATCGCGTTGCATTACGTCTTCGACACCCCGGACGACCGGCTGGTGTGGGACGTGGGTCATCAGGCGTATCCGCACAAGATCCTCACCGGTCGCCGCACGCGCATGGAATCGCTGCGCCAGAAGGACGGCATCGCCGCGTTCCCGCGTCGCGCCGAGAGCGAGTACGACACCTTTGGCGTCGGCCACTCCAGCACTTCGATCAGCGCAGCATTGGGCATGGCCATCGCCGCCCGCCTGCAAAACAGTGATCGCAAGGCGATTGCGGTGATCGGCGACGGCGCGTTGACCGCTGGCATGGCTTTCGAAGCGCTGAACCACGCGCCGGAAGTCAACGCCAACATGTTGGTGATCCTCAACGACAACGACATGTCGATCTCGCGCAATGTCGGTGGCCTGTCGAATTATCTGGCGAAGATCCTTTCCAGCCGCACCTACGCGAGCATGCGTGAGGGCAGCAAGAAAGTCCTGTCGCGCCTGCCCGGCGCCTGGGAAATCGCCCGCCGCACCGAAGAATACGCCAAAGGCATGTTGGTTCCCGGCACGCTGTTTGAAGAGCTGGGCTGGAACTACATCGGCCCGATCGACGGCCACGATTTGCCAACCCTGATCGCCACCCTGCGCAACATGCGCGATCTGAAGGGCCCGCAGTTCCTGCACATCGTCACCAAGAAAGGCAAAGGCTTCGCCCCGGCGGAAGTCGACCCGATCGGTTACCACGCGATCACCAAACTCGAACCACTGGACGCCCCGGCCGCAGCGCCGACAAAGACTGGCGGACCGAAGTATTCGGCCGTGTTCGGCGAGTGGCTGTGCGACATGGCGGCGGCGGATCCACGTCTGGTCGGGATTACCCCGGCGATGAAGGAAGGCTCGGATCTGGTGGCGTTCAGCGAACGCTTCCCGCTGCGCTACTTCGACGTGGCGATTGCCGAGCAGCACGCGGTGACGTTCGCTGCCGGCATGGCCTGCGAAGGCGCGAAACCGGTGGTGGCGATCTACTCGACATTCCTCCAGCGCGGTTACGACCAACTGGTGCATGACGTAGCGGTGCAGAACCTCGACGTGCTGTTCGCCATCGACCGTGCTGGCCTGGTGGGCGAAGACGGCCCGACCCACGCTGGCAGCTTCGATCTGTCCTACCTGCGTTGCATCCCGGGCATGGTCATCATGACCCCGAGTGATGAAAACGAACTGCGCAAAATGCTCACCACCGGCCACCTGTACAACGGCCCGGCGGCTGTGCGCTATCCACGCGGTACCGGCCCGAACGCGACGATCGACAAAGACCTCGAGCCGATTGAAATCGGCAAAGGCATCGTCCGTCGTCAGGGCAGCAAAGTCGCTTTGCTGGTGTTCGGTGTGCAACTGGCCGAGGCGCTGAAGGTGGCTGAAAAACTCGATGCCACCGTGGTCGACATGCGTTTCGTCAAACCGCTGGATGAAGAGTTGGTGCGCGAGATTGCCGGCAGTCATGAGTTGCTGGTGACCATCGAGGAGAACGCGATCATGGGCGGCGCCGGTGGCGCGGTCAGTGAATTCCTCGCGCGGGAGAACATCCTCAAGTCGATGCTGCATCTGGGTTTGCCTGACGTTTACGTCGAGCACGCAAAACCGGCGCAGATGCTGGCTGAGTGCGGGCTGGATGAGGCGGGGATCGAAGCGTCGATTCGTGAGCGTCTGGCCTTACTCGACAAATAAACGCATTACCCTTGTGGGAGCGAGCCTGCTCGCGAAAGCGGACTGTCAGTCAATACATTGCTGACTGATACACCGCATTCGCGAGCAGGCTCGCTCCCACATTTGATTTGTGTACACCTGAAACACCAGTGGACTGTCGATGAAACTTTCGCGCCTCGCCCTGCCCTTCCTCCTGCTGCCGACCGCCAACGCCCTCGCCGATACCTTCGAACGTGACCAAGCCCTGAAGCTGCCGGACATGCTGATCTCAGCCAACCGCCAGGTCGAAGCCCGCAACGACAGCAGCGCCGCCAACACCGTGTTCACCCGTGAAGACATCGACCGCCTGCAGCCGAGTGACGTGCCGGACCTGCTAAGGCGCGTCCCTGGTGTGCAAGTGGCGCAGGCCGGCGGGCGCGGCAGCCTGCCGGGGATCTACATTCGCGGCACGCAGTCGGCGCAGAGTCTGGTGTTGGTTGACGGCCAGCGTATCGGCAGCTCCACTTCCGGCGACAGCAACCTGCAGCATCTGAACATCGAGCAAATCGAACGGGTGGAAGTGCTGCGCGGTTCGCGTTCGGTGATTTACGGCAGCGATGCGATTGGCGGGGTGATTCAGATCTTCACCCGGCGCGGCACTGAGCAAGGTTTGCAGCCACGGATGCACGTCGGTTTCGGCAGCAACCAAACGTGGGAACGCAGCCTCGGCTTGTCCGGTGGCGACGCGAAAACCCGCTTCAATCTCGGCGCCAGTCTCGATGAGACTGCCGGGATTGATCGTACCCATGAGTCGTATCCAAGCGATGGCGATCACGACGCCTACCGCAATAAATCCGTCAGCCTGAGCCTGAGTCATGCGCTGACCGATGACATCGAAGTCGGCGCCAATCTGCTGGATAACCGGGGCAAGAGCGAGTTTGACAACCCGTTCGGCCGCTTCGACATGAACACCTTCGAATCGGTCCAACAGCAGCCGTACAGCGATTTCAACGTCAGTAGCGTCAGCAGTTACGTCGATGCCCAGGTCAACGAGATCTGGAAAACCCGCGTCGAGGTCGGCCATACCGAGAATCGCGAGAAGACCCTCGACAAGCTCAGCGACGAACGCACCGTGTTCAACACCTACCGCGACTCGGTGAACTGGCAGAACGACCTGACACTGGACGCACGCAACAGCCTGATCCTCGGCGGCGACTGGTACGAAGACCGGGTCAACAGCAGCACCGCATTCGACGAAGACAGCCGCTGGAACCGCGCCGCATTCATCCAGCATCGCTATCAGGCCGACAGCTTCTCCACGGAACTGGGTCTGCGTCACGACGACAACCAGCAATTCGGCAGCCAGAACACCTGGAGTGGCACGTTCACTCTGCCGCTGAATCCGGACAATGATCTGTTGCTGAGCTACAGCGAAGGCTTTCGTGCGCCGACTTTCAACGATCTGTACTACCCCGACTTCAGCAACCCGGATTTGAAACCGGAAACCTCGAAAAGCTATGAGTTGCAGTGGCGCAGTCAGTTGACTGACAGCAGCCGTCTGGAGGCGTCGATCTATCGTACGGATCTGGAAGACGCGATCATTTTCGGCAGTAACTCACGCCCGGAAAACGTCGCTTCGGCGCGGATCAACGGTTTTGAAGCAGCGCTGAAGCAGGAACTGTTCGACTGGCAGAGCAATCTTGGCCTTTCGATCATCGATCCGCGTGATCGCAATACTGGGCACACCCTGGCCCGGCGCGCGCGACGCACGTTGAGTTGGGATCTGGATCGGCAATTTGATCAAGTCAGCTTCGGCGCCAGTTGGCAGGCGGTCAGCAGCAGTTATGACGACCTGACAAATGAAAACCCACTGGGTGGTTATGCGTTGTTCGGCTTGCGCAGCAGTTGGGCGTTGAACCGCGAGATCAAGCTGGATCTGAAGGTCGATAATGTTTTCGACAAAGGTTACAGCCGGGCGAACTACAGCTATGACGGCAGCCAGTATGGTTATCGCGAGGAAGGTCGGATGTGGATGTTTGGGGTGACTTGGACTCCCCAGCTTTGATTTGAATTTTCGGTGATTTGACTGACCCCTTCGCGAGCAGGCTCGCTCCCACATTTGGAATGCAATCCTCCTGTGGGAGCGAGCCTGCTCGCGAAGAGGTCACCGCGATTTCAGCGGTCAGGCGCGATCAATTGGCAGAGTTTGGCGGTGGCGCTGATCATTTGGCCGCTTGGGCGTTCGAGGCCTTTGTCGGTGACCAACAGTAATTTTTCCTGCTTCACCGCCGCCACCTGTGGCCAGGTTTTCCACGCATTCAGTTGCGCCTGATCACTCGCCAGAATCACCTCAGGATCACGCTGCAACACTGCCTCAATACTCACCTGCGGCGCCGGCAAACTCAGATCGCTGAACACATTCCGCGCCCCGCACACCTCCAGCGCATCACTGATGATTTGCCCGCCACCGACGGTGTACAGCGGCTTGTCCCAGACCTGATAAAACACCCGCAACGGCACTTCCCGGCGATAGCGCTGGCGCAGCTCCGCGAGTTGTTGGCGCAACGCCGCCGCCCGTTTCACTCCACGCTCCGGTCGCCCCAATTGCGCGGCAATGGCTTCAATCTGGGTGGTGAGTTGTTCTAAAGAATGCGGTTCGGCGACGAAGGTCGGGATGCCCAGGCGCTTCAGTTGATCACGCTGCGCCGGGCCGACACTGCCGGGCCACAGCAACAACAAATCAGGTTTGAGGCTCAGTAGCTGTTCCATGTCGAGTTGGCCATAGCGGCCGACAGAGGGGACGCTGGCAATTTCAGCCGGCCGCTCACCGGCATCCAGCACACCGACCAACAGATCTGCCGAACCCAGCTCAACGACAATTTCAGAAAGGGACGGCGCGAGGCTGACCACACGCAGTTGCGCCAGCGCAGAACCACTGACGGCCAGTAGCAGAACCGCCAGCCAGAGGCGGTGCATCAACCGAGTTGACGCGGGATACGGTAGAGATAAAACAGCACTGCCGTGGACAACGCCAGCAGCATCAACGGTACGGCTTCAAGACCGACAAACACCGCCAGTGCGCCAATCCACGCCGGCAAGGCTGCCACAAGAAAAGCCGCACGACGACGGGCTGCGAGAGCAATCCACGCGGCCGGTTCATCGGGGGTATCGAGAGCTTTTTGCGTGGCGATCAGCGCATGTTTATAACGGCCAAAAAACTTCAGGCTGACAAACATCGATGCCACGCCGGCAATAAAGAACGGCATCGCCAGCACCGGCAGAATGCCTTTGCCCTGACCGAACAACGCGTTGAGTACGAACAGCGGCACCAGCGCCAGCGCGAGGTATTTCCACCAATCGACCGATAACCGGCGCCGCACCTGACCCCGCGTCACGCGCGATCGACCTCGCCCTGATGCTCGTTGCCCATCATGTGGTCGAGCTTGCTGGCCTTGGTCGCCAGATAGAGTTTGTTGTGCGGATTGTGACCGGTGTGCAACGGCACGCGCTCGGCGACGGTGATGCCCATATCGGTCAAGGCTTTGACCTTGCGCGGGTTGTTGGTCATCAGGCGCAGGGATTTCACGCCCAGATGCTCAAGCATCGGCAGGCACATGGCGTAGTCACGC
The DNA here is from genome assembly GCF_900187485.1 of Pseudomonas sp. Irchel s3a12. Taxonomy (NCBI): domain Bacteria; kingdom Pseudomonadati; phylum Pseudomonadota; class Gammaproteobacteria; order Pseudomonadales; family Pseudomonadaceae; genus Pseudomonas; species Pseudomonas sp. Irchel s3a12. The sequence goes on from NZ_FYDN01000007.1 coordinate 251,754, forward strand.
TGGTCAGCGGCAAAGCCCAGACGCTCGTTGGCTTCAACGGTGTCGGCGCCGCCATCCTGCAGTTCGTAGGCACGGATCTTGTTCAACAAACCGATGCCACGACCTTCCTGACGCAGGTACAGCAATACACCACGGCCTTCACGGGCGATGGCTTTAAGCGCGCCTTCCAGTTGCGAACCGCAGTCGCAACGCTGGCTGAACAAGGCATCGCCGGTCAGGCATTCGGAGTGCAACCGGCCGAGTACCGGGGCACCGTCGGCAATTTCACCCAGGCTCAGCACGACGTGCTCGCGGCCGGTGGCTTCATCGAGAAAACCGTGCATGGTGAATTGCGCAAAAGGCGTTGGCAGCTTGGAAGCGGCGACAAAGACGACAGGCACCGGTGTGCTCCTGATCTAAAGAGTCTGAAAATTCGCAGGCCGGCATTGTAACAGCAGGTTCCTACCGGCGCTTAGGCTGAATTATCGGGCATAACGATCAAAAAGTTTGATAACAACCCGGTCGACATGGATCCATGTAGGAGCTGTCGAGTGAAACGAGGCTGCGATCTTTTGATCCGGCTTTTAGGATCAAGATCAAAAGATCGCAGCGTGCCGCAGCTCCTACAGGGGATTCGTCGCGCCGGTAGTGAACGGATACGGCTGCTGCCACTTCTCGAAGATCGGCTTCAACTCGCCGCTCTTCACCAACTGCTCCATACGCTGGTCATACAGCGCCATCAGCGCTCGCGCCTGTGGCGTGTCGGCAAACCCGAGAAACAGCGGCAGCTCGGCCAGGTGTGAATAGCGATACTGCGCCGGATCGGCTGCGGTTTTCACCACCGCCTCAATCTCGGTCAACGCATCGATGTAGTAATCCGCCCGCCCCTGCTTGAGCATCGACAGGATCCCGGTACGCCGCTCAATCTGGTTGTAGCGCTTGATATTCGGCAAGAAGTTTTCGTAGCGATAACCGCGCACCCAGGCCAGGCGATACCTGCCCAGCGTCGCTTGGGTAGGTGCAGGATTACTCGCCAGGCCCAATGCGTAAATGTGGTCGGAATCGAAATTCCAGTGTGGGTACAACACCTGCTCGGCTTCGTCGCGGTAGGAGCCGACCAGCGCATCGACTTCCTTCAACTGCACCAGCCCGACCGAGCGGGTGTAAGGCACGCTGCGAATGTCCAGCTTGACCCCGGACGGTTCGAACACTTTGCGCAGCACGTCCCAGCCCAGGCCATGGCCATCAGCGGCGGTGTAGTCTTCCCAGTCTTCGCTGGCCAGATGGATGACCGTCGGCGTCGGCGCTGCTTCCTGCGCACCGGCCACGGTGCTCAGCAAAGCCAAAACCACTAGCGCCAACCAACGTCGAGCCATCCCTAGTCCCCTCACTTGACCCTGATACCCCTTGGACTCAGGCGAAAATCCACACCAGTCCCTGCATGGCCAGCCAGGCGAACACGCCGGCCAACACGTCGTCGAGCATGATGCCGACGCCGCCATGCACGTGCCGGTCGATCCAGCGGATCGGCCATGGCTTGAGAATGTCGAAGAAACGGAATACGAGGAAACCCGCGAGCAACCAGTACCACCCTTCCGGCACCAGCCACAAGGTGATCCACATCCCGACCATTTCGTCCCAGACGATGCCTTCGTGGTCGTGTACCCGCAGATCGTCAGCGACTTTGCCGCACAGCCAGAAGCCGAACAGCATGGTGATCCCGAGCATCAGCCAGTAACCCCAGTCGGGCAACATCTGCCATAACGGGATAAAGGGTAGCGCAACCAGCGAGCCCCACGTTCCCGGCGCCTTGGGCAAGGTGCCGGAACCGAAGCCGAACGCGAGGAAATGCCAGGGATTGCGCCAGACCGACGGCGGAACGAATTCGGCCGGAACCTGTTTCGGGTGATCTGTCACGGTGTCTCCTGAAAATGTTGATAACCCCGGATTTGCGGGGTGATGTCGTGACCTTCGCGATCCAGCAGGACCACGCCCTGACCTTCGGACACTCGACCGATCACATGGATCGGCCAGCCATTGGCCAGCAGCGCCGGCAACTCGACAGACGGCAAGGTGAACGCCAGCACGTAATCATCGCCACCGCTCAGCGCAGCACGCTCGGCGCCGCGCTGACCGAGAAACGCCACTAATGCATCCGACATCGGTACGCGCTCGCGTTCAATCTCAAGTCGGACCTTTGAGGCCAGCGCGATATGGCCGCAGTCGGCGAGTAATCCATCGGAGATGTCCAGCGCCGAGGTGGCTTTGCCACGCAGGGCCTGGCCGAGGGCGAGTTGCGGTTGTGGTGACCAGTAATGATCGAGCAGCGGTTGGGCGACGTTCGCTTCGGCGTCACGCTGACCGAGCACCAGCGGCAAGGCGCCGGCCGCATTGCCAAGTTCGCCACCGACACAGAGCAAGTCGCCCGGTTGCGCGCCACTGCGGGTCAACGCCTGACCGGCAGGCACGCGACCGAACACCGTCACCGTCAGGCTCAACGGCCCGCGCGTGGTATCGCCGCCCACCAGCGCGACGCCGCAACTCTGCGCCATGCGGTTCAATCCGCCGGCATAGGCTTGCAGCCAATCAGCAGTCACCGTCGGCACAGTCAGGGCAAGGGTAAAGGCAACGGGTGTGGCGCCCATGGCGGCCAGATCGCTGACCGCAACGGCCAGCGAGCGCTGACCGAGCAGAAACGGATCGCAGGGGTCGGCGAAATGCACACCGGCCACCAGCGTATCGGTAGAGATCGCCAACTGTTCCCCAAGGGGAACAGCGAGCAAGGCGCAGTCATCGCCGATCCCCAGCGCAACGCCTTCGCCGCCCTGCGCACAAGGCGCGGCGGCGAAGAAGTTACGGATCAGCTCAAACTCGCCCATTGAAGTATCAAGCGCGTTTCAGCGCTTGAACGCCTTCACTTCAGCTTCACGCAGGCGCGGAGCCAGCTTGTCGAGCACACCGTTGACGAACTTGTGACCGTCGGTCGAACCGTAGACTTTCGCCAGTTCGATCCCTTCGTTGATCACAACGCGGTACGGCACGTCGACGCGCTTGAGCAGTTCCCAGGTCGACAGGCGCAGTACACACAGTTCAACCGGGTCGAGCTCTTCGATGGTCAGGTCCAGGCACGGCGCCAGCGCAGTGTCGATCTCGGTCAGACTGGCCGGAACACCGTGCAGGATGTCGTGAAAGTAGCTGGCATCGGCGAAGGTGAAATCGTTATCGACGCGGAACTGCGCTTCGATTTCGTTCAGCGAAGTACTGGCCATGTGGCGCTGGTACAACGCTTGAGTCGCCAACTGACGGGCAGCGCGGCGCTTTTCACTTTTCGAAGGCTTGCCGGCGTCGGTTGGACGCGGCTCGCGCGGGTTGAAACGATCGCTTTCGTCGCTAATCACTTGGCCTCCAACTGTGCCAGCAGGCTGACCATTTCCAGAGCGGACAGGGCAGCTTCGGCACCTTTGTTACCGGCCTTGGTGCCGGAACGTTCGATGGCTTGCTCGATGGAATCAACGGTCAGGACGCCGAAGGCAACCGGAACGCCGAACTCCATGGACACCTGGGCCAGACCCTTGGTGCACTCGCCTGCCACGTATTCGAAGTGCGGAGTACCGCCACGAATGACCGCGCCGAGGGCGATGATGGCTGCGAATTCACCTTTCTGGGCGACTTTCTGCGCAACCAGCGGGATTTCGAAGGCGCCAGGTGCGCGGATGATGGTGATGTCGCTTTCGCTCACGCCGTGGCGAACCAGGGCATCAACTGCACCGCTGACCAGGCTTTCAACGACGAAGCTGTTGAAGCGGCCCACTACCAAAGCGTAGCGGCCTTTAGGGGCGATGAAGGTACCTTCGATGGTCTTCAGGGTCATTCGTCAGTTCTCTTAAAGAGCCGGGACGCGTCTGCTACGCGTCCCTCAGTGATTTATTTGCCGCGAATCGGAGATCGGAAACAACCGGTCATTATTCGGAGGGCACGTATTCTACAACTTCCAGATCGAAACCGGATATCGCATTAAATTTCATTGGCGCAGACATCAAACGCATTTTGCGCACACCGAGGTCACGCAGGATCTGCGAACCGGCACCGACGATGCTGTAAGTGGTCGGTTTTTTCGGCGCTGCCTGCTCACCCGTTTCACGGATATGTGCCAGCAGCACATCGCCATCGAGCGGGTGACCAAGCAACAACACGACACCGCTGCCAGCCTCGGCGACCGCAGCCATGGCGGCGCGCAGGCTCCAGCGGCCCGGTTGTTTGACCATCAGCAGGTCGCGCAGCGGATCCATGTTGTGCACCCGAACCAGGGTCGGCTCTTCGGCGCAAACAGTGCCCAGCGTAAGGGCCATGTGCACATCGCCTTCCACCGAATCACGATAGGTCACCAGGTTGAATTGGCCCAGTTCGCTGTCCAGTGGCTGCTCGGCAATCCGCTGAACGGTACGTTCATGGATCATCCGGTAGTGAATCAGGTCGGCGATGGTGCCGATCTTGATGTTGTGCTCAGCAGCGAACGCTTCCAGTTCAGCGCGACGGGACATGGTGCCGTCGTCGTTCATCACTTCGCAGATCACGCCACTTGGCTCGAAACCGGCCATGCGCGCGAGGTCGCAAGCCGCTTCGGTGTGGCCGGCGCGAGCGAGGGTGCCGCCAGCCTGGGCCATCAGCGGGAAAATATGACCCGGGCTGACGATGTCTTCAGCCTTGGCGTCTTTGGCGGCAGCCGCTTGCACGGTGCGCGCACGGTCGGCGGCGGAAATGCCAGTGGTTACGCCTTCGGCGGCTTCGATCGACACGGTGAACTTGGTGCCGAAACCGGAACCGTTGCGCGGCGCCATCAGCGGCAGCTTCAACAGTTCGCAGCGCTCGCGGCTCATCGGCATGCAGATCAGACCACGGGCGTGCTTGGCCATGAAGTTGATGTGCTCGGCCTGGCAGCATTCGGCAGCCATGATCAGGTCGCCTTCGTTCTCGCGGTCTTCGTCATCCATGAGGATGACCATCTTGCCTTGGCGGATGTCTTCAACCAGTTCTTCGATGCTATTGAGCGCCACAAGGCACCCCCTTCAGTCAGGATTTGAGGTAGCCGTTGGCGGCCAGAAATCTTTCGGTGATGCCACCAGCGCTCGGCTCTGCGGCCTTGTCGCCGAGGAGCAGACGCTCCAGATACCGCGCCAGCAAGTCAACTTCCAGATTCACCCGGCGACCTGGCTTGTACGACGCCATGATGGTTTCGCTCAGGGTGTGCGGAATGATCGTCAGCATGAATTCGGCGCCATCGACGGCGTTCACGGTCAGGCTGGTGCCGTCGACAGTGATCGAGCCTTTATGGGCGATGTACTTGGCCAGTTCCTTCGGCGCGCGAATGCGAAATTCCACGGCGCGGGCATTGTCGCTGCGCGAGACGATTTCGCCGACACCGTCGACGTGGCCGCTGACCAGGTGCCCGCCGAGACGGGTGGTCGGGGTCAGGGCTTTTTCCAGATTGACCGGGCTGCCGCTTTTCAGGTCGTTCATGGCGGTGCAGTCCAGCGTTTCACGGCTGACGTCGGCGGCGAAGCCGTCGCCCGGCAGCTCAACGGCGGTCAGGCAGACGCCGTTGACCGCGATGCTGTCGCCGAGTTTGACGTCGCTCAGGTCGAGCTTGCCGGTGGCGACGTGGACCCGCACATCACCGCCCTTTGGGGTCAATGCGCGGATACTGCCGATGGATTCGATGATGCCGGTAAACATGGGGTTCTCCTTGAGAACTGGGCCAGCGCTAACGCGATGGCCGGGAATTATACGCTCGCCGAAAGGACAGGGATGGCAGTGACTCGCCAGTCATCGCCCACCGCGCGAATTTCAGTGATTTTCAGCTCCGGCGCATCCTTCATATAAGCCAGCGGCCAGTCCAGCAGCGGACGCGCCGTGGAGCCGAGGAACTTGCCGGCGATGAAGATCACGAATTCGTCGACCAGACCGAGTTGAGCAAAAGCTCCTGCCAGACGCGGGCCGGCTTCGACCAGCACCTCGTTGACGTCACGCTTGGCCAGTTCAATCAGCAATTGATGCAGATCGACCTGACCGTCATCACCCGGCACGATCAGACACTCGGGGCCATGCGCGTATTGCTCTTCGATCGCGACACAGGTGGCGACCAATGCCGGGCCAGCCTTGAAGAACGGTGCATCCAGCGGCACCCGCAGGCGCCCGTCGATCAGCACGCGCAGCGGCGGTCGGCTCATGGCCAGCGCGGTTTGCTCGGCATCCAGACCCAACTCGTCGGCGCGCACGGTCAAACGCGCGCCATCGGCCAGCACGGTGTCGGCGCCGGTCAGGACCACGGCGGCCTGAGCACGCAGACGCTGGACGGCTGAACGCGCGGCCGGGCTGGTGATCCATTGGCTCTCGCCGCTTTCCATCGCCGTGCGACCGTCGAGGCTCATGGCCAACTTGACCCGCACGAACGGCAAGCCGTGTTCCATGCGTTTCAGAAAACCTTGGTTGAGCTTGCGCGCTTCGGCTTCGAGCACACCGCTTTCAGTGGCGATGCCGGCATCGGCCAGACGCTGCAAACCACGCCCAGCCACTTGTGGATTCGGATCACGCATCGCTGCGACCACGCGGCCTACGCCAGCATTCACCAGCGCATCGGCACACGGCGGCGTGCGGCCATGGTGGCTGCACGGTTCGAGAGTTACATAAGCAGTCGCGCCCCGGGCCAGCTCACCGGCGGCGCGCAGGGCATGGACTTCGGCGTGCGGTTCGCCGGCACGTTCATGCCAGCCTTCGCCGACGATCTGGCCGTCACGCACCACCACGCAACCGACCCGAGGATTGGGGTGCGTGGTGTAGTGACCTTTGCGCGCCAGTTCCAGCGCGCGCGCCATGAAGTGAGCGTCGAGGATGGCCTGCTCGCCGGCGCTGGTCATTCTTTCACCGGTTCGCGGGCGAGGCGGTCGATTTCTTCGCGGAATTCATTGAGGTCCTGGAAGCGTTTGTACACCGACGCGAAACGGATGTAGGCGACTTCATCAAGCTTTTGCAACTCAGCCATCACCAGTTCGCCGACCACGAGGGATTTGACCTCGCGCTCGCCGGTGGCGCGCAGCTTGTGCTTGATGTGAACCAGGGAGGATTCGAGGCGCTCGACGCTCACCGGACGTTTCTCCAGGGCGCGTTGCATCCCGGCGCGGAGTTTTTCTTCGTCGAACGGTTGGCGGCTGCCGTCGGTTTTGATCAGGCGCGGCAACACCAGTTCGGCCGTCTCGAACGTCGTGAAACGCTCGCCGCAGGCCAGGCATTCACGCCGGCGGCGCACCTGTTCGCCCTCGGCGACCAGACGCGAGTCGATGACCTTGGTGTCGTTGGCACCGCAGAAGGGACAGTGCATGGTGGCTGGCAACAAAAAAAGGGAGGGCCATGGTAGCGCATCCCGGTGGCAAGACAAGCCATAGGCTTTGCGGTATACAGAACGACATGATCGTTTGATCCATGGATTTCATTTTGCTGGAGCATCCAATGCCGTTACGTCCGCTCGTTTTGCTCAGTCTTTTCAGCCTGCTGGTGGCCTGTGGCAGCGATGCACCCAAGCCCCAGCCGCCAACACCGGGACCTGCCCCGCAGCAAGCGCAGAAAAAAGCCAAAGAGGCTGCCGAACTTGGCCCGCTGCCGGCTTATCAACGGGAATTGAGCGGCACCCTGCAAGGCGTGCCGGCCGGCGCCGAAGTCGAACTGGCGCTGCTGGTGATCGACGAAAAGGATCGCCCGCAACAATTGCTCGCCAGTTCCAGCCTGATCGGCAACAACCAGATCCTGCCGTTCCGCCTGCGCTTCAACCCGGACGCGTTCCCGGCCGGTGCGCGGGTTGAGTTGCGTGGCCGCGCCAGCCAGTCCGGTCAGTTGATTCTGCATCTGCCGTCGCAAACCATCAGCCAGCCGACCTCCCAGGCGCTGGGCCAACTGCAATTTGTCAAAGCACCATGAATGCACCGCTCGACCTGCAACAGGCGTTAGGTGAATTGCTCGGCGACGCCAGACTCAAGGTCTGTGCGTTGCCGGACACTGATTTGCAGCTATGGCTGATCGATGGCGACAACATGGATCGCCAATTCAGCCAGGAAGAAATTCAGCGAATTTTGCATGAGCCACCGTATTGGGGTTTCTGCTGGGCCAGCGGTCTGGCGGTGGCGCGTTATCTGACGGAATTTCCCGAGTGGGTGCGCGGCAAGCGTGTGCTGGATTTCGGCGCAGGTTCCGGGATTGCCGGGATTGCGGCGGTGAAGGCCGGCGCGTTGGAAGTCGTGGCGTGCGATCTGGATCCGCTGGCGATTTCCGCGTGTCGGGCGAATGCCACGCTGAATGGCGTAGGGATGAATTACTCGACGGATTTCTTTGCCGAGGCGGATCGGTTTGATCTGATTCTGGTGGCGGATGTGTTGTATGACCGGGCCAATCTGCCGTTGCTCGATGCGTTTTTGAGCCGTGGCCGCGAGGCGCTGGTGGCGGATTCGCGGGTTCGGGATTTTCGCCATCCGTTGTATCAGCGGATTGAAATGCTTGAGGCGATGACGTTGCCGGATCTGGCGGAGCCTGAGGAATTTCGGCATGTCAGCCTGTACCACGCGCGGCGTGATTGGAATCGTTAAAAGATCGCAGCCTTCGGCAGCTCCTACAGTGATCGGCTTTGTCGTCTATATTGCGGGCGGACGCTGAACCTGTAGGAGCTGCCGAAGGCTGCGATCTTTTGCGCCACCGCTTATAGTGCGTTCATTAACGCTTTGACGAGATCCCCCATGAGTCAGCAAACGCCATACATCTTCGACGCCACGACGGCCGATTTCGACCAGTCGGTGATCGAGGCTTCCTTCAACAAACCGGTGCTGGTGGATTTCTGGGCCGAATGGTGTGCGCCATGCAAGGCGCTGATGCCGATGCTGCAAGGCATTGCCGAGAGCTATCAGGGCGAATTGCTGCTGGCCAAGGTCAACTGCGACATCGAGCAGGACATCGTCGCCCGCTTCGGTATTCGCAGCCTGCCGACCGTGGTGCTGTTCAAGGACGGCCAACCGGTCGACGGTTTTGCCGGTGCACAACCGGAATCCGCCGTGCGCGCCCTGCTTGAGCCGCATGTGCAGATGCCGCCACCGGCCGAAGCCGATCCGTTCGAGCAGGCTCAAGCGTTGTTCGATGACGGCCGTTACGCCGATGCCGAAGCGGCACTGGTGGTGATGCTCACTGAGGACAACACAAACGCCAAGGCACTGATCCTCTACGCGCGTTGCCTGACTGAGCGCGGCGAACTGGATGAAGCGCAAACCGTGCTGGATGCGGTCAAGAGTGATGAGCACAAGGCTGCACTGGCCGGAGCCAAGGCACAGATCAAATTCCTTGGCCTGGCGCGTGATCTGCCGGATGCCGCCGATCTGAAAGCGCGCCTGGCGAAAGATCCGCAGGACGATGAGGCGGCGTATCAACTGGCGATCCAGCAACTGGCGCGTCAGCAGTACGAAGCGGCGCTGGATGCTTTGCTCAAGCTGTTCGTCCGCAACCGCAACTATGGCGAAGGTCTGCCGCACAAGACCTTACTGCAAGTGTTCGAGCTGCTGGGCAATGATCATCCGTTGGTGACGATGTACCGCCGCAAGATGTTTGCTGCACTTTATTAAGATCAAAAGATCGCAGTCTGCGGCAGCTCCTACATTGGGATCGTCTACACCCTTGTAGGAGATGCCGCTGGCTGCGATCTTTTGCGGTTCACTCGATCCAGCTGTAGAGCGGCGTATCCCCGCCGCTCACCACTTTCACGTCCGCACTGTGGCGCAGGCGCACCAGCAAGCGTTTGCCCAACGCCGCGCTGCCGGTCAGCCCTTCCAGTTGATCAAGCAGATCCGGCCCGCTGAGCTGCCCGGCCTTGCGCAACAGATCCTTGGCCAGTTGCCACAAGGCATCGTCCTGATTCAGCGGTTTCGCCGCCGGGGCGGACGCGACCGCCTCAGATTGAGCTACCGGCGCCTGCCCATTCAGTGCCGAACCGAGCTTCGCCCAGTCGCCGTCATCCAGTTCCACCGTCAAGTCCACCGGCACATCGCCGACGGTTCCGCGTATCCGCAACATTGAGTTCGCTCCCGCACTTTTCTGACGTGCATGCTCCCACGGGACTTGTGCAACGCCAAGCGCACGGGCAAACTCTGCGCACTTTCGTTATAAGATTACATAACAAACTCTTCACTTTACTTCCCGGAGACCGCCATGCGTCGTCTGCTGCTCGCTTTGCCGTTTGCCCTGTTGCCGCTGGCCATCGCCCATGCTGCCGATGAGCATGACCACGATCACGACCATGAACACGGCAGCCTCGGCGCGCATGAACATGGCGTTGGTCGCCTGAATGCTGCACTCGATGGCCAGACCCTGGAGCTTGAGCTGGAAAGCCCGGCGATGAACCTCGTTGGTTTCGAACACGTTGCGACCACGGACGCCGACAAGGCCAAAGTCGCTGCAGCCCGTGCGCAACTGGAAAAGCCGCTGACCCTGTTCAGCCTGCCCACTGCTGCCGGTTGCAAAGTGGTCAGTCAGGAACTGGAAAGCCCGTTGTTCGGCGACAAGCCGGATGCCGATGACCATGACGACGATGAAGCGGACAAGGATGGTCACGAGCATCACCACGACCACAGCGAAATCCACGCGCATTACCAATTCAACTGCGCCACACCGGGTGCGTTGAAGACGCTGGATCTGGCTAATGTCTTCAATACCTTCCCGGCGACGCAGAAAATTCAGGTACAACTGATCAGCGCCAGCGGCCAGCAAGGTACCGAAGTGACGGCCAAGGCTGCCTCGCTGAAATTCTGATAACACCGAAAATCCCCTGTAGGAGCTGTCGAGTGAAACGAGGCTGCGATCTTTTGATTGTAAAAAACCAAGATCAAAAGATCGCAGCCTCCGGCAGCTCATACAGGGGTCCGTGTACAACCATGAAACTGGTGCCATGACCCAAGCACTCATCGAACTGTCCGACCTGGGCTTCAACTGGCCCGGTCATCCGCCGCTGCTGGACATTCCGGGGTTTCGTCTGGAAGCCGGCGAAACCCTGTTCCTCAAAGGCCCCAGCGGCAGCGGCAAGACCACCCTGCTCGGCCTGCTCGGTGGCGTGCAGAAGCCCGGTCGCGGCAGCATTCGCCTGCTCGGCCAGGAACTCACCGAACTCTCCGCCGGCGCTCGCGATACCTTCCGTGTCGACCACACCGGCTACATCTTCCAGCAATTCAACCTGCTGCCGTTTCTCTCGGTACGCGAAAACGTCGAGCTGCCGTGTCACTTTTCCAAGCTGCGCGCGCAACGGGCGAAACAGCGCCACGGCAGCGTCGATCAAGCCGCCGCCACCCTGCTCGCCCACCTCGGTTTAAAGGATGAAAGCATCCTCAGCCGTCGCGCCGATTCGCTGTCGATCGGCCAACAGCAGCGGGTCGCTGCCGCGCGTGCCTTGATCGGTCAGCCTGAGCTGGTGATCGCCGACGAACCGACCTCGGCGCTGGATTACGACGCCCGGGAAAACTTCATCCGCCTGCTGTTCGCCGAATGCCGCGAGGCCGGATCGAGTCTGCTGTTCGTCAGCCACGACCAGAGCCTGGCGCCGCTGTTCGACCGTCACCTGTCCCTGGCCGAACTCAATCGCGCCGCCACGTCTGCCGAGGTCTGAGATGTATCTGTTTCGTCTGGCCATGGCCAGCCTGGCCAACCGCCGCTTCACCGCTTTGCTCACGGCTTTTGCCATCGCCCTCTCGGTGTGTCTGTTGCTCGCCGTTGAGCGGGTGCGCACCGAGGCCAAAGCCAGTTTCGCCAGTACTATCAGCGGCACCGACCTCATCGTTGGTGCCCGTTCCGGCTCGGTGAACCTGTTGCTGTACTCGGTGTTCCGCATCGGCAACGCCACCAACAACATCCGCTGGGACAGCTTCGAACACTTCGCCAGCAACCCGAAAGTGAAGTGGGCGATCCCGATGTCCCTCGGCGACTCCCATCGTGGCTACCGAGTGATGGGCACTACCGAAGCCTACTTCGAGCATTACCAGTACGGTCGCCAGCAGCATCTGCAACTGGCGGACGGTCGTGCGTTTGCCAGCGATCCTTTTGAAGTGGTGCTCGGTGCGGAAGTGGCCGATGCGCTGCATTACAAGCTCGGTGACAAACTGGTGCTGGCCCACGGCGTGGCCGCGATCAGTCTGGTCAAGCACGACGACAAACCGTTCACTGTGGTCGGCATTCTCAAGCGCACCGGCACCCCGGTCGATCGCACGCTGCACATCAGCCTCGGCGGCATGGAGGCGATTCATATCGACTGGCACAACGGCGTGCCGGCGCGAGGTAATGGCCGAATAACCGCCGATCAGGCACGCAACATGGACCTGACGCCGCAAGCGATCACCGCATTCATGCTCGGCCTCAACAGCAAGATTTCCACCTTCGCCCTGCAACGCGAGATCAACGAATTCCGTGGCGAACCGATGCTGGCGATTCTGCCGGGTGTAGCCTTGCAGGAGTTGTGGAGCCTGATGAGCACCGCTGAAAAAGCGCTGTTCGTGGTCTCGTTGTTTGTGGTGTTGACCGGGTTGATCGGCATGCTCACGGCGATTCTCACCAGCCTCAACGAACGGCGCCGCGAGATGGCGATTCTGCGTTCGGTCGGGGCGCGACCGTGGCACATCGCGAGTCTGCTGGTGCTGGAAGCGTTTGCTCTGGCGCTGACCGGGGTGATTGCCGGCGTGGCATTGTTGTACATCGGCATCGCCGCCGCCCAGGGTTACGTGCAGGCCAATTACGGTCTGTACCTGCCGCTGGCGTGGCCGAGCGAGTATGAATGGACGCTGCTCGGTGGCATTCTGGCAGCCGCGCTGCTGATGGGCAGCGTGCCGGCCTGGCGCGCTTATCGCCAATCCTTGGCCGATGGCCTGTCGATCCGTTTATGAGGATGTTCACCATGCCCCGCGCTGTACTCGCGCTGCTGTTGCTGATCGCCCTGCCCGTGTGGGCAGCGGCGCCGAAAGACCTGACGTGGTCGGAAATGATTCCGCCGGACGCCGCGCCGGAAGTGCCGAACATGACCCCGCTGCACGACATGTCGAAGATGAGTGATGCGCTGTCCGCCGAGTCCGCGCCAGCGGCCAAGCAGGACCTGCCGAACGCGCCGGTGGTGAAGTCCCTCGACGGTCAGAACATTCGTTTGCCGGGTTATATCGTGCCGCTGGAAGTCAATGAAGAAGGACGCACCACGGACTTTTTGCTGGTGCCGTATTTCGGCGCCTGCATCCACGTGCCGCCCCCGCCGTCGAACCAGATTGTGCATGTGAAAAGCGAGTTGGGCGTGAAGCTTGATGAGCTGTATCAGCCGTATTGGGTGGAGGGACCGTTGCAGGTCAAGGCGTCGAGCAGCGAACTGGCGGATGCCGGGTATCAGATGGATGCCGACAAGATTTATGTGTATGAACTGCCGGAGTGAATCCCGGTAGTTTTGTGCTGTTTGCAAGGGCCCCATCGCTGGCAAGCCAGCTCCCACAGTGATTGAGTCGCTCACAAATTTTGTGATCAACAACAAAACCTGTGGGAGCTGGCTTGCCAGCGATGGGGCCCTCAAAGGTTCCACAGAAACCCGCCCCTTCACTGTTTCATTGAGCTGAGTCAAAAGACCGTATCAGTTGGCTTCGTACCATAGGACATCAGACATTTCTAACGTCCTTTCGGAGCCCCCATGAACAAGTCCTTGCTCAGCGCCTCGCTGTTTGCCCTTGCGCTCGCAGCCCCGCTCGCCCACGCCCACGAAGCCGGTGACATCCTCATCCGCGCCGGTGCGATCACCGTCAACCCGAAAGCCGACAGCTCCAGCGTCAAGGTTGATCAGGGTCCGCTGAGCGGCACCAATCTGGGCGGCAAGGCGACCATGAGCAGCGACACTCAATTGGGTCTGAACTTCGCTTACATGCTTACCGATCACGTCGGCCTCGAGTTGCTCGCGGCCACGCCGTTCGAGCATGACGTCAAACTCAAGGGTACTGCCCTGCCAGCGGCCAACGGCAAGCTCGGCACCCTGAAACACCTGCCGCCGACCCTCAGCGTCGTCTACTACCCGCTGGATTCGAAGTCGCCGTTCCAGCCGTATGTCGGTGGCGGTATCAACTACACCTGGATCTATGACGAACACGTCGGCAGCGAAGCCAGCGCCAACGGTTTCAGCAACTTCAAGGCGAAAAACTCCTGGGGTCTGGCCTGGCAGGTCGGCGCAGACTACATGCTGACCGACAACATCATGCTCAACGCCCAAGTGCGTTACATCGACATCGATACTCGCGCCACCGTCGAGAACAACGCCGTTGCGCCGGGCACTCGCGCACGGGTCAACGTCGATGTCGATCCGTTCATCTACATGGTTGGCTTGGGCTATAAGTTCTAAGTCGAGTTTCGAACGTTCACGTGGTGGTGAATGAGGCTTGGTGGCGAGCAGGCATAGAACTGACGGCGACCGTATGCAGTTGATCGGGGGATAACATCCCCTTGCCACAGGAGTAGCGACATATTCCGGCCGTGAAAAAGGCGCCTGTCAAAGGGCGCCTTTTTCATGTCCGCTGGAAACCTGTGGCGTGAGTTGGATCTCCCCCCTCACCCCAGCCCTCTCCCTCAGGGAGAGGGGGAGAGGGAGCCGATTTGTGTGCTTTTCAAATCCGAGTTCGACTCGATATTTCAGGTCGATGTATCTCGTCCAAACACCTCGGTCAGTCCCCTCTCCCTCTGGGAGAGGGCTAGGGTGAGGGGCTTTTCAGGAGCGACCGAGCAACCGCGCCAAACCCACACTCATCGGCGTCTGCTGCGGCAGCTTGAAGCGCTCCAGCAAGCGAGCATTGTTCGCCCGCGAATGCCGAATGTCGCCGGAACGCGCCGGCCCATAACTGATGGGCGGCAATTCACCGACCACCGCTTGCAGGGCCTCAAGCATCTGCTTAAGGCTCATCGCCTGATTCCAGCCGACGTTCACCGGGCCGACGTCCACCTCAGGCTTTTCGATCCCCTGCACCAGCAGATCGACCAAATCTTCGACATAGAGGAAATCACGCGTCTGCTCACCATCACCGAAAACAGTAATCGGCAGACCTTTCTGCGCGCGTTCGCTGAAGATGCTGATCACCCCGGAGTACGGCGAGGACGGATCCTGGCGCGGGCCGAAGATGTTGAAGAAGCGAAAAATCACCGGCTCCAGGCCATGCTGGCGGCGATAGAAATCGAAATAATGTTCGCCCGCCAGTTTGTCCGAGGCGTAAGGCGTCAGCGGCGCTTTGGGCGTGTCTTCATCTATCGACTCACCCTCACCGTTGTTGCCGTACACCGCCGCGCTGGAGGCGTACAACACGCGCTTGACCCCGGCCAGACGCATGGCTTCGCAGACATTCAGCGTGCCGATGAAGTTGCTCTGGTGAGTTTTCACCGGATCGTCCACCGAGGCCTGCACCGACGCCACGGCCGCCAGGTGAGCGACTGCGCTGCAGCCTTGCATGGCTCTGGCCACCAGCGTCGCATCGGCGACATCGCCGACAATCAGCTCAACCTGCGGATTATCCAGCGGCAGGTTGCTGCGCTTGCCGGTCGACAGATCGTCGAGAATGCGCACCGAATGCCCCTTGGCAAGCAAGGCGTCGGTCAGGTGCGAGCCAATGAAGCCGGCTCCGCCGGTGATTAAAACAGTCCCTTCAGCCATGACGGTAGAACCTATCCAGTAAGCCCGGGAGTGCGGCGCGCCAGGCGCGCGGTTTAATCCCGAAAGTGTGCAGAATTTTCTTGCAGGCCAGCACCGCGTGTTGCGGCTCTTCGGCAGCGTCCGGTCGCGCGGCGTGAGCCTGGGCGGTTGGTGCTTCGATCGCTAGGGCGTGCAGGCTGCGCGCTTCGGTCAGAATCGCCTGACCCAGCGCCAGCGGTGTGGTCGCTTCGTGGCCGGCGTAGTGGTAAGTGCCCCACAGTGGCGCGGCGCAATCGAGTTGCTTGAGCACGGAAATAATCACCCGTGCGGCGTCATCGACCGGCGTCGGGTTACCCCGGCGATCATCGGCCAGGAGCAATTCTTCTGGCTGCTCGGCACGAGCGAGGAAGCGCCCGAGGGTGCCCTCCGGGCTGTCGTCGAGCAACCAGCCAAATCGTAGCAAAACGTGTTGCGGGCAAGTGGCGCGCACACTTTGTTCAATTCGCCACAACGCCTGACCGCGCAGGCCCAATGGTACCGGTTCGTCTTTTTCGCTGTACGCCGTGGCCCGCGAACCATCGAACACCCGATAACTGGAGGGCTGCACGAGGACGATGTTGTGGTGCTGGCACAGTTCGGCCAGACGCTCGATCGCACGTTCCTGCCCGGCCATGCGGCTTTCGCTGACGGTTTCGGCCTGGAACCAGTCGAAATAGTAGGCGAGGTTGATCAATGCATCGGGACGGGTGTCGTCGAGCAATTGGGTCAGGCTCGCGGCATCCCAGCCGTTTTCGGGCGGGCGGGGGGCGAGGAAACCGATGTCTTCCTCTGCACCGAGGCGAATCAGCGCCTGCCCAAGGGCATTTCCGCCGCCCAGTAACATAAGGCGCATTCGCATAGAGTCAGCAGGCCCAGTCTGATTGGAACGATGGCTTTAGCGACGGTTCTTGTGAAACCGTCGTCGATAATTGCCGGAATCGTTGCATTTTGCGGGTTTAGTGCGCAACCGTCATCCGTAAAGTGTACATCCCGGATATTTGTAGCGCTTCGACTGGCGCCATCGCGAGCAGGCTCACTCCTACAATTGAAATGCATTCCCCTGTAGGAGTGAGCCTGCTCGCGATGAGGCCCGAACGGTACTTGCATCTTCACACCCGCGCCCGCATAACTTAAGCCATGAATCTGCCCATCCCCACGGACGCGGCCCTGGCAGGCTTTCACCCCGCCGTCAGTGCCTGGTTCAGCAACACATTCGCGACGGTCACCGCCGCCCAGGCCCGCGCATGGCCGTTGATCCGCCAGCGCCGTTCGACGCTGATCGCCGCGCCCACCGGCTCCGGCAAAACCCTCACTGCGTTTCTGGCCGTGCTCGACGACCTCGTCCACCGAGGCCTGGAAGATCCCGACGGCCTGCCCGACGAAACCCTGGTGGTCTACGTCTCGCCACTGAAGGCGCTTTCCAACGACATTCGCATCAACCTGCAAAACCCATTGGCGGGGATCACCGAACACCTGCGGCAGATGAATCTGCCTGGGCTGGCAATCACCACCGCCGTGCGCACTGGCGACACCCCGCAAAAAGAACGCGCGGCCATGCGCAAGACCGCGCCGCACATTCTGGTGACCACCCCGGAATCGCTCTACGTGCTGCTCGGTTCGGAATCGGGACGAAAAATGCTCGGCACCACGCGCACGGTGATCATCGATGAAATCCACGCGATGGCCGCCGGCAAACGCGGCAGTCATCTGGCCCTGAGCCTTGAGCGACTGCAGGCGTTATGCAGCGAACCGCTGACCCGCGTAGGCCTGTCCGCCACGCAGAAACCGGTGGAAGCCGTGGCGCAATTTCTCGTCGGCCACGACCGTCCCTGCGAAATTATTGACATTGGCCACGCCCGGCCACGGGATCTGGGTATTGAGGTGCCGCCAGTGCCCTTGTCGGCCGTCATGGCCAATGATGTCTGGGAACGGGTCTACGACCGGCTCGCAGAACTTGCGCGCGTGCACCGCACCACGCTGATTTTCGTCAACACCCGGCGCCTGGCCGAACGCCTGAGCCGGCACCTCAGCGAACGCCTGGGCAAACACGCCGTAGCCGCGCATCACGGCAGTCTGGCGAAGGAGTTTCGCCTGGACGCCGAACAACGACTCAAGCGCGGCGAACTGCAGGTATTGATCGCTACCGCCTCGCTGGAACTGGGCATCGATATCGGCGAAGTCGATCTGGTCTGCCAGATTGCCTCACCGCGCTCTATCGCCGGTTTTCTGCAACGTGTTGGCCGCTCCGGGCACCAGGTGGGCGGCACACCCAAGGGTCGATTGTTCGCCACCACCCGCGACGACTTGATCGAATGCACCGCCCTGCTCGACTGCGTGCGCCGAGGCGAACTCGACACCCTGCACATCCCGGTCGCGCCGCTGGATGTTTTAGCGCAGCAGATCATCGCCGAAGTCAGTTGTCAGGAATGGCCGGAGGACGCCTTGCTGGCGATGTTCCGCCGCGCCTCGCCCTACCGCGATCTCGACGAAAGACACTATCAGGCCCTGCTGAGCATGCTCGCCGAAGGCTACAACGGTCGCCAGGGCATCCGCAGCGCCTACCTGCACCGCGACGCCGTCAGCCGCACCTTGCGTGGCCGTCGCGGTTCACAACTGACCGCCGTGACCAGCGGCGGCACCATTCCCGATAACGCCGACTACAGCGTCATGCTCGAGCCGCAAGGCCTGAACATCGGCAGCGTCAACGAAGACTTCGCAGTGGAAAGTATTGCCGGCGACGTGTTCCAGCTCGGCAACACCTCCTATCGCATCCTGCGCGTGGAAACCGGCAAGGTCCGCGTTGAGGATGCCCACGGCCAGCCGCCGACCATTCCGTTCTGGCTCGGCGAAGCGCCGGGGCGCAGCGATGAATTGTCATCGGCTGTCGCACGTCTGCAAGCACAGCTCGATGAACTGCTCAGCGACAGCCCCGGCAATCTGCAACCGGCACTCGACTGGCTGACTCAGACCCTCGGCCTCAACCTCGCCAGCGCCGAGCAACTGGTCGAATACCTGGCCCGCGCCCGCCAAACCCTCGGCGCCCTGCCCTCGCAAGACACGCTGCTGATGGAGCGTTTTTTCGACGAGTCCGGCGGCACGCAATTGATCATCCACTCACCGTTCGGCAGTCGCATCAACCGCGCCTGGGGCCTGGCCCTGCGCAAGCGCTTCTGCCGCACCTTCAACTTCGAATTGCAGGCCGCAGCCAGCGAAGACGCGATCGTCCTGTCGCTGTCCACCAGCCACAGCTTTGAACTCGATGACGTCTGGCGTTACCTGCACAGCAACAGCGCCGAGCACATCCTTATTCAAGCCGTACTCGATGCGCCGCTGTTCGGCGTGCGCTGGCGCTGGAATGCCGGGGTGGCACTGGCATTGCCGCGTTTTACCGGCGGGCGCAAAGTCGCGCCACAGTTGCAGCGGATGAAAAGCGAAGACCTGATCGCCAGCATATTTCCCGACCAAATCGCCTGTCTGGAAAACCTCGCCGGCGAACGGGAAATTCCCGAGCATCCACTGATCGAGCAAACCCTCGACGATTGCCTGCATGAAGCGATGGACAGCGAAGGCTGGTTGAATTTGCTGCGGCGCATGGAGCGTGGCGACGTGCGCTTGATCAGCCGCGACTTGCCGGCGCCCTCGCCGCTCGCCGCAGAAATTCTCAGTGCGCGGCCGTACACCTTTCTCGACGATGCACCGCTGGAAGAACGTCGCACCCAAGCGGTGATCAACCGGCGCTGGAGCGATCCGCAATCGACCGATGATCTCGGCGCGCTGGATGCGGACGCCATAAACGCTGTGCGCGCAGAAGCCTGGCCGACGCCGAACGCTGTGGATGAAATGCATGAGGCGCTGATGAGCCTGGCGTGCATCAGCGATGAGGAAGTGCAAACGAACGAAGGCTGGCGTGCATGGCTGGAAAATCTGGCCAGCAGTGGTCGCGCCTGCCGTCTACAGATCGATGCCGAGCATGGCTTGTGGCTGGCCCGCGAACGCCTGACGTGTCTGCAAGCGCTTTATCCACAGGCCAAATTGCAAGCCGAACTGGAGGCGTTGCCGGGATTCGATGAGGCGTGGACGTTCGATGAAGCGCTGGTCGAAGTGATCCGCGCGCGCCTCGGTGCCTTCGGACCGCTGCCATTATCCGCGATTGCCGAACCGCTCGCGTTGCAGGCCACTGAAGTCCATCAAGCCCTCGCCCAACTGGAGCGCGAAGGTTACGTGCTGCGCGGCCAATTCACGCCGGGATTGGAAGTAGAAGAATGGTGCGAACGGCATCTGCTCGCGCGCATTCATCGCTACACGGTCAAGCGCCTGCGCCGGGAAATCGAACCGGTAGCTCTGCAGGATTTCATGCGGTTTCTGTTCGACTGGCAGCATCTCTCGCCTTCTACTCGCGGTCAGGGTAGAGCCGTGTTGCCGGCGATTATCGGCCAGTTCGAAGGCTACGCGGCGGCGGCTTCGGCGTGGGACAGCGATATCCTCCCGGCGCGATTAAAAGACTATTCGCCAAGTTGGCTGGATGAGCTGTGCCGCAACGGCAAACTGGTGTGGACGCGCCTCAGTGCCCGGCAAAAAATCAGCGGTACGGCGTTGCGCAGCACGCCTATCGTGCTGCTGCCGCGCAGTCAGGTCGGCCTGTGGAGTGCGCTGGCCGAACAGACGCCGGTGAGCGAACTTTCGCCGAAAACCCAGAAGGTTTTTGAAGCCTTGAGCCAGCACGGCGCGCTATTTTTCGATGAGCTGATTCATGAAGCGCACCTGTTGCGCACCGAGCTGGAAATCGCCTTGCAGGAACTGGTCGGCGCCGGCCTGGTGAACGCCGACAGCTTCGCCGGCCTACGCGCGCTGATCACCCCGGCGAGCAAGCGCCAGCAGCGCAGCAGTCGGCGTGGGCGCGGGGCGTTTATCGGTGGGATGGATGATGCCGGGCGCTGGGCCTTGCTGCGGCGCGGGGCGGCTGTGGATAACAGCGAGACGCTGGAACATGTCGCGATGACGTTGTTGCGCCGCTATGGCGTGGTGTTCTGGCGCTTGCTGGAGCGCGAGGCGGACTGGTTGCCGAGTTGGCGCGAATTGCTGCGCACGTTTCATCGACTGGAAGCGCGCGGCGAGATTCGCGGTGGACGGTTTGTCAGTGGTCTGGCGGGGGAGCAGTTTGCCTTGCCTGAGGCGATTCCATTATTGCGCGAAGTACGGCGGCGGCCGCATGACGGTAGTCTGGTCGCGGTGTGCGGGGTGGACCCGCTGAATCTGGCCGGGACGTTGTTGCCGGGGGTGAAAGTGCCAGCACTGGTGAGTAATCGGTTGGTCTATCGCGATGGTTTGCCGGCGGCGGCGGAGATTGCCGGCAAGCAGCAGTTCTGGCTGGAGCTGGATCAGATCGGCATGGAGCAGGTGCGCGGCAAGCTGATCCGGCATTGAGGTTGGCGGGTCTGGCGCCATCGCGAGCAGGCTCACTCCTACATTTGGAATGCGTTCCCCTGTAGGAGTGAGCCTGCTCGCGATAGCGCTGGCATTCCCACCAAAAATTTACCCGTTAAGTCCGCGATTCCTGTGGCACCTCGCTCGCCACGACCTCACCCTCCTGCTGCCGATTCGGCAACAAAACCTGCTGTGGATAAGTCTGCGCGAAATGCACCAGCGGGCTGTTATCCACAAGCTTCTTCAAACGCTGGTTGAACGCCCGGCTCACCGCATACTGCCCACCGGATACCGTGCGGAACTGCGCCGTCAGCACCACGCCGTTCAAATCCATCTTGTCGACACCAAACACATCCAGCGGCCCTTGCAGGTTGTACTTTAGGAACGGGTCTTCGCGGATCGAGTCACCGGTCTCGCGAATCAGCTCGATGGCTTTATCCACATCCGTGTCGTAAGTGAACTGCACCGAGAAAAACGCAAAGGCAAACTGCCGCGATTGATTGGTCACCGCTTTGATCTGGCCGAACGGCACCGAGTGCACAAAGCCCTTGCCGTCGCGCAGACGCAGAGTGCGGATGGTCAGCCCTTCGACGGTGCCGGCATGCCCGGAATCAAGCACCACCCAATCGCCAATCGACAGTGTGTCTTCGATGATGATGAACAATCCGGTAATCACGTCCTGCACCAGTTGCTGCGAACCGAACCCGATGGCCAGCCCGACCACCCCGGCACCGGCCAGCAGTGGCGCAACGTTGATCCCCAGATTGGCCATAGTGGTGATTGCGCAGATCACCACGAGGATGATTTTGATCGCGTTGCGCAGCAGCGGCAGGATGGTTTTCACCCGTGTACTTGGCTGGCGCGCCGCGCGTTTGCTGAGCGGCGGTTTCAGCGCTTCCTGAATCGCCGTGTCGAGTACCACCCACAGTAACCACGTCACCAGGAAGATCAGACCGATGCTGCTCAGCGCGTTGCTGATGGCCCGGCCGACCGTGCTGCTCTGGGCAAAATCGAGCAGCGACACGCCCCAGATCCGCCCGAGGATATCGATGAATGCGATAGCGATGACGATCCGCAGCAAGGCGTGCAACAGGCTGAGAAAACGTTCCTTGTAGGCGCTGCTGCGCTGGATCGCTTCGGCTTTTCGTGACTTGAACAAGTGCTGCAGAATCGTGCTGAGGAATACCGTGCCGATTAACAAAACCGTGGTGAACAACGCGCAACGCAGGGCCTTCTGATTGTCCTCGCCGATGCCGATCAGATTGACCGCCGAGACCAGCACCATCAACACGATTGGCCAATACCACAGCCCCGAGAAAATCCGCAGCGACTCCTGCAACGAGGGTTGTTTCAGCCGCTGACTCAGTGAACGATTGCGGATCAGATGCGCCACCGGACGACGCAGGCGAATCACCAGCAAACCAAAAATTATCGAGGCGATCAGCCCGGTGAACACCGCGATACTGCTGGTGATGTTACCGCCCAGTTGTCGGGCGATCTGCGGGCTGGTCAGCGCATCGCTGAGGGCCGCGAGGAAGCCGATCAGGAACAGCGGTCGTGGACAGTAGTTGCGGATGATCAGCGCCGCCGGACGTTTATGACCGACGTTGAACATCACCACCACGCACAACAACATCGAGGTGGAAAAGATGCCGCTGCTGGTGGCGTAGGCCAGACACAGCGCCAGCGCGCGGCCGACCGAAGCTTGCAGAAAATGGCTGACGTACAGCGTCAGCGGCAGGCAGATCAGCGCCGGCACGGTGTACGGCAGCAAGTAACCAATCAGATCCTGACTGCGCTGGCGGGTGCGCAACCAGCGGCCCTCACGCAGACGCTTGGCCATCAAACTGCCGAGCACG
The DNA here is from genome assembly GCF_900187485.1 of Pseudomonas sp. Irchel s3a12. Taxonomy (NCBI): domain Bacteria; kingdom Pseudomonadati; phylum Pseudomonadota; class Gammaproteobacteria; order Pseudomonadales; family Pseudomonadaceae; genus Pseudomonas; species Pseudomonas sp. Irchel s3a12. Next base: position 274,755 of record NZ_FYDN01000007.1, read on the forward strand.
GTCAACAACGCGAAACTGCCTAGCCAGACGCCCGACAGCGTGAGGAAGTCCCCGGCGACGCTCCAGCCCGAGCGGTTCGAGGATTGGTTGACCAGTTTATCGACTTCATCAGCGGCGCGATCGGCGCGCAGGCGCCAGGCGTCGACCAGGTGTTCGTTGAGATCGAGCTTGTCCTGGACGTCGTCGATGCTCGAACTGATTGCACCGAGCAGACCGCCCTGCACAATCGGTTCAGGTTTTTCCGCCTCTTCGGCGGCGGCCGGGATGCCCGGCAACGCGGCGGCGTCGATTTCACTGGCGCCGAGAAACAGCAGCGCTCCCAGCAGCATGGCGATCCTGAACTTGATCAAAACTCCGATCTCCCTTGGCTGAACCTGTAAGGAACTGATCGGTAATTGCACAGCAAGTTCAAGAGCACCCTCACCCCAGCCCTCTCCCAGAGGGAGAGGGAGCCGACCGAGTTGCCTGCGAAAAGTACATCGACCTGAAAGTCCTGAGTCGAACTCAAATCCTGAAAACCCTGAAGATCAGCTCCCCTCCCCCTCGCCCTCTCCCAGCGTGAGAGGGAGCTGACCGAGTTGCCTGCGAGAAGTACACCGACTTGCAAGTCCGGAGTCGAACTCAAACCCTGAAAACCCTGAAGATCTGCTCCCTTCCCCTCGCCCCCTCTGGGGGAGAGGGTTGGGGTGAGGGGGGAGCGCTTTTGATCTTCGCTTTAGACGTGACCGTCCGTAACACCATCGAAACTTTCCCCAGCCGCCCGCAGTCATCAAAAGATATCGGCAACACGAGGACTTTCGACGGAGGGCGGCATGGCAACGATCCACATCGGTATTTCCGGCTGGCGCTACGCACCGTGGCGCGGGGACTTCTACCCCAAGGGACTGGCGCAGAAACGCGAATTGCAGTTCGCTTCGCGGGCGGTCAACAGCATCGAAATCAATGGATCGTTCTACGCCCTGCAACGGCCCGAACGCTATTCGCAGTGGTACGCCGAAACACCGGACGACTTCGTTTTCAGCGTTAAGGCGCCGCGCTTCATCACCCACATCCGCCGCTTGCGCGAGATCGAAAAGCCTCTGGCCAATTTCTTCGCCTCGGGGGTGCTGGAGCTCAAGGAAAAGCTCGGGCCGATCCTTTGGCAGTTCCCGCCGAACTTCAAATTCGAGCCTGAGCGCTTTGAACATTTCCTCGCGCTACTGCCCCACGATACCGAAGCCGCCGCCACCCTCGCCCGGCAACACGACGCTCATCTGCACGGTCACGCGAGCATGAAAGCCTGGCGTAGAAAACCGCTGCGCCACGCTGTGGAAATCCGCAACGACAGCTTCCTTGATCCCGATTTTGTGCGCCTATTGAAGCGCTACAACACCGCACTGGTGATCGCCGACACTGCCGATAAATGGCCATACCGCGAAGACCTCACCAGCGACTTTGTCTACTTGCGCCTGCACGGTGCCGAAGAGCTGTACGCCAGTGGCTACACAGCACCGGCACTCAAACGCTGGGCCGAGCGCATTGACGCTTGGCATCACGGCGAGCAACCAAAGGATGCTCATCTGATCGCACCACGCTTGAAGCCACGCGCACGCAAGTCTCGCGAAGTGTTCTGCTATTTCGACAACGACATCAAAGTCCGCGCGCCGTACGACGCCCGTGATCTGCTGCACCGTTTCGAACTGGATAAAGACCTCGTCACCACCCCCGGCGAACCCGCTGGCGAAGGAGTGTTGGCATGAGTATTCCAGAACCGGTCGGTTTTACAGACGAAGGTTCGGTAGTCGCGCCATCGGTACGCACGTTCACCGTGCTGACGGTCAATACCCACAAGGGTTTCACCGCCCTCAACCGGCGTTTCATCCTGCCGGAGTTGCGCGAAGCGGTGCGCAGCGTCGCCGCCGACGTGGTGTTTCTGCAGGAAGTCCATGGCACCCACGAACAGCACCCCAAGCGCTACAACAATTGGCCGACGATGCCGCAATACGAATTCCTCGCCGACAGCCTCTGGCCGCAGTTCGCCTATGGGCGCAACGCGGTGTACCCGGAGGGCGATCACGGCAACGCGCTGCTGTCGAAATTCCAGATCATTCGCCACGACAACCTCGACGTATCGATCAGCGGCCATGAGAACCGTGGCCTGCTCCATTGCGTCCTGCGCCTGCCCGGTGACGGCACCGAAGTGCATGCGATCTGCGTGCATCTGGGCCTGCGCGAAAGTCATCGCAACGCCCAACTGGATTTGCTCATGCAACGCCTGGCGGAGTTGCCCGACGACGCACCGGTGATCGTCGCGGGCGATTTCAACGATTGGCGCCAGCGCGCCGATGCGCAGCTCAAACCCTGCGGCCTGCGCGAAGTATTCGCCGAGCACCAGGGCAAACCGGCGCGCAGCTTTCCCGCGCGCCTGCCAGCACTGCGGCTCGACCGCATCTACGTGCGCAACCTTAAAGCGAGCCGACCGAAAGTTTTGTCGAATCGTCCTTGGTCGCACCTTTCCGACCACGTCCCGTTATCGGTGGAGATCGAATTATGAACAGCGCGCCGCTGGAGAAATCCGCCGTGGAACCGGTCGCCATCACCCCGCCGACCCGCGAGCCCGGCCAGGTCGATGTCGAGTACCACTGGCAGGGCAACAACCGTGTCGAGTTGCTGGAAAACGGCGAAGAATATTTCCCGCGGGTGTTCGCCGCGATGCGCGCGGCAAAGAGTGAAATCCTCCTCGAGACCTTTATCGTTTTCGAAGACAAGGTCGGCGCCGAACTGCAGGAGATTCTGATCGACGCAGCACAGCGTGGCGTTCGCACCACGGTCAGCTTTGACGGTTTCGGCTGTGGCGAATTGACCACCGGTTATCTGACGGCGTTGAGCGAGGCCGGGGTGCACCTGCAGATTTTCGATCCAGCACCGAAGCACCTGGGTATTCGCACCAACTGGTTCCGCCGTTTGCATCGCAAGATCGTCGTGGTCGACGGACTGGTTGCGTTCGTTGGCGGAATCAATTTTTCCGGTGATCACCTGGCCGACTTCGGCCCCGAAGCCAAGCAGGATTATGCGGTGGAAGTTCAGGGCCCGGCGGTCACCGACATCCATCATTTCGCCTTGCTGCAAAGCGGTCGTCCCGGACGTGCACGGTTCTGGTGGCAACGCCGGCGCCAGCGGCGTGCGGAAATGGCCTTCAACGATCTCGATGGCCAAGTGCGTCTGGTGTTCCGTGACAACGATCAACACAACACCGATATCGAGGATGTGTACTTACAGGTACTGCGCCGCGCCAAACGCCGCGTGGTGATTGCCAACGCCTACTTCTTTCCCGGCTATCGTTTGCTGCGCGAGATCCGTAACGCGGCGCGGCGCGGCGTCGAGGTGCGCCTGATTCTGCAGGGGCAACCGGACATGCTGGTGGCCAAACTGGCGGCGCGCATGACCTACGACTACTTGCTCAAGGCCGGCGTGCAGATCCACGAATATTGCCAGCGCCCGCTGCACGGCAAAGTGGCGCTGGTCGACGAGGAATGGAGCACCGTCGGCTCAAGCAATCTCGACCCGCTGAGCCTCTCCCTGAACCTGGAAGCCAACGTGCTGATCCGCGACCGCGCGTTCAATCAGCATCTGTTCGAGCGCCTCGAAGACCTCAGCCAGAACCACTGCAAAGCCATGGACCCGAGCAAGTCCCCGCGTGGTCGAATCTGGCACATGACCGTGGGTTTTCTGGTGTTCCACTTTTTGCGGCATTTTCCGGCGATGGCCGGTTGGCTGCCGGCGCACAAACCACGGCTCAAGCCATTTCGAGGAAACACGCCATGAGCCATTCCGAAGCGCATTCGAGCAGCCATTCGGCACCAGCGACGCACTCGAAATGGAGTCGCTGGAAACGCCCGTTGAGCCTGCTGTTTTTCCTCGCACTGATCGTCTTGCTGACGCTGTTCGCCACGCGCATCGAGTGGGCCGAAGTGCTGCAAACCCTTGCCGACTTCAAGCTGCGCACACTGATCATCGCCGCCAGCCTGACACTGCTGAGTTTTCTCGTGTACGCCAGTTTTGATGTGATCGGCCGTACTTACATTCGTCAGGACCTGACCTGGAAACAGATCCTGCCGGTGGGGATCATCAGCTATGCGTTCAACCTGAACCTGAGCGCCTGGGTTGGCGGCATCGCCATGCGTTATCGGCTGTATTCGCGTCTTGGGGTGAGCAAAAGCAACATCGCGAAGATCCTCGGTTTGAGCCTGGCGACCAATTGGTTCGGCTACATGACCATTGCCGGCGTGGTGTTCAGCAGTGGGCTGGTGACAATGCCGCCGGGCTGGAAAATCAGCAGCAGTGCGCTGCAAGGCATCGGCGTGCTGTTGCTACTGATCAGTGCCGGTTATCTCGCCGCGTGCCAGTTTTCCAAGCGCCGTGAGTGGTCGATTCGCGGCGTGGAAATCAATCTGCCGTCGTTGCGCATGGCGGTCCTGCAACTGCTGCTGGGCGCGTTGAACTGGTCGCTGATGGCAGCGGTGATTTTCACTTTGCTGCCGAGCAAGCTCGATTATCCGTTGGTGCTGGGCGTGCTGTTGATCAGTGCGATTGCCGGGGTCACCACGCATATTCCGGCGGGGCTTGGGGTGTTGGAGGCAGTGTTTGTGGCGCTGCTGCAACACGAGGCTTCACGCGGCAGTCTGGTGGCGGGATTGCTGGCGTATCGGGCGATTTATTTTCTGTTGCCGTTGTTAATTACGGTGGTGATGTATCTGGTGGTTGAGGCCAAGGCCAAGGCGCTTCGGATCGAGAAAAACCCCTCTTGAGTTAGTTTTTGAATTCGAAATCGCTATCGCGAGCAGGCTCACTCCTACAAGTGAACGCATTCCAAAATGTAGGAGTGAGCCTGCTCGCGATAGCGTTAGAAAGAACACTAAAAAATCATGCTGATTGAATAATGCTCAACCGCTCGCCCACAACCATCTCGGTAATCCAGTCCACCAGAATCGAGGTGTAGGCCTGCTGCGACACCGGTTCGCTCAACGCATGATCGGCGCCATCGATAATCCGGTGCGTCAGTGAATGGGTCTGCTGACACGCCGCGCGGTAACTCATGATCGCCGCATGGGGCACGTAATCATCGGTTTCCGACTCCACCAGCAAAACATCCCCGGTGAATTGTGAACAGGCATGCAGCGCCCGATTGGTGTCAGCCCGCACCAGCGTGCTGCGGTAATCACGCAGATCAGCCTTGTCCAGATCGCGCTTGGGTGTGTGCCATTGCTCATCGCGATACAGCGCCGGTACGCGCAGTGCCAGCCAGCGTACAGGACGCAATGAGGTAAGGATGGCCGCCAGATACCCACCATAACTGGTGCCGACCACGGCGATGGCCGAAGTGTCGAGCGCCGGATGCGCGAGCAAGCGGTCATACGCCGCGAGCAGATCACGCAGATTGTCTTCGCGGGTAACGCGGGTCAGCGGAATCCCGGTACCGCCGGTATGTCCGCGCAAGTCGAAAGTCAGGCACACACACCCGAGACCCGCGATGCCTTTGGCCCGCTCCAGATCACGCTCCTGACTACCGCCCCAACCGTGGACAAACAACACGCCAGGCACTTTCGATTTGGGACTGAGAAAGGTCCCGCTCATCTGTTCATCATCAATGTCGATTTGAATGCTTTCGCTTCTAGCCGTCATAGGATTTGACCGTAACGTATTTGAGGAGAAATTCGCTGTTCTCAGCCGGGCCGCGATAGACCTCGATGGCATCCGCCGGCAACGGCTGATCGATGTAGGTTTCTACCGAAGACACACGGATCGCGCGCATCCCCGGATCGTTGACGAAGCTTTGCAACGCGGCGACTTCAGCACTGCTGGCACCGCCCATGCGCCACGATTGTTCGAGCACACCGCTGCGGTTTTTGCCCTTGCTGTCCAGACCTTGGGCGATGTCGTAGTTGCGCCGCGAAGCATAGAAGCGCGGATAGGCTTCATTGGCGGCAGCGTCGAAAACCTGCGCCTGCTCAATGGCCAGACGCACATCGTCGGGCAGGTCGAGCTTCAGCAGTTCGTCATACCCACCCTGCACGACCAACAGGTTCGAGCCGCCGTACACGTCTTCACCGTGGGCATCGTTGGTCAAGTATTGATCACCGCAGTAGCTCAACACTTTGTCGCCGATGAATGACTGGCCGACGCTGTGGGTGACGACATCGCTCAGGTCCTGCTCAAGCACCACGCCTTCGCTGAACTGCTTTTCAATGTCAGGCCGGGCAAGAATTTCGTCGAAGGCGTCGAGGTTTTTGATCACTTCCTGCCCCCGACCGGCGCAGGCGTGAACCGGCTTCAAACGAATCGGGCCGTTGTACAGCAAATGCTCGGCAGCGGGCCGCGCATCCTCCAGCGAGAACACGCTGAGCCCGTCGAGCACCACATTGCGCGTTCGCTCGGAAAATAATGGCGACCAGCCTTGCGGCGCCTGAGCCAGATGACTGCGCAGGCCGTGGCTAATGGCTTTGGTGCAGATGAAATCGTGCTCGACAAAGCCACCCCACAAATCGTCCGGACCTTTGATGCCGAGTTGCTGAGCGCTGGCATTACCGACGATGGTTTGCGTCGGTAGCAGATACAGGTCACGACCGCGATGTTTGTCCGGATCGTAACTGCCGCCAAATTTGCATCCGAGAATCTGCGCCAGCCAACGCGCCAGAGCTTTATTGGTTTGCACTTCGTGCTGCGGCGCGTCAGGGCGCACCGAATGGGCAACCACGATTTTCCTGCTGGGTGTCGGGGTCATGCGTCCCCCTTCCATCGGTTCGATGACTGTGGCGGTGAGAGGTGCAGAGATCAGGCCAACGGCTGCTCCACAAAAATCCTAGCCTAATCAGAAACTTGCCGGAATCGTACTGGCACCGCGCCTGTTTCAATCTGCACGACCGCGCGCAAAACCCCGGCAAATTGCACGATCCCGAACCTTACACGGTCGCCTGTAGGAGTGAGCCTGCTCGCGATAGCAGTGGGTCAGTCGACCTGTTCTTAATTGACGAATCGCAATCGCGAGCAGGCTCGCTCCCACATTAGATATTCGTCGGCTTCGGGTTTGGGGACACACCAAACCGCGCCCGATAATCACTCGGCGCCAGCCCGGTAATCTTCTTGAAGATCGCACGAAACGCACCCGGATCCTGATAACCCACCGTCCACGCAATGTGATCAATCGTGCCATTACTGAATTCGAGCATTTCCCGTGCCTTGCCCACCCGCAGATGCTGGCAGTACTCGGTCGGTTTCAAACCGGTTGCCGCGCGGAACCGGCGCAGAAAGGTACGTTCTTCCAACCCCGCCCGCTCCGCCATCGCCGCCAAGGAAACATCCGTCGCGCCGGTGCTTTGCAGCCAATGCTGAACCTTGAGAATCGCCGCATCGCCATGCCCGAGTATCGGCGCGAAATTACTGCCGCACTCACTGGCGCTGTCACTGTGCTCTATCACCAGAAATCGCGCGGTGCCGGTGGCAATGCTCGGCCCAAGCAACCTGTCGACCAGGCGTAATCCGAGTTCCGACCAAGCCATCAATCCGGCCGTGGTGATCAAGTCGCCGTCGTCGACAATCGGGGTATCAGCCTTGAGCTTGATCTTTGGGTAACGCTCGGCGAAGGCCTTGGCCGAGGTCCAATGGGTGGTGGCGCTGCGGCCGTCGAGCAGACCGCTTTCAGCCAACATCAGCGAGCCTACGCAAACCCCGCCCAGCGTCGCACCGTGGGCATGTTGATCCCGTAACCATTGCATCAGGCTGGCCGGCGCTTGCGCCGCCGAGAACCCGGCGATCGATGGCGGAATCAGCACCGCCAGCAAAGCCCTGTCGTCACCCGCATGACTGGCGTAAGTGCGCGTTGGCGGCTGCTCACCTTCGACCTGCCAGTGACTGACCCGCAGCACAGGCAACTGCGCGGCCTGATGTTCGGCGGCAATCCGGTTGGCCACCGCAAACAGATCGGTCAGACCATGCACCGCCGCCATTTGCGCGCCTGGATAGATCAGCACACCCAATTCAGCGATGGCGGCACTTTCTGCGCCCATTGTCAGTTTTCCCCTGTCTATTGTCGGTGTGGCCAATCCTCGAATCGCTGGCCAGCGCCAATACTGCAGCCACTTCCAGCCAATCCATCGAGGACACACCCATGGCCAAGCAAGCGCTCATCGTAGTCGATATCCAGAACGACTACTTCCCCCAAGGCAAGTGGCCGCTGGCCGGTGCTGATGCCGCCGCCGACAACGCCGCTCGGCTGATCGCCGCCTTCCGCGAGGCCGGTAATCCGGTCATCCACATCCGCCACGAGTTCACCTCAGCGGACGCGCCGTTTTTCACCCCGGGATCGGACGGCGCCAAGCTACACCCGAAGGTGCTCAACCGCGCCGATGAACCGGTGGTACTCAAGCACTTCGTCAACTCGTTCCGCGAAACCGAACTGCAAGCGATCCTCGACGAACAAGGTATCAAGGAACTGGTGGTGGTCGGCAGCATGAGCCACATGTGTATTGACGGCATTACCCGTGCGGCGGCAGATCTGGGTTATGGCGTGACCGTGATTCACAATGCCTGCGCCAGCCGCGATCTTGAGTTCAATGGTCTGACAGTGCCGGCGGCCCACGTCCACGCCGCTTTCATGTCGGCACTGGGTTTCGCCTACGCCAGTGTGGTGTCCACTGACCAATTCCTCACCGCCCAGTCCTAAGCAATATTCTGCAAAAACACCAGGCCCGCCTTGCAGCGGGCCTTTTCACACCCGTCATAAAAATCTCACGCGTGAGCCATTGATGGCACTTTGAATTGGTTGTAGTGTGGCTCACGCGTGAGATTTTCATAACCGAGCCATTGCCATGAAAAGCCGTACCCCTTTAGCGAAGTCAGAGAGCCCCAAGGGGGAGCGCGCGAAACCGTCGGCGAAAAAACCGTCGAGCTTCTACATGAAGCAGATGCGCGCGGGCCTGGCCGCTGCCGGTTATGTGAAACACGAAACTTGGGTGCTTCCCGAAAACCGAAGCTTGCTCAAGCAAATGGAGCAACAGCTACGCCAACCGATTCTGGCTGGCTCTTTCATGTCGGAGAATTACATGAGCGCAGGCAACAACTGGACCATCGATAGCCTCTTCAACGCCCTCAAGGCCCTGGACGAGGTGGCTTCGCAAGAGATCACGCTGTCGCTGATCCAGAGCTCCGAACCCAGCATCAAGCTGGAAATGAACGAATTCGGCGGTCTGCCGATTCACATCGCCCTGGCCGGCCAGCAGATCATCGTCGACACCGTGCTGGTGGACATCGATTCGATCTCGAACGTAGCGGCCTTCAACGACGCCGTATTGCGCAGCCGGGAAATGTTCCCGCTGTCGTCGATCGGGATCGAGTCGATGCCGAACGGGCAGACCGTTTACAACATGTTTGGCGCCCTCAGCGCCGACTCGAGCCTGACCAACGTCGTCACTGAGGTGAAAACCCTGGTCGACAACGTGCAGCGCGCGAGCGAAGCCTTCGAACACTTCTTCAAGTAATCAACAGGGAATATCCAATGACTCAGTCCATCTGGAGCAAGTTGTTCACCGCACTGCGCGGCGGCGCCAATGAAGTCGGCGAAGCGATCGCGGACCAACAGGCTCTGCGCATCCTCGACCAGGAAATCCGCGATGCCGACAGCGCGCTGTCGAACGCCCGTCGCGAACTGGTCACCATCATGGCCAAACACAAACTGGCCGCCGACCGCGTAAGCGAGTACGACGCCAAGATCAAGGATCTGGAAGCCAAAGCCGTCTCGGCGCTGAACGCCGGCCGTGAAGACCTGGCACTGGAAGTGGCCGAAGCGATTTCGACCCTGACCAACGAGCTGGATGTTGAGAAAAAGCAGAGCGACGAATTCGGCACCTACGCCGAAAACATGCGCAAAGACATCAGCAAAGCCGAGTCGCGGATCAAGAGCCTGCGCCAGCAAGTGGACATGGCCAAGGCCCGTGAAAGCGTGCAGAAAGCTCAGGTCAGCGCCTCCATCGCCAGCGGCGGTGCCAATGGCAAACTGGAAACCGCCGTCGGTACGTTGAACCGTCTGCAGGCCAAGCAGCAGCAACGCGCGGCTGAACTCAGCGCTGCGGACGAACTGGCCGACGCTTCAACCGGCAACGATCTGGAACGCAAACTGCGCGACGCCGGCATCACGCCGAACGAAGGCAGCGCCAATGCGATTCTTGAGCGTCTGAAGCAAAAGTCCTCGCAGTAACGCAGGGCAAAAAACCTGTGGGAGCGAGCCTGCTCGCGAAAGCGTCGTATCAGTCGACATCAATATTGACTGGTATGCCCTCTTCGCGAGCAAGCTCGCTCCCACATGGTTTGCGGCGTAAAAATCCTTCTGCTCGTTCACCGGTTCGCCCGGTACACTAGCCACGTTTTTTTCGCCGACGAACACCTCCACCCGCTTCAAGGAACGTACCCATGGGATGGTTTAAAGACTTGCTGGGCACCAGCAACTGGCAGACCGCTGCGCCAACACCGACCGTTGCCAGTGGCCCACTCGGCATGGCGCAAGGCAAGGCCGTCAGGTTCGATACAACCCTGGCGCTGTTGCTCGATGGCTCGACCACGGTGCGCGTGCCCTTCGATCAGGCGATCTGGAGCCATGGCTGGGTCGACCTCGGCCAGTCCAACAAACTGCACCGCTATTACATGAACGACGAGGATTTCTGGCTACAGATCCACGTCACCGGTGACGATCAGATCGAATCGGTCACCCTGTTCAATTACCTCAGTTACGTGACGGTCAACAGTGACGCCGAACTGCAGCGTCTGGCCGGCCCCAACAGCCAGATCGGCCTGCCCGCCTACAGCCACGACGGCGTCGAATACACCCGCGAGTGGGGCACCGAACAAGGCCAGACCGAACTCGTACCGATGACCGAACAAGTGGTCAATCCGGATGAGAGCTACACCATCGAACACCACTCCATGCTTTATGCGCGCGAGACCGGCCTGACCGATCGCCGCGAATTGCTGCTGTTCTCCGTCGAACAGGACGAAGAAGGCACCGTCAGCCTGAGCACCTCGCTCGGCATCTCGCTGTATACGACAGATCTGAGCACCATTTAAAAAAGGAAGTTTTTCATGCTGGAAGTGCTGGCCGTTTCCCTGAACAAAACCGCACTGGTCGGTTTCGTCGTCTACCTCATCGGCGCCGTGCTGCTGTTCATGCTGTTTCAATTTGTCTACACGCGCATCACGCCGCACAAGGAGTTCGAGCTGATCCGCTCCGGCAACGTTGCCGCCGCGATCGCCCTGTCCGGCGCGATCATCGGTTTCGCGATTCCGGCCAGTAACGTGATTGCGTTTTCGGTCAACGTCCTCGACTTCGTGCTCTGGGCAGTGATTGCCGCAGTGGTGCAACTGCTGGCATTCCTCGCCACGGGCCTGGTGCTCAAAGGCACATCCCAGCGCATCGCCAACGGCGAAGTGGCTTCCGGTATCTATGTCGCTGCGGTCGCGATCAGCGTCGGCATGCTCAACGCCGCGTGCATGACACCGTCCAACTGATCGGCAGGAAGCCTTAGATGAAACGCAGCAAATACGTTCAGTTGTCCCTCGCCGCTTCGGTGGCCATGGCCATTTCCGGCCAGGCGACAGCCGCAGATCAACCACGCAATTTCCAGAATGTGGAACAGTGTGTCGACGCCGAAGTGGCCGCCGATGTCTGCTCCAACGCTTACGTCGCCGCCCTGACCGAACACCGGCGCATTGCACCGGCGTACGACAACAAGGCCAAGTGCGACGCGGACTTTGCCGCTGACTGGTGCCAGAAGAATTCTGACGGCCGCTTCGTGCCGAGACTCGGCGGCTTCAAAGTGCCGCAGGAAGGTGAGCCGGCGCAGAACCTCGACGCCATCGCCGATGCCCAAATGCCCGCCGGTAATGCAACGGCGCAGAACTTGCAAAGCACTTCGCACGTCTCCAGCGGTGGCGGTGGCGGCAACGGCTGGCTGACCGGTTGGCTGATCGGCAACGCGATGAGCAACAACGCCGAGCGCACGGTTTACCGCGATCGCGAAACGCGCCAGCCGTACAACACCTCGACGCAGTACCGCAGAGCCGAAACCACGACGCGCAGCCAGACGGATTACGAAAGCAGCAAAAGCAAACCGGTCAACGTCGCCTCGTCGACGTCACGCGGCGGCTTCGGCAGCCAGTCCAGTGCCCGTAGCGGTTGGGGTGGCTGGAGCAGCAGTTCTGGTCGTTCGAGCAGCTGACGATGAAGAAGATCCTCTGCGCCGAGCGGCCTGACTGGAAACAGACTGCCGAAAGCCTCGGCTTCATGTTCCACACCATCGACGACGAGCCGTACTGGGACGAAAGCGCCTACTACCAGTTCACGCTCGCGCAGATCGAAAACGATCTTGAGGACCCGACCACCGAACTGCACGAGATGTGCATGGACCTGGTCGATCGCGTGGTACACAGCGAAGAATTGCTGGATCGCCTGAGCATCCCGGCGCCGTACTACGACATGATCCGCACTTCCTGGCTGGAAGGTCATCCGCATCTGTACGGACGCATGGACTTTTCCTACAGCGGCAACGGCCCGGCGAAACTGCTGGAGCTCAACTACGACACGCCGACCAGTCTTTATGAAGCGGCGGCGTTCCAGTGGGGCTGGCTGGAACAATGCATCGAGCGCGGCACGCTGCCGCGTCATGCCGACCAGTTCAACAGCATCGACACCCATCTGCATCAGGCCTTCGCCGAATTACAACTGAAGCGGCCGTTCTACTTTGCCTCGATGAAAGACTCGGTCGAGGACAAGGGCACAACGGATTATCTGCGGCTGATCGCCGAGAAAGTCGGCATCGAGTCGCGGCACATCGATATCGAAGACATTGGTTTGACGGCTGAAGGGCGCTTCGTCGACCTGGAAGATCGCTGGATCCCGCACCTGTTCAAGCTGCATGCCTGGGAGTTCATCTTCCACGAGCCGTTCGGTGCGGCGATTGCCGCGAGCGATACGCAGTTTTTCGAACCGGCGTGGAAGGCGATCCTGTCGAACAAGGGTGCACTGCCGTTGCTGTGGGAGATGCACAAGGGTCATCCAAATCTGCTGGCGGCGCATCTCGACCCGAATCCGGCCAGCACCGTGCCCAAGGGCTGGGTACGCAAGCCGTACTTTTCCCGCGAAGGCGCGAACATTGAGTTGCAAACGGCTGACGGTCTGATCGTCAAAGAGGACGGGCCCTACACCGATGCGCCATTTATCCTGCAGGAGTTTGCGCCGCTGCCGAAGTTTGGCGACAGCTACACGCTGATCGGTTCCTGGGTGATTGGCGATCAGGCTGCGGGGATTGGTGTGCGGGAAGACAACAGTTTGATCACCAAGGATTCGAGCCGGTTCTTGCCGCATCTGATTCTCGACTAAACCACAAATCCCCATGTGGGAGCTGGCCTGCCAGCGATGACGGATTGTGAGTCGACTCATTTGTTGACTGATCCACCGCGATCGCTGGCAAGCCAGCTCCCACAGGGATTTGGGATAACCGCAGACGAAACAAATCCCACAAAAAAGGCCCGTCGTTTAAGCGACGGGCCTTTTTATTTGCAGCGGTTACAGCAGCGAATCAGAACGGAATATCGTCATCAAAGCTGTCGAAATCCGGAGCCGGTTGCGGTGCGGCCTGCTGTGGAGCCGGGGCCGAACGCTGCTGTGGAGCCGACTGCTGCGGGCGCGGAGCCTGCTGGCGAGGAGCCGGAGCCGACTGCTGGTAGTTGTTGCCACCGCCTTGTTGGTCGCCCTGTTGTGGACGGCCGCCGAGCAGTTGCATGGTGCCTTGCATGTCGACCACGATTTCAGTGGTGTAACGCTTGATACCGTCTTTTTCCCACTCACGGGTCTGCAGCTTGCCTTCGATGTAAACCTGCGAACCCTTGCGCAGGTATTCGCCGGCGATTTCCGCAACCTTGCCGAACATCGAAACACGGTGCCACTCGGTCTTCTCGACCTTCTGACCGGTTTGCTTGTCGGTCCATTGTTCGCTGGTGGCCAGACTCAGGTTGGTCACGGCGTTACCGTTAGGCAGGTAGCGAACTTCGGGATCCTGGCCGCAAGTGCCGACCAATATGACTTTGTTAACCCCACGGGCCATAACGTTCTCCTAGGCTTCGCAAGCAGCCCCGGCCGGGTTGTTCACCAGGCGTTCGAGGGTGTCGCGATCCACTAATTCTTTGTCCAGTTTGATGTAAACAGCCGCTTCATCAGCAACTATCACTGCATCGGTTACCCCTACGAGGGCCTTGAGGCGCTCGACCAGACCCGCTTCGCGGATCGCCTCGGGCGACAACGGCAAGCGCAGGCTCGTCACGTAGGGAGGTTCACGCATGGTAACAGCAAAGGCCAACCAAAGTGCAGCCAGCCCCGCGCATCCAAGGAACACAACCGACAGACCGCCATGCTGAAACAGCCAGCCGCCGAGTATCCCGCCGAGTGCTGAACCGAGGAACTGGCTGGTGGAATACACGCCCATGGCCGTGCCCTTCCCGCCCGCCGGTGAAACCTTGCTGATCAGCGACGGCAATGAAGCCTCCAGCAGATTGAACGCGGTGAAGAACACCACCGTACCTATCACCAGAGCCCGCAGGCTGTCGCCGAACTGCCAGAAGAATAGCTCAGTCAGCATCAGCGTCAGGACGGCGCCGAGCAAAACTCGTTTCATTTTGCGTTTCTTCTCGCCGTAGATGATGAACGGGATCATGGCGAAGAACGAAATCAGCAGCGCGGTGAGGTAGACCCACCAGTGCTGCTCCTTGGGCAAACCGGCTTTTTCCACCAGCGCCAACGGCAACGCAACGAAGCTCGACATCAACATGGCATGTAACACAAAGATGCCCAGATCAAGGCGCAGCAGATCCGGATGCTTGAGCGTCGGCATCAAGGCCTGACGCGCCACCCCGGACTCCCGATGCTGCAATGGCCCGGTGGAGCGCGGCACCATGAACATGATGATGGCGATACCGACCAGTGCCATGGCACCGGTGGCGAGGAACAGTCCGGACAGACCGAAAGCGCGGGTCAGCAAAGGCCCGACGACCATGGCCACGGCAAATGACAAACCGATGGTCATGCCGATCATCGCCATTGCCTTGGTGCGGTGCTGTTCGCGGGTCAGGTCGGAGAGTAGCGCCATCACTGCCGCTGAAATCGCCCCGGCGCCCTGCAGGATCCGCCCGGCTATCACGCCCCAGATGGAGTCGGCCTGAGACGCCAGCACGCTGCCGAGGGCAAAAACGATCAGCCCGAGGTAAATCACCGGACGGCGGCCAATGCGGTCGGAAATGATCCCGAACGGAATCTGGAAAATCGCCTGGGTCAGACCGTAAGCGCCAATAGCCAGCCCGATCAGGGCCGGGGTCGCGCCTGCCAGGTCCATGCCGTAGGTCGCCAGTACCGGCAACACCATGAACATGCCAAGCATACGGAAGGCGAACACCAGGGCCAGACCGCTCGCTGCGCGAGTCTCGCTGCCACTCATGCGTTCGCTGTGGGGATCGTGCATGGAAAAACCTCGTGTGAACCGGCGGCGATTCTACCAGTCCCATCGAAAGACGGGGTATATCGCGACGCTATGACGCGTATAGATGAAACTCTCTTCATGTAAGGTAAAAACCCTTCGCTTGATAGTGTGCATCCATCCAGTATTTGCCCGTATACTCCTACGTTTTCGACGCCCGCCGAGCGAGGCCACTTTGGACAAGATCCTGATACGTGGGGCCCGTACCCACAACCTGAAGAACATCGACCTGACCCTGCCACGGGACAAGCTGATCGTCATCACCGGCCTGTCCGGATCCGGCAAGTCGTCCCTGGCCTTCGATACGCTTTACGCCGAAGGCCAGCGCCGCTATGTCGAATCGCTGTCGGCCTACGCCCGACAGTTTCTGTCGATGATGGAAAAACCCGACGTCGACACCATCGAAGGCCTGTCGCCGGCAATCTCCATCGAACAAAAGTCGACCTCGCACAACCCGCGCTCTACGGTCGGCACCATCACCGAAATCTACGACTACCTGCGTCTGCTTTATGCACGCGTCGGGACACCACGCTGCCCGGATCACGATATTCCACTGGAGGCGCAGACCGTCAGCCAGATGGTCGACCTGGTGTTGGCGCAACCGGAAGGCAGCAAACTGATGCTGCTGGCGCCGGTGATTCGCGAGCGTAAAGGTGAACACCTTTCGGTTTTCGAAGAGCTGCGCGCCCAAGGTTTCGTTCGCGCCCGGGTCAACGGCCGCATCTGCGAACTCGATGAACTGCCAAAACTGGATAAACAGAAAAAGCACTCGATCGATGTGATCGTCGACCGCTTCAAGGTTCGCGCCGATCTGCAGCAACGTCTGGCCGAATCTTTCGAGACCGCGTTGAAACTGGCGGATGGCATTGCCCTGGTCGCACCGATGGACGACGAGCCGGGCGAAGAGATGATTTTCTCCGCGCGCTTCGCCTGCCCGATCTGCGGCCACGCGATCAGCGAACTGGAACCGAAGCTGTTCTCCTTCAACAACCCGGCCGGCGCTTGCCCGACCTGTGATGGCCTGGGGGTGAAGCAGTTCTTCGATATCAAGCGGCTGGTCAATGGCGATCTGACCTTGGCCGAAGGTGCGATTCGCGGCTGGGACCGGCGTAACGTCTATTACTTCCAGATGCTCGGTTCACTCGCTTCACACTATGGTTTCAGCCTCGAAGTACCGTTCAACGAACTGCCGGCCGATCAGCAGAAATTCATCCTGCATGGCAGCGGCTCGCAGAACGTCGACTTCAAATACCTGAACGACCGTGGCGATATCGTCAAACGTTCGCACCCGTTCGAAGGCATCGTGCCGAACCTGGAGCGTCGCTACCGCGAGACCGAGTCGGCAAGCGTGCGCGAAGAGCTGGCCAAGTTTCTCAGCACCCAATCGTGCCCGGATTGCCGTGGTACCCGTCTGCGTCGCGAAGCGCGGCATGTGTGGGTTGGCGAGAAAACGCTGCCAGCGGTGACCAACCTGCCGATCGGCGAAGCTTGCGAGTACTTCGGCGAGCTGAAGATGACTGGCCGTCGCGGCGAAATCGCCGACAAGATCCTCAAGGAGATTCGCGAGCGTCTGCAGTTCCTCGTCAACGTCGGTCTCGACTACCTGTCGCTGGACCGCAGTGCCGACACGCTGTCCGGTGGCGAAGCACAACGTATTCGTCTGGCCAGCCAGATCGGCGCCGGTCTCGTCGGTGTTCTGTACATCCTTGACGAACCGTCCATTGGTTTGCACCAGCGTGATAACGACCGCTTGCTCGGCACGCTCAAGCACCTGCGTGATATTGGCAACACTGTGATCGTGGTCGAACACGACGAAGACGCGATTCGTCTGGCCGATTACGTTGTGGATATCGGCCCGGGGGCTGGTGTGCATGGTGGGCAGATCGTGGCTGAGGGCACGCCGGCGGAAGTCATGGCGCACCCGGATTCCCTGACCGGTAAATACCTCTCGGGCCGAGTGAAGATTGAAGTGCCGGCCAAACGCACGCCACGCAATAAAAAGCTCAATCTGTCTCTCAAAGGGGCGCGCGGCAACAACCTGCGCAATGTCGATCTGGACATCCCGATTGGTCTGCTGACGTGCGTGACCGGCGTGTCCGGCTCGGGCAAATCGACGCTGATCAACAATACGCTGTTCCCGCTGAGCGCCACGGCCCTCAACGGTGCAACCACCCTGGAAGCGGCAGCGCACGACAGTATCAAAGGCCTGGAGCATCTCGACAAAGTCGTCGATATCGACCAGAGCCCGATTGGCCGTACTCCGCGCTCCAACCCGGCGACGTATACCGGCCTGTTCACTCCGATACGCGAGCTGTTCGCCGGGGTACCCGAGTCACGCTCCCGTGGTTACGGCCCGGGGCGTTTCTCGTTCAACGTCAAGGGTGGCCGCTGCGAAGCGTGCCAGGGCGACGGCCTGATCAAAGTGGAAATGCACTTCCTGCCAGACATCTACGTGCCATGCGATGTGTGCAAGAGCAAGCGCTACAACCGCGAAACCCTTGAGATCAAATACAAGGGCAAGAGCATCCACGAAACCCTCGAGATGACCATCGAAGAGGCCCGGGAGTTCTTTGACGCGGTGCCGGCACTGGCGCGCAAGCTACAGACATTGATGGATGTCGGCCTGTCGTACATCAAGCTCGGGCAGTCGGCGACCACGTTGTCGGGTGGTGAGGCGCAGCGAGTGAAACTGTCTCGCGAGCTGTCCAAGCGTGACACCGGCAAAACACTGTACATCCTCGATGAGCCGACCACCGGTTTGCACTTCGCGGATATCCAGCAATTGCTCGACGTGCTGCATCGCCTGCGCGACCACGGCAACACGGTGGTAGTAATCGAACACAACCTCGACGTGATCAAGACGGCCGACTGGCTGGTCGATCTCGGGCCGGAGGGCGGCTCCAAAGGTGGGCAGATCATTGCCACCGGCACGCCTGAGGATGTGGCCGAAATGAAGCAATCTCACACCGGCCATTACCTCAAGCCATTGCTGATCCGTGATCGGGCTTAAACGCAGGGCATGAAAAAGCCCCTGTCACTTCATCAGTGACAGGGGCTTTTTTGTATCGTTTTGCAATCAGGAAGTGTGAGATTGCAGGTAATTCTCGAGACCGATCAGCTTGATCAGGCCCAACTGCTTTTCCAGCCAGTAGGTGTGATCTTCTTCGGTGTCGTTCAACTGCACGCGCAGGATCTCGCGGCTGACATAGTCTTTGTGCTGCTCGCACAGCTCAATGCCTTTGCACAGCGCAGCGCGGACTTTGTACTCAAGACGCAGATCGGCTTCGAGCATCTCCGGCACAGTGGTGCCGACATCCAGATCATCCGGACGCATACGCGGCGTGCCTTCGAGCATCAGAATCCGGCGCATCAACGCATCAGCGTGACCGGCTTCTTCTTCCATCTCATGGTTGATTCGCTCGTAGAGCTTGGTGAACCCCCAGTCCTCATACATCCGCGAATGAACGAAATATTGATCACGCGCGGCCAGTTCGCCGGTCAGCAACGTGTTGAGGTAATCGATTACGTCTGGGTGGCCTTGCATCGCCCTACATCTCCCTACTTGAAAGTCTGTAGTTTGAACCAAGCTGACCGGAAGGTCACCCGATTCGCGCAATAAAAGCGAAGATATTCTTAGAAAAGCAGCCTAAATAACGCAAAAACCGCCCGAATGAGGGCGGTTCTGCTTCTCGTTTAGACTTCGTTAAGCTGTACGTTGAGCAGCTTTGCGATTGCTTCTCCATACGCCGGATCGGCCTTGTAGAAGTGCTGCAACTGGCGGTCGACGATATCAGTGGAAACGCCCGCCATGGCACCGGCGATATTGCTGACCAGCAATGCTCTCTGATCGTCGCTCATCAGGCGGAACAGCGCACCTGCGTGGCTGTAGTAATCGGTATCTTCGCGGTGATCGTAGCGATCGGCAGAACCACTCAAGGCCAGCGCTGGTTCAGCGTAATGCGGAGCTTGTTTCGGCGCTTCGGTGTAGCTGTTCGGTTCGTAGTTAGGTGCTGCACCACCGTTGCTGCCGAACGCCATCGAGCCATCGCGCTGGTAAGTGTTCACCGGGCCGCGTGGCGCGTTTACCGGCAGTTGCTGGTGATTGGTACCCACGCGGTAGCGGTGAGCATCAGCGTACGCAAATACGCGCCCCTGCAGCATCCGATCTGGCGACAGACCAACTCCCGGCACCATGTTGCTTGGGCCGAAAGCAGCTTGCTCGACTTCAGCGAAGTAGTTCAGCGGGTTGCGGTTCAGTTCCAGTTCACCAACTTCGATCAGCGGGAATTCTTTTTGCGACCAGGTCTTGGTGACGTCGAACGGGTTTTCGTAATGCGCTGCGGCCTGGGCCTCAGTCATGATCTGGATGCATACGCGCCATTTTGGGAAGTCGCCGCGCTCAATGGCTTCGAACAGGTCGCGCTGGGCGTAATCCGGATCAGTTCCGGCCAGACGTGCTGCATCTGCGGGGGCGAGATTCTTGATGCCCTGTTTGGTTTTGTAGTGCCATTTCACCCAGTGACGCTCGCCTTGGGCGCTAATCAGACTGTAAGTGTGGCTGCCGAAGCCGTGCATGTGACGGTAGCCGTCAGGAATACCGCGATCAGAGAACAGAATGGTGACCTGGTGCAGCGCTTCAGGCGAATGCGACCAGAAGTCCCACATCATCTGCGCGCTTTTCAGGTTGCTTTGCGGCAGGCGTTTCTGGGTGTGGATAAAGTCTGGAAATTTCAGCGGATCACGAATGAAGAACACTGGCGTGTTGTTACCCACGATGTCCCAGTTACCTTCTTCGGTGTAGAACTTCAACGCGAAACCCCGTGGATCGCGCTCGGTGTCGGCAGAACCGCGCTCACCGCCTACCGTCGAGAAACGCAGGAACGTCGGGGTTTGCTTGCCAACAGATTCAAACAGCTTGGCGCTGGTGTATTCCGTGATATCGCGGGTAACGGTGAATGTGCCGTAAGCTCCCGAGCCTTTAGCATGAACGCGACGCTCAGGAATGTTTTCACGGTTGAAGTGGGCGAGCTTCTCGATCAGGTGAAAGTCGTCGAGCAGCAACGGGCCACGTGGGCCGGCGGAGCGAGAATTCTGGTTGTCAGCGACAGGTGCGCCACTGGCGGTCGTAAGCGTTTTGATCTGGCTCATACGGTCTTCTTCCTCTGTCAGTCTTCAAACTGCCGGCTAATCGGCTTGCTGGGAAGTATCGATCATCCATGTGACACCTACAAATTCATTAACTTGCAAGCATCGATAGATAATTACTAATTATGTTTCCCGGCGCATAGTGACAACAGAGACATGTCAGAAGCTTGTATGAACAGCGCATTTTCTTGCGGACACAAAAAACCGGGCACTAGGCCCGGTTCTTTGTTTCAGACTGACGTCTTACTCGGCGGATACAGCTTCGCCAGCAGTAGCACGATCAACCAACTCGACGTACGCCATAGGCGCGTTGTCGCCAGCGCGGAAACCGCACTTGAGGATGCGCAGGTAGCCACCCTCACGGGTAGCGTAACGCTTGCCCAGGTCGTTGAAGAGCTTACCAACGATAGCTTTCGAACGAGTACGGTCGAAAGCCAGACGACGGTTAGCCAGGCTGTCTGTCTTGGCCAGAGTGATCAGCGGCTCAGCAACGCGACGCAGTTCTTTGGCTTTTGGCAGAGTAGTTTTGATCAGCTCGTGCTCGAACAGCGACACCGCCATGTTTTGGAACATGGCCTTGCGGTGCGAGCTGGTGCGGCTCAGGTGACGACCACTTTTACGATGACGCATGGTTCATTCCTTACCAAACACTACGTTCGGTGATTACGACGATCAGGCAGTCGCCTTGTCGTCCTTCTTAAGACTTGCAGGCGGCCAGTTGTCGAGGCGCATGCCGAGGGACAGACCGCGGGAGGCCAGAACGTCCTTGATTTCAGTCAAGGATTTCTTGCCCAGGTTCGGAGTCTTCAACAGCTCTACTTCGGTACGCTGAATCAGGTCACCGATGTAGTAGATGTTTTCCGCCTTAAGGCAGTTAGCCGACCGTACAGTCAGTTCCAGATCGTCAACCGGGCGAAGCAGGATCGGATCGATCTCGTCTTCCTGCTCGACAACCACTGGCTCACTGTCACCTTTGAGGTCGACGAACGCAGCCAACTGCTGTTGCAGGATGGTTGCAGCGCGGCGAATAGCCTCTTCAGGATCCAGAGTACCGTTGGTTTCCAGATCAATAACCAGCTTGTCCAGGTTGGTACGCTGCTCGACACGGGCGTTTTCCACCACGTATGCGATACGGCGAACCGGGCTGAACGAAGAGTCAAGCTGCAAGCGACCGATGCTGCGGCTTTCATCTTCATCGCTCTGACGCGAGTCGGCTGGTTCATAACCACGACCACGAGCTACGGTGAGCTTCATGTTCAGGGCGCCGTTAGACGCCAGGTTAGCGATTACGTGATCGGGATTAACGATCTCGACATCATGATCCAGCTGAATATCGGCAGCGGTAACCACCCCCGAACCCTTCTTCGACAAGGTCAGCGTAACTTCGTCACGACCGTGCAGCTTGATGGCCAGACCTTTAAGGTTCAACAGGATTTCAATTACGTCTTCCTGTACACCTTCGATGGCGCTGTACTCGTGGAGCACACCGTCAATCTCGGCCTCGACTACTGCGCAGCCGGGCATTGAGGACAACAGGATGCGTCGCAGCGCGTTGCCCAGGGTGTGGCCAAAACCACGCTCGAGAGGCTCGAGAGTGATCTTGGCGCGGGTTGGACTGACAACCTGCACATCAATGTGGCGGGGTGTCAGGAACTCATTTACCGAAATCTGCATGGATGCACCTATTTTCTAGCCCTTACTTGGAGTAGAGCTCGACAATCAGGCTTTCGTTGATGTCGGCGGACAGATCACTGCGAGCAGGAACGTTCTTGAAAACGCCCGACTTCTTCTCAGTGTCTACTTCTACCCATTCTACGCGGCCACGTTGGGCACACAGATCGAGAGCTTGGACAATGCGAAGTTGGTTTTTTGCTTTCTCGCGAACTGCAACAACGTCACCAGCACGAACCTGATACGACGGAACGTTTACGGTCTGACCGTTAACGCTGATCGACTTGTGCGATACCAGCTGACGGGATTCGGCACGAGTCGAACCAAAGCCCATACGGTATACAACGTTGTCCAGACGGCATTCGAGCAGTTGCAGCAGGTTTTCACCGGTTGCACCTTTCTTGCCAGCAGCTTCTTTGTAGTAGCCGCTGAACTGACGCTCGAGAACGCCGTAGATACGACGGACCTTCTGCTTTTCACGCAGTTGGGTGCCGTAATCGGACTGGCGACCGCGGCGTTGGCCGTGGATACCAGGTGCTGCTTCAATGTTGCACTTCGATTCGATCGCGCGCACGCCGCTCTTCAGGAAGAGATCGGTGCCTTCGCGACGAGCGAGTTTGCATTTTGGACCAATGTAACGAGCCATTCTTTACAATCTCCTGGATTACACGCGGCGCTTCTTCGGCGGACGGCACCCGTTGTGCGGGATTGGCGTCACGTCGGTGATGCTGGCGATCTTGTAGCCACAGCCGTTCAAAGCGCGGACTGCGGATTCACGACCTGGACCTGGGCCCTTGACGTTAACGTCGAGGTTTTTCAGGCCGTATTCCAGCGCAGCTTGACCAGCACGTTCAGCAGCTACTTGAGCAGCAAACGGGGTGGACTTGCGGGAACCGCGGAAACCCGAACCACCGGAGGTAGCCCAGGAAAGAGCGTTACCTTGACGGTCGGTAATGGTCACGATGGTGTTGTTAAAAGATGCATGGATGTGGGCGATGCCATCAACCACTGTCTTTTTAACTTTTTTACGAGGACGAGCAGCAGGTTTTGCCATGATTAAATTCCTGTCGATTCGCTGGGGCGATTACTTGCGGATCGGCTTACGCGGACCTTTACGGGTACGCGCGTTGGTCTTGGTACGCTGACCGCGTACTGGCAGACCACGACGATGACGCAGACCGCGATAGCAACCGAGGTCCATCAAGCGCTTGATTTTCATGTTGATTTCGCGACGCAGGTCACCTTCAGTGGTGAACTTCGCCACTTCGCCACGCAGCTGTTCAATTTGCTCGTCGCTCAGATCTTTGATCTTTGCTGCTGGGTTTACCCCAGTCACTGCACAGATCTTCTGCGCAGTAGTGCGACCAACACCATAGATGTAGGTCAGCGAGATAACAGTATGCTTGTTATCTGGAATGTTAACGCCTGCAATACGGGCCATTCAGTGGGACTCCAATTGACAGCTACCTACGCCCCGGAAGCCAAGAAATAGGGCGCGAGATAATATCGCTGTAATAACAAATAATCAACCCGGTAGCGCACTAGCTACCGGGCTTGAAGCACAATCACACTCAGCCTTGGCGCTGTTTGTGACGCGGTTCCGCGCTGCAAATTACTCGAACAACACCTTCGCGGCGAATAATCTTGCAGTTACGGCACAGCTTTTTCACCGATGCACGAACTTTCATCACCAACTCCTCGAACCTTATGGGTACTCAGCGCAACATGCCGCTGCCGTAACCCTTCAGGTTGGCTTTCTTCATCAGGGATTCGTACTGGTGCGAAACGAGGTGCGATTGTACTTGGGACATGAAGTCCATCACAACCACGACCACGATCAGCAACGAGGTCCCGCCAAGGTAGAACGGAACGTTTGCTGCAACCACCAGGAACTGGGGCAACAGGCACACGGCCGTCATGTAAAGAGCACCGAACATGGTCAAGCGGGTCAGAACGCCATCAATGTAGCGCGCAGACTGCTCACCTGGACGGATGCCCGGAATAAAGGCACCGGACTTCTTCAGGTTTTCCGCTACGTCTTTCGGATTGAACATCAACGCCGTATAGAAGAAGCAGAAGAAAATAATCCCTGCACTAAACAGCAGAATATTCAACGGCTGACCAGGAGCGATCGACTGCGAGATGTCCTGCAACCAGCCCATACCTTCAGACTGACCGAACCAGGCACCCAACGAAGCCGGGAACAGCAAAATGCTGCTCGCGAAAATAGCCGGAATAACACCGGCCATGTTCACCTTCAACGGCAGGTGGCTAGTCTGCGCAGCAAAAACCTTGCGGCCCTGCTGACGCTTGGCGTAGTGAACAGCGATACGACGCTGACCACGCTCAATGAACACCACGAAACCGATAATCGCTACTGCCAGCAAACCGATGGCAACCAAGGCGAAGATGTTGATATCGCCCTGACGCGCAGACTCGAAAGACTGCCCGATTGCTCTCGGAAGACCGGCGACGATACCCGAAAAAATCAACATCGAGATACCGTTACCTACACCACGCTCAGTAATCTGCTCACCCAGCCACATCATGAACATCGCACCAGCCACAAAAGTGGATACCGCGACGAAATGGAAGCCAAAGTCACCAGTGAACGCAACGCCCTGCCCTGCCAGACCAATGGACATGCCAATAGCCTGAACGAGAGCGAGGACGACGGTGCCGTAGCGGGTGTACTGGCTGATCTTGCGACGGCCAGCTTCACCTTCCTTCTTCAACTGCTCCAGCTGCGGACTGACGGCGGTCATCAGTTGCATGATGATCGATGCCGAAATGTACGGCATGATCCCCAATGCAAAGATGCTCATCCGTTCCAGCGCGCCGCCGGAGAACATGTTGAACAAGCTAAGAATGGTCCCCTCATTCTGTCGAAACAGGTCTGCGAGTCGGTCCGGGTTGATACCTGGAACCGGGATGTGTGCGCCTATTCGGTAGACGATAATCGCCAGGAACAGAAAACGCAGACGAGCCCAGAGTTCAGACATACCGCCTTTGCCGAGCGCAGAGAGAGCACCTTGCTTAGCCATTTATTCCTCGAACTTGCCGCCAGCTGCTTCGATAGCCGCACGCGCACCTTTGGTGGCGCCGATTCCCTTGCCGATAGTGACAGCGCGAGTCACTTCACCGGACAGCATGATTTTCACACGCTGTACGTTGACGTTGATCACGTTGGCATCTTTCAGGGACTGCACGGTGACGATGTCGCCTTCCACTTTAGCCAGCTCGGACAGACGCACTTCTGCGCGGTCCATGGCTTTCAGGGAAACGAAACCGAACTTCGGCAGGCGACGATGCAGCGGCTGTTGACCGCCTTCAAAGCCTGGAGCAATGGTGCCACCGGAGCGGGAGGTCTGACCTTTGTGACCACGGCCACCAGTCTTACCCAAACCGCTACCGATACCACGGCCCGGACGATGCTTTTCGCGACGGGAACCCGGCGCTGGACTCAGATCATTGAGTTTCATCGATTAACCCTCGACACGCAGCATGTAGTAAGCCTTGTTGATCATCCCGCGATTCTCGGGAGTATCCTGGACTTCTACAGTGTGACCGATGCGACGCAGACCCAGACCCTTAACGCACAGTTTGTGGTTAGGGATGCGGCCGGTCATGCTTTTGATCAGCGTTACTTTAACGGTAGCCATGATCAGAAGATCTCCTTGACGCTTTTGCCACGCTTGGCGGCAATGGATTCAGGAGACTGCATAGCTTTCAAACCTTTGAAAGTGGCGTGAACCACGTTTACCGGGTTAGTCGAGCCGTAGCACTTGGCCAGAACGTTCTGAACGCCAGCAACTTCGAGGACAGCGCGCATAGCGCCGCCAGCGATGATACCGGTACCTTCAGAAGCAGGCTGCATGTACACCTTCGAAGCGCCGTGAGCGGACTTCATTGCGTACTGCAGAGTGGTGCCGTTCAGATCAACTTGGATCATGTTGCGGCGAGCAGCTTCCATTGCCTTCTGGATCGCAGCAGGCACTTCACGCGACTTGCCACGGCCGAAGCCAACACGCCCTTTACCATCACCAACCACGGTCAACGCGGTGAAAGTGAAGATACGGCCGCCTTTAACGGTTTTGGCTACGCGGTTAACTTGAACCAGCTTCTCAATGTAGCCTTCGTCGCGCTTTTGGTCGTTATTTGACATAACTTAGAACTCCAGCCCAGCTTCACGAGCAGCATCAGCCAGCGCTTTAACGCGGCCGTGGTACTTGAAGCCAGAGCGGTCGAAAGCCACTTGCGAGACGCCAGCGGCCTTAGCACGCGTAGCGACCAGCTGGCCAACCTTTGTGGCCGCGTCGATGTTGCCAGTGGCGCCATCACGCAGTTCTTTATCCAAAGTCGAGGCACTTGCCAGGACTTTGTTGCCGTCGGCCGAGATGACCTGGGCGTAAATGTGCTGCGACGAGCGGAACACGCAGAGACGCACGACTTCGAGTTCGTGCATTTTCAGGCGTGCTTTGCGAGCGCGACGCAGTCGAGTAACTTTTTTGTCGGTCATTTGCTATGCCCTACTTCTTCTTGGCTTCTTTACGACGGACGACTTCGTCCGCGTAGCGCACACCTTTGCCTTTGTACGGCTCTGGTGGACGGAAGTCGCGGATCTCAGCGGCCACTTGACCTACCAGCTGCTTGTCGATGCCCTTGATCAGGATATCGGTCTGGCTAGGAGTCTCAGCGGTGATGCCTTCCGGCAGTTCGTAATCCACTGGGTGCGAGAAGCCAAGGGCCAGGTTCAAAACCGTGCCTTTTGCTTGCGCCTTGTAACCAACACCGACCAGCTGGAGCTTGCGCTCGAAGCCTTGGCTTACGCCTTGGACCATGTTGTTTACCAACGCACGCGTGGTACCGGCCATTGCGCGAGTTTGTTGATCGCCATTGCGAGCAGCGAAACGCAGCTCACCAGCTTCTTCAACGATCTCAACGGACGAATGGATGTTCAGTTCAAGAGTACCCTTGGCACCCTTCACCGAAAGCTGTTGGCCTGCGAATTTTACTTCGACACCGGCTGGCAGCTTAACGGGGTTCTTAGCGACGCGAGACATGCTTATCCCCCCTTAGAACACAGTGCAAAGAACTTCGCCGCCGACACCGGCAGCGCGCGCAGCACGATCCGTCATCACACCTTTGTTGGTGGAGACGATAGACACGCCAAGACCGCCACGAACTTTCGGCAGATCTTCAACGGACTTGTACTGACGCAGGCCTGGACGACTAACGCGCTTCACTTCTTCGATAACCGGACGGCCTTCGAAGTACTTCAGCTCGATGGACAACGACGGCTTAGCGTCGGTGGTGATCTGAAAATCCGCGATGTAACCTTCGTCCTTCAGGACTTTTGCTACAGCCACCTTCAGCGTGGAAGACGGCATGCTTACGACAGACTTTTCAGCCATCTGGGCATTACGGATTCGAGTTAGCATGTCCGCTAACGGGTCCTGCATACTCATGGGCTAGACGCTCCTAATACAGAAAAATTAGCCTTACGGCTACTACTTGTCGCCGAGAACTTCCGGGCATGAAAAACACGGGCTCAGGCGAGCCGGTCATTCTAGACACACCCCAGAAATGAATCAAGCCCCAAAAGGGGCTTGATTCAGATTCAAGGCCACCGATGGTCAGGTTCTTGGGAACCCGAACATCGAGACTTTGACAACAATTACCAGCTGGCTTTAACCAGACCTGGTACGTCACCACGCATTGCAGCTTCACGCAGCTTGTTACGGCCAAGGCCGAACTTGCGGTAAACGCCGTGCGGACGACCAGTCAGGCGGCAACGGTTACGCATGCGCGAAGCGCTTGCGTCACGTGGTTGCTTCTGCAGAGCTACGGTAGCTTCCCAACGCGCTTCTGGACTTGCGTTCAGATCAACGATGATAGCTTTCAGCGCTGCACGCTTGGTGGCGTACTTGGCAACGGTGAGCTGACGCTTCAGCTCACGGTTTTTCATGCTCTTCTTGGCCATTTTCCTACTCCAATCAGTTGCGGAACGGGAATTTGAAAGCACGCAGCAGAGCGCGGCCTTCATCATCGTTCTTGGCAGTGGTGGTCAGGGTAATGTCCAGACCGCGGAGAGCATCGATCTTGTCGTAGTCGATTTCCGGGAAAATGATCTGCTCTTTCACGCCCATGCTGTAGTTGCCACGACCATCGAAGGACTTGGCATTCAGGCCGCGGAAGTCGCGAACCCGAGGCAGGGAGATCGACAGCAGACGATCCAGGAACTCGTACATACGCTCACGGCGCAGAGTCACCTTGACGCCGATCGGCCATCCTTCACGGACTTTAAAGCCAGCGATGGATTTACGAGCGTAGGTCACAACGACTTTTTGGCCGGTGATCTTTTCCAGGTCAGCAACAGCATGCTCGATGACTTTTTTGTCACCAACAGCTTCGCCCAAACCCATGTTCAGGGTGATTTTTGTAACGCGTGGAACTTCCATCACGTTCGAAAGCTTAAGTTCTTCCTTAAGCTTCGGTGCGATTTCCTTCCAGTAAATCTCTTTTAGTCGTGCCATGGTCTTCTACCTAGCAGTGTTCAAGCATCAACCGCTTTTTGGGTCGACTTGAAGACACGAATTTTCTTGCCGTCTTCTACTTTGAAACCAACGCGGTCAGCCTTGTTGGTTTCGCCGTTGAAAATGGCGACGTTAGAAGCGTCCAGTGGAGCTTCTTTTTCGACGATACCGCCTTGCACGCCCGACATCGGGTTAGGCTTGGTATGACGCTTTACCAGGTTCAGACCGCTGATAACCAGACGGTTATTAGCAAGAACCTTGAGCACCTTACCGCGCTTACCTTTGTCTTTGCCGGCGATCACGATGATCTCGTCGTCACGACGAATCTTTTGCATGTCGGATCTCCTTACAGCACTTCTGGGGCGAGCGAGACGATCTTCATGAACTTCTCAGTACGAAGTTCACGGGTCACTGGCCCAAAGATACGGGTGCCGATCGGCTCTTGCTTGTTGTTCAGAAGAACAGCAGCGTTGCCATCAAAGCGGATAATGGAGCCATCAGCACGACGTACGCCGTGACGAGTGCGGACTACAACAGCAGTCATCACTTGGCCTTTTTTCACTTTACCGCGAGGAATTGCTTCCTTCACGGTAACTTTGATGATGTCACCGATACCAGCGTAACGACGATGGGAGCCACCCAGCACCTTGATGCACATAACACGGCGAGCGCCGCTGTTATCGGCCACATCGAGCATGGATTGAGTCTGAATCATATAATTTCTCCGACCCCTAGTCCTTAGACTTCCACAGCGCGTTCGAGAACATCAACCAGCGCCCAAGACTTGGTCTTGGCCATAGGACGAGTTTCACGAATAGTGACTTTGTCGCCGATGTGGCACTGGTTGGTTTCGTCGTGCGCGTGCAGCTTAGTCGAACGCTTAACGTATTTACCGTAGATCGGGTGCTTTACGCGACGCTCGATCAGTACGGTGATGGTTTTGTCCATCTTGTCGCTGACAACACGGCCAGTCAGCGTACGGACAGTTTTTTCGGCTTCAGCCATGATCACTTACCTGCCTGCTGGTTGAGCACAGTCTTCACGCGAGCGATGTCACGTTTAACTTGCGAGAGCAGATGAGACTGCCCCAACTGGCCAGTTGCTTTCTGCATACGCAGATTGAACTGGTCGCGCAGCAAGCCGAGCAGTTGCTCGTTCAGCTGCTGTGCGGATTTTTCACGAAGTTCATTCGCTTTCATCACATCACCGTCCGTTTAACAAAGGCGGTGGCGAGCGGCAGCTTTGCAGCAGCCAGGGCAAAAGCCTCACGCGCCAGCTCTTCAGAAACACCCTCGATTTCATACAGGACTTTGCCTGGCTGAATCTGGGCAACCCAGTACTCCACACTACCCTTACCTTTACCCATACGAACTTCGAGGGGCTTTTTGGAAATAGGCTTGTCCGGGAATACACGGATCCAGATCTTGCCGCCACGTTTAACGTGACGGGTCAGAGCACGACGCGCTGACTCGATCTGACGAGCGGTGAGACGACCACGAGCTACAGACTTCAGCGCGAACTCGCCGAAGCTGACTTTGCTACCGCGCTGAGCCAGACCACGGTTGTGGCCTGTCATCTGCTTGCGGAACTTCGTACGCTTAGGTTGCAACATTTGGCGTACCCCTTACTTAGCAGCTTTTTTACGAGGCGCTGGTGCTTGTGGTTTCAGCTCTTCTTGGCGACCACCAATAACTTCGCCTTTGAAGATCCAAACCTTTACACCGATCACACCGTAAGTGGTGTGAGCTTCGTAGTTGGCATAGTCGATGTCGGCACGCAGGGTGTGCAATGGCACACGACCTTCGCGATACCATTCAGTACGTGCGATTTCAGCACCGCCGAGACGACCGCTCACTTGGATTTTGATGCCCTTGGCACCAATGCGCATGGCGTTCTGTACTGCGCGCTTCATAGCGCGACGGAACATTACACGACGCTCCAGCTGCTGAGCTACGCTCTGCGCAACCAGCATACCGTCGAGCTCCGGCTTGCGGATCTCTTCGATATTGATGTGCACAGGCACACCCATTTGCTTGGTCAGGTCCTGACGCAGTTTCTCAACATCTTCACCTTTCTTCCCGATAACGATACCTGGACGAGCGGTGTGGATGGTGATACGTGCAGTTTGGGCCGGACGATGGATATCGATACGGCTTACGGACGCGCTTTTTAGTTTGTCTTGGAGATACTCACGCACTTTCAGATCTGCGAACAAGTAGTCCGCATAAGTCCGACCGTCTGCGTACCAGACGGAGGTGTGCTCCTTGACGATTCCCAGGCGAATGCCAATGGGATGTACTTTCTGACCCATCTCTTCGACTCCGTTACTTGTCAGCAACCTTGACAGTGATATGGCAAGACCGCTTGACGATGCGATCAGCACGGCCTTTGGCACGTGGCATGATGCGCTTCAGCGAACGCCCTTCGTTGACGAAAACGGTGCTGACCTTCAGGTCATCAACGTCTGCGCCTTCGTTATGCTCGGCGTTGGCTACGGCCGACTCCAGCACTTTCTTCATGATCTCGGCGGCTTTCTTACTGCTGAAAGCCAACAAGTTGAGCGCTTCGCCCACCTTCTTCCCGCGGATCTGGTCGGCGACCAAGCGGGCTTTCTGGGCGGAGATTCGAGCGCCCGACAACTTAGCGGCTACTTCCATTTCCTAACCCCTTAACGCTTGGCTTTCTTGTCAGCCACGTGCCCGCGATAGTTGCGGGTACCGGCGAACTCGCCCAGTTTGTGGCCGACCATGTCTTCGTTAACGAGAACTGGGACGTGCTGACGACCGTTGTGTACTGCGATGGTCAGACCGACCATTTGTGGCAGGATCATCGAACGACGCGACCAAGTCTTAATTGGTTTGCGATCGTTCTTTTCCGCCGCCACTTCGATCTTCTTCAGTAGGTGAAGATCAATAAAAGGACCTTTTTTCAGAGAACGTGGCACTGTCGTATCCCTCTATTTACTTGCGACGACGGACGATCATTTTGTCGGTACGCTTATTACCACGAGTCTTCGCGCCCTTAGTCGGGAAGCCCCATGGCGATACCGGATGACGACCACCAGAGGTACGACCTTCACCACCACCATGTGGGTGGTCAACCGGGTTCATGGCAACACCACGAACGGTTGGGCGAACGCCACGCCAGCGCTTGGCACCAGCTTTACCCAGCGAACGCAGGCTGTGCTCGGAGTTCGAGACTTCGCCCAGGGTCGCACGGCATTCAGCCAGTACTTTACGCATTTCACCGGAACGCAGACGCAGGGTAACGTAAACGCCTTCACGAGCGATCAGCTGAGCCGAAGCACCAGCGGAACGAGCGATCTGTGCGCCTTTACCTGGCTTCAGTTCGATGCCGTGTACGGTAGAACCCACTGGAATGTTGCGCAGTTGCAGAGCGTTGCCTGGCTTGATTGGAGCCAGAGCGCCTGCTATCAGCTGGTCGCCAGCACTCACGCCTTTAGGGGCGATGATGTAGCGGCGCTCGCCGTCTGCGTAGCAGAGCAGTGCGATGTGAGCAGTACGGTTTGGATCGTATTCGATACGCTCGACAGTGGCGACGATGCCATCTTTGTCGTTGCGACGGAAATCGACCATACGATAATGCTGCTTATGACCACCACCGATGTGACGCGTGGTAATACGGCCATTGTTGTTACGACCACCAGTCTTCGATTTTTTCTCGAGCAGCGGTGCGTGAGGAGCGCCTTTATGCAGCTCCTGGTTGACCACCTTGACCACAAAACGGCGGCCAGGGGAAGTCGGTTTGCATTTAACGATTGCCATGATGCACCCCTTCCTTACTCAGCACTGCTGCTGAAATCGAGATCTTGGCCTGGCTGAAGGGAGATAACTGCCTTCTTCCAGTCATTACGCTTGCCCAGACCGCGAGCAGTGCGCTTGCTCTTACCCAGAACATTCAGGGTAGTGACGCGCTCTACTTTCACGCTGAACAGGCTTTCGACGGCCTTCTTGATTTCCAGCTTGGTTGCGTCAGTAGCAACCTTGAAAACGAACTGGCCTTTCTTGTCTGCCAGAACCGTAGCCTTCTCGGAAACGTGCGGGCCAAGCAGAACTTTAAATACGCGTTCCTGGTTCATCCCAGCAGCTCCTCGAATTTCTTCACGGCCGACACGGTGATCAACACCTTGTCGTATGCGATCAGACTAACTGGATCGGAACCTTGAACATCACGTACATCTACGTGCGGCAGGTTGCGAGCAGCCAGGTACAGGTTCTGATCAACAGCGTCCGACACGATCAAAACGTCGGTCAGGCTCATGTTGTTCAGCTTGCCCAGCAGATCTTTGGTTTTCGGAGTTTCAACAGCGAAATCCTGAACCACGACCAGGCGATCAGTACGCACCAGCTCAGCAAGGATGGAACGCATTGCTGCGCGGTACATCTTCTTGTTCAGCTTCTGGGAGTGATCCTGTGGACGTGCTGCAAAAGTGGTACCGCCGCCACGCCAGATTGGGCTACGGATAGTACCGGCACGAGCACGGCCAGTACCTTTCTGACGCCATGGGCGCTTACCGCCACCACGAACGTCGGAACGGGTCTTTTGCTGCTTGGTACCTTGACGGCCGCCGGCCATGTAGGCCACGACTGCTTGGTGAACCAGCGTCTCGTTGAATTCGCCGCCAAATGTCAGTTCGGAAACTTCGATCGCTTGAGCGTCATTTACATTTAATTGCATGTCAGCTTCCCCTTAACCGCGAGCCTTGGCTGCTGGACGTACAACCAGGTTGCCGCCAGTAGCGCCAGGAACAGCACCCTTGACCAACAACAGATTGCGTTCAGCGTCCACGCGCACTACTTCCAGGGACTGCACGGTCACGCGCTCAGCGCCCATATGACCGGACATTTTTTTGCCCTTGAATACACGACCAGGAGTCTGGCACTGGCCGATAGAGCCTGGGACGCGGTGGGATACGGAGTTACCGTGGGTGTTATCTTGCCCGCGGAAATTCCAACGCTTGATCGTACCCTGGAAGCCTTTACCCTTGGACTGACCGGTTACATCAACCAGTTGACCAGCGGCGAAGATTTCAGCGTTGATCAGATCGCCAGCCTGGTACTCGCCTTCTTCAAGACGGAATTCCATGGTAGTGCGACCAGCGGCAACGTTCGCTTTAGCGAAGTGGCCAGCCTGAGCTGCTGTTACACGCGAAGCACGACGCTCGCCGACAGTGACTTGCACTGCACGATAGCCATCGGTCTCTTCAGTTTTGAACTGGGTGACGCGATTCGGCTCGATCTCAATGACCGTGACCGGAATGGAGACACCTTCTTCGGTGAAAATACGGGTCATACCGCATTTACGACCGACTACACCAATAGTCATGTTGTAAACCTCATGAGTGTACGGGGCTTTCACCCGCTATGGCCGCCCATTTCAGAGCGTTACACGACTAAGACCGAGTCTTAGCCGAGGCTGATCTGCACTTCCACACCGGCCGCAAGATCAAGCTTCATAAGAGCATCAACGGTTTTATCCGTTGGCTGGACGATGTCCAGAACGCGCTTATGAGTGCGGATTTCGTACTGGTCGCGCGCGTCTTTGTTGACGTGCGGAGAAACCAGAACGGTGAACCGCTCTTTACGGGTAGGCAGTGGAATTGGACCACGCACTTGAGCACCAGTACGTTTCGCGGTTTCCACGATTTCCTGGGTTGATTGGTCGATCAGGCGATGGTCGAAAGCCTTCAACCTGATACGGATTTGCTGATTTTGCATTGGATTTCAGACTCCGGCTGCTATTCCCACCGAGCGCAATACGCCCGTTAAAAGGAGGCGCAATTCTATAGACGCCCCAGATAGGTGTCAACCCAATAAAAAAGCCCCCGCTGAGCGGGGGCTTTTTCAAAGCATCAAGCAAACTCTAAAAAGAGAATTACTCGATGATTTTAGCTACGACGCCAGCGCCGACGGTACGACCGCCTTCACGGATAGCGAAACGCAGACCATCTTCCATCGCGATGGTTTTGATCAGGGTAACAGTCATCTGAATGTTGTCACCTGGCATTACCATTTCAACGCCTTCTGGCAGCTCGCAGTTACCAGTCACGTCAGTAGTACGGAAGTAGAACTGTGGACGGTAGCCTTTGAAGAACGGAGTGTGACGACCGCCTTCTTCCTTGCTCAGAACGTAAACTTCTGCAGTGAACTTGGTGTGCGGCTTAACCGAACCCGGCTTAACCAGAACCTGACCACGCTCAACGTCGTCACGCTTGGTACCACGCAGCAGAACGCCGCAGTTCTCGCCAGCACGACCTTCGTCGAGCAGCTTGCGGAACATTTCAACACCGGTGCAAGTAGTAACGGTGGTGTCACGCAGACCAACGATTTCCAGCGGATCCTGAACGCGAACGATACCGCGCTCGATACGACCAGTCACAACAGTACCGCGACCCGAGATCGAGAATACGTCTTCGATTGGCATCAGGAATGGCTTGTCGATCATACGAACTGGTTCTGGGATGTAAGCATCCAGAGTCTCAACCAGTTTCTTGACGGCAGTGGTGCCCATCTCGTTGTCGTCTTTGCCTTCCAGAGCCATACGAGCCGAACCGATGATGATTGGAGTGTCATCGCCCGGGAAGTCGTAGGTGGACAGCAGGTCGCGAACTTCCATCTCAACCAGTTCCAGCAGCTCAGCGTCGTCTACCAGGTCAGCCTTGTTCAGGAAAACCACGATGTACGGAACGCCTACCTGACGGGACAGCAGGATGTGCTCACGGGTTTGTGGCATCGGACCATCAGCGGCCGAGCAAACCAGAATAGCGCCGTCCATTTGAGCAGCACCGGTGATCATGTTCTTCACATAGTCAGCGTGACCCGGGCAGTCGACGTGAGCGTAGTGACGGATCTTCGAGTTGTACTCAACGTGTGCGGTGTTGATGGTGATACCGCGAGCTTTTTCTTCTGGTGCGCTGTCGATCTTGTCGAAGTCAACGATTGCGGAACCGAAAACTTCGGAGCAAACGCGAGTCAGAGCAGCAGTCAGAGTGGTTTTACCGTGGTCAACGTGACCGATGGTGCCAACGTTGACGTGCGGTAGGGAACGATCAAATTTTTCTTTAGCCACGACAATTAACTCCTAGCCTAAAGGGGCTGAATCAGCCTTGTTTTTTGGTTACGGATTCGACGATGTGCGACGGAGCCGTATCGTATTTTTTGAATTCCATAGAGTAGCTTGCGCGACCCTGGGACATGGAACGAACGTCGGTCGCATAACCGAACATCTCACCCAGTGGAACCTCGGCACGGATAACCTTGCCGGACACTGTGTCTTCCATACCCTGGATCATGCCACGACGACGGTTAAGGTCGCCCATCACATCACCCATATAGTCTTCAGGCGTAACAACCTCTACAGCCATGATCGGCTCAAGCAACTCACCACCGCCCTTCTGGGCCAGCTGCTTGGTCGCCATGGAGGCAGCCACTTTAAACGCCATCTCGTTGGAGTCGACGTCGTGGTAAGAACCATCGAACACGGTAGCCTTCAGGCCGATCAGCGGATAGCCGGCAACAACGCCGTTCTTCATCTGCTCTTCGATACCCTTCTGGATAGCCGGGATGTATTCCTTAGGAACCACACCACCTACAACTTCGTTCACGAACTGCAGACCTTCCTGACCTTCGTCAGCAGGAGCAAAACGGATCCAGCAATGGCCGAACTGACCACGACCGCCGGACTGACGAACGAACTTGCCTTCGATTTCACAGTTCTTCGTGATGCGCTCACGATACGAAACCTGAGGCTTGCCGATGTTGGCTTCGACGTTGAACTCACGGCGCATCCGGTCAACCAGGATGTCCAGGTGCAGCTCGCCCATGCCGGAGATGATCGTCTGACCAGTCTCTTCATCAGTTTTAACGCGGAAAGACGGGTCTTCCTGAGCAAGCTTGCCCAGAGCGATACCCATTTTTTCCTGGTCATCCTTGGTCTTAGGCTCTACGGCAACCGAAATAACCGGCTCCGGGAAGTCCATGCGAACCAGGATGATTGGCTTGTCAGCGTTGCAGAGGGTTTCACCAGTGGTGACGTCCTTCATGCCGATCAGGGCCGCGATGTCACCAGCGCGTACTTCCTTGATCTCTTCACGGGCGTTTGCGTGCATTTGCACCATACGACCCACGCGCTCTTTTTTACCTTTAACCGAGTTGATCACGCCGTCACCGGAGTTCAACACGCCCGAGTAAACACGGACGAAGGTCAAGGTACCCACGAATGGGTCGGTAGCGATCTTGAACGCCAGAGCCGAGAACGGCTCCGCATCGTCTGCATGACGCTCCAGCTCGATTTCCTCGTTATCAGGGTCAGTACCCTTGATCGCAGGAATGTCGGTCGGTGCAGGCAGGAAGTCGATAACGGCGTCGAGAACCAGGGGAACCCCCTTGTTCTTGAACGAAGAACCGCAAACAGCCAGAACGATTTCGCCGGCGATAGTACGCTGACGCAAAGCAGCTTTGATCTCTTCGATCGACAGCTCTTCGCCTTCCAGGTACTTGTTCATCAGCTCTTCGTTGGCTTCAGCAGCAGCTTCAACCATGTTGTTGCGCCACTCTTCAGCCAGCTCTTGGAGCTCAGCAGGAATGTCCTTGCGAACAGGGACCATACCTTTGTCAGAGTCATTCCAGTAGACAGCTTGCATGTTGATCAGATCGATCTGACCCTGGAAGTTGTCTTCGGAACCGATGGCCAACTGGATCGGCACCGGAGTGTGACCCAGACGCTGCTTGATCTGACCGATCACGCGCAGGAAGTTGGCACCAGCACGGTCCATCTTGTTTACGTAAACAAGACGTGGAACACCGTATTTGTTGGCTTGACGCCATACGGTTTCCGACTGAGGCTCAACACCCGAAGTACCGCAGAACACAACGACAGCGCCGTCGAGTACGCGCAGGGAACGCTCAACTTCAATAGTGAAGTCAACGTGGCCCGGGGTATCGATCACGTTGAAGCGGTGCTCGTCCTTGTACTGCTTCTCGGAACCTTTCCAGAAAGCGGTGATGGCAGCAGAAGTAATGGTAATACCACGCTCCTGCTCCTGCACCATCCAGTCTGTGGTCGCGGCGCCATCATGCACCTCGCCCATTTTGTGACTTTTGCCGGTGTAAAAAAGGACGCGCTCGGTGGTGGTGGTTTTACCAGCATCCACGTGAGCGACGATACCGATGTTACGGTAGCGGCTAATCGGAGTAGTACGAGCCATAAAGCCCTCGCAAAATTAGTGAAGCTAAAATTAGAAGCGGTAGTGCGAGAAAGCTTTGTTGGCTTCAGCCATACGGTGCACGTCTTCACGCTTCTTAACAGCAGCACCTTTACCTTCAGCAGCATCCAGCAGTTCGCCAGCCAAACGCAGAGCCATAGACTTCTCGCCACGCTTACGGGCGAAGTCTACCAACCAGCGCATTGCCAGAGCGTTACGACGGGAAGGACGAACCTCGACCGGAACCTGGTAAGTAGCACCACCAACGCGGCGCGACTTCACTTCGACCAGCGGAGCGATGGCGTCGAGTGCTTTTTCGAAGAGTTCCAGGGGATCGGTGCCAGCCTTACGGGTCGCAACGGTTTCCAGGGCACCATAAACGATACGCTCGGCAACGGCTTTCTTGCCGCTTTCCATAACGTGGTTCATGAATTTGGCGAGGATCTGGCTTCCGTATTTCGGATCGTCCAGAATCTCACGCTTTGCTGCTACGCGACGTCTTGGCATGATAAGCCCTCAAGCGGTCTTCAGGTTAGCTCGGGACAGATCCAATGGATGCGTGCCCGACCTTACTCTTATCGACTCAATAAAATGAAAATCTGCAAAACGGCCGATTACTTCGGACGCTTGGTACCGTACTTCGAACGACCCTGGTTACGGCCTTTAACGCCGGAAGTATCCAAGGAGCCGCGAACGGTGTGGTAACGAACACCTGGCAAGTCTTTTACACGACCGCCGCGGATCAGTACCACGCTGTGCTCTTGCAGGTTGTGACCTTCACCACCGATGTACGAGGAAACCTCGAAACCGTTGGTCAGGCGCACACGGCATACTTTACGGAGTGCCGAGTTAGGTTTTTTCGGCGTGGTGGTGTACACACGGGTGCACACGCCACGACGTTGCGGGCAGTTCTGCAGCGCAGGTACGTCGGATTTCTCGACGATACGCTTACGCGGCTGACGTACCAGCTGGTTGATAGTTGCCATCTACTAGCTCCACTGTTGTCTTGCGACGCTATTGTCTTGCAAGAAAAGCAAAATGGCAGGAACGAATTCCCGCCAAATTTAGGGGATCAAGAGTCTAAAGAGGATCTTGTCCCCAGTCAAGGCAAGGCCCCGACCTCCCCGCCCTTCGAACCTCGACAAAATGTCTCGATTCGATGAACGGAGCGATCAGGGCCTTACGCTCATTTACCGCAGAACTCAGTTACCGCTCGAGTTCAGCGCTTCAGTCAGTGCAGCTTCCACTTCACTGGCGCTTACGCGCAACGGCTTGTCAGCATCACGGCGACGCTTGCGCTCGCTGTGATATGCCAGACCGGTACCGGCCGGGATCAGACGACCCACGACTACGTTTTCTTTCAGGCCGCGCAGGTAATCGCGCTTGCCGGTGACTGCCGCTTCGGTCAGTACGCGGGTAGTTTCCTGGAAGGAAGCTGCCGAGATGAACGATTCGGTGGACAACGACGCCTTGGTGATACCCAACAGAACGCGAGTGTACTTGGAGACGAACTTGTCTTCGCCGCCCAAACGCTCGTTTTCTACCAGTACGTGAGTCAGTTCCATCTGGTCGCCCTTGATGAAACTCGAATCGCCGGATTCAGCGATTTCAACTTTACGCAGCATCTGACGCAGGATGGTCTCGATGTGCTTATCGTTGATCTTCACGCCTTGCAGACGGTAAACGTCCTGGATCTCGTTAACGATGTACTTGGCCAGCGCACTCACACCCAGCAGACGCAGGATGTCGTGCGGATCGCTTGGACCGTCGGAGATAACTTCGCCGCGGTTTACCTGTTCGCCTTCGAACACGTTCAGGTGACGCCACTTCGGAATCAGCTCCTCGTACGGATCGCTACCGTCGTTCGGGGTAATAACCAGACGGCGCTTGCCTTTGGTTTCTTTACCGAACGCGATGGTGCCGCTGACCTCAGCCAGAATCGACGCTTCTTTCGGACGACGAGCTTCGAACAAGTCGGCAACACGCGGCAGACCACCGGTGATGTCACGGGTCTTCGAAGTTTCTTGCGGGATACGAGCGATAACATCACCGATCGCAATCTTCGCACCGTCAGCCACACCGACCAGGGCGTTGGCTGGCAGGAAGTACTGAGCGATAACGTCAGTGCCTGGCAGCAACAGATCCTTGCCGTTGTCGTCGACCATCTTCACTGCTGGACGGATTTCTTTGCCCGCAGCTGGACGATCTTTCGCGTCGAGTACTTCAATGTTGGTCATACCGGTCAATTCGTCAGTCTGACGCTTGATCGTGATGCCTTCTTCCATGCCCACGTACGTCACGGTACCTTTCATTTCGGTAACGATCGGGTGAGTGTGCGGATCCCACTTGGCCACGATTGCGCCAGCGTCGACCTTGTCACCTTCTTTAACCGAAATCACAGCACCGTACGGCAGCTTGTAACGCTCACGCTCACGACCGAAGTCATCAGCGATCGCCAGCTCACCGGAACGGGACACAGCAACCAGGTGACCATCCACTCGCTCAACATGCTTCAGGTTGTGCAGACGGACGGTACCGCCATTCTTCACCTGAACGCTGTCAGCTGCGGAAGTACGGCTAGCCGCACCACCGATGTGGAACGTACGCATCGTCAGCTGGGTACCCGGCTCACCGATGGACTGGGCAGCGATAACGCCGACCGCTTCACCGATGTTTACCTGGTGACCACGAGCCAGATCACGGCCGTAGCACTTGGCGCAAATGCCATAGCGGGTTTCGCAGCTGATCGGCGAACGCACGATCACTTCGTCGATGCTGTTCAGCTCGATGAACTCAACCCACTTCTCGTCTACCAGAGTGCCGGCAGGAACGATAACGTCCTCGGTACCTGGCTTGAATACGTCACGGGCAATAACACGACCCAATACGCGCTCACCCAACGGCTCTACAACGTCACCGCCTTCAATGTGCGGAGTCATCAGCAGACCGTGTTCGGTGCCGCAATCGATCTCGGTTACAACCAGATCCTGCGCCACGTCTACCAGACGACGAGTCAGGTAACCGGAGTTCGCAGTTTTCAACGCGGTATCCGCCAGACCCTTACGAGCACCGTGAGTAGAGATGAAGTACTGAAGTACGCTCAAACCTTCACGGAAGTTCGCAGTAATCGGCGTTTCGATGATGGAACCGTCCGGCTTGGCCATCAGACCACGCATACCGGCCAGCTGACGAATCTGTGCTGCGGAACCCCGCGCACCCGAGTCGGCCATCATGTACATCGAGTTGAAAGACTCTTGATCGACTTCAACGCCGTGACGGTCGATAACCTTCTCTTTCGAGAGGTTGGCCATCATTGCCTTGGAAACTTCGTCGTTCGCTTTCGACCAAAGGTCGATCACTTTGTTGTACTTCTCGCCCTGGGTTACCAGGCCGGAGGCGTACTGGCTCTCGATCTCTTTCACTTCGTCGGTGGCAGCACCGATGATGCGGGCTTTCTCGTCAGGGATAACGAAGTCGTTAACACCGATGGAAACGCCGGAGATGGTCGAGTAAGCGAAACCGGTGTACATCAACTGGTCAGCGAAGATCACGGTCTCTTTCAGACCAACCACGCGGTAGCACTGGTTGATCAGCTTGGAGATCGCCTTTTTCTTCATCGGCAGGTTGACGACGTCGTACGACAGACCTT
The DNA here is from genome assembly GCF_900187485.1 of Pseudomonas sp. Irchel s3a12. NCBI lineage: Bacteria > Pseudomonadati > Pseudomonadota > Gammaproteobacteria > Pseudomonadales > Pseudomonadaceae > Pseudomonas > Pseudomonas sp. Irchel s3a12. Next base: position 316,527 of record NZ_FYDN01000007.1, read on the forward strand.
TTGGCACAACCTGGAACAGCAGCGCACGGCCGACAGTGGTGTCGACGATACGGGTGCCGCTTACGCTGTTGCCGTCACGGTCGTTGACGGTTTCGTTGATACGAACCTTAACCTTGGCGTGCAGTGCGGCTTCGCCGGCACGGAACACACGGTCAACTTCCTGCAGATCCGCAAATACACGACCTTCACCTTTGGCGTTGATCGCTTCACGAGTCATGTAGTACAGACCCAATACAACGTCCTGCGACGGAACGATGATTGGCTCACCGTTGGCTGGCGACAGAATGTTGTTGGTCGACATCATCAACGCACGCGCTTCGAGCTGGGCTTCCAGCGTCAGCGGTACGTGCACGGCCATTTGGTCGCCGTCGAAGTCGGCGTTGTACGCGGCGCAGACCAGAGGGTGCAGCTGGATAGCCTTACCTTCGATCAGTACCGGTTCAAACGCCTGGATACCCAGACGGTGAAGGGTCGGTGCACGGTTGAGAAGAACCGGGTGTTCGCGAATCACTTCAGCGAGAACGTCCCAAACCTCTGGCAGCTCGCGCTCGACCATTTTCTTGGCTGCTTTGATGGTGGTCGCGAGACCACGCATTTCCAGCTTGCCGAAAATGAACGGCTTGAACAGCTCGAGAGCCATCTTCTTCGGCAGACCGCACTGGTGCAGACGCAGGGTCGGGCCTACGGTAATTACCGAACGACCGGAGTAGTCAACACGCTTACCGAGCAAGTTCTGACGGAAACGACCCTGCTTACCCTTGATCATGTCAGCCAGGGATTTCAGAGGACGCTTGTTCGAACCGGTGATAGCACGGCCACGACGACCGTTGTCGAGCAGAGCATCGACAGCTTCCTGCAACATACGCTTTTCGTTGCGCACGATGATGTCCGGAGCGGACAGATCCAGCAGGCGCTTCAAACGGTTGTTACGGTTGATCACTCGACGATACAGATCGTTGAGGTCGGAAGTCGCGAAGCGACCGCCATCCAGCGGGACCAGTGGACGCAGATCTGGCGGCAGAACCGGCAGAACGGTCAGCACCATCCACTCTGGCAGGTTGCCGGAACCCTGGAAGGCTTCCATCAACTTCAGACGCTTGGACAGCTTCTTGATCTTGGTTTCGGAGTTGGTTTGCGGAATTTCTTCACGCAGACGGCCAATCTCGTGTTCCAGGTCGATAGCGTGCAACAGTTCACGGACAGCTTCAGCACCCATGCGGGCGTCGAAGTCATCACCGAACTCTTCCAGCGCTTCGAAGTACTGCTCGTCGTTCAGCAGCTGACCTTTTTCAAGAGTGGTCATGCCTGGATCGATAACGACATAGCTCTCGAAGTAGAGAACGCGTTCGATATCACGCAGGGTCATGTCCATCAGCAGGCCGATACGGGACGGCAGCGATTTCAGGAACCAGATGTGGGCAACCGGCGAAGCCAGTTCGATGTGCGCCATGCGCTCACGACGAACCTTGGCCAGTGCAACTTCAACGCCGCACTTCTCGCAGATCACACCACGGTGCTTCAAGCGCTTGTACTTACCGCACAGGCACTCGTAATCCTTTACCGGGCCAAAGATCTTGGCGCAGAACAGGCCGTCACGCTCAGGTTTGAACGTACGGTAGTTGATGGTTTCCGGCTTTTTAACTTCACCGAACGACCATGAGCGGATCATCTCAGGCGAGGCCAATCCGATACGGATGGCGTCGAACTCTTCGACTTGACCCTGGTTTTTCAGCAAATTCAGTAGGTCTTTCAAGGCCTTTCCTCCTGGCGGAGCAGAGAGCGGGCAATCCTGCCCCGCTCTCGATTCGCGTCACGTGTTATTCGGTTTCCAGATCGATATCGATGCCGAGGGAACGAATTTCCTTGATCAACACGTTGAAGGACTCGGGCATGCCCGGCTCCATACGGTGATCGCCATCCACGATGTTTTTGTACATCTTGGTACGGCCGTTCACATCGTCCGACTTCACTGTGAGCATTTCTTGCAGAGTGTAAGCAGCACCGTATGCTTCCAGTGCCCAGACCTCCATCTCCCCGAAACGCTGACCACCGAACTGCGCCTTACCACCCAGCGGCTGCTGGGTAACCAGGCTGTACGAACCGGTAGAACGCGCGTGCATCTTGTCGTCTACCAAGTGGTTCAGCTTCAGCATGTACATGTAGCCAACGGTAACTGGACGCTCGAACTTGTTGCCGGTACGGCCGTCAGTCAGCTGCATCTGGCCGCTTTCCGGCAGGTCTGCCAGTTTCAGCATGGCCTTGATTTCGCTTTCCTTGGCGCCGTCGAACACTGGAGTGGCCATTGGAACACCGCCACGCAGGTTCTTCGCCAGATCTAGGATTTCCTGATCAGAGAAGCTGTCCAGATCCTCGTTACGACCGCCGATCTGGTTGTAGATCTCGTCCAGGAAGGTGCGCAGTTCAGCGACTTTACGCTGCTCTTCGACCATCCGGTTGATCTTCTCACCCAGACCTTTGGCCGCGAGGCCCAAGTGGGTTTCAAGGATCTGACCAACGTTCATACGCGAAGGTACGCCCAGTGGGTTGAGGACCACGTCGACCGGGGTGCCATTGGCATCGTGCGGCATGTCTTCAACCGGCATGATCACGGAGACCACACCTTTGTTACCGTGACGACCGGCCATCTTGTCGCCCGGCTGGATGCGACGACGGATTGCCAGGTAAACCTTGACGATTTTCAACACGCCTGGAGCCAGGTCATCGCCCTGCTGCAGTTTGCGCTTCTTGTCTTCGAACTTGTCGTCCAGCAGACGGCGGCGATCAACGATGTAGGCCTGAGCCTTCTCGAGCTGCTCGTTCAGAGCATCTTCAGCCATGCGCAGTTTGAACCACTGACCATGCTCAAGACCGTCGAGAACTTCGTCGGTGATGTCCTGACCTTTCTTCAGACCTGCGCCGCCTTCAGCCTTGTGGCCTACCAGAGCGGAACGCAGACGTTCGAACGTCGCGCCTTCAACGATACGGAATTCTTCGTTCAGATCCTTGCGGATCTCGTCCAGCTGGGACTTCTCGATCGACAGTGCACGAGCATCACGCTCAACGCCGTCGCGGGTGAAGACCTGTACGTCGATGACAGTACCTTTGGTACCGGTAGGTACACGCAGGGAGGTGTCTTTAACGTCGCTGGCTTTTTCACCGAAGATTGCACGCAGCAGTTTTTCTTCCGGAGTCAGTTGGGTCTCGCCTTTCGGAGTGACCTTACCTACCAGAATGTCGCCTGCGCCAACTTCAGCACCTACGTAAACGATACCGGCTTCGTCCAGCTTGTTCAGCGCAGCTTCACCCACGTTAGGGATGTCCGCAGTGATTTCCTCTGGGCCAAGCTTGGTGTCACGGGCCACACAGGTGAGTTCCTGAATGTGGATCGTGGTGAAACGGTCTTCCTGAACCACACGCTCGGACAGGCAGATGGAGTCTTCGAAGTTGAAGCCGTTCCATGCCATGAACGCGATGCGCATGTTCTGACCCAGCGCCAGTTCACCCATGTCGGTGGACGGGCCGTCGGCCATGATGTCGCTACGCTGAACGCGATCACCCTTGCTCACCAGCGGACGCTGGTTGATGCAGGTGTTCTGGTTCGAGCGGGTGTATTTGGTCAGGTTGTAGATATCGACACCAGCTTCGCCGGTTTCAACTTCGTCATCAGCAACACGAACCACGATACGGCTGGCGTCGACGGAATCGATCACGCCGCCACGACGAGCCACGACGCAAACGCCGGAGTCACGGGCTACGTTACGCTCCATGCCGGTACCTACCAGCGGCTTGTCAGCGCGCAGGGTTGGTACAGCTTGACGCTGCATGTTCGAACCCATCAACGCACGGTTGGCGTCGTCGTGCTCGAGGAACGGGATCAGCGACGCTGCAACCGAAACTACCTGCTTCGGCGAAACGTCCATCAAGGTGACTTCTTCAGGCGCCTTGACGGTGAATTCGTTCAGGTGACGTACGGCTACCAGCTCGTCGATCAGGACTTTCTGGTCGTTCATGGTCGCCGAAGCCTGCGCGATCACGTGATCGGCTTCTTCAATAGCGGACAGGAACACGATCTCGTCGGTGACCACACCCTCTTTCACCACGCGGTACGGGCTTTCCAGGAAGCCGTACTGGTTGGTGCGAGCGTAAGCAGCCAAGGAGTTGATCAGACCGATGTTCGGACCTTCCGGCGTTTCGATCGGGCATACACGACCGTAGTGAGTCGGGTGCACGTCACGGACTTCAAAGCCTGCGCGCTCACGAGTCAGACCGCCAGGGCCGAGTGCGGAGACACGACGCTTGTGGGTGATCTCGGACAGCGGGTTGTTCTGGTCCATGAACTGCGAGAGCTGGCTGGAACCGAAGAACTCTTTCACCGCCGCAGCCACTGGCTTGGCGTTGATCAGGTCTTGCGGCATCAGGCCTTCGCTTTCAGCCATCGACAGACGCTCTTTGACCGCACGCTCAACACGTACCAGGCCAACGCGGAACTGGTTCTCGGCCATTTCGCCTACGCAGCGAACACGACGGTTACCCAGGTGGTCGATGTCATCGACGATGCCTTTACCGTTACGGATGTCGACCAGAGTCTTCAGTACCGCGACGATGTCTTCCTTGCACAGCACGCCCGAACCTTCGATCTCGGTACGACCGATACGACGGTTGAACTTCATCCGGCCGACCGCAGACAGGTCATAGCGCTCAGGGCTGAAGAACAGGTTGTTGAACAGGGTTTCGGCAGCGTCTTTGGTTGGCGGCTCGCCTGGACGCATCATGCGATAGATCTCGACCAGCGCTTCCAATTGGTTGCTGGTGGAGTCGATCTTCAGCGTGTCGGAGACGAACGGACCGCAGTCGATATCGTTGGTGTACAGCGTTTCGATGCGAACAACACCAGCCTTGGCAATTTTTGCCAGGACTTCAGTGTTCAGCTCGGTGTTGCACTCTGCCAGGATTTCGCCGGTAGCCGGGTGCACGATGACCTTGGCGGTAGTACGGCCCAGGACGTAGTCCAGAGGTACTTCCAGAGTCTTGATGCCGGCTTTTTCGATCTGGTTGATGTGGCGCGCGGTAATACGGCGGCCCGCTTCAACAATGACCTTGCCCTTCTCGTCCTGAATGTCCAGAACCGCAATTTCACCACGCAGACGCGAAGCAATCAGTTCCAGGCTGAGGGTTTCGCCGCTCAGCTTGAAGACGTTGGTGGTGTAGAACGCGTCCAGCACTTCTTCAGTGGTGTAACCGAGCGCGCGCAGCAGTACCGATGCCGGCAGCTTGCGACGACGGTCGATACGCACGAACACGCAGTCTTTCGGGTCGAACTCGAAGTCCAGCCACGAACCGCGGTAAGGAATGATGCGCGCGGAGTACAGCAGTTTGCCGGAGCTATGCGTCTTGCCGCGGTCGTGGTCGAAGAACACGCCCGGGGAACGGTGCAGCTGGGAAACGATTACACGCTCGGTACCGTTGATTACGAAGGTACCGTTCTCAGTCATCAGGGGGATTTCACCCATGTAGACTTCTTGCTCTTTGATGTCCTTGATCGCTTTGTTCGACGATTCTTTGTCGAAAATGATCAGGCGCACTTTTACCCGCAAAGGTACGGCGAAAGTTACACCGCGCAATACGCATTCTTTGACATCAAATGCCGGTTCGCCCAGGCGATAACCGACGTACTCCAGCGCAGCATTGCCGGAGTAGCTGATGATCGGGAAAACGGATTTGAAGGCCGCATGCAGGCCCACGTCGCGGAACTGATCTTTAGTCGCTCCCGCTTGCAAGAATTCACGATACGAATCCAGCTGGATGGCCAGGAGGTAAGGCACATCCATGACGTCCGGCAACTTGCTAAAGTCCTTGCGGATACGTTTTTTCTCAGTATATGAGTAAGCCATCAGCGTTCCCCAGCTTGGTCACCTGCTTGTTTGGCCCCTCCCGACGGGAGCAGCCAGAAAATCGTGCAAACCCCATGGTTTGCTCCACCGCATCGGGTGGTTACAGCGCCCTTATCAGCACCGACCCAGTCGGCTGCCAATAACGGAAAAAGGCCGGTGGCAAGAGCCACCAGCCATCAGCCTGTCGCTTGACGCTCGGGCTGGAGGAGCAAAGTCGATACTTATTTCAGTTCGACTTTAGCGCCTGCTTCTTCCAGCTTCTTCTTGGCGTCTTCAGCAGCTTCTTTCGAAACGCCTTCAGCTACAACCTGAGGAGCGCCGTCTACTTTCTCTTTGGCTTCTTTCAGGCCCAGACCGGTCAGTTCACGAACTGCCTTGATCACGTTAACCTTCTTCTCGCCAGCTTCCAGCAGAACAACGTTGAACTCGGTTTGCTCTTCAACAACAGCGGCAGCAGCAGCTGGACCAGCCGAAGCAGCAGCAGCGGTAACACCGAAGGTTTCTTCCATCGCTTTGATCAGCTCAACGATTTCCACTACGGATTTCTGGCCGATTGCTTCGATGATTTGTTCGTTAGTCAGAGACATGACTCAATTCCTGAATTGGGGGACGGCCTACGCGACCATCGAAATAAACAAAAAACGCGAGAAGTTGACGAGCCTTAGGCTGCGGCAGCTTCTTTCTGGTCGCGAATTGCCGCCAGAGTACGAGCCAATTTGCTGGTAGCGCCTTGAATCACGCTCATCAGCTGAGAAATTGCTTCGTCACGGGTCGGCAGAGTTGCCAGTACGTCGATCTGATTAGCTGCGAGGAACTTGCCCTCGAACGCAGCTGCCTTGATCTCGAACTTGTCCTGACCCTTGGCAAACTCTTTGAAGATACGGGCAGCAGCACCCGGATGTTCGTTCGAGAATGCAATCAGGGTCGGGCCGGTGAACACGTCGTTGAGGACACTGTATTGAGTGTCAGCAACAGCGCGCTTGAGCAGGGTGTTACGTACAACACGTACGTAAACGCCAGCTTCACGAGCCTCTTTACGGAGTCCGGTCATTGCGCCTACTGTTACGCCACGTGCATCAACCACGACAGCGGACAGAGCGACTTTGGCAGCCTCGTTGACTTCAGCGACGATGGCCTTCTTGTCTTCGAGATTAATTGCCACGGGTTTAACTCCTGCTTGTTACCGTTTCATTCGATCGGAACCGAATGTCGTTTTGGTGTCTGATTCGGTAAGGAACCGGGAGCACCATCTGCGTAGGCTTATGGTTTAAGACTTGCGTCGCCTACGGTCTTGGATAGCCCCCGCCAGGCAGGGACCCCAATCTTTCAATTGGCACGAACCATCGCGCCAACCTTTGTCTTACGCGTCGAGCGAGCTCTGGTCGATGACCAGACCTGGGCCCATAGTGGTGCTCAGGGTAACGCGCTTGACGTAGATACCTTTCGAAGAAGCTGGCTTGATACGCTTCAGATCAGCGATCAGGGCTTCAACGTTTTCCTTCAGCTTGACGGCGTCGAAGCCCATCTTGCCAACGGAAGTGTGAATGATGCCGTTTTTGTCGGTGCGATAACGAACCTGACCAGCTTTAGCGTTTTTAACCGCAGTAGCTACGTCTGGAGTTACAGTACCAACCTTAGGGTTAGGCATCAGACCACGTGGACCGAGGATCTGACCCAGTTGACCTACAACGCGCATGGCATCCGGGGATGCAATCACTACGTCATAGTTCAGGTCGCCGCCTTTCATTTCGGCAGCCAGGTCGTCCATACCTACACGGTCAGCGCCGGCAGCCAGAGCGGCTTCAGCAGCTGGACCTTGGGTGAACACAGCAACGCGAACGGTCTTGCCAGTGCCGTGTGGCAGCACAGTAGCGCTACGGACAACCTGGTCGGATTTACGCGGGTCAACACCCAGGTTTACAGCAACGTCGAACGACTCGCTGAACTTGACAGTCGACAGCTCAGCCAGCAGAGCAGCAGCGTCTACAATGTTGTAGGCCTTGCCTGCTTCGATTTTGCCGGCGATAGCCTTTTGACGCTTGGTCAGCTTAGCCATTACACACCCTCCACGTTAAGGCCCATGCTACGAGCAGAACCGGCGATAGTACGCACGGCTGCATCCATATCAGCTGCAGTCAGATCCGCGTTTTTGGTTTTCGCGATTTCTTCCAGCTGAGCACGGGTAACAGTGCCAACCTTAACGGTGTTCGGACGAGCGGAACCGCTGGTCAGACCGGCCGCCTTCTTCAGCAGAACCGAAGCAGGGGTGGATTTGGTTTCGAAAGTGAAACTACGGTCGCTGTAGACAGTGATGATCACTGGAGTCGGCAGACCTGCTTCAAGACCCTGAGTACGGGCGTTGAAAGCCTTGCAGAATTCCATGATGTTCACGCCGTGCTGACCCAGAGCAGGACCAACAGGTGGGCTTGGGTTAGCCTGAGCGGCCTTCACTTGCAGCTTGATGTAAGCGGTAATTTTCTTGGCCATGAGGCACTCCAATTACGGGTTCGAACGCCTCGGAAGGCTCCCCGGTTACTTGCGCGTTTATCCCAGTGACGACAAAACCCCACAGCCTAGGGCTGCGGGGTTGGGATGCTTGTCCAGTTAGACCTTTTCGACCTGACTGAACTCCAACTCTACCGGAGTAGAGCGACCGAAAATGAGCACTGCCACTTGGATCCGGCTCTTTTCGTAGTTAACTTCTTCAACAACGCCATTGAAATCAGCGAATGGACCGTCGTTGACTCGCACCGTCTCACCTGGCTCGAAGAGAGTCTTCGGCTTAGGCTTGTCGCTACCATCAGCAACGCGACGCAGAATTGCTTCCGCCTCTTTATCGGTGATCGGCGCAGGCTTATCAGCGGTACCGCCAATGAAACCCATCACCCGAGGAGTATCCTTGACCAAGTGCCAAGTACCCTCGTTCATATCCATCTGAACCAGCACATAGCCTGGAAAGAATTTGCGCTCGCTTTTGCGCTTCTGGCCATTACGCATTTCAACCACTTCTTCAGTGGGAACCAGAATCTCGCCGAAGCCATCTTCCATGCCAGCCAGCTTTACGCGCTCGATCAGCGAGCGCATCACATGCTTCTCGTAACCCGAGTAAGCATGCACAACATACCAACGCTTAGCCACGGGACACCCTTAGCCGACAATCAAGGAAACAAGCCAGCCGAGCAGGGAATCAAGCCCCCACAACAGCAACGCCATAACCAGAACAACAGCCACCACAATAAGGGTGGTCTGCGTGGTTTCTTGGCGAGTTGGCCACACGACTTTACGAATCTCGGTGCGAGCTTCCTTAACCAGTACAAAGAAAGACTTGCCCTTAGCAGTCTGCAGACCTACAAAGGCAGCTACAGCAGCAATTGCAAGTAAAGCGAGCACACGGTACAGGATCGGCGAAGCAGAGTAATACTGATTGCCAACAACGCCAACAACCACCAAAGCGACAACTACAAGCCACTTGAGCAGATCGAAGCGAGAGCCTTGAGCTTCAGCTTTAGGAGTCATCTATGAAGATCCTGTGAAAAGAAAGCCAGACACACCGAGTGAATCTGGCAGGTCAGGAGGGAATCGAACCCCCAACCTACGGTTTTGGAGACCGTCGCTCTGCCAATTGAGCTACTGACCTAAAACAAAATCAGGCCGACCATTATGCCGGCCCGAAAAATACATTACAACCACTTACTCGATGATTTTAGCTACGACGCCAGCGCCGACGGTACGACCGCCTTCACGGATAGCGAAACGCAGACCATCTTCCATCGCGATGGTTTTGATCAGGGTAACAGTCATCTGAATGTTGTCACCTGGCATTACCATTTCAACGCCTTCTGGCAGCTCGCAGTTACCAGTCACGTCAGTAGTACGGAAGTAGAACTGTGGACGGTAGCCCTTGAAGAACGGAGTGTGACGACCGCCTTCTTCCTTGCTCAGAACGTAAACTTCTGCAGTGAACTTGGTGTGCGGCTTAACCGAACCCGGCTTAACCAGAACCTGACCACGCTCAACGTCGTCACGCTTGGTACCACGCAGCAGAACGCCGCAGTTCTCGCCAGCACGACCTTCGTCGAGCAGCTTGCGGAACATTTCAACACCGGTGCAAGTAGTAACGGTGGTGTCACGCAGACCAACGATTTCCAGCGGATCCTGAACGCGAACGATACCGCGCTCGATACGACCAGTCACAACAGTACCGCGACCCGAGATCGAGAATACGTCTTCGATTGGCATCAGGAATGGCTTGTCGATCATACGAACTGGTTCTGGGATGTAAGCATCCAGAGTCTCAACCAGTTTCTTGACGGCAGTGGTGCCCATCTCGTTGTCGTCTTTGCCTTCCAGAGCCATACGAGCCGAACCGATGATGATTGGAGTGTCATCGCCCGGGAAGTCGTAGGTGGACAGCAGGTCGCGAACTTCCATCTCAACCAGTTCCAGCAGCTCAGCGTCGTCTACCAGGTCAGCCTTGTTCAGGAAAACCACGATGTACGGAACGCCTACCTGACGGGACAGCAGGATGTGCTCACGGGTTTGTGGCATCGGACCATCAGCGGCCGAGCAAACCAGAATAGCGCCGTCCATTTGAGCAGCACCGGTGATCATGTTCTTCACATAGTCAGCGTGACCTGGGCAGTCGACGTGAGCGTAGTGACGGATCTTCGAGTTGTACTCAACGTGTGCGGTGTTGATGGTGATACCGCGAGCTTTTTCTTCTGGTGCGCTGTCGATCTTGTCGAAGTCAACGATTGCGGAACCGAAAACTTCGGAGCAAACGCGAGTCAGAGCAGCAGTCAGAGTGGTTTTACCGTGGTCAACGTGACCA
>NZ_FYDN01000007.1:327343-330391 GCF_900187485.1 Pseudomonas sp. Irchel s3a12
GTGATACCGCGAGCTTTTTCTTCTGGTGCGCTGTCGATCTTGTCGAAGTCAACGATTGCGGAACCGAAAACTTCGGAGCAAACGCGAGTCAGAGCAGCAGTCAGAGTGGTTTTACCGTGGTCAACGTGACCAATGGTCCCAACGTTGACGTGGGGCAGGGAACGATCAAATTTTTCCTTAGCCATCGATATCACCCTCAACAGAAGAAATTAGACAAACAATATCAACCATTAAAACAAAGGCAGATATTTTCATATCTGCCTTGTTATATGGAGCTCTTGAGCGGATTTGAACCGCTGACCTCACCCTTACCAAGGGTGTGCTCTACCAACTGAGCTACAAGAGCAAAACACTTTGCACAACCTGCAAACTTGGAGCGGGTAGCGGGAATCGAACCCGCATCATCAGCTTGGAAGGCTGAGGTTCTACCACTAAACTATACCCGCGGAGCCTGCAGCTCACGCTTAAATCTGGTGGAGGGAGAAGGATTCGAACCTTCGAAGTCGTAGACGTCAGATTTACAGTCTGATCCCTTTGGCCGCTCGGGAACCCCTCCTAATCAGGCCGGCATTCTATACTATGCCAAACCCCTGTCAAGCATTTTCTCATTTAAAAACCTGAGGTTAGCTGCGTTGACATCACTTCACTTTGAATCCCTACTTAGGTCTTCGCTGTGGAGCGGGCGCCATTCTATGCAAACTATTCAGCAGGTGCAACCCCCTCACACAGCATTATTTTATGTTTTAACTCATTGAATTCGTTGGAAAGGTTTTGGAGCTGGGCGTCCCCCAGCAAACGCTGGCCCTGAGGCGAAACAGACAACCAATAACCAACCCCAGAAGCATCCCTCGACGAAGATTTTACATCGACTCCCATTTCAGCCAAACGCTGCTGGAGCGCTGTAATCGACTCCTGTCGAGAGAAACCACCAAGGAACAGACACTCTTGCCGACGCCCCCCCTGCCCCTCCCGAGCATTGCCCGTCGTTTCGCTGAGCAAACGAATGTCTTGCTGGGAACCTCGATACAAACTGAGAGGCGTTACATCCTTCGCCCGCAAGGGCGCCTCCTGCTGATGCCAGACATAATAGAAAACATTAAGAACAAGAAGCAGGAGGAACAACCAACGCATACAAACCTCAGGAAAAAGGACACGCCATAGCCAACCCCACAAACACCAGGTCAGGAACGACTCGGGCCTCAGGGGCGACAGCTGCAACCAATTCAGCATCCCCCCCAGTTATAAAGACTGCGAAGTCTTCCCTCCAGTAAGAGCGCGCCAGTTCCAACTGTGTCAATACGAAACCTCGCAACATCAATGAACACCCGCGCTCCACCGCCTCAACAGTGGTCCGCCCAGGCGCATTGCTTGAAAGCGCGCGCTCAGCCGCCAGATCTCCATAGCGAATCTTACGGGTATGCGTACGTAACTGATTTCGCATCAAAGGCATTCCGGGGCAAATAAAACCACCAAGATGCTCACCACCCGCAGCAATAAAATCTGCAGTCACCGCCGTACCGAAATCAAGCACCAGGCAAGCGCCGCCTGATGCGAGATGAAACCCGCCAAGCATGGCCAGCCATCGATCCAGCCCTAGGCGCTCGTACTCTTCATAACCATTTTTGACACCGGACATTTCACGTGCGGGCTTCGCGCACACCACCGAAATACCAAACTCACGCTCGATAATAGCGATCAAGGCATCAGTCTCCTCCGCAGTCCTGACACTGACCACGCGGCACTTACGAAGCTCAAGCCCATTGAGAGCTTTCAAACTGTCTAGCAATGCGAGATCAGAGTCGACAACCCCTTCAGAAAAGAGAGAGCCAAGCGCAGCCTTCAGTACTCGCCACTTAATAAAGCTGTTCCCACAGTCGAGCTCAAGAATCATCACGCAACCTCAGGCTGAGCTCACCACCACTAAAGACTTTTTCCACACCATCCACCTTCAGGCGCAGCGCACCCTGACTATCGATTCCGAGCACAACACCATCTATCTGACTGGAACCCGCAATCAATGACACAGAGCGATCCTGCCACAAATGGTTCGCCTCCCATTCCGTCTGGAGAGCCGAAAAACCATCCACCTGATGGCGCCGGATATAAACATTTAACTGCTTACTAAGCTCAGCCACCAGGGAGTTACGGTCAGTACTTCTACCTGACTCAAGCCGAATCGAAGTCCATTGCTGGCCAACTTCATCAGCCACTTGCATGTTCACATTTACACCAATACCCAGCACCACATGGCAAACGTCTGCCGGATCACCAACGAGCTCAAGGAGAATACCGGCAATCTTCTTGTTACCCACCAAGACATCGTTGGGCCACTTCAATCCCGCACCTGACACTCCAAAATTTCTCAGAGCCTGCAAGACAGCCAACCCAACAACAAGACTCAAGCCCTCGAGCTGGCGCATTCCGCCATCAATACGCAGGACAAGGCTGTAATAAAGATTCTCTGCAAAGGGACTTACCCACTTGCGACCTCTTCGCCCACGACCAGAGACCTGGCGTTCCGCGAGCACCAAAAAGGGCGCCAAACTACCTTGGCCAATCGCCCGCAAGGCCTCAGCGTTTGTCGAGTCGACCGAATCCAAGACCATCACCGGCCAATCTGGCGCCATTGCCGATATTGCCCGAGAGTCGAGCAGCGTCAATGGAACAGCCAATTGATAGCCTCGTCCTCGCACTTTATGAATGGACAAGCCAAGCTCGGCCTCAAGATGCTGAAGCTGTTTCCATACCGCACTTCGACTTATTCCCAAGGCGGCGCCAAGATCCTGACCAGAATGGAATCGGCCATCTTTCAGGAGGTTCAACAACGTCAACATGCAGGTCTCGCCCTCACAATGAGGCCCGAATAATATCCATGAGCCGGGCTGTTGCATAGAAATCAAGCAGATGCTTTTCCCGCGGGCAAAACAAAACCCCAACTGCTTTCGCAATTGGGGTTTCGGAATTTAATCTTGACGATGACCTACTCTCACATGGGGAAACCCCACACTACCATCGGCGATGCATCGTTTCACTGCTGAGTTCGGGATG
>NZ_FYDN01000005.1:0-376306 GCF_900187485.1 Pseudomonas sp. Irchel s3a12
CAGATGCATTCTTTATCGGCGCTTGGGTGAAAGGAGGAGGGGCGAAATCTCCCACGGTCTGTGCTGCGTCAACAGTCAGAATCGAGCCTTGTCCCTCCTCCTCCCTTCAAGTCCTACCATACAAGCGAGCCTGCTCGCGAAGGCGGACTGAAAAACACCGAAACTCTTCCAACCTGTCGACTGTCCATTCCCCCCATAGACACTCTTTAACCTTTAAACATTGGGCCAGCTCACGCGCCCGGTGCTAATCTCCACCGCTGAATTCAGCGCAGTCGAGCCGCGACCCGGTCACGGGTTCAGGGAAGACGACCACACTCACAGCCACGGAAATCGATCAGGTCATTCATGAATAAATCAGCAGGCGTGCTCCTCGGAATTGTTGTTGCCATCGGCGCGATCAGCGCGGGCGGGGCCTGGTACACCGGGACCAAAATCGAAGGCGTGTTGAACAACGCCGTCAGCAACGCCAACAAAGAGCTGCAAACCGCGATGGCCGGCTCCAACGGCACCGCATCGCTGGAGCTGGTGTCGCTGGATCGCCACACCTTCACCAGCACCGCGCACTATCGCCTCAAGGGTGAAGGCGAGATGTTCGGTGATGCGCCGGTCGAACTGCTGTTCGTCGACCACATCGAACACGGTCCGCTGCCGTTCTCGCGTCTGGTTTCGCTGAAATGGCTGCCGGTCATGGCCACCAGCAACTACGAACTGGAAAAGAATCCGGCTACCGAGAAGTGGTTCGCCGCCACCAAGGGCGCCGCGCCGCTCAAAGGCGTGACCAGCATCGGCTACGACGAGTCCACCACCAGCACTCTCGACCTGCTGCCGTTCGAAACTGCGCTGGATGAGCAATCGAGTCTGAAATTTTCCGGCCTGACCATGAACATCTCCGCTAACGCCAAAGCGCAGAAGGTCAAGGCAGACGGCTACATGGATAACCTGAAACTGGTTACTGTGGCTGAAGACCAGGCGCCGGTGCAGGTCGAGCTCAACGGTCTGACCCTGGCCAGCAACCTCGCCAAGAGCAGCTACGGCTACTACACCGGGGAAAACACTCTGGAGCTGACCAACAGCAAAACCACCTTCGGCACCAAGCAATCGGTGCTCGGTGTGAAGAACTTCGAAATGAAGAACCTCACCGAAGAAAACGGCAGCAATGCCTCTGGCCGTGCCGATTACAAGGTTGGCGAAGTCAGCCTCAACGACAAGAAAATCGGCTCGGCCAATATGGCCATGAGCCTGAAAAACCTCGACATCCCGTCGACCATGTCGCTGATGCAGATCTACCAGACTAAATTGCAGCCGTATGAAAAAGCCGCGGCCGAGGCTGCAGCCCAAGGCTTGCCAGCGCCGGAGCTGAACCTCACCGAAGCTGAAAACGCCCAGGTCAAAGCCGACCTGCAGAAATTGCTGGCCGCCGGCCCACAGATTGCGCTGGAGAACCTGTCGTTCAACACCGCCAACGGCGAGAGCAAGGCCAATCTGGTGATCGACCTGACCAAGCCGCAATCGATGGATTTGCCGCCGGATCAACTGGGCAAACAACTGATTGCATTGCTGGATCTGAATATCCAGGTGTCCAAGCCGATGCTGGTCGATCTGCTCAGTGTGCAGGCGCAACTCGACGGCCAGACCGATGCCAAAGCCATCGTCGATCAGTCCAAGGAAGCGGCCGACATGTTTGCGGGCATGGCGGTCGGTTCGCAGTTGGCCGTCGTCGACGGCACCAATGTCGTGACCAAGCTGCATTACGCCGCCAATCAGGTCGAATTCAACGGCCAGAAGATGACCGTCGAGCAGTTCGTCGGCTTCCTGATGAGCAAGTTCGCAGGCGTCACGCAAGTGCAGTAATTCTGCGTTCTTAATAGCAGCGCCCGGCCTCTGTATCGCACAGACGCCGGGCGTTTTGCTGTCTGGCGTTCGGGTTTTCGGCTGAACCACCAGCACGATTCTGAACAATTATTGTGTTCTGGATATTGCTCTGTGCTTGCGTGCAAAACTGCCTGACTAAGCTTGGCCGTTGCATGTGCATTGGCGGCCACCGTTACGAATGGGCAAGGAGGGCATTGCGACCCGGCTGGCCATGTAAGGATGCTGACGAATGCCGCGTATTGATGTTCCCGTATTACATCGTGGTTTACGCCCTTTGTTTCGAGTCGCGCTGTGCAGCCAGTTGCTCTGGCCGGCACTGGCGTTTGCCGACACACCCTACGATCAAATGGTGCGCGACGCCCGTGCCGGGCAATACACGCCTGCGCTAACGGTTTTGCGGCAGGTGCCACCCGGCCAATCGACCACCGGGCAGATCAGCGATCACCTGCAAATTGCCAGTTGGGCCGGACTCGACGCCGAAGTGGTGCAAGTCTATGAAACCCAGGGCCGCGACCACGTGCTGCCGGTTCAGGCGCTGACCGCCACCGCCCGCGCCTATCGCAATCTCAAACGTTGGGATCAAGCCACGCAGGTCTACAACAAGGCTTTGGCGCTGGAGCCGGACAACGCCGACCTGCAACTGGGCCTGGCCCTGACTCAGGCTGACGCCGGTAAACCCGACGAAGCGGTGACCCGCGCCAAAGCGCTGGTCGCGGCCAAGCCCGATGATCCGTCGCGCCGTCTCGCCTTGGGCTATGCCCTGACCCGTGACAACAAACCTTACGATGCCCTGTTCGAATACGATCAGGCCTTCAAGCGCGCCGGCAGCAAGCCGGAAGTCGCTCGCGAATACGTGGTTGCCCTGCAAAAGGCGCGTTTGCCGGAACCGGCGCTGCGTCTGGCCAATCAGCGTCCGGGGTTGATCGATCCGGTCACGTTGCGTCGCCTCGAAGGTGATCTGGCCGCCGAGCGCGTGCGCCTCGCCGAACTCGCCACCCGCAGCGAAAAAGAACGCTACGTCATCGCCGACCGAGCGCTGGTCGATTACGACAAACTGCTCGCCACCTGGACACCGGATGCCACGGCGCACGACGACGTGATTCGCTGGCGCATCGATCGCATGGGCGCGCTCAAGGCCCGGGCGCGCTCCGCCGACGTCATCACTGAATACCAAAAGCTGCAAGCCGAAGGCGTGAAGATTCCGACCTACGCACTGCGTTGGGTAGCGGCGTCGTATCTGGATCAACGCCAGCCGGAAATCGCCACGGACTTGTATCGCCAAGTGCTTGCGGCGCCGGATGCCGATGTCGGCGACCGACTCGTAGACACCACAGCGCTGTACTACTCGCTGCTGGAAAGCGACCGCGCTGATGAGGCGCGCAAAGTCGCCGAGGACGCCGCCAAGTCCCAGCGTCCGCGTGTCGAACTCAAGGGCTTGCCGATCGGCAACCCCAATGATGAATGGATGGACGCCCAGCAACTGGCGGCGCAGGCCGGCACTTACAGCGCTGACTTGCCCCACGGTGAGGAGCGCTTGCAGACGCTGGTCGATCAGGCGCCGGGTAACGTCGGTTTGCGTCTGGCTCAGGCCGATTTATACCTGGCCCGTAACTGGCCGCGCCGCGCAGAAATGCAGCTCAAGGAAACCGAGAGCATGGTGCCACGCGCCATGGGCCTGGAAATTGGCCAGGCCCACACCGCGATGGAATTACAGGAATGGCGGCAAATGGATGCGCTGACCGACGACGTCGTCGCCCGTTATCCGGATAACCGCCAGGTACAGCGTCTGGCCCGTGAGCGCGAAGTGCACGACATGTCCGAGCTGCGCGTCGAAGCCTACGGCGGCAAGGCCAACGGTGGTGGCAGCGGTGATGCCGGTGCTGTCAGCGGCAGCCGCGATTTCGGTATCCAGACCACCCTGTACAGCCCGCCCATCAATGAAGACTGGCGCGTGTTCGCCGGGGTCGGTTATGCCACCGGCGACTTCGCCGAAGGCACCGGTCACCACCGCTTTCAGCGTGTTGGCCTGGAACGCCGCACTCGTGACATGACCCTTGAAGCCGAGGTGTCCAATCACGATTACGGGTTCGGCGACAAACAGGGCGCGCGTCTGGCGATCGCCCGCGACTTCAATGACCACTGGCAGTACGGCGGCAGCCTCGAATACCTGTCGGCCGAGACGCCATTGCGTGCGCTCAACAGTGACATCAAGGCCAATGGCGGCAGCGGTTTCATTCGCTGGCGTGCCAACGAAAGCCGCGAGTGGCGCCTGTCGGTAAGCCCGTCGCACTTCAGCGACGGCAACAACCGCGTCGAAGCCTTGCTCACCGGCCGTGAGGGCGTCTACAGCGCGCCGAACGTGCAGGTCGACGCCGGTCTGGAGGTCGGCACCAGCCACAACTCCAAGTCTGATGATGTGCCGTACTTCAACCCCAAATCCGACTTCAGCGTGATGCCGCTGGTCAACGTCAATCACGTGCTCTACCACCGCTACGAAACCTCCTGGAGCCAACAATTCCAAGCCGGAGCAGGCACGTACAGCCAGCGTGAGCACGGCACCGGCGGCATGGCCCTGCTCGGTTACGGCCAACGTTACGCCTGGAACGACGTGTTCGAAGTGGGCGGTTTGTTCAGTGTGATCAACCGGCCTTACGACGGTGATCGGGAGACCGATCTGCGTCTGCTCGTCGACCTCACTTTCCGCTTCTAGAAGAGTTTGAAGATGCCTTTGATTTCGCGTTTCATCCTTCTGCTGGGAGCGCTGCTGGTCAGCGCCTGCGCCCAGCAAGCTCCGGCCTTTGCGCCGCCATCCGAGCGTCCGCTGGCGGCCAGCGAAAAACCGTGGCCGAAAAATCACGTGCTCGGCATTGCCTATCACGACGTTGAAGACCGCGATCCCGATCAGGCCGTGGTGGCGGTGCGCACCGAGCGCATGATCGAGCAGCTCGCGTGGTTGCGCGAGAACGGCTACAAACCGGTCACCGTCGACCAGATCATGGCCGCGCGCAAGGGCGGCCCGGAGCTGCCGGCGAAAGCGATCCTGCTCAGCTTCGACGACGGCTATTCGAGCTTTTACACCCGCGTACTGCCGGTGCTGCGCGCCTATAACTGGAACGCGCTGCTGGCGCCGGTCGGCAGCTGGATCGACACGCCGCTCAATCAACCGGTGGATTTTGCCGGTGCGCCGCGTGCGCGTTCCGACTTCCTGACCTGGGATCAGATTCGCGAAATCTCGCAATCCGGTCTGGTGGAAATTGCCGCGCACACCGACGCCAACCACAAAGGGATCCTGGCCAACCCGCAGGGCAACCTGCAGCCTGCTGCCGCGACCCGGCGCTATGATCCGCTGACCAAACGTTATGAGTCCGAGGCCGAATTCCAAGCACGGATTCGCACCGACGTGAACAACATCTCGGAAAAAATCCGCAAGGTCACCGGCAAGAAACCACGCGTCTGGGTCTGGCCGTATGGCGCGGCGGACGGCACATCGCTGACGGTGGTTGGCGAGGAGGGCTACGAAATGGCCCTGACCCTCGAAGACGGTCTCGACGCCCTCGACAACCTGATGAGCAGCCCGCGCTTTCTCGTTGCTTCGGATCCTGACGGCGAGCGTTTCGCCAACAGTATCGTCGACGTGCAGTCGGATTTCGTCATGCGCGTTGTGCATGTTGATCTGGACAACGTTTACGACCCGGATCCGGCGCAGCAGGACATCAACCTCGGAAAACTGGTGCAGCGCATCGCTGACTTGGGCGCCAACACGGTGTTCCTGCAAGCCTTCGCCGATCCCAAGGGCGATGGCCTGGTGCATTCGCTGTACTTCCCCAACCGTCACTTGCCGGTGCGTGCGGATATTTTTAACCGCGTCGCCTGGCAACTACGTACCCGCGCTAACGTGAAGGTCTTCGCGTGGATGCCGGTGCTGAGTTTTGGTCTCGACTCGAAACTGCCGCGCGTGACCCGTTGGGACCCGAAAACCGGCATCACCTCGGTGGATCCGGATCAGTACCAACGCTTGTCGCCGTTCGATCCTGAAGTGCGACGGATCATCGGTGAAATCTACGAAGACGTGGCGCGCCTGACCTCGGTCAACGGCATTCTTTACCACGACGACGCCGTACTGTCGGATTTCGAAGATGCCGGCCCTGAAGCCCTGAAAGCCTACGCTGCCCACGGCTTGCCGGGTTCGATTGCAGCATTGCGCGACGATCCGGCAGCGATGCAGCGCTGGACGCGCTTCAAGAGCCAATACCTCATTGACTTCACCAACGAGCTGACCGTCAAAGTCCGTGCGATCCGCGGCCCGCAGGTGCTGACCGCACGCAATATTTTCGCCGAGCCAATGCTCAATCCCGAGAGCGAAGCATGGTACGCACAGAACCTCGATGACTTCTTGCAGACCTACGACTGGACCGCGCCGATGGCCATGCCGCTGATGGAAAAACAGACCCAGGCAGAGTCCGGCCCGTGGCTGGAAGCGTTGGTGGCTACAGTCAGGAAACGCCCCGGCGCGCTGGATCGTACGGTGTTCGAATTGCAGGCACGCGACTGGACGAAAAAGGATCAGGCCGACATTGACGGTGCCCTTCTGGCTGACTGGATGGGTCGCCTCAAGCGTCAGGGCGCGACCAGTTTCGGTTACTACCCGGACAACTTCCTCGACAACCTGCCGGACCTGAAAACCGTAAGGCCTGCACTCTCCAACAAATGGAATCCATAACATGCTGGATAGACTGTTAGCCCTGCTTGTTCTGGCGCTCGTCCTCGGCGTGCCGCTGGGCCTGATCTTCCTGGTCACCGGGCAGTTCCTGATGGACTTCGTGTTCTTCTACCCGCTGTTCATGTCCGGGTTGTGGATTGCCGGTGGCCTGTATTTCTGGCTGCACTGGGAGCGCCACTGGCCGTGGCAGGACGACACCTTGCCGCCACCGCTGGAAGGCGAGCCGCTGATCTCGATCCTGATCCCGTGCTACAACGAAGGCGAAAATGCCGCCGATACCATCCACGCGGCGCTGGCCCAGCATTATCCGAACATCGAAGTCATCGCGATCAACGACGGCTCGAAGGACAACACCGCGCAAGTGCTCGACGCGCTGGCCAAGGAAGATCCACGTTTGCGCGTGTTGCATCTGGCGGAAAACCAGGGCAAGGCTGTGGCCCTGCGTATGGGGGCGATCGCTGCGCGTAGTGAGTATCTGGTGTGCATCGATGGTGATGCGTTGCTGGCGCCGAACACCGCGGCGTATCTGGTCGCGCCGATGCTGGATAACGCACGCCTTGGCGCGGTGACCGGTAACCCGCGGATCCGAACGCGCTCGACGCTGGTCGGGCGGGTGCAGGTCGGTGAGTTCTCATCGATCATCGGCTTGATCAAGCGCACGCAACGGGTATTCGGGCGGATTTTTACCGTCTCCGGGGTGATCGTCGCGTTCCGCCGTACCGCGTTGAACCGCGTCGGTTACTGGAGCCCGGACATGATCACCGAAGACATCGATATCAGCTGGAAGCTGCAACTGGATCACTGGAGCATCTTCTACGAGCCACGCGCGCTGTGCTGGATCCTCATGCCGGAAACCCTCGGCGGTCTGTGGAAGCAACGACTGCGCTGGGCGCAGGGCGGCGCCGAAGTGCTGTTCAAGAATATTCGTGGCATCTGGCAG
This sequence comes from Pseudomonas sp. Irchel s3a12, assembly GCF_900187485.1. Lineage (NCBI taxonomy): Bacteria > Pseudomonadati > Pseudomonadota > Gammaproteobacteria > Pseudomonadales > Pseudomonadaceae > Pseudomonas > Pseudomonas sp. Irchel s3a12. The sequence goes on from NZ_FYDN01000005.1 coordinate 7,533, forward strand.
TACCGCCATCGTTACCTGTGGCCGCTGCTCTTCGAATACTGCCTGTCGACCGGTTGGGCGTTCACCTTCCTGTTGTCGGTGATCTTCTGGGCCGTTGGCAAATTTGTGGTCATGCCGGAGGCGATCGCGGTGGATCACCTGATGCCGCCGGCATTTACCGGGTTGCTGCTGGCCTTCGTCTGCCTGGTGCAGTTCGCGGTAAGCATCGTCATCGATCGGCGCTATGAGCCGGGATTGGGCCGCACGATGTTCTGGGTGGTCTGGTATCCGTTGGTGTTCTGGCTAATCAGCCTGCTGACCACGTTGGTCAGCTTCCCCAAAGTGCTGTTCGGTCAACATCAGAAACGTGCGCGTTGGGTCAGTCCTGATCGGGGCATCAAACCGATCGGCGACGACGAAGAGGAGGTCATCAAATGAAAATCATCCGGACTCGCCAGCGGCCCTTTCTGGTAGTGATCGATGTGATCCTCACCGTGGTGGCCTGGGTTGGCCTGCTGTTTCTGCTGATCCGTGGCTTATGGCCGCTGATCGAAACTCACGCGGGCGGGCCGCTGCTCGATAAATCGGCGTTCGACGCGCTGGGCACCCTGCAGATTTATCTGTGGATTGCCTTGGTCAACGCGGTGATTCTGATTTCCTGGGCGCGCTATCAGCAGCGCAAAAGCCGCAGCTTCGCCCAGCGCCGCTTGCCATCGCCGGTGATTGACGATGAAGGGCTGAGCAAGAGTTTCAAACTCTGCGATGACCGCTTTCAGAAGTTGCGCACGCCAGGGGTGATGACCATTCATAACGATCAGGAGGGTGACATCAGCCATGTGGTGACACATTTCTGGCCGGTTCAGCCGCAGGAACTGCCACCGCCGCTGGCACCACTGGAGCATCCGCGGGTGATTTTTCTGCATGCCGAGGATGACGACAATCGCGAACCTCTTCCCCGTTAACTAATCGTTCCCACGCAGAGCGTGGGAACGATCAAGCGTAATCGCGGACCAGTGTCCAAGCCTCTTCCATTGCCAGCGGTTGCTTCATTCGCTCGGCCAGCAGCGCCATCACCCGTTCCTTCTCGCAAGCGACTGCAGCGACCAGAATGCCGTTTCTGCCGAACAGACCAATAAATGGCGGATGTTCAGGCTCGCCGAGAAACTCCACTTCATCCCAGTGCTCAGCGTGGCCGAGGTAGTCGTAATTCTTGCCGAAGTGCCAGGTCCAGAAAAACGGCACGTCGAGGTAATGCTCCTCGCCACCCAGCATATTGGCAGCCGCGATTCGCGCATGCTGCTGGGCCAGGCGCCAGTGTTCGATGCGTTGCGGCTGGCCGTGAAGCGGGAAAGTAGCGATGTCGCCGATCGCCCACAGGCCGTCCGTAACGCGCATACCGTCATCGACGCGCAATGACTGATCTTTTTCCCTCGGCAGTGACGCGAAGGCCTCGGTGGCCGGGTGCACACCGATCCCGGCCAGTACCAGATCCGCCGAAAGACGCAGGCCATTGTCCAGCAATACGGCCTCGACTTTGCCATCGCCGATGATCTCGGTGGCTGCGTGTTCGGTGATGAACTTCACCCCGTTCTGTTCGTGCAGCGCGCGGATCGCCTTGCCCACGGCTTCACCGAATTGCGCAGCGAAGGGCATCGCGTGGCGAGCCAGCACCGTGACGTCGAGGCCATATTGGCGTAGGGCCGATGCGCATTCGAGGGCGATGAAGCTGTCGCCGATGATCACCGCGCGTTGCTCCGGTCTGGCTGAGCTCATGATCTGCTCTGCCTGAGTTTTTGAGCGTAAAACGAACACCTGAGGCAGGTCGGCGCCGGGTAACTTCAGCGAGTTGGGCTCACCGCCAGTGGCCAGCACCGCGGCGTCATAACTCAGCGTCTGGCCGTCGATAAGGTGCAAGGTTTTGTTCGGCGCGTCGATTGCGCTAATTTCGCCTCGTTGACGTTCAATGCGCTGCTCTTTATAGAAGTCATCTTCACGCAGCGGCGGTGTTTCTTGCGGGGTCATCTCCCCGGCTAGGACAAATTTGCTCAACACGGTACGGTCGTAACCGGCATCCGCCTCGCGATCGATCATCACAATCCGCCCACCGAAACCCTTTTCCCGCAACGCCGCCGCGCACGCTGTACCTGCCGCGCCGGCACCGACAATCACGAAAGTGCGCGAATCGTCCGCCGGCGGCGTATGCGGGTCGGGCAACGGCTGATCATCGACCCAAACCTCGTCGCCACGCAGTTCCAGCGTATAGCGCTTGAGGCTGTCGAGCGCCGGGGGCTCGCACAGTGCGCCGTCCTCCGCGCGAAACGCAGCTTTATGCCACGGGCAGATCAGGCGTCCGTGACACAACGCACCATCAGCCAACGGCGCGCCGGCATGTGGGCATTCGCCCTGAAAGGCACGTAACTGGTCGTTGGTGCGCAACAGCACAATCTTGCATTCGCCGATTTCAACCTGCAGGCCACGGTCTTCAGGGACATCGGCGAATCGGGCGACACGGTGCAGGGGCATGATCGGCTTCCTCGCGGGCATTTCTCTTGTGAGTTTGCGCGGTAGTGCGAGGTTCAGCCATTTGCCACTGCCACGGCGCGAACGGTACAGCTATAGTTTGCAAGCCGACGACGGCCCCACTGCACAAGGTGCTCCCGGAATGACCCGATTGACCTCTCTCAACCCCTGGCTGGCGGCCCTCGCTGTCACCCTTTGCGTGCAGTTTCCGGCGCAGGCCCAGGAGCGTTTCACCCTGAGCATCCCGGGTGTTTCCGATAACCGCCTGTTCACCTCGGCAGCGGCCAGCGATGCGCCCGGTTGCGGTGGCAAGAACCAGTCGCCGGCCCTGAGCTGGAACGCCGGGCCTGCCGGCACCCAGAGTTACGCGATCGTCATGCACGACCCGGACGGCCAGAAAGGCCTGGGTGTCGATCACTGGATTCATTACGGCATCAAGTCCACTACACGGCAGATTGCAGCTGGCGTCGGTGCCAAGTCCGCGTTCGAAGGTGTCGGTGGCACCAACAGCAAGGGCAACACCCATTACATGGGGCCGTGCCCGCCAGTGGGCGACAGTGCGCACCATTACATCATCCAGATCTACGCACTGGATCTGGCGCCGGACGCCTTGCCCGCTGGTCTGACCCGCGCCGAGCTGATGGAAAAAATCAAAGGCCATGTGCTGCGCAACAGCAGTGCGGTGCGCCGTTATCACCGCTGAAAATATTTTTAGCGGCGTTTAACCCGAACTGAAAGGGCTGCCCGTCTCAGGGGATGAATGATCAAATTCATCCCGAGGTCAGCCCCCATGTCTCATTCTCTCTTGCGTCCTGTTGCGGTTGGTGTGCTGCTGGCGCTCGCCGGTTGCGGTGCTTCGTCCACACCCGATTCCGCTGCTGTGCCAGCGCCGGCGCAGCCTGAGGTGCTGGTTCAACAGGAAGCTGTGATGGCTGACAGCTCAATGGCCAAACGCGCGCTGTACAGGATGCCCAATGCGGGCAGCGCGCCGATGCCGTTGAGTGAAAGTTATCCACAGAGCTATCGCGACGAGCAGCGCGAGCAGTATCAGACGTTGGCCGATAACCCGATCCACAGCGTCGCCGAGACACCGGTTTCGACTTTCAGTGCCGACGTCGATACGGGCGCTTATGCCAACGTCCGCCGCTTGCTCAATCAGGGCCGACTGCCGCCGGAAGGCGCGGTGAGGCTGGAGGAACTGGTCAATTACTTCCCCTACGACTACGCGCTGCCCAGTGATGGCTCGCCCTTCGGCGTGACCACCGAACTGGCCGCTTCACCGTGGAACCCGCACACGCGCTTGCTGCGCATCGGCATCAAGGCCTCCGACCGCGCCGTGGCGGAACTGGCCCCGGCCAATCTGGTATTTCTGGTCGACGTGTCCGGCTCGATGGATCGCCGCGAAGGCCTGCCGATGGTCAAAAGCACGCTGAAATTGCTGGTCGATCAGTTGCGCGATCAGGATCGCGTTTCGTTGGTGGTGTATGCCGGCGAATCGAGAGTGGTGCTGGAGCCGACTTCTGGACGTGAAAAAGCGAAAATTCGTACAGCCATTGAGCAATTGACTGCGGGCGGTTCGACCGCCGGCGCTTCAGGCATCGAATTGGCCTACCAAATGGCACAGCAAGCCTTCATCCCCAAAGGCATCAACCGCATCCTCCTGGCCACTGATGGTGACTTCAATGTCGGCGTCAGTGACTTCGACAGCCTCAAACAAATGGCTGTGGATAAACGCAAAACCGGGATTTCGCTGACGACCCTGGGTTTCGGTGTGGATAACTACAATGAACACTTGATGGAACAACTGGCCGACGCTGGCGATGGTAACTACGCCTATATCGACAACCTGCGCGAGGCACGCAAAGTATTGGTGGATCAGTTGAGTTCGACCCTCGCCGTGGTGGCGCAAAACGTCAAACTGCAGGTGGAATTCAACCCGGCGCAGGTCAGCGAATATCGCCTGCTCGGCTACGAGAACCGTGCGTTGAAGCGTGAGGATTTCAGCAATGACAAAGTCGATGCCGGCGAAATCGGCGCAGGACACACGGTGACCGCGCTGTACGAAATTGTTCCGGCGGGCGAGCAGGGCTGGCTGGAGCCGCTGCGTTACGGCAAATCCGACGCTGTTGTTTCGGCAAAGAGCGGAGAATTAGCAATGCTGCGTGTGCGTTATCAGCGTGCCGAAGGTGGGAAAAGTCTGCTGATCGAACGGCCCATCGCCAATCAGGTTGCAACCGCCAGCGAAGATCTGCGTTTTGCCGCCGCCGTGGCCGCGTTCTCCCAGCAGCTCAAAGACGGCCGTTATACCGGCGACTTCAGCTTGAAGGACACCGAGGCATTGGCCCGTGGCGCTCGCGGCGATGATCGCTTCGGTCTGCGCAACGAGTTCGTGCAACTGGTCGAACTGGCGCAGAGCTTGCGCAGCTCAACCGCATCGAACGCGTTGGCCACTGAACAACGGATCAAATAAGTGAGTCGTCTGAAAGGCTTCATCAGTCAGCTGTTTGCCTCGGCAGACAGCTCAACCGCCAGCAGCGATGAATCGTTGCTGGCGCGTTATCGCCAGGGCGACAGCGCGGCGTTCGAGACCTTGTACGCGCGCCATCGTCAGGGTTTGTACCGGTTTCTGCTCGGATTGAGCGGCAAACCGGAACTGGCCGACGAGGTGTTTCAGGAAACCTGGTTGAGCCTGATCCGCAGCAGCAGTCAGCCACAAGGGCTGGCGACATTTCGGACGTGGTTGTTCCAGATTGCCCGTAATCGCCTGATCGACCACTGGCGCAAACACGGCGCCCGGCAACCGTTGCACGACAGCTACGACGAGCAACATCACGCGGTCAGCGATGAAACCAACGATCCCGAACAACTGCTCAGCCTCAGTCGCGACAGCCAGCGCCTGGAAAGCGCCCTGCAAACCCTGCCCGCCGACCAGCGCGAGGTGTTCTTGCTGCGTGCCCACGGCGACCTCGACCTGGCACAAATCGCCAGCCTCACCGAAACACCGCTGGAAACCGTCAAAAGCCGCTTGCGCTATGCCCAGCAAAAACTGCGTCGGCTGCTGGCCGAGGAGGTACTGACATGACTGACGCCCGCCAGACACCGGAAGATTCGGTGATTAAACATGTTCGCGAACAGCACAACGCTGAACCGCCAGCGCATCTGGATGCGTTCATCCTCAACGCTGCGCAGCGTCAAACCCCTGCGCCGAAACCAAGCCTGTGGCAACGCTGGCTGGATGCTTGCCGTAAACCACGCTGGCAGGTTGCATTCGCCAGCCTCGTCGGCGTGGCATTGATGTTGTCACTGGTACAGCGCGCTCCTGAGCCGCTGCGTCATTACGACTACGCCCCAGCCCCCAAACTTGCCGTACCTATGACCGAAACGGACTCAGCGCAACTGCACCGATTGTCCGCCCCGGCCGGCGCCATGACTGCACCTGTGCCGATGATGGAAATGGCCGCACCGATGCAGGATCAAGCCATCAGCGCCGATGAAGCCAAATTCAGCAAACGCGCCGCCGCCCCGGCCAACGGCCTCGACGCACAACTGCGCGAAGTCCTGCGCCTACGCGAATCCGGCCAATCGCAAGCCGCCGACAGCCTGTTCAACAACCTGCACAAACGCTACCCGAACGCCGATCTCGACGCCCAACTCGAACAGTTGCAGAAAAAATGACCGCCTGAACCCCCAGCCATTTGGCATTGCCCCGCAAAAACGCGCACTATCGGGCTATTGCCAATGCGCTGGAGGACAACGTGGCAGCAAAAATTGACCGCATCGCCCAACTGCTCAACTGCCCGGAGAAGGGCGAAGAGATGCGGCGAGCGATTACCGAGACGCGTAAGGAATTTCTGCTGAATCAGCCGGAAGAAGATGTCGTTGATGAAGACGACGTTTTCGAAGAGGAGGTTGAGGAGGAAGAAGACGACGATGATTACGACGAGTTCGACTGGACGACGGAGTGACGTCGTTCAGGTGCCTTTGCATCGTCCACAAAAAAGCCCCGGACCATGACAGTCCGGGGCTTTCTCGTTAAATCAATGGTGCACCAGGCGGGATTCGAACCCACGACCCCTGCCTTCGGAGGGCAGTACTCTATCCAGCTGAGCTACTGGTGCAGCGGGCGACATCATACCTAGGTCGACTCGGGGCGTCCATGCCGGGTTTTGGCGGGTATTGTCAGTGCGCATGTCCGCGCAAATCGCGGTATTCCATAAAGCGGTAACGTCCTGCAAAACCCTCGCTTGGCGCTTTCGTGGGACTGTTCTATGGTTTTGCTGCGGCTGAGGCTTTAGGCTCGTTGATCTGAAAAATTCCACAAACGCGGCGTTTTTGTTCTTTTTTTCGAACGACCTATTGTCCTTTAACCCCTTTGATCCTACGATCCGTTTGAGATTTCAAACGCCCGTTGACCGGGCGTTGAAGCGCCGGTGTTTCGAATCGTGCACTGTCGATGCGCCACACCCGGTCACTGATTTCCCTGACGGCAGCCTTGCGAGGCGCCTTTCTACAATCATAATTTGCTCCGCGCAGGCCGCGGTGCTGTTAAGGAAAGCCGACATGCAGCTTAAAGACACCCTGTTGTTCCGCCAGCAAGCCTTCATTGATGGCGCTTGGGTCGATGCGGACAACGGTCAGACGATCAAGGTCAACAACCCGGCCACCGGCGAAATCCTCGGTACCGTGCCAAAAATGGGCGCTGCCGAAACCCGCCGTGCCATCGAAGCCGCAGACAAAGCGCTGCCGGCCTGGCGTGCCCTGACCGCCAAAGAGCGTGCCGGCAAGCTGCGTCGCTGGTTCGAGCTGATGATCGAGAACCAGGACGACCTCGCGCGTCTGATGACCCTCGAGCAGGGCAAGCCGCTGGCCGAAGCCAAGGGCGAAATCGTTTACGCCGCGTCGTTCATCGAGTGGTTTGCCGAAGAAGCCAAGCGCATCTACGGTGACGTGATTCCGGGCCACCAGCCAGACAAGCGCCTGATCGTGATCAAGCAGCCAATCGGCGTGACCGCGGCGATTACCCCGTGGAACTTCCCGGCGGCGATGATCACCCGCAAGGCCGGTCCAGCACTGGCTGCCGGTTGCACCATGGTGCTCAAGCCAGCTTCGCAAACTCCGTTTTCCGCTTTCGCGTTGGCCGAACTGGCCCAGCGCGCGGGCATTCCTGCGGGCGTGTTCAGCGTGGTCTCCGGCAGCGCCGGCGACATCGGCAGCGAGCTGACCAGCAACCCGATCGTGCGCAAACTGTCCTTCACCGGTTCGACCGAAATCGGTCGTCAACTGATGTCGGAATGCGCCAAGGACATCAAGAAAGTCTCGCTGGAACTGGGCGGCAACGCGCCGTTTATCGTGTTCGACGACGCGGACCTGGATAAGGCCGTTGAAGGCGCGATCATTTCCAAATACCGCAACAACGGCCAGACCTGCGTCTGCGCCAACCGTCTGTACATTCAGGATTCGGTCTACGACGCATTCGCCGAGAAGCTGAAAGTGGCTGTGGCGAAACTGAAGATCGGCAACGGTCTGGAAGACGGCACCACCACTGGCCCGCTGATCGACGAAAAAGCCGTGGCAAAGGTGCAAGAACACATCGCTGACGCTGTAGCCAAAGGCGCCACCGTGCTGGCTGGCGGCAAGGCGATGGAAGGCAACTTCTTCGAGCCGACCATCCTGACCAACGTGCCGAAAAATGCCGCCGTGGCCAAGGAAGAAACCTTCGGTCCACTGGCGCCGCTGTTCCGCTTTAAAGACGAAGCCGAAGTGATCGCGATGTCCAACGACACCGAGTTCGGCCTGGCCTCCTACTTCTACGCTCGCGACCTCGGTCGTGTGTTCCGTGTCGCGGAAGCGCTGGAATACGGCATGGTTGGCGTCAACACTGGGCTGATCTCCAACGAAGTCGCGCCATTTGGTGGCATCAAGGCCTCGGGCCTGGGCCGTGAAGGCTCCAAGTACGGCATCGAAGATTACCTGGAAATCAAATACCTCTGCCTGGGCATCTAAGCTCGGACAAGGATTGCTGCAAACGCAAAGGGCACGAGAGCGCTGTCCCTTTGCGTGGTTTCAAACCGGAATTTTCTCTGCGGCCAGGAACGCCGTGGCAGTCGATCATCGCATGCTGCCACCGTCGATTTCTCCCGCTTAATCCTTGAACCACGCCGCCCGATGAGCGGCGAATGAGGACTGTAATGAGCAAGACTAACGCTGAACTGATGGCCCGTCGTACCGCAGCTGTTCCACGTGGTGTCGGCCAGATTCACCCGATCTTCGCTGAGTCGGCGAAGAACGCCACCGTGACGGACGTTGAAGGTCGCGAATTCATCGACTTCGCCGGCGGCATCGCGGTACTGAACACCGGCCACGTGCACCCGAAAATCATCGCCGCCGTGACCGAACAGCTGAACAAGCTGACCCACACCTGCTTCCAGGTGCTGGCTTACGAGCCTTACGTTGAGCTGTGCGAGAAAATCAACGCCAAGGTTCCGGGTGATTTCGCCAAGAAAACCCTGCTGGTCACCACCGGTTCCGAAGCCGTGGAAAACGCCGTGAAAATCGCCCGTGCCGCCACTGGCCGCGCTGGCGTGATCGCCTTCACCGGCGCTTACCACGGTCGCACCATGATGACCCTGGGCCTGACCGGTAAAGTCGTGCCGTACTCGGCCGGCATGGGCCTGATGCCAGGCGGCATCTTCCGCGCGCTGTACCCGAACGAACTGCACGGCGTGAGCATCGATGATTCGATCGCTTCCATCGAACGCATCTTCAAGAACGACGCTGAGCCGAAAGACATCGCCGCGATCATCATCGAACCTGTGCAGGGTGAAGGGGGGTTCTACGTTGCGCCGAAAGAGTTCATGAAGCGTCTGCGTGCCCTGTGCGACCAGCACGGCATCCTGCTGATCGCTGACGAAGTACAGACTGGCGCTGGCCGTACCGGCACCTTCTTCGCCATGGAGCAGATGGGCGTTTCTGCCGACTTGACCACCTTCGCCAAATCCATCGCAGGCGGCTTCCCGCTGGCCGGTGTGTGCGGCAAGGCCGAATACATGGACGCCATCGCCCCGGGTGGCCTGGGCGGCACTTACGCCGGTAGCCCGATCGCTTGCGCCGCTGCGCTGGCGGTGATGGAAGTGTTCGAAGAAGAGCAACTGCTGGACCGCTGCAAGGCTGTCGGCGAGCGTCTGGTTACTGGCTTGAAAGCTATCCAGGCCAAGTATCCGGTGATCGGCGAAGTCCGTGCTCTGGGCGCGATGATCGCGGTCGAGCTGTTCGAAAATGGCGACAGCCACAAGCCGAACGCCGCCGCTGTAGCGTCCGTTGTGGCCAAGGCGCGCGACAAGGGCCTGATCCTGCTGTCCTGCGGCACCTACGGCAACGTTCTGCGCGTCCTCGTACCGCTGACCTCGCCGGACGAGCAACTGGACAAAGGTCTGGCGATCATCGAAGAGTGCTTCTCGGAGCTGTAAGCCGCGCACTGTGTGATCGGATAGACAAAAGAACCCGCTTCGGCGGGTTTTTTTTCGCCCCGTGAACATATCAATTGCTTTAGCGCTGTATCGAATGGCCAGCATTGGCTAAGGTTCAGGCATTGCAAGGGAGAGCGCGCATGACTGCCGTTGATTTACCCGCCGTACCCCGAGTGCTGATTGCCGAGGCCGATCCGTGGTCCCGGGACCTGCTCAAACAAGTGCTCCTGAACGTGCGTTGCGATGCGCGGATAGACTTGTGCGCCGACGGGCAGCAAGCCCTGTCATTGCTCAGTGAAGTGCCGTATGACCTGGCGATCGTTGATTGGGAGTTGCCCGGCATCGATGGTTTGAGCGTGCTGCGCAGCGTGCGCCAGCGCAAACGCAACCCGCCGTTGCCGTTCATCCTGATGAGCAGCCGTAACGACAGCGCCAGCGTGCGCGAAGCGATTCCGTTGGCACCGACGGCCTATCTGACCAAACCACTGAACATGGAAAGCCTGACCGAGCGTTTGCAGGGTTTGCTGCTGAATGCCGGTGAAGAGGTTTTCTGTGACGTACCGGCATTGGCGCCGGGCATGACCTTGTCGGTGTTTCTCGAGCGACGTCGTGAGCAGGCTGACGGTGCGCCGTTGATGACCGATGTGCAGGTGGCGGTGAAGCGCAGCCTCAACCCCAATGGCCTCGATCTGAAGCTGTTGGAAGATGAGATCAAGACCGACCCACAAATCACGGCGGTGCTGATCGCTGCGGCCAACAGCGCGGCGCAGCACCATGGCGCGCCGGTGCAGACACTGGCGCAAGCCCTGCATCGGTTGGGCACCGGGCAGAGCATGAACCTGATTCTGGGGCTGGCACTCAAGCGCAGCGCAAGGCTCAGTGATCCGTGTCTGGCGGACTATGCCGAACGTTACTGGGGGTTGTCGCTGCACACCGCTGAATATGCGCGCACCCTCGCGCGGCTGCTCGATCTCGATCAGGAGCGCTGTTACTGCGCGGGTATGCTGCATCGCTTGGGCGATCTGGCGTTGCTGCGTTGTCTGCAGGAATGGCAGCAGGCGGGTGGTGAGCTGGATGAACTGGAGGAAGTCGGCGAGGCGTTGGCCGAGTTTGGCGCGGCTTATGGTTCGGCGTTGCGTACCCGATGGCGATTGCCGCTGGAATTGCGGGAGCTGATTGCGTCGGTGTACCAACTCGGCGGCGGGGTGTATTCCCGTGAGGCGCTGGTGATGAACATGGCGGCGCAGATGGCCCGCTTGACCGAGCATGAGGGCGTTGAGGAGTTGGCGAAGAGCCGCACGGCGCGGTTGCTGAAGATCGGGCTGCCGGAGTTGATGCGGATGCGCAAATAACCTGACTTACACAATTCCAATGTAGGAGTGAGCCTGCTCGCGATAGCGGTATGTCAGTCAATTCTGTGTGTCCGACACACCGCTATCGCGAGCAGGCTCGCTCCTACAATGGATCTCTGTGTAGCTGAGATACGGGTCAAGCAGAAATGATGCGGTTCTTGCCCTGTCGCTTGGCCTCATACATCGCCGCATCCGCGCGGGCGAACAGGCTGTCGAGGCTGTCGTCTGTCTCGTTCAGACTGGTCAACCCCTGGCTGACGGTGATACCGAACGTCTGGCCATCATGGCTGAAACTCAACCGCTGAATCTCCTGCTGCAGCCGTTCCGCCACTTGCATGGCCATGTCCGGCGCACAACCGGGAAATACCGCTGCAAACTCTTCGCCGCCAATCCGCCCGAACAGATCCCCTCGACGTAATGACCCGCGCCCGCACTCGGCAATCCGCTGCAACACGTTGTCGCCTTCGGGATGACCGTAGGTGTCGTTGATCATTTTGAAGTCATCGATATCCAGCAGCAGAAAGGCCATTTGTGCGCCCTGTACACGCGCTACTTCGAACTCGCGATTGGCGCACTCGAAGAAGTGCCGGCGATTGCTGCTTTGTGTCAGCACGTCGGTAGTCGCCAAACGGTGCAGCTCGGTTTCCATCTGCTTCTTGTCGGTGATGTCCTCGGCGATGCCGACGATGATTACCGGCTGACCGGGCTCGTCCTGACGATTGATGAAGCATTTGTCGCTGAGCCAGCGCACCTGGCCGTCGGCGGCAATAATCCGGTATTCGCGATCTTCCACCGCGCCTTTGTGCAGGACTTCGGCAAGGCTGCGTTCGGCGTATTCCAGGTCGTCGGGGTAGATGCTGTCGCGCCACTGGTTGTAGTCGGCGAGTAGCAGGCCTGCAGAGCGGCCGAAAATCCGTTCGTAGGCGGGGCTGACGTACAGCACCTGCCGGGTTTCCCAGTTGAAGGCCCAGAGCACGGCGTTGACGCTGACCAGCAAGGAGCTGAACAGCTGTTCGCGTTCGCTCAAGCGGGCGACCTCGCCTTGGGCGTGCATCAACGCCATCAGGGTTTGCGCGGCCTCGGGCCACTGCGGGAAGGATGAGTCTTTTTGATTGTTGTTGACCATCGGCACAGATCTCAAAGGACGTGCCGCAATTCGACAACGGCCACAGTACAGCCCGCCGGGATGGCGAAGTGTCTTTGAGATAGGCGATTTTTAGCGAAGTTCCGAAGGGTGCACCCGGGAGCCGGGTGCACCGATCAACGGTCTCAGACCGCTGCAGGACGCAACGAGTAGGTTTTCAACTGATCAGCAAATTCGCGCAGGGACTGGATGCCGCTGGCTTCTGCCTCGTGAATCCACTCTTTGATGGCCGCGAGCATGTCGTGGCCATTTGCGCTGGTCTTGACCCAGATCTGCTGCAGTGCCAAGCGTTTTTCGTAAATTACCTTCAATGCCTGGCTGTGCTCGAGCATGGTCTGGATGCGCAAGTGATGGCGATCTTCCAGCAGGCTAGTCTCCCGCGACAACAAACGCTTGGCGCGGTGGAACTGGTGGCGCACCGAATGATCGACCTTGGCCAGCTCTTGCTTGACCAGCGGGCCGATCACCAATTTGCGGTACTGGGCCATGATCTGAAAGCGGTTGTTGAGGATGGCCATGGCGGTGTCCATGTCCAGATTGCCCTTGCCTTCAACGCGGTGGGCGATCGGCGCCACGCGCTGAACCTTGGCCAGACGCAGGAAGCAGAAGACTTTGATCCACGCCCAACCGAGGTCGAACTCCCACTTCTTCACCGATAGCTTGGCCGAGTTAGGGTAGGTGTGATGGTTGTTGTGCAGTTCTTCGCCGCCGATCAGGATGCCCCAAGGCACCAGATTGGTCGCCGCATCGCGGCATTCGAAGTTGCGATAGCCGACGGCATGGCCCAGGCCATTGATCACGCCAGCGGCCCACACCGGGATCCACATCATCTGGATCGCCCAGATGGTGATGCCGATGGTGCCGAACAGCAGCAGGTCGATAACGCCCATGATCGCCACGCCCAACAGCGGGTAGCGGCTGTAGACGTTGCGTTCGATCCAGTCTTCGGGGCAGTTCTTGCCGTAGATGCGCAGGGTTTCCGGGTTCTGCGCTTCGGCACGATACAGCTCGGCGCCGGTGCGAAGTACGGTGGAAAGGCCTTTGATGACCGGGCTGTGCGGGTCATCTTCGGTTTCGCACTTGGCGTGATGCTTACGGTGGATGGCGGTCCACTCGCGGGTGTTCTGCGCCGTGGTCAGCCACAGCCAGAAACGGAAAAAGTGCTTCAGGCCAGCATTCAGCTCCAGCGAGCGATGGGCCGAGTAACGGTGCAGATAGACCGTGACGGCAACAATCGTCACGTGGGTCATCAGCAGGGTGACCGCGACCAGAGACCAGGCCGACAAGCCAAGAAAACCTTCGTACCACATAGGCTATAGGGCCCTCGATAAAGATAAAAACAGCCGTTGCATTATCACCAAGCACACAGATAAAACCAGTCGCCCTTTCAGATAAGAGTCGCTGGATGTTTCTTGACCTATAATTCCAACCTTTTTGTGGGGACATGGACAGCCGAATGCGTGCCACTTACCGCGATGCTTTGCGTGCAGCGCTGCTCTATCTCGTGCTTGCCGCTGTCTGGCTGCAAGGTACTGATCATTTATTAAACAATTTCTTCGATAACTCCGTCGATCTTGCCCGATGGCAACTGATCAACGGTTACGTTTTAGCGGCGTTCAGCGCCGGGCTGATTTTCCTGGCGCGGGCGCGCTTGTGCGAGTTTCTCGGAATCGGTGCGCGGTTGCGCGAGCGCCACGCCGATCGCGAACGCCTGCGTCAAGCGGCGGCCGTCTTCGATTGCACCCGCGAAGGGGTGTTGGTCAGCAACCACCAAGGGTTGATCGTGCACGTCAATCGCGCGTTCATCGAGATCACCGGTTATCAGCGTGAAGAAGTCCTCGGGCAGCAGCCGAGCCTGTTCAAGTCCGGCCATCATCCGCCGGGTTTCTACCAAGCGATGTTCGCCACCCTGGAGTCGCAGGGCGAGTGGAGCGGCGAGATCTGGAACCGGCGTAAAAGTGGCGAGATTTATCCACAGTGGCAAACCATCCGGGTCATTCACGATGATCAGGGCCGGCTCAGCCATTACGTTGCGGTGTTTTCCGATATCAGCGCCATCAAGGATTCCGAGCATGAACTCAAACACTTGGCGCACCACGATCCACTGACCGATCTGCCCAATCGCCTGCTGTTCAGCGACCGCGCCGAACAGGCGCTGGCTTCGGCGCAGATCCACAAGCGCGGCTGCGCGTTACTGATGCTTGATCTCGATCATTTCAAAATGATCAACGACAGCCTTGGCCATAACGTCGGCGATCGCTTGCTCAAGGCAGTAGCGGCGCGCCTGCAAGAACTGTTTGGCCCCGGTATTACCCTGGCGCGCCTGGGCGGCGACGAGTTCGCGGTGTTGGCAGAGAGTTGTCCACAGCCGGTGCAGGCAGCGGCGCTGGCGCAACGGATTCTCGATGCGCTGAAGGAGCCGTTCAGCATTGATGGCAATCAGTTGTTCATCAACGCCAGTCTCGGCATCAGCCTGTTCCCCAGCGACGCGCTAAGCGCCGAGCAACTGTTGCGCAATGCCGATGCGGCGCTGTTCAAGGCCAAGAGCAGCGGCCGCAACGGTTATGCCTTGTACACCGAAGAACTGACCGCCCACGCCCAGCAACGTGTGGAGATCGCATTCGAGCTGCGCCGGGCGCTGGAGCAGCAGGAACTGCGGGTTTACTACCAACCGGTGCATGACTTGAAAACCAGTCGCTTGATTGGCGTTGAAGCGCTGGTCCGCTGGCAGCATCCGTTGCGTGGTCTGGTGTCGCCGGCGGAGTTCATCCCGATTGCCGAGCGCACCGGGCTGATCGCCGAAATTGACGCGTGGGTTATGCAGCAGGCGTGTCGACAGATGTGCCAGTGGCAGCAGGCCGGGATCGTGCTGTCGTTTGTCGCGGTGAATGTTTCGTCACGATTGTTCGCCCGGCGCGAGTTGTACCAGCAGGTGGCGCAGGTGCTGCACGACACCGGACTGGATCCGGCATATCTGGAGCTGGAAGTCACTGAAAGCGCAGTGATGGATGATCCGGAAGTGGCGCTGGAGCAGATGCACCGTTTGCGCGAGTTGGGTATTCGCCTGGCCATTGATGATTTCGGCACGGGTTACTCGTCACTGCTGCGACTCAAGCGCTTGCCGGTGCAGAAGCTGAAGATCGATCAGGGATTCGTTGCCGGGTTGCCGTGGGATGAGGATGACGTGGCGATTGTCCGGGTGATCATCGCGCTGGCCCGAAGCATGGGCATGCAGGTGCATGCCGAGGGCATCGAGCAGGTTGAGCAGGCGGCGTTTCTGCTTGAGCAGGAGTGTGATCTGGGGCAGGGCTATTGGTTTGGGCGACCGGCTCCGGCGCACGAGATAGATTGGGTGAGAACTCCGGTGATTAGCTAAGACAGGGGCAAACTTGTTCCTGCGCTCAGCAAAGGGGCGCTCTGCGTCGGCCCAAAATCGCAGCGCAGAGCGCCGCCGGCTGCATTCCTTTGCTGCGCGTGGGAACGATCAGTTTTTCAGTTATATAAACATTCTTAAATAGTCTTTTTAAGAATATCCGCGCCTCTCTTATATTGCTCCCACGCCGAACGCAGTGCCGCCCACTGCCAGGCAAATCCCACTCAAAGGAGCAGCACCATGAGCGCATCCCTTCGCAGCGTTGACGGTCAGGACGAAACCACCATCTTGCGTGAAATCCAGAGCGCCCTGCGCGATCTGCGTTTCGGCGCGGTGGAGATCACTGTGCACAACGCCCAGGTTGTACAGATCGAACGCAAAGAGAAATTCCGTTTGCAGCAACCGGGCAAACAACCGGGCTAAAAGATCGCAGCCTGCGGCAGCTCCTACAGGGGGCTGTGCGTAGGAGCTGTCGAAGGCTGCGATCTTTGAACCGACAACACGATTCCCGAAATACATAAGAAAAAGCCACCACCCAGAATTCCAGGAGCTTTCACCATGTCGTCGATTCGCCGTTACGCTTTGGCCGCCCTGGCCAGTGCTGTGTTTGCCGGTTCCGCCGTTGCCAAGGATTACGAACTGCTCAACGTGTCGTATGACCCGACGCGCGAGCTGTATCAGGACTACAACGCTGAATTCATCAAGTTCTGGCAGAAAGATCACGCCGGCGACACCGTGAAAATCCAGCAATCCCACGGTGGTTCGGGCAAGCAGGGCCGTGCGGTGATCGACGGTCTGCGCGCTGACGTCGTGACCCTGGCCTTGGCTGGCGACATCGACGAAATCGCCAAACTCGGCAAGACCCTGCCCGCCGACTGGCAGAAGCGTCTGCCGGAAGCGAGCACGCCGTACACCTCGACCATCGTCTTCCTGGTGCGCAAGGGCAACCCGAAAGGCATCAAGGACTGGGGCGATCTGGTCAAGAACGACGTCTCGGTGATCACCCCGAACCCGAAAACCTCCGGCGGCGCCCGCTGGAGCTTCCTCGCCGCCTGGGCCTACGGCCTGAAAGCCAACGGCGGTGACGAAGCCAAAGCCAAAGAATACGTACAGACCCTGTTCAAGCACGTGCCGATTCTCGACACCGGTGCACGCGGTTCGACCATCACCTTCGTCAACAACGGTCAGGGTGACGTGTTGCTGGCCTGGGAAAACGAAGCATTCCTGGCGCTGAAAGAAGATGGCGGCGCTGACAAGTTCGACATCGTCGTGCCTTCGCTGTCGATCCTCGCCGAGCCGCCAGTGGCCGTGGTCGACAAGAACGCCGAGAAGAAAGGCAACGAGCAGATCGCCGAAGCTTATCTGAAGCACCTGTACAGCCCGGCCGGCCAGGAAATTGCCGCGAAGAACTTCTACCGTCCGCGTGATAAGGACGTTGCTGCCAAGTACGCTCAGCAGTTCCCGAAACTGGAACTGGTGACCATCGACAAGGACTTCGGCGGCTGGAAAACCGCGCAGCCGAAATTCTTCAACGACGGTGGCGTGTTCGACCAAATTTATCAGGCGCAGTAATCTGACTTCGGCCACACATCAAGCCTGAAGCCAGGCGCAGAAAATGTGGGAGCGAGCTTGCTCGCGAAAGCGGAGTGTCAGACGACGTGGAGTTGGCTGATACTCCTTCTTCGCGAGCAAGCTCGCTCCCACATGGGTGCGTTCAGCGGATCGCTTTTTAACCAAGGACTTTTATGTCGCGTCGTATCTCCCCCGTCATACCCGGCTTCGGGCTGACGCTGGGCTACACCTTGGTGTACCTCAGCCTGATTGTGCTTATCCCGCTGGCGGCGATGTTCGTCCACGCCGCGCAACTCACCTGGGATCAGTTCTGGACGATCATCTCCGCACCACGGGTGCTGGCCGCGTTGAAGCTGAGCTTCGGCACCGCGCTGTGTGCCGCGATCATCAACGGCATCATCGGTACGTTGCTGGCGTGGGTGCTGGTGCGCTACACCTTCCCGGGGCGCAAGGTGATCGACGCGATGATCGATCTGCCGTTCGCCCTGCCGACAGCGGTGGCCGGTATCGCGCTGACCGCGTTGTATGCGCCGGCCGGTCTGGTCGGGCAATTCGCCGCTGACCTCGGTTTCAAGATTGCCTATACCCCGCTGGGTATCACGTTGGCGCTGACCTTCGTCACTCTGCCGTTTGTGGTGCGTACCGTGCAGCCGGTGCTGGCCGACATTCCCCGTGAAGTCGAGGAAGCCGCCGCGTGCCTCGGTGCTAAACCCTTGCAGGTGTTCCGCCACATCCTCGTTCCCGCATTGTTGCCCGCTTGGCTGACCGGTTTTGCCCTGGCCTTCGCCCGTGGCGTCGGTGAGTACGGTTCGGTGATTTTCATCGCCGGCAACATGCCGATGAAAACCGAGATCCTGCCGCTGCTGATCATGGTCAAACTCGACCAATACGATTACACCGGCGCTACCGCCATCGGCGTGCTGATGCTGGTGGTTTCCTTCGTCCTGTTGCTGCTGATCAACTTGCTGCAGCGGCGCATCGAAACCCCATAAGGAGGCGCGAACCATGTCCCAATCGTCTATTGCGGCCGCCTCTTCGGCCAACGCTGCACGCCGTGGCAGTGCCACTTCGCGCAGAATCCTGATCGGCCTTGGCTGGCTGGTCTTTTTCCTGTTTCTGTTGCTGCCGTTATTCATCGTGGTATCGCAGGGTTTGAAGAATGGCCTCGGCGCATTTTTCACCGCGATCTTTGAGCCGGATGCGCTTTCGGCGCTGAAACTCACCGTATTCGCCGTGCTGATTTCGGTACCGCTGAACCTGGTGTTCGGGGTCAGCGCCGCGTGGTGCGTGAGTAAATACTCGTTCCGCGGCAAGAGCATGCTGGTGACCCTGATCGACCTGCCGTTCTCGGTGTCGCCGGTGATCGCTGGTCTGGTCTACGTGCTGATGTTCGGCGCGCAGGGTCTGTTCGGGCCGTGGCTGCAGGATCACGACATCCAGATCGTCTTCGCCCTGCCGGGCATCGTACTGGCGACGATTTTCGTCACCGTGCCGTTCGTCGCTCGTGAGCTGATTCCACTGATGCAGGAACAAGGCACGCAGGAAGAGGAGGCCGCGCGTCTGCTAGGTGCCAATGGCTGGCAGATGTTCTGGCATGTCACTGTGCCGAACATCAAGTGGGGCCTGATCTATGGCGTGGTGCTATGTACCGCGCGGGCCATGGGTGAATTCGGTGCGGTGTCGGTGGTCTCCGGGCACATTCGCGGGGTGACCAACACCTTGCCGCTGCACGTCGAGATCCTCTACAACGAATACAACCACGTGGCCGCGTTCGCCGTGGCGAGCCTGTTGCTGATCCTGGCGCTCTTCATCCTGCTGCTCAAGCAGTGGAGCGAAAACCGTATCAACCGCCTGCGCGCCAGCGCCGCGGAGGAATAATTCATGTCGATCGAAGTGCGTAACGTCAGCAAGAATTTCAATGCGTTCAAGGCGCTGGACAACATCAGCCTGGACATCCACAGCGGTGAACTGGTCGCATTGCTCGGCCCGTCGGGCTGCGGCAAAACCACGTTGCTGCGGATTATCGCCGGCTTGGAAACCCCGGATAACGGCAACATTGTCTTCCACGGCGAAGACGTCTCCGGCCACGACGTGCGTGATCGCAACGTCGGTTTCGTGTTCCAGCACTACGCCTTGTTCCGCCACATGACCGTGTTCGATAACGTCGCGTTCGGTTTGCGCATGAAACCGAAAAACCAGCGTCCGAACGAAAGCCAGATCGCGGTCAAGGTGCATGAGCTGCTGAACATGGTGCAGTTGGACTGGCTGTCGGATCGTTATCCGGAGCAGTTGTCCGGCGGTCAGCGTCAGCGTATTGCTTTGGCCCGCGCACTGGCGGTGGAGCCGAAAGTGCTGCTGCTGGATGAGCCGTTCGGCGCCCTCGATGCCAAGGTGCGTAAGGAGCTGCGTCGCTGGCTCGCCCGCCTGCACGAAGACATCAACCTGACCTCGGTATTCGTGACCCACGACCAGGAAGAAGCGATGGAAGTCGCTGACCGCATAGTGGTGATGAACAAGGGTGTGATCGAGCAGATCGGCTCACCGGGCGACGTCTACGAAAACCCGGCCAGCGATTTCGTTTATCACTTCCTCGGCGATTCGAACCGCTTGCTGTTGAGCGACGACAACCACGTGCTGTTCCGCCCGCATGAGGTGTCGCTGTCCAAACATGAGCTGGAAGATCACCACGCTGCTGAGGTGCGTGACATTCGGCCGTTGGGCGCGACCACGCGGGTGACGCTTAAGGTCGAAGGGCAGACGGATCTGATCGAGGCCGAAGTGGTGAAAGACCACGACAGCCTGATCGGCTTGGCCAAGGGTGAAACTCTGTTCTTCAAGCCGAAGGTCTGGCAGAAAGTCGCCAGCCTCTAACTGATCGTTCCCACGCTCTGCGTGGGAATGCATCCCGTGACGCTCCGCGTCACAGTGGACGCGGAGCGTCCATGGCGGCGTTCCCACGCAGAGCGTGGGAACGAGCAGGGTTGAAGTCTAGATTGCCGCACGATTCGGATTAACTCGTACCACCCCCGCCCGCGCCTCGATCTGCTCTTTCAATTCATGCAGCATGCCGAGCATGAACGCCACCTCGGCCACGACAAACAACGGCCCGACAATCAGCCCCGAGACATCATCGACAAACGCCGGTTTGCGCCCTTCATAGTGATGCCCGACAAACTGGATCACCCAGCCGACCACAAACATCGCCAGACCACTGCTCAGCCAGACCAGGGTGCTCTGCTGCGCCAGCACATGCCCGGCCCAGACTGACAGCCCCATCAGCAGCGTCATCAGCACCCCGAACTTCACCTCCAGACGCAGATAAAACCACGCCGAGGCCAGCGCCACGACAACGGCTGGAGATATCCACAAGCCGCCCAGCGACCATTCTGGCCGCGACAACAAAACCGCCACCGCCACCACGATCAGCGGAATGCCGATAAAGTGGCTGGCGATATTACGCGGATCACGGTGGTAGGCGGCGTATTGACTCAGATGGTCGACGAGGCTTTTCATTGTTGTTCCTCCGGTAGGGTTGATCGCATCATCCCTCGGGATCAGGGTTCGCTCTGTCAGGCAGGCGACAATCCAGGAGTGTTTATGCAAACACGTTCACGGCTGATGAGCGGCCAGTGGTTCAGTCATCTGCCGGCGTCCTTTCAGGATAGTCTGTTGGCTACGGCCCGGGAGCGGCGGCTGACGGCAGGGCAGCGGCTGTTCCAGCGCGGTGATCCACCGTGCGGTTTATACGCGGTGCTCGACGGCGCCGTGCGTATAGGCGCGGTGAGCGAGCAGGGCAAAGAGGCGTTGTTGAGTCTGGTCGAGGCGCCGCACTGGTTCGGCGAAATCTGCCTGTTCGATGGCCAGCCGCGCACCCATGACGCCTATGCAGTCGGGCCGTGCACCTTGCTCAATATCCCTCAGGCGACGTTGCTCAAACTGCTCGACGAACACCCGGTGTACTGGCGGCATCTGGCGCTGCTGATGAGCCATAAACTGCGCCTGACCTTCATCAATCTCGAACAACTGAGCCTGCTGCCAGCCCCGGCACGCTTGGCCCATCGCTTGCTGATGATTGCCGAAGGCTACGGCGAGCTCGATGCGCCACGCCGCGTTCTGCAACTGCCGCAGGAGCAGTTGGCATCGATGCTGTCGCTGTCGCGGCAGACCACCAACCAGATCCTCAAGGATTTCCAGGGGCAGGGGATTATCGGACTCGGGTATGGAGAGATCGAAATCCTTGATGCCATGCGATTGCGCGCTCTCGCCACGATCTAGGATCTAACACCGAACCATTGTAGGAGTGAGCCTGCTCGCGATAGCGGTCTGTCAGTCACAGATTGATCAACTGACAGATTGCTGTCGCGGGCAGGCTCACTCCTACAGGGGCATTTGTGTAGGGCTCAGGAACCGCGATAGGTCGAGAAACCGTACGGGCTGAGCAGCAGCGGGATGTGGTAATGCTGATCGGTCTGCTTCACTTCGAAGATCACCGGAATCTCCGGGAAGAACGTGTCGTGCTTGACCTTCTTGAAGTACTCGCCGGTCTTGAATACCACCCGGTATTCACCCGCTTCAAAAGGCTGTTTGGCCGGGAACAATTCGGCAATTCGCCCCTGTTCATTGGTCGTGCCTTGAGCCAGTGGTTGCCAGTTCTGGCCAACGTGTTTCTCCAGTGTCACATTGATACCCGGCGACGGCAGGCCGTTTTCCAGGTTGAGCACGTGCACGCTCAACGGGTTGCCGGCGGCGAGGGCTAGACTTGAAAAAGCGCTCAGGCCGAGCGCGGCGAAGGTCATGCGCAAAGTGCTCATGGATGAATCTCCTTATTGGGAACGGGTAGTGGCCAGACCGGTTTTCTCGGCAGCCTTGATCGCACAGTTTTCGTCTTGCTCGCCGCCGCCGGAACCGGCCACGCCCATGGCGCCCACCAGTTCAGATCCGAGGAACAGCGGAATCCCACCGCCGAGCAAGAGCAACTCGTCGAGGGTGT
The DNA here is from genome assembly GCF_900187485.1 of Pseudomonas sp. Irchel s3a12. Lineage (NCBI taxonomy): Bacteria > Pseudomonadati > Pseudomonadota > Gammaproteobacteria > Pseudomonadales > Pseudomonadaceae > Pseudomonas > Pseudomonas sp. Irchel s3a12. The sequence goes on from NZ_FYDN01000005.1 coordinate 29,929, forward strand.
TGAGGTTGGCGGTTTCCGGATTGCTGCGAGCCCGTTCGGCAAACAACCGGGTCGCTGTTTTGGTCGACAGTGCGGTGTACGCCTTGCGCTGGCTGGCGGCGGTGTTGTGCGGGCCGACACCGTCGCCGCGCAGGGTTACCAGTAGATTGCCGCCACGGTCGAGCACCGACACCGTGCCGGTGCAGTTGACCATGGCGGTGTCGGCGAGCAGCCGTGCGGTTTTCAGGTCGAGATCAGCGTGACGCGGCAGCTCAGGACTGGCGGCAGCGACGCCACTGAGGCCGATCATCAGGCTGGCTACAAAGTATTTGATGGTCATGGACAGGCTCCAAAAGCGAAGGTCGCCACCTTAATCGCCGCTCTTCGTCAGAACCTCGTCAGTCTGATTACAAGTTTGTAATGGGCAACGCCTTCGAAGGCGCCTAGCCTGTGTGCCTGATCAATCGAGGTGTGCCATGCGTTTGCTGGTCGTAGAAGATGAAGCCAAAACCGCGAATTTCCTCGCCAAAGGCCTGGGCGAGTCGGGTTTTGCCGTGGACGTGGCGCTCAATGGCCTCGATGGGCGCTACTTTATCGAGCAACAGGCATATGACCTGATCATCCTCGACGTGATGCTCCCCGGCCTAAATGGCTGGCAGCTGCTGCAACTGATCCGTCAGCGCGGCGCCACACCGGTGTTGTTCCTCACCGCCAAGGACGCCATTGAAGACCGCGTACGCGGCCTCGAACTGGGCGCTGACGATTACTTGCTCAAGCCATTCGCCTTTGCCGAACTGCTCGCGCGGGTACGCACGTTGCTGCGCCGCGGGCCGATGCGCGAAGCCGAGTCCTACAACATTGCCGACCTTGAAATCGATGTATTGCGCCGCCGCGTCAGTCGCGGTGGCCAGCGCATCGCCCTGACCAACAAGGAATTCGCCCTGCTGCAATTGCTCGCCAGCCGTCAGGGTGAAGTGCTGTCGCGCACGCTGATCGCCTCGCAGGTGTGGAACCTGAATTTCGACAGCGACACCAACATGGTCGAAGTCGCGGTGCGGCGTTTGCGTGCGAAAGTCGATGACCCGTACATGCCGAAACTGATTCACACCGTGCGCGGCGTCGGTTATCAACTGGAAGCCCCCGACGATGCGCTCTAGATCGATCGCCTGGCGCCTGGCGCTGGCGTTCGCATTGGTTTGCGCCTTGGTGTTGAGTGCTATCGGTGTGTTTCTCTACCGTTCGCTGGCCTCGGAAATCGCCTACCGCGACGACCTCGCGTTGCTCGGTCGACTGGAGCAAGTGCGCGCGTTGCTCGCTGACAGCGACAGCCTCGATGCCTTGCAGGCGCGGCCACGGCTGTATCAGAACATGCTCGGTAATCTCGACAGCCTGTTGCTGGTGCGCCGCGCCGACGGATCGAGCGTGATCGCGATCAATCCACGGCAACGCGAGTTGCCCGCGCTGAGCGCGATCCCCCGCGAGCAAACGCCGCAGCGCCGTGATGTGTTGACGTGGCAAGCGCCGGACGGTGCCGAACTCGCGCTGTTGTCCGGCGAAGCGCAGGGGCCGAACGGCGAACCGCTGACCGTGATCGCCGGCAAAGTGCTTAGCGAGCGCGAACAGATGCTCGGCAGCTATCGCATGCGCTTGTACCTGTCGGTTGGCCTCGGTGCGTTGCTCGCCTTTGCCTTGGGCTTGCTGTTGCTACGCCGTGGCCTGCGACCGTTGCGGCAGTTGAGCGAAGCGGTACGCGGTATCGATCTGCGTAGCCTCGATCAACGCTTGCCCGCCAACGGCACGCCCGCCGAACTACTTGAGCCGGTGCAGGCGCTCAACGGCATGCTGGCGCGGCTGGACGACAGCGTGCAGCGCCTCTCGCAGTTTTCCGCCGACCTCGCCCACGAGATACGTACGCCGCTGCACACCTTGTTGGCGAGCAACGGTCAGGCGCTGAATCATCCGCGCAGCACCGAGGAGTATCAGGAAGTCCTCGCCTCGAACATGGAAGAGTTCGAACGGCTCAAGCGCATGGCGGAAAACCTGATGTTCCTTGCCCGCGCCGAGCAGGCCGAGCGCGCACTCAATCTGCAAACTCTGGATTTGTGCAGCGTTGGTGGTGAGCTGTGTGATTATTTTGAAGCGTTGGCGGATGACCGCGACCTGCGGCTGGACAATCAACTGCATGGCGAACTGCGTGCCGATCAGCAGTTGCTGCAACGGGCGCTGGGCAACTTGCTGGCCAATGCCGTGCGTCATGCTGACTCCGAAACCGTGATCAGCCTGCGCCGGCGTGACGAGTCGGGCTGGTGCTGGTTACAAGTGCACAACCATGGCCCGGCCATTGCGTCGGAGCATCTGGGCAAACTGTTCGACCGTTTCTATCGCGTCGATCCTGCACGGGCAGAGCCGGGGGATTCCGGTGGGTTGGGGTTGGCGATTGTGCAGTCGATCATGCAGTTGCATGGTGGGCAGGTGCGGGTCAGCAGTGATGCTGACGGCACCGTTTTTGAGTTGGGGTTTATGGTGAGCAATTGAGTAGTTCTTGATCACTTGTAATTAGGCTAATATTGTCGAATGGCCGCATCAAATTCGATGCAAAATAAACAAATATCTTAATTTGCACCGTATTTGATGCAGGAAATCGCATGGAACAGCTTGGCGAATTGATCAAAGCCCTGCGCAAGGCAAACAAAATGACCCAGCAGGCGCTGGCTCAGCAATACGGAATGAGCCGCGCGACGATTTCGGGGATCGAAAACAACACCATTGCCGAAATCGGCCTGCGCAAAGTCGAAGCGATCCTTAACGGGTTTGGCTATGAGCTGACAGCGGTTCCACGTCAGTCTCGCCGCCCGACACTCGATACGCTACAAAAGGTCAACTTCCATGAGTGAGTCGTCGGATCGATTAAACGTCTGTATCGGCGGGCAAGCGGTGGGAACGTTGGCGCGCGGGAAAGATCGAGTCCACAGCGTCTTCAGTTACCGCGAAGAAACCAGTGCTGAAAATGCCGTGTCACTGACAATGCCGTCCCGGCTGGAAAGTTATGGTTGGGAGCATGGCATTCATCCGGTTTTCGAGATGAATCTGCCCGAAGGTGCCCTTCGTGATGAGCTGGTTCGGCGCTTCAGCAAAGCGGTTCGCGGCTTCGATGACTTTGCATTGCTGGCCATTGTCGGCCCCTATCAGCTCGGTCGGTTATCCATTGCCAGCGCATCGTTGACGGATCGCCCGCGTGAAACATCGCTGGCCGATCTGCTAGTGCACGATGGAGCGCAAGGCTTGTTCGAGGATCTGTTGCAAACCTATGGCCAGTATTCCGGAGTGTCTGGGGTGCAGCCCAAAGTGCTGGTGCGTGACAGTGCGGCTGCGATTGATCGTCTGACTCATCGCGGATCCACTCACTTGGTTAAAGCTTTTCGCGCCGATGAATATCCGCAGCTGGCAACCAACGAGTACTTTTGCATGCGTGCCGCGCAACACTGCGGGCTAGAAGTACCGAAGTTCGAGCTCAGCGAACATGGCAAGTTTCTGGTTATCGAGCGCTTTGATTTGAGCGCTTCGGGCTACCTGGGTTTTGAGGACTTTTGCGTGCTCAACGGTTGGCCGTCGAAAGCCAAATACGATGGTTCTTACGAAGGCGCAGCCCGGCAGATCAAAGCGTTTGTTTCACCCGCGCTGCTCAATCATGCGCTCGAAGCATTTTTCAAAATTGTGGCGTTGTCTGCAGGCCTGAAAAACGGCGACGCGCATTTAAAAAACTTCGGCGTGCTTTACGAAAGCTGCGGCGAGGAATCGTCAATCAGACTCGCGCCCGCATACGACATCATCACCACATCGGTCTACATAAAGAACGACAGTATGGCGTTGCTCTTGGGTGGCTCGAAGGCTTGGCCCAAGCACAAAATGCTGATGCGGTTCGGTCGTACGGCCTGCAATCTGACGGAGGCGCGTTGTAATCAATTACTGCAGCAAGTCGCTAACGGTATGCAGGTGGCAATGGGCGAAATGGCGGAGTACGGCGCCAGTCATCCGGCGTTCGCCGCAATGGGTGCTGCGATGATCGAACAATGGTCATCCGGTATGGAACGCAGTCTGGCTAAAGGCTGACGATCAGCGCAACCCATCACGAAACTGCCCCGGCGTCAGCCCCGTCCAGCGTTTGAACGCGCGGCTGAAACTGCTGGTGTCGGCGAACCCGAGCAAATAACTCACCTCACTCAACGAGCACTGCGGATCGCGCAGGTGCAGCAGCGCCAGATTCTCACGGCTCTCATTGAGCAATGTGTCGAAGCGACAACCCTCATCCGCCAAGTGCCTTTGCAGGCTGCGCAAACTCAGGTGCAAGGCCTGGGCAATGCGCTCTGCACTTGGTTCACCTTCCGGTAATTGTTCTTCAATCGCATCGCGCACTTTGCGTTCCCAGGTCAGCGGCTGGAGCTGGGCCATGGTGCGTTTGAGCACCGCTTCATTGTGCTCGGCGAGTTCCGGATTGGCGTCGTCGAGGTGGCTGTCGAAGTCGGCGAGGGCGAACTCCAGGCGATCCTCGAGGCAGCCGAAATGCACCGGAGCGCGAAAGACTTTGTGCCATTGGTGCGCATCGCTCGGTTCCGGGCGGCGCAGGTACACAGCCAACGGTGCGTAATCACGGCCAAGGCGATTACGGCAGGTGCGCACGTAGATCGCGGTGAAGGCGTCGATGGCTTCGAAGGCTGGCGCGGGATTGCCTGACGGAATTTTCAGACGAAATTGATAGCGGTCGTCGCCACGACTCAGCTCCAGTTCCAGCGCATCGCTGACCACCGGGTGATAGCGCACGATGCGTTCGAACACTTCACGCAGGCTACCGCTGGCCACCAGTGCATAACCGAGCGCGTGGAACGTAGTTGGACTGACGAAGCGTGACACGCGCAAGCCAATCGCCGGGTCGCCGCTGACCTGCACGGCAATTTCCCACAGGCGCGTGGTGCCGGACAGTGGATAGCGCGCGTTGGGATCATCCATCAAGCTCGGATCGAGCCCGGCCTGTTGACACAGGGCAATGCTGTCCAGCCCCAACGCATCGAGTTGCTTGCGCAAGGCACGGGTCCAGCTGGCGAGGGAGGTCGGTTCCTTCATGCTGATTGGCGCTTCCGGTCAACAGGTTGGCGTTCTCGGCTACCGCAATTGAAGCGTTGGCGAGGCACGATGTGAACATCATAAACCCGAGGATGGAAGCATGGACGGTACTTCTGCAAGTCCCCAACGACACAATGCGGCCCAGCGATCAGCGCATATTCGCCAAGTGGTGCTGGCCAAAGGCGTCGAACTGCGCGAACGCTACCCGATTCTCAAGCATCAGGATGCGCTGGGCGCGGGGATTCTGGCCTTTGCCCTGATCGGGATGATCGGTTCGGCGGCGCTGTACATCACCGGCCATATGGCGTGGTGGGTGTGCTTGTTGCTCAACGCGTTTTTTGCTTCGTTGACCCATGAGCTGGAACACGACCTGATCCACAGCATGTATTTCCGCAAGCAACGCGTGCCGCACAATTTGATGATGGGGTTGGTGTGGCTGGCGCGACCGAGCACGATCAATCCGTGGATTCGTCGCCATCTGCACCTCAATCACCACAAGGTCTCCGGCACTGAAACCGACATGGAAGAGCGCGCGATCACCAACGGCGAACCGTGGGGTTTTGCACGTTTGCTGATGGTTGGCGACAACGTGATGTCGGCGTTCATCCGCATGCTGCGAGCCAAAACCTGGGCGCACAAGTTCAGCATCATCAAGCGCACGCTCAAGGTCTACGCGCCGCTGGCGCTGGTGCATTGGGGCGCGTGGTATGTGTTTCTCGGTTTTCATGCGGCCAATGGCATTGCGTATCTGCTGGGCGCGCCGATTGAATGGTCAGCGACGACGTTATCGGTGATGCAGGTAATCGATATCGCCGCCGTGGTGATCATCGGCCCGAACGTGTTGCGCACCTTTTGCCTGCACTTCATCAGCTCGAACATGCATTACTACGGCGATGTCGAGTTGGGTAATGTGTTGCAGCAGTGTCAGGTATTGAACCCTTGGTGGTTGTGGCCGTTGCAGGCGTTCTGCTTCAACTTTGGCAGCAGTCACGGGATTCATCATTTTGTCGTGAAGGAGCCGTTTTATATTCGCCAAATGACGGTACCGGTGGCGCATAAGGTGATGCGTGAGATGGGTGTGCGGTTCAATGATTTCGGCACGTTTGGGCGGGCGAACCGGTTTGTTCGTCGGGATGAAGTTGCGGTGTCTGGTGAGGCGGTGGAGGCCTGACAGAAGGCGCCCTCACCCTAGCCCTCCCGAAACGTCGGACCGCCCAGAGGGAGAGGGGACCGATTGGGGGATATTGGGGAAGTACGCCGACCTGAATGTTCCTCAGTGAATCCATAATCGACCCGATTTTTCAGGTCGATGTATAGCGAAAGACACCTCGGTCGGCCCCCTCTCCCTCCGGGAGAGGGCTGGGGTGAGGGGCTTTTGATCTTCGCCTCAATCCGGCTGAAACGGCGACTCACTGAGAATCACCCCGGTCTCCTCGACATACTGCTGCCAATGCCCGATCAACGCGCTGAGCTTCTCCGGCCGACTCAACGCCAGATCATGAATTTCCCCCGGATCACTGCTCAAATCATAAAGCTGCCAGGTCGCCGGCCCGACCGGCCCGGGGATCCACACCGCTTTCCACGACCCCTGGCGAATCGCCCGACGCCCGAACAATTCCCACCCCGTCACCGTGTGCTCGTCATGCACCTGCGCAGTCTCACCCGACAAGAACCCCAGCCACGATTTGCCACGTAACGGTGCGACCGGTTTTCCGTGCCACAACTTGCCCGGATGCCGCACACCCGCCAGATCGAGAATCGTCGGTGTGACGTCCATCACCGTGCCGAAACCATGGCTGATCTGCCCTTTGATCGCCAATTGCGGATAGTGCAACAGCGCCGGCACGCGAATCCCGCCTTCAGTGGTAAACGCCTTGAACAACCGTGACGGTGCGGTCGCCACCTGTGCCCAGTTCGGCCCGTACCAGACATAGGAGTTAGCCCGGCCAATGTTGTCGAGGCTGTTGTCGTAATGCTGGCTGAGGTACGTCACCAGTTCCGGACCGAATTTGGGGAACGCTTCCAGCAGTGCACCTTCGGCACCGTTGTCGGACATGAACAGGATGAACGTGTTGTCGAGCTGCCCCTGCTGGCGCAGATAATCGACAACCCGACCGATGTTCCAGTCCATGCGCTCGACCATCGCCGCGTAGACTTCCATGGCCCGTGCGGAAATCTGTTTTTGCTCATCGCTCAACGCGTCCCACTGCTGGGTCAACTGAATCAGTGGATGCGGCTCGACGTCTGGTTCGATCAGGCCGAGGGCTTTGAGTTTTTCCAGGCGTTCCAGGCGCAGCACTTCAGGGCCGGCGTCATAGCGGCCACGGTATTTCTCGACGATGTCGGCGGGCGCCTGCAGCGGCCAGTGCGGCGCGGAGAACGGCAAATAGGCGAAGAACGGCCGGGTCTGGTCACGCTCCTTGAGGTACTGCAGCAACTTGTCGCCGAAGGCATCGGAGGAATAGAAATCCTTCGGCAATTCGTCGAGAAACGTGTCGTCCTCGATGTACAGCGCCGGAGTGGATTTCAGCAGGCCGGGTGTTTGCTCATCGTAGGTTGGCTCGAAACCGTAATGGTTGGCCGCGCCCGGCAGCAGCGAAAACGAACGCTCGAAACCTCGCGCATGCGGCGCCAATTCAGCCTTCAAACCGAGGTGCCATTTGCCGCTCATCAATGTTTGATAACCGGCCTCGCGCAGCAACTCCGGCAGCGCCACCACCCGATCGTTGAGATAGCCCTCATAACCCGGTTTACCGATCAGTTCCGGCGTCAGCGTTTCGGCCATGGTGCCGATCCCTGCGATGTGGTGGTCGGTGCCGGTCAGCAACATCGAACGCGTTGGCGAACAGGTCGGCGCAGTATGAAAATCGGTCAGGCGCAGGCCATTGTTGGCCAGGGCATCAAGGTGCGGCGTGGCGATTTCGCCGCCGAACGCACCGATGTCGGAGAAGCCTAAATCGTCGGCCAGAATTACCAGAAAGTTGGGACGTTGCGGCATCGCAAAACTCCTGTTCAGCAGGCAATGAACGTCAGCGGCAGATCGCGGATCTGCACCGGCACGCTCGGTTGGTAATGGTCGTCACTGGTCAGCTCGTGCAGCAGCTCTTCACGCAACTGATGGAAGTCGAAACTGCTGCGCTGGCGCGGATGGGGCAGGGCGATGTCGACCACCTGCTTGATCCGTCCCGGACGCGGCTCCATCACCACCACGCGGTCGGCGAGGAAGATCGCTTCTTCGACGTCATGGGTGACGAGGATCGTGGTGATTTTTGCGCGCTCGCGAATCGCCAACAGCTCGTCCTGCATCTGCTGGCGGGTCAGTGCATCAAGGGCACCGAAGGGTTCGTCGAGTAGCAGAATGCGCGGGCTGGCGACGAGGCCGCGAGCAATCGCCACACGCTGGGCCATGCCGCCGGAGAGCTGGTGCGGATAGGCGCGAGTGAAATCGCGCAGGCCGACCAGATCGATGAAGTCATTGATCCGTTGTTGCTTCTGCGCAGCGCTCAGCGGCTCGTTGACCAGACCCAGACCGATGTTGTCGGCGACGGTCAGCCACGGGAATAAACGGTGTTCCTGAAAGACAATGCCACGTTCGCCGCCGATGCCGCTGACGGCTTTGCCATCCACGGTAATCTGCCCGCGAAACTGCGTATCAAGGCCCACCAACAAGCGCAGCAAGGTCGATTTGCCACAGCCGCTGGAGCCGACAATGGCGACGAATTCGCCCTCGGCAATGTCGAGGTTGAATTCGCGAATCGCCTCCAGTTCGAAACCGTCGACGTCGAAGGATTTGCCTACGTGATTGAAGCTGACAATCGGTGCGTTCATGCGTGTCTCCAGCGGGTCGCGCGAATTTCCAGGCGTTGGCCAATGAGGTTGAGCAGGGCGCCGGTGAGACCGACGAAAAGCATGCCGGCCATGATCAGGTCCATGCGCAGCAGTTGTTGTGCGCCAATCATCTGGCTGCCGATGCCGCCATTGGACGGCATGAAATATTCGGCGCCGATGGTGCCGAGCCAGGCGTAGATCAGGCTCAGTCTGAGCCCGGCGAAAATCCCCGATGCGGCGCCCGGCAGTACCAGTCGACGCAGACGCTGGCCGAGGCTCAGGCGCAGCACTTGTGCGGCTTCGTTGAGTTGCGGTGAGAGATTGGCGACGCTGCGTTGCGTGGCGATAAACAGCGGGAAGAAGGCGGCAAGGGCGACGAACACCCACTTGGCCAATTCGCCGAGACCGAACCATGCGGTGAGCAGCGGCACCCAGGCGAAAATAGCGATCTGGCGGATGGCCGCGAGGGTCGGGCCGAGCAGGCGTTCGCTGATGTTCGACAGACCCAGCAGCAGGCCCAAGGCAAATCCGAGACCGCCGCCGAGCAACAGGCCACCGAGTGTGCGGCCGAGACTGAGGGCCATGCCGCTGATCAACGTGCCGTCGAGCACGCCAGCCCAAGCCGTGCTCAAAACGGCCAATGGGCTGACCAGAATATTGGCGTCGACCCACTGTTGGTCACTTGCCAATTGCCACAGTGCCAACAAGCCCAGCGGTAGCAGCCACGGTTGCAGCCGCTGCCAGCCGTCATAACGCGGGCCGCGACGAATTTCGGCGGTGGCCGGATGCGGCCAGTGCACCAGTTTCTTGTCCAGCAGACCGATGCCGCGATCCATCGCCACGCCGATCAAACCGATGACGACGATGCAGACGAAAACGATGTCGAGCATGAACAGTTGTCGCGCCCAGACCATCAGGTAGCCGATGCCTTCACTGGAAGCCAGCAGTTCGACGGCCAGCAACGACGTCCAGCCGGCGGCCAGCGCCAGGCGCACGCCAGCCATGAACGCGGGGAGGGCGGCGGGCAATACCAGGCGCCGAATCAGCAGGCGTGGTGGCAGGCGCAGAACAGCGGCGGCTTCACGCAATTTCGGCTGGGCATCTCTTACGCCGACCAATGTGTGCAGGGTCACCGGCACCACGATCGCTTTGATCAGCACCACCAGTTTCAGCACTTCGCCGATGCCGAAAAACACCATGAACAATGGAATCCACGCCAGCGTCGGTATTTGCGACAGGCCGGCGAAGGTCGGGAAGATCAAACGTTCAAGACGCTGACTGAAGCCCAGTGCTGCGCCGAGCAATGCACCGGCCGAAACCCCGGCAAGCAGGCCCCAGAACAAACGCTGCAGGCTGATCCACAAATGGCTCCATAACTCGCCTTGAGACAGCTCGACAGCGCTGTTCCAGACCAGCGACGGCGCCGGCAAGATCTGCTCGCTCATCCATTCATTGCGTGCGGCCAGCCACCATAGGGCGAACAAGCTGAGCGGCAGCAGCCATGGCAACAGGCGCTGGTTCAGGCTGGGCCAGGTACGGCGGCTTTTCAGCGGCGGCGCGGGGAGTGGAAGACTGAGCAAGGATTGGCGGGCCATGGGTGACCTCCGTTGTCGGGTTGGCTCAAGATCAAGATCAAAAGATCGCAGCCTTCGGCAGCTCCCACGGGGGAATGCGTCCTTGAATTGACCCCTGTAGGAGCTGCCGAAGGCTGCGATCTCTTGCGGTATTAACTAAGAGCTAATGGTTATAAATAATCTTCAATAAGTTGTTTTTAGAGATAAGCAGCGCCATTTAAGGCCTCCAGCCCACACGCATCCAATGCATTCGAAGAATATTTTCGATGCTGTTAATGCATACGCCGCTGCGAGCCCCGGCGCTGCTCGCTTAGCGCTAAAAGCTATAAAAATGTGCATTTATAGTATTTAAGCGTAGGTAGTCATTCGGCCTACTTTCGGCTCCTCAACGCCCGTCGTGATCAAGGAGCAGCACCCATGAACCTCCCCTTCAAACGTGTTTTCAGTCTGTTTGCCGTTCCTGCTCTGGTGGGCCTGCTGGCGTTTACCGCGCATGCCGACGAACTCAAGGAAATCAGAATCGCCGTGCCCGACCTGAGCGCGGGGACTCAACACAGTGGCGGCGGTGTGGTCGACGTGCTGCGTGATCAGCAGATCTTCGAAAAGGCCTTTGCCGATCAGGGCATCAAGATTCAGTGGAGTTTCTTCAAAGGTGCGGGACCGGTGATCAATGAGGCGTTTGCCAACGGTCAGGTTGATCTGGCGTATCTCGGCGATCTGGCGGCAATCATCGGCAAGTCCAATGGCCTGGATACTCGCTTGCTCAGCGCCAGTGCGCGTGGGGTGAAGCAGTATTTGGGGGTGGTACCGGGTTCGAGGATCAAGACTTTGCAGGATCTCAAGGGCAAGCGCGTGGCGATCTTCCGTGGCACCGCGACGCAGTTGTCGTTTGATGCGGCGCTGGCAAGCCAGGGCCTGAGCGAGAAGGATCTGAAAGTCATCAATCTGGATTTCAATGCAGCGGTCGCGGCGTTGGCAGCCAAGCAGATCGATGCGTCATGGGGCAGCTCCGGGTTGACCGCATTGCAGGCCAAGGGGCTGGCCGAGTTGCCGCTGAACACCAAGGATCTCGGTGGCGCAGGCAGCGTGCAGTCGGTATTGGTCGGCACGGGCAAGTTTGTCGACGCGCACCCGGAGGCGGTGGCCAAGTTGCTCAAGGCGCAACAACAGGCCGTGGAGTGGCTGACGCAGGACGGCAACAAGGCCGCTTACGTGCAACTGGTCTCGGGTTTGGCCAGCTATCCGCCGGTGATCCTGACCCAGGATCTGCAGGATCAGAGGTTGAGCGAAGTGTTCCCGTCGACGCTGGATCCGGTGTTCCTTGGCAGCCTGCAGGACAAAGTGGATCTGGCGGCGCAGCAGAAGCTGATTCGCAAGCCGTTCAAGGTGAATGATTGGGTGGCGCCTGAGCTGGCAGCGGCCAAGCTCTAACGTACACCGATCGTTCCCACGCAGAGCGTGGGAACGATCCCCTTAAACAGCGACGCTGATTTCCTGCCGATCCACCGCCACCAATGTCTCGATCATCGCCCGTGCCGCCGGCGACAGGCGAAACCCGGTACGACTGACAATCCCGCAACGCGCATTCATGCTCTCCAGGTTCTGCGGCAAATTACGCCAGTGCAGCAACACCAGCGAACCCTTGGCAATGTCCTCGACAAACGCCTCTTCCGTACCGACGCCAATCGCATTCGATTGCAGCACCACCTTCACCAGCGCCGGAAAATGCTCGGTCTCGATGGTCGGGGAAAAATCGATGCGGCCGCTGAGGTTCGCCAATAATTTGCGAATCCCCGGCGGGATCAGCGTGGTCGCCAGCGGATAGTCGAACATGTCGTTGGTCGACAGGCTTTCCTTGGCCAGCAACGGGTGTCCCGGGCGGCAGAAAAATACCCCGCGTTTGGGTGTCAGTGCCTGGGTCTGGAAGTTCGGATCGGACTCGAAATGGCGAATGTCGGCGATAAAGAATTCGATCTCTTCACGGCTCAACGCGCGGCTGAGTTTTTCCCAGTTATCCACCTGAAAACAGGTGCGCACTTTCGGGTGCGCGTTGATGAATTGCGCCACGGCGTCCGGCACCAGTTTCACTGCTGGCGCCGGGCCGCAACCGAAGTGCACTTCACCGGCATCGAGCTTGGTCATCTGCGTCACTTCGGCACTGAGCAGCGCCGCGCCTTGCACCAAGCTCAGGGCGTGTTGCAGCACCACTTGGCCCTCGGGTGTAGGGCGCAAATCCTTGTTGCCGCGATCCACCAGCACGCAGCCGAACTCCTGCTCGAGCCCTTGAATACTGCGGCTGAACGCCGGTTGAGTGATGCCCATCGCGTCGGCCGCGCGGACAAAACTGCGGTGTTCGTTGAGGGCGATGAAGTAACGCAACTGGCGAAGATCCATATGCTTTTCCGGCATCCTAAAAATAGCTCGAAGGCATTTGCGACGAGGGTTGCTAGAGGTTTTAAATGCAAGCTCTTATTCCGTCAACGAAGCATGTGAATATCTATTAGATGTAAATGGAATATAGATAGAGCGTTGTTTCGCTGCCGTTAAAAACCGTAAGCAGTCGATGAGGGTCTACCCATGAGCAATGCCGCACTCGCAGTAAAACCCGCTGTCCACGCGCTGGAGATTCATCCGGTCGCCGGTCGTATCGGCGCCGAGATCCGTGGCGTGCACCTGTCCGGTGAGCTGGGCGCCGCCACCGTCGAAGCCATTCAACAGGCGCTGGTTCAGTACAAAGTCGTGTTCTTCCGTGAGCAGACCCAACTCGATGATCAGCGTCAGGAAGCCTTCGCCCATTTGCTCGGCGAGCCGGTGGCGCACCCTACCGTGCCGTCGCGCGAAGGCACGCGTTATCTGCTGGAGCTGGACGGTGCCGAGGGCCAGCGCGCCAACTCCTGGCACACCGACGTGACTTTCGTCGATGCCTACCCGAAAGCCTCGATCCTGCGCTCGGTCGTCGCGCCGGCATTCGGCGGCGACACCCTGTGGGCCAACACCGCGACGGCGTACAACGGCTTGCCGACCGAACTGCGTGAACTGGCCGACAAACTGGTCGCCGTGCACAGCAACGAATATGACTACGCCAGCGCCAAGCCGGACGTCTCGGCGGAGAAGCTTGAGCGCTATCGCAAGGTCTTCACGTCGACCGTTTACGAGACTGAGCATCCGGTGGTGCGCGTGCACCCGATCAGCGGTGAGAAGAGCTTGCTGCTGGGGCATTTCGTCAAACGCATCAAGGGTTACTCGCAAGCGGATTCGGCGCATCTGTTCGGGCTGTTGCAGAGCCATGTGATTCGCCAGGAAAACATCGTGCGCTGGCGCTGGAAGGCCGGTGATGTGGCGATCTGGGATAACCGCTCGACGCAGCATTATGCGATTGATGATTACGGCACGCAGGATCGGGTGGTGCGTCGGGTGACGTTGAAGGGTGAAGTGCCGGTGGGCGCTAGCGGGCAGCGCAGTCAGACCATCAAGGGTCGTGATTAAAGATCAAAAGCCCCTCATCGGAACGCCGCCCGCCCAGCCCTCTCCCCGAGGGAGAGGGAGCCGACCGAGTTGTCTCGCGTTATGCATCGACCTGAAAGACCCTATCGATTATGGATTCGATGAAGCTGGATCAGGTCGGTGTACCTCTGAAATATCCCCCATTCAGTCCCCTCTCCCTCTGGGAGAGGGTTAGGGTGAGGGGCTCTTCCCGCTACCAGACACCAATCTGAACAACCTTCTCCGACTCCGGCTCACCATAACGAAACCGCTGCCCGCGCAAATCAATTTCCTGATGACTGATGGTCGTGCGCCGCTTCAACCCCCGCACCCACTCAAACAAATACCCTGCATGCTCCTCGCGCACCGCCGCATACGCCGGATCCTCGCCCAAATCCCGCAACTCCTGCGGATCATTCAACAGATCAAACAGCTGCGGCCGAAAGCCGTCGTACGCCAGGTATTTCCAGCGCTCGCTGCGCACCATGGTCATCCGGCAACGATCGATCGGCTGGCCCAGACGCTCCCGCGCCGGCGCCTGGAAGGCATAGTCGTATTCGCTGATTGCATAGCGGCGCCAGTGCGGATTTTCGCCGTGCAGAAGCGGGATTAACGAACGCCCTTCAAGCCGATGCTCCGCCCCCGGCAATCCCAGTGCTTCAAGAAAGGTCGGCAATGCATCGATGGTTTCCGCCAGTCGATCTTCCACCGTGCCGCGCGTGACATCCGCCGCCGCCCGAGGATCACGCACGATCAACGGCACGCCCACCGCCTGCTCCAGCAAAAACTCCTTCTCGCCCAACCAGTGATCACCGAGAAAGTCGCCGTGATCGCTGGTGAACACGATCAATGTGTCATCCCAGCGACCGTTGCTCTGCAAAAAGTCGAACAGCCGTCCGAGTTGATCATCCACCTGCTTGATCAGACCCATGTACGTAGGGATTACAGTCAATCGTACTGAATCGCGGGAAAAGTTGAGGCTTTCCTCATGCTGGCGAAAGGCAGTGTATACGGGGTGTTTGCTGGCTTCGGAGGGTGTCGCGCGGATCGCTTCGAGAATCGATTTCGTACTGTACAAAGCGTGGTACGGTGCTGGTACGATGTAGGGCCAGTGCGGTTTGATATAGGAAAGGTGTAAACACCACGATTTCTCGCCTTGCTCGGTGATGAAGTCGATGGCTCGATTTGTAGTGTAGACAGTCTCTGAGTGTTGCTCGGGAATTCGTGCTGGCAAATTCGAATGACGCATTTGCCAGCCGCTGAGGATTTCACCGTGCTCGCCTTCGGCGGCGTTGGCCCAGTCGTGCCAGGGGTTTTTGCCGTCGAAACCCTGCTCGCGCAGGTAATGGGTGTAGGGCGCGGATTCGCGTTTGTCGTCGAACAGCGGGTCGTCGGGGTAGATGCCGTCGTGGCGCATGTAAGGTTCGAAACCGACTTCGTTGAGGATTTCGGCCTGTTCGCTTTCGGGATTGATTGCCAGGCGTTGCAAGGCATCGACATTCGCCGTGGCGTGGGTCTTGCCGACCAGCGCAGTACGAATGCCGTGCGGGCGCAGGTAATCGCCGATGGTCAGTTCTTCCAGCGGCAACGGCACGGCGTTCCACGCCACTTGATGGCTGCTGACATAGCGTCCGGTGTAGGCCGACATCCGCGACGGGCCGCAAATCGTGCCTTGGGTGTAGGCGCGGCTGAAACGCACGCCGGCAGCGGCGAGGCGATCGATATTCGGTGTGTGCAGATGCGGATGGCCGTAGCAGGACAGGTAATCGCGGCGCAGTTGATCGCACATGATGTACAGCACGTTGTGCACGGTGTTTGGCGGGGTGGGCATGGGGTTCACTGGTCAATGGGACAGGCGAGGGTTTTCGCTTTCGGTGGGGGTGTTCGGCAAGTGCATTTGGGGAATGGGTTTTATGCAGGAAATGCATCGGCGCCTGCACTGCCGCTATCGCTGGCAAGCCAGCTCCCACAAGTATTAGGGGTGTTCACATGGTTTGTGCTCGGCGCGAATCATGTGGGAGCTGGCTTGCCAGCGATAGCGCTGGATCAGACAGCGAGATTCTGCAGCGAGCAAACCTCCTCATCCTGCTGATCAATCTCTTTTATCTGCTCGATCATTGCCTCGGCCAACGGCGACAACCGATACCCCGCGCGGCTGACAATCCCATAGCGGGTGTACAACTCCTCAAGATCATCCGCCAACCCTTCAATGCGCAAACACACCAACTCTCCCTTGGCTTGATGCAGCGCATCGGAATATGCCCCGACAATGCCGATCGCCTCCGAACGCAGCACCACACTGAGCAGACTCGAACTGTTTTCACATTCGACATTCGGGGTGAAATCCGGCCGCCCACTGAGGTCAACGATGACCTTGCGCAAGTTCGGCGGACGAATGCTCACCGCCAGCGGATAGCTCATCAATTGCTCTGCGCTGACCTTATCGAAACCCGCCAGCGGATGCCCCGCACGGCAACAGAAATGCCATTTACGCGGCCGTAACCGGTGCGTCAGATAATCCGGATCCGCCTCGAAGTAGCGTGTGTCAGCGACAAAGAATTCGAACTCCTCGCTCATCAGTCGCTTGCTCAGACTCTGCCAGTCATCGACCTGAAACTGCACCCGCGCTTTCGGATAGCGGCCGATGAAGCTGCCAATCGCCCGAGGGATCAAACCCGCCGCCGGCGCCGGCCCACAACCGAAGCGTAATTCCCCCGCTTCCAGCCCATTGAACTGACTGATCTCGTTGGCCATCTGCTGCGCGCCACTGACCAGTCGCCGCGCGTGTTCGAGCAATACCTGGCCCTGTTTGGTCGGCGGCAATTCCTTGCGTCCGCGATCGACCAACTGACAGCCAACGCCGTGCTCGAGTGCCTGAATGCTGCGGCTGAACGCCGACTGCGACAGGTTCACCGCCTGCGCGCCAGCCACAAAGCTGCGTTGTTCAGCCAAGGCGATGAAGTGACGAAGTTGACGCAAGTCGATATGCATTTTTCACATAAAAAATATCCGGGAAATGCATTGGATATGCATTAGGTCGACTCCTTATAAAGGCAATCTCTTATGCAGTAAATATCTGTAAATACATAAATAAATAACTTAAAAGAATATGCAGCGCTAAAGATGTCTGTGTGTTTTTTGACCAGGAGCCGCGCCATGAGTCCGTTGAACCTTGCGTCACCCCTAACGCCACGACGGCTCAAACGCCTGCCTCTGGCCCTGTTGCTGGCAGGGAGCGCGAGCTGGACTCACGGTTACGCCGCCGACTCCGAAACCCCGGCGCCGGTGCCGGCCGGCAAGCCTGCCGCCAACAGTTCGCAACTGGAAACCGTGACCGTCACCACCCGCCGCCGCGAAGAAAGTTCGCAAGATGTACCGACGCCGATGAGCGTGGTCAGTGGGCAGAATCTGGAGACGCAGCGGGTCTACCGGATTCAGGATTTGCAGCAACTGGTGCCCAGCGTCAACGTCGCCTACATGCACGCACGGCAGTCCAGCGTATCGATCCGCGGCCTCGGTAATAACCCGGCCAGCGATGGCCTGGAAGGCAGCGTTGGCCTGTACATCGACAACGTCTATCTGGGCCGCCCGGGGATGGCGGTGTTTGACCTGATGGATATCGAACAGCTCGAAGTCTTGCGTGGGCCGCAGGGCACGTTGTTCGGCAAAAACACCACCGCCGGGGTGATCAACATCAGCACCCGCGCGCCAACCTTCACCCCTGAGCGCAGCATCGAAACCTCGGTCGGCGAGGACGGTTATTTCCAGACCAAGGGCACCATTTCCGGCCCGCTCAACGATCAACTGGCCGGGCGTTTTTCGGCCTATCGCACGCGCAGCGACGGTGACATCAAAAACGAATACGACGGCCATGATCTCAACGGCGGCTCGCGCGAGGGCTTCCGCGCGCAACTGCTGTTCAAGCCCAATGAAGATTTCAATCTGCGCTGGATCGGTGACTACAACGAGGAGGATTCCAGCGCCGGCACCCGCGTGCTCTACAACACCGGGCCGACCATCAATGGCGTCAATCTCTATCAGTCGCGCGCCAACGCGGCCGGCGCAACATTGGTCAACGGCTCACACCGCAAGGTCAATCTGGACAACGACCAGCACGTTACCGTGCATCAGGGTGGCACGTCGGTGGAAGCCAACTGGACGCTTCCGAGCGACTTCACGCTGACTTCGATCAGCTCCTATCGCTTCTGGAATTTCACTCCGCGCAACGACGATGGCCTCAACGTGCCGGCGAGTTACAACGCCGGGGTGTCGGTGGAGGACAAACAGTACTCGCAGGAATTTCGCCTGGCCTCGCCCAAGGGCGAGTTCTTCGATTACGTCGTCGGCGCTTACTACTTCGGTTCGGATCTGGACAATAAATCCTTCGCCTATTACGGCCCGCAAGCCGACATCTGGAACGGCACCGCGCGCGGTGCGCTGGCCAACGTCACCAGCATTGGCAACGGCCATATCAAGACCGACAGCTTTGCGCTGTTCGCTCAAGGCACCTGGCACCTCACCGAACGGCTGGATTTCACTGCCGGGGTGCGTGGCACTTATGAAGAGAAATCCGCTTGGGTCACGCGCGATGCGCCGATTGGTGGCGCTGCCGTAACGGGCGCTGCGGCCACGGCGCGACGCGGTCGTGCCGGCGCTTACGATTCCGGCGACTTGAATCAGTACAGCTCCAGTCCCTCCGGGCTGCTCAATCTCAGCTACCGGATCACCGACGATGTGCTCGGCTACGCCACGTTATCCCACGGCGAGAAATCCGGCGGGGTCAACCTCGCCGTCGGTTCCGCTCCGGTAGCGGGTGCCGATTCGCTGCTGATCGGCACCGAACGCGCGAACAACGCCGAACTTGGCTTCAAGAGCACGCTGTGGGACCACCGTCTGCAACTCAACGCCAACGTCTTCTGGACGCAGGTCAACGCTTACCAGACCAACGCCTACGACGCGGAAAACCGCGTGCAATACCTGACCAACGCCGGCTCCGTGCGTTCGCGCGGCGTCGAGTTCGAAAGCACGGTGATCCCGCTGCGCGGCCTGACCCTGAACATCAACGGCTCCTACAACGACGTCAGCTACCTCTCGTACAAGGATGCCCCGTGCCCGCCGGAAGTCAGCCAGGCGCCGGGTGCTCCAGCGTCTTGCGACCTCAGCGGCCATCAAGTGGTCGGCGCCTCGAAATGGATCGGCAACGCCAACGGCGAATACAAATGGAATCTGGATAACGGCTTCGAACCTTACGTCACCGCGAGCTACGCGTTTCGCTCGAAAGCCGTCGGTACCGTCGAGGATTCCGACTACGGACAGATCCCGAGTTACGCCGTGGTCAATTTTTCCACCGGTCTGCGCGGCGACTTCAACCAAGGCCAGTGGGACGTGTCGCTGTGGTTGAAAAACGCCTTCGACAAAACCTACTACACGACCCTGTGGACGGGCGGCAACGGCGGCTATGAAGGCCTGCTCGGCACACCGCGCACCCTCGGCGTCACCGGTCGCTACGACTTCTGATTCGTCACTCAAGGAGCTGCATCATGTTGCGTATCAAAACGGCTTTGCCGGTGTTGCTGTCCGGCGCAGTGCTCAGTGCCGGCGCCTTCGCCGCACCAAGTGTTTACCCGACCGGCGTGACCCGTTATGACCCGAACAAGGCCTTCAATCAGTACGTGATTTTCAGCGGCGCGGACAAACAGACGCACCTGATCGACATGAACGGCAACGAGGTGAAAACCTGGCCACAGGCAGGTTTTCCGTCGGCGATCATCGACCCAAAACTGGTTGGCGGTGAGCGCGGCCATGTGCTGCTGCAATTGAGTGAAAAGGATCCCGGCAAACTCGGTTCGGCCGGCAACGGGCTGGACAATCAGAGCGTTGGCGAGCTGGACTGGAATGGCAAAGTCATCTGGCAATGGGGCGACAAGGCGCCCGGTGGCGCCGCGCAACAGCACCATGATCAGCGCCGTTTGAGCAACGGCAACACCGTGGTGCTGGCGAACAAGGTGCACAAGGTCAAAGGCTTCAAAGTGCCCGAGGTGATCGATGATGCGATCTATGAAGTCAGCCCCGACGGTGCGGTGAAATGGCAGTGGCTGGCCTCGGAGCATCTCAATGAATTCGGCTTCACCGCCGAGCAGTTGAAGCTGGTGCGCGCCAGTGAAAATCCGGACTACCTGCATATCAACAACCTCAGCCTGGTCGGGCCGAACAAGTGGTTCGATTCCGGTGACAAGCGCTTCAATCCGGACAACCTGTTGATCGATTCACGCAATGCCAACTTCATCGCGATCATCGATAAAAACAGCGGCAAAGTGGTCTGGCGTCTTGGCCCGAATTTGCCGCTGATCAACCCGAAAACCGCGCAGAAATTGCCGCGTCCGGTGGATCAGTTTGTCGGTCAGCATGATGCGCACATCATTCCGGCAGGATTGCCTGGCGCAGGTAACGTGCTGGTGTTCGATAACCAGGGATCGGCGGGTTATCCGAACGTCACCCTCGGGCTGATTTCCGGCTCGCGGGTATTGGAAATCGACCCGGTGAAAAGCGAGATCGTCTGGCAGTACAGCGCGGCCAATTCGAAGCAACCGGGGTGGGCGTTCTACAGCTCGTTTATCAGCAGCGCGCGGCGCTTGCCCAACGGCAATACGTTAATCGATGAAGGCATGAACGGGCGGTTTTTCCAAGTGACGGCCAACGGTGAGAACGTCTGGGAATACGTCAGCCCCTATCTCGGCAAGGCGCCGGGCAGCGACGCGATCAGCAACTGGGTGTATCGGGCACTGCCTGTGAGTTATGACTGGGTGCCAACGGGTACGCCACGCTCCGAGACGGCGGTTAATGCCCCGGTTGTCGGTGTGCAGCAAACCAATGCCAGCCGTTAGTTGAATTGGAATTAATGCTCGATCGAACGGCGATAAGTTATGAGCGGGTTGAATAGTGCTTATTGCAATTTCGTTAGTAGCTCGCGTGGACAATAATTGAATGTGCAACCATTCTGACTGTCGTGAGTTTCCAGGAGGAAACTTGCTCTCATCGGAAGACACTTATCCAACGATAAAGGAAATCTCGTTATGTCGAGCATTAATGGCAATTATGTAAACGCTAACGCTGGCGCCAAACTGACGATTACCGATGGCAACGATTCCAACGGCACCTTCAGCGGTAAATTCAGTCAGAACGGCGTGAATTACGACATTGCTTACGGGCACTACCATTTCCAGAACAGCACCGGGCAGCCTACGATCATCACGTTCACGGCTCTGAATGACGGCACTGGTTATCAGTCCTGGACATTGTTCTCGCCGGATCACAATTATTCAAAAGTTCGTGCGGTTGGTTCGCGCACAAACTTTGATGGTGATGTTGTTGGCGTGGCAGGGGAGTTCGTCAAGCAATAAAAGCTGATTGAACAAAAAGGCCGGCGCACGAAAGTGCCCGGCCTTTTTTTGTTTTTAGAAAATAATAATCAACTATCTACTTGGTATTAGTCGTCCTGCAAAACCGGGTCAGGTGAATTTGATGCGTTGCATGAATACTTTTAATGCCTGAAAAGCATGCATTTTTTCATGCATCGCTGCAGCCCGCGTAGCACGCGGCTTTGGCGGAATTGATCATTTTTCATATTCCATAAAGGCCTATGCATAACGTTAAAGATTACTTTCGGAGATAAGCGCCAAGCCCAATGATTCATCCATCGATTCGCCGTGGGGGATTCAACAAACGGTTGATCGGCAGTTTTTGTAGAGAACGCAAAAAGACCGCAGGGAGTGAATCAATGGGCAATGTCCAGACCGCCGCCAGCGCAGAGGAATTGCTGTGGCGTCAGACGCCGGGTGGCGAGTTGGTCGATCTCGGCCGGCCGCATCGTGTGCCGTTGGGACAGCTGCGTTTGCAGCGTGCGCCCAAAGGTATTTTGAGTCGGCGCGAAATCCTTCTGCTCGGCGTGCTCGCATTGGTGGTGCATGGCGCGGTGATCTACTGGATCAGCCAGAAGCCGACGCCGGTGCTGCCGATCGTGCCGCCGGAAATTCCGCCGATGACTATCGAATTCTCGCGCCCGGCACCACCAGCACCACCGGTTGTCGAGCCGCCCCCACCTGCGCCTGTGGTTGAGCCACCGCCGCCGGTAGAAGACGAACTGGCGGTAAAACCACCGCCGCCAAAACCCGTTCCGAAACCCAAACCGGTGATTAAACAGGCCCCCAAGCCAGCGCCGAAAGCCGTCGAGCAACCACCCGCGCCGCCACAACCGGCAGCCCCGGTTGCAGCGCCAGCGCCACCTGCTCCCCCCGCGCCGGCACCGGTAACCCCGGCCTCAGCGAACGCCGCATACCTGAAAAACCCGGCACCGGAATACCCGTCGCTGGCTCAGCGTCGCGGTTGGGAAGGCACGGTGTTGCTGCGTGTGCATGTGTTGGCCAGCGGCAAACCGGGTGAGATCCAGATAGCCAAAAGCAGTGGCCGGCAACAGCTCGACGACGCGGCGCTGAACGCCGTCAAACGTTGGAGTTTCGTCCCGGCCAAGCAGGGTGATGTCGCCCAGGACGGCTGGGTCAGCGTGCCCATCGATTTCAAGATTCATTAAACCGAAACCAAATTCGCGCGAAACGTTTACACGAGGGAATCATCATGACGTTACTGGCATCTCCACTGGAATCCATCGAAAGCGCGGTGATCTGGCTGCTGGTGGTTTTTTCCGTCGCTACCTGGGGCCTGGCACTGCTCAAGGCTGTGCAGTTCGGGCGGCTGAAGGCGCAGGATCGGCGTTTTCATAAGCGTTTCTGGGCGGCGTCGAGTCTCGATTCAGCCGCTGAATTGAGCGAGACCCAACCCGGCGCTGCAGCGCGGGTGGCACAGGCCGGTTACGCGGCGATTCAGGTGGGCGAGACGCCACAGGCGAATGATTTGAGCCAGGCGATCAACCACCAGGATCGCCTCGAGCGCGCATTGCGTCAGCAGATCGTTCGCGAACGCCGTTCGCTGGAAACGGGCCTGGCGGTGGTCGCGAGTATTGGCAGTACGTCGCCGTTCATTGGTTTGTTCGGCACGGTGTGGGGAATCATGGAAGCGTTGAAAGGCATCAGCGCCGCAGGTTCGGCGAGCCTGGAAACGGTCGCCGGGCCAATCGGTGCGGCACTGGTCGCCACGGGTGTGGGGATCGCCGTCGCGGTGCCGGCGGTGCTGGTTTACAACTACTTTTTGCGTCGGTTGAAACTGACGGCGGCGGATCTGGATGACTTCGCCCACGACTTCTACAGCCTGGCGCAGAAGAGTGCGTTCCGCGTGTTGATCCACCCGACGGCGCACAAGGTCGCAACGCCGGGCAACGCAGCAAAAGTGAAGGAGGCGTCCTGATATGGCCTTCTCCACGCAAGACAGTGATGAGGTACTCAGCGAGATCAACGTGACCCCGCTGGTGGACGTGATGCTGGTGCTGCTGGTGGTGTTTATCGTCACAGCGCCGCTGCTGACCAACGCGATTCCGATCAACCTGCCGAAGACCGAAGCGGTGGCGCCGGTCGAGCAGAAGGACCCGCTGGTGGTGAGCATCGATGGCGCCGGCAAGCTGTTTATCAACAAGGACGAGATTCAGCCTGACATGCTCGAATTCAACCTCAAGTCGGCCAAGGCCAAGGACCCGGAAGTGCGCGTGCAATTGCAGGCCGATGACGGGGTGAACTACGGCGAAGTGGCGCGGGCGATGGCTTCGATTGAACGGGCGGGGATTACCAAGTTGTCGGTGATTACCGCGCGGTAACAGGATTTACGTTTTTCCGGGGCCGTCTCCTTGGCAGGGTGCGGCCCTTTTTTTATTTCTGGCATTAAAAGCAGAACCCTCTCCCAGAGGGAGAGGGGACTGACCGAGGTGATTGTTCGAGGTACGCCGACCTGAGATTTCGAGCCGAACTCAAGATTTGAACGGCATGAAGATCGGCTCCCTTTCCCCCTCGCCCCCCGTGGGGGAGAGGGCTGGGGTGAGGGGGAAAAGATTTCCAGCCATGCACACATCTCATATTCAATTCAGGTCTTAATAAATAGCTTCTTATTCCTTAACGAATATAAATCCCCTCCCTATACTCGTCCAGGAACAGACACGACGCAGGAGAGCTCCCCATGCGCAACGAATCAATCCGCTACCTGATTGTGCCGGGCTGGCAAGGATCGCCAGAAGATCATTGGCAAAGCCACTGGCAGAACAGCCTGCCGAACAGCGCGCGGGTCGAGCAGGCCGACTGGCTGACGCCGCGTCGTGAAGACTGGGTGGCGGCACTGGCCGAGGCGATTGCCGCTGACAGCACGCCTGTCATTCTTATCGCCCACAGCCTCGGCTGCATCACCGTTGCCCATTGGGCAGCCACTGCGCCTCTGCAATACCTGCGTCAGGTGCGTGGCGCCTTGTTGGTCGCGCCGGCAGATGTCGAGCGTCCGGCGTGTGCACCGGCGCTGCGCAATTTCGCGCCGATTCCGACTGATCTGCTGCCGTTTCCGAGCCAGGTCGTCAGCTCCGACAACGACGCCGCCGTGAGTGCGCCGCGCGCACTGGAGCTGGCGCGCAACTGGGGTGCCGAGGCGGGAATTCTCGCCGGTGCCGGACACATCAACGTCAAGTCCGGGCATCAGCGTTGGGAGCAGGGTTTTGCTTATCTCTATCGCCTGCAAAACCGTATGGAACACCACGCCCGCCGCCGCGCCTGACCTTTTTTCTTTCAACGCCCCCGTCTGCCGGCGGTTTTGGGCGGGAGCCTGCCATGAGTTTCGAAACCTTCGGTCAGCCGTTGCTGACCTTTCCCGATGCGGAAAAAAGCCCCCTGAGCATTCGCGCCAAGGCGCTGGTGTTCGTCGATCCGCGCTCGCGTCAACTGCGTGAGGAGCTAGAGCAACTGGCGCCGCGCTCGACTTCGGTATTGATCCGTGGCGAGACCGGTACGGGTAAAGAACTGCTCGCCCGGCACATCCATCGCGCCAGTGACCGCAGCGGTCTGTTCGTTTCGGTCAATTGCGGGGCGATCAGCCCGACCTACGCTGATGCCGAGCTGTTCGGCTACGCTGCCGGCAGTTACAGCGGCTCGGCCAGCAGCCGTGCAGGCTGGTTCGGTTCGGCCAACGGCGGCACCTTGTATCTGGATGAAATCGGCGATCTGCCGCTGCCGATTCAAATCAAATTGCTCGCTGCCCTGGAGAATCACGAAGTCACCCGTGTCGGTGCGCATCAGCCGAGTCCGGTGGATGTGCGGCTGGTCGCGGCCACCAGCATCGATCTGGCGCAAGCGGTGGACGCCGGGAAATTCCACGAGCGCCTTTATCACTACCTCAGCGAGGGCCACCTCGAATTGCCGGCGTTACGTGCGCGTACCGGCGATATCCTGTCGTTGGCCGAGTATTTCCTCGGTATCTACAGCCAGCGTCTCGACCTTCCCGTGCCGCTGATCAGCGAAGCGGCGCAGCACGTGCTCGAACAACACAGTTGGCCGGGCAACACCCGCGAGCTGGAAAACGTCATTCATTTTGCGTTGCTGGTGAGCACGGGCGACGAGATTCTTCCGGAGCACCTGAATCTGCCCGAAGCGTCTGGGCCGCAGCTTCAGATCGAACGGCTGGTTGCACAAATCAACATCGGCGGCAGCGTCGCCGAGCGTAAGGCATTGAAAGATTTGCTGATTCGTTTGAGTGAGGGGTTGTAACCGTTTCGTTCAACATGAACAAAATGGAATATGAAGCTGAATAAACGTTATTGTCCGGGAATAAAAAATCCCGGTATTGTCCGCCCCACGCCAGCGATATCACTTCACTGGCACACGTATTAATGCCGTCGTCGATGACGACCGTGATTTTCGATAAGGACACTGCATGAAAAAGGTTCTGTTGTTTACCGCATTGGCGGCTGCTTTGACTGCTTCCCTGGCCAATGCTGGCGAAAAACTGGTGGTTGCCGCGACCCCGGTTCCGCACGCTGAAATCCTTGAGCTGATTAAACCGACCTTGGCCAAAGAAGGCGTGGATCTGGAAATCAAAGTGTTCACCGACTACGTTCAGCCGAACGTACAGGTTGGCGAGAAGCGTCTGGACGCCAACTACTTCCAAACCCTGCCGTACCTGAACAGCTTCAACCAGGGCAAATACAAGGACGACAAGTCCAAGTACCTGGTGACCGTGCAGGGCGTGCACGTTGAACCGTTCGGTGGTTACTCGAGCAAGTACAAGACCCTGGCTGAACTGCCGGACGGCGCCACCATCGCCATCCCGAACGAAGGTAGCAACAGCGGCCGCGCACTGATCCTGCTGCAGAAGGCTGGCCTGATCGAGCTGAAAGACCCGAAGAACGCTCTGGCAACGCCAAAAGACATCGCCAAGAACCCGCACAACTTCAAGTTCAAGGAACTGGAGTCGGCCCTGCTGCCACGCGTTCTGAAAGAAGTTGATCTGGACATGATCAACACCAACTACGCGCTGGAAGCCAAGTTGAACCCGCAGAAAGATGCGCTGGTGATTGAAGGTGCTGATTCGCCGTACGTGAACTTCCTGGTGGCCCGTGAGGACAACAAGAACAGCGACGCGATCCAGAAACTGGCCAAAGCCCTGACCAGCCCGGAAGTCAAAGCGTTCATCGAGAAGAAGTACAACGGCGCGGTACTGCCGGCGTTCTGATCTGACGCTTGAACCACCCCCTTCAAGGTGTGAAAACGCCGATGGCCAGTGATGGGCATCGGCGTTTTTGTGTGTGCGTTGAAAAGCCCCTCACCCTAGCCCTCCCGAAACGTCGGACCGCCCAGAGGGAGAAGGGACTGATTGGGGGATGCTGTGGAAGTACGCCGACGTGAACGATCTCTGCCGAATCCATAATCGACTCGGTCTTTCAGGTCGATGTATGACGCCAGACACCTCGGTCAGCCCCCTCTCCCTCCGGGAGAGGGCTGGGGTGAGGGGCTTTTGATTTACGCTGTGGCCTTCAACGCCCGCCTCAACGCCACCAACAATTTCAAAATTTCCTGCGGATCCAGTCGCTGCGGCACTTTTACGTCCATGTTTTCTTCCTTGTTATGGGTTTGGCCGAGGGAGTCTGGCCAAAAGCTGTTCGTCCTTGGAGGGCTTTCGTGAAAAAAAGATCCGTCCTACAGCGCAAAGAAAAATAGCCTTCTTATTCCTTCCCGGCAAACCCACAAGATAGTTTTTTGGGTGATATCAATATGCTTTAACGGTATTTAAATTCTTGTTTTTATACCTATAAAGTCGGTGCTTGCCGGACAGCCACCCGCTGCCCATGGACTGCACCACCGTCGCTTACCGAGCGGCGTCCAGGACGTTTCATGACCTTCGATTACGCATTTATCCTCAGCACCCTGCCGGCGTTTCTCAAAGCCGTGGGCGTGACGCTGCAGGTCGGTTTTATCGCCATAGGCACCTCGTTGCTGGTGGCGCTGCTCAACGCGACGATTCTGGTGTTCCGTACGCCGTATCTGCAAAAACTGGTCGGGCTGTATGTGGAACTGGCGCGCAACACGCCGCTGTTGATCCAGTTGTTTTTCGTCTACTTCGCCTTGCCGGCCGTGGGGATCCAGGTTTCCGGTTTCACCGCCGCGATCATCACCATGACCTTCCTCGGCGGCGCTTACCTCACCGAAGTACTGCGTGCCGGCGTCGATGCGGTGCCGCAAGCGCAACTGGAATCGGGGCGTTCCATCGGCCTGTCCCACGGCCAGTTGCTGCGCTACGTGATCCTGCCGCAAGCGGGGATTCTCAGCCTGCCGTCGCTGTTCGCCAATTTCATTTTCCTGCTCAAGGAAACCACTGTGGTTTCGGCGGTGGCGGTGCCGGAAATTCTCTACACCACCAAGAGCTACATTGCGCTCTATTACAAAACCTACGAAATGCTCGCCGTGCTGACGCTGATCTGCGTGCTGTTGTTCTTGCCGCTGTCGTTGCTGCTCAGCCGTCTGGAAAGGAGGCTCCAGCATGGCCAGTTCGGGTCTTGAGCTGCTCTGGGTGTCGTTGCCGCAATTGGCCAAAGGCGCCGGACAAACCTTGTCGATATCTTTTCTGAGCATCGCCATCAGCACTGTCGGCGGCGTGCTTTACGGCGTGTTGCGCACGCTTAACGTGACATGGCTGAACGCGATTTTGCGCGTGTATCTGGAACTGTTCCGGGCGATCCCGGTGCTGGTCTGGTTGTATCTGTTGTTCTTCGGTCTGCCGATTTTCTTCGGCCTGAGTATTCCCAGCTTTTGGTGCGCGGTGCTGGTGCTGTCGCTGTGGGGCGCCAGCGAGGTCGGCGAGGTGGCGCGCGGCGCATTGCATTCTCTGCCGCGCGGGCAGCGTGAAGCGGGGCTGTCGATCGGCCTAAACGCCGCACAACTTTATGGCTACGTACTGCTGCCGCAAGCGTTGAAGCGCATGACGCCGCCGACCATCAACGTCTATACGCGGATCATCAAGACCAGCTCATTGGCGGTACTGATCGGTGTGGTCGATGTGATCAAGGTCGGCCAGCAGATCATCGAGCGCACTTACGAATCGGTGCTGATCTACGGCGCGCTGTTCCTGTTTTTCTTTTTTATCTGCTACCCGCTCTCGGCCGCTTCGCGCGTGCTGGAGCGGCGCTGGACGCAAGCATGAGCGCATTGATCGAGTTTCACGGTTTCAACAAATTCTACGGCGAGCAGCAGGTGCTCAACGGCATCGACCTGCAAGTGCAGAGTGGCGAAGTGATCGTCATCCTCGGCCCCAGCGGTTGCGGCAAAAGCACCTTGCTGCGTTGCCTCAATGGTCTGGAGGAAGCCCACAGCGGCAGCCTGAAATTTGTCGGCCGCGAGCTGCTGGACAAGTCCACCGACTGGCGCGAGATCCGCCAGCAGATCGGCATGGTGTTCCAGAGTTATCACCTGTTCCCGCACATGAGTGTGCTCGACAATTTGCTGCTCGGTCCGCTGAAGGTGCAAAAACGTCAGCGCCGCGAAGCGCAGCAGCAAGCCGAAGCGCTGCTCGAACGCGTTGGCCTGGCGGACAAGCGCGATGCCTTCCCGCGTCAGCTCTCTGGCGGCCAGCAGCAACGCATCGCCATCGTCCGCTCGCTGTGCATGAACCCACGGGTGATGCTCTTCGACGAAGTCACCGCCGCCCTCGACCCGGAAATGGTCAAGGAAGTTTTGCAGGTCATTCAGGGCCTGGCCCGCGAAGGCATGACCCTGTTGATCGTCACCCATGAAATGGCCTTCGCTCGCGCGGTGGCCGATCGCATCGTGTTCATGGATGCCGGGCGCATCCTTGAACAGAACCCGCCCGAGATTTTCTTTACGAACCCGCAAACCGCACGCGCGCAGCAGTTTCTGGAGAAGTTCTCCTTCGTGGCAACACTGCCAAAAACGAATCCGACAAAGGAACTGGAACTGTTATGAAAACTGCCGCTTTTTTACTGCCCCTACTGAGCCTCGCCTTACTTGCCGGTTGCAGCAAGACCGAAGAACCACCAAAGCCGAAAGTCGCCAGCGAAAGCACCGCGCCGGCCGGTTACCTGGAGAAGATCAAGGCTCGCGACAAGTTGATTGTCGGTGTCTTCACCGATAAACCACCATTCGGTTTTGTCGACGAAGCGGGGCGCTACGTCGGTTTCGATACCGACATCGGCCGCCGTTTCGCCAAGGATCTGCTTGGCGATGAAAACAAGGTCGAGTTCGTCGCCGTCGAGCCGGCGAGTCGCATCCCTTTCCTGCAAAGCGACAAGGTCGACCTGATCCTCGCCAACATGACTGTGACCCCGGAGCGTAAGGAAGCGGTGGAGTTTACTAACCCGAATCTCAAGGTCGCGGTGCAGGCGCTGGTGCCGCAAAGCAGCGCGGTGAAAAACCTCGATGATCTGGCGACCCGCACTACCATCGTCACTACGGGCACGACTGCTGATATCTGGCTGACCAAGAATCACCCGGACTGGAAATTGCTCAAGTTCGAGAAAAACTCCGAGTCGCTGCAAGCTCTGGCCAATGGTCGTGGCGATGCGTACGCACAGGACAATCTGGTGTTGTTCAGCTGGGCCAAGCAGAACCCGGGCTATCGCGTGCTGGATGAAAAACTTGGCGCCGAAGCACCGATTGCGCCAGCGGTGAAGAAGGGCAATATCGAGCTGCGTGACTGGGTGAATACCGAGCTGACCAAGCTGGGTGAGGAGAAGTATCTGCTCAAGCTGTACGACCAATATGTGCGTAAAGAGCTGAGTGATGACACCAAACCTGAGAGCGTGATTGTCGAGGGTGGCAAGTGGCAGGGGTGATTGCCTGTCAGGTCGGTGGTGAGGCTTGCCCCTCACCCCAGCCCTCTCCCGGAGGGAGAGGGGGCCGACCGAGGTGTCTTGCATCAGACATCGACCTGACAAACCGAGTCGATTATGGATTCACAGACGCATTTCGCGTCGGCGTCACTTCGATTTTGGATTCACAGATGCATTTTCACGTCGGCGCCACTCTTGAGCATCCCCCAATCAGTACCTCACCCCAGCTTACTCCCGGTGGGAGAGGGAGCCGATCTCTGGGCTTTTCAAAACCTGCGTTCAACTCGAGACTTTCATGTCGGCGTAACTCGAAAGAACAACTCGGTCAGTCCCCTCTCCCTTTGGGAGAGGGTTAGGGTGAGGGGCTTTTGCCTGAATCACTCAATCCGGCCAGTTCCACGCCGGCTCATCCAGCACCCGCTGGCCGACAATCCCGGTCTGCCCCAGGGTTTTCTCCAGCACGATGCAATTGCAACCCGGGTCTTCCTGCAACGCCGAAATCAACCGCCGCGCATGCGACACCACCCACACCTGACACTGCTCCGAGGCACGGATAATCAACCGCGCCAACGCTGGCAGCAGATCCGGGTGCAGGCTGGTCTCCGGTTCGTTCAGCACCATCAGCGACGGCGGCCTCGGCGTCAGTAGCGCCGCAACCAACAGCAAATAACGCAACGTGCCGTCCGACAGCTCCGCCGCCGATAACGGCCGCAACAAACCTTCCTGATAAAACTCGATGGCAAAACGTCCACCGGCCTGCGCTTCGATATGCACCCGCGCGCCAGGAAACGCATCGGTAATCGCCGCACGCATCGCATCGCCATCACCAATCTCGATGATGGTCTGCAACGCCGCCGCCAGATCACGGCCGTCGTGATGCAGCACTGGCGTGCGCGTACCCAATTGCGGCTGGCGCACCGGTGCATCGGCATCGCTGCGAAAGTGATCGTAAAAGCGCCAGCGGCGAATGAACTCGCGCATCTGAAACACTTCCGGCGAGCTGCGCAGGCTGCCGACCTGATCGAAGAGGCTGTCGAAGTTCGGCGTGTGTTGCGCCAGTACATCCCATTGGCGCTCGGCGCGTGCGCGGATCATCGGCCCGTCACGATCCACCAACAGGCTAGCCGGACGGTAAAGGGCGCCGGCCCAGATGCATTCGCGCTTGATCTGCGGGTCGAGGCTGAAGCGCGAGGGGATCGGCCGCGAATGTTCGGGCAACATGAAGTGCCCGTTAGAGTCGGGCAGCCCGAGGCTGATCGAATAACTGAAGTCTTCTCCGGCAAACCCCAAGCGCAATCGTTTAACGCCTTGGCGTACCGTCGACTGGATCGGCACTTCGCCGTTACGCATGCGCCGGCTGATGGTTTCCGGCCCGGCCCAGAAGGTCGACTCCAGTCCGCCTTCACGGGCCAGTGCATTAACCACCCCGCCCTGAGCGGTTTCCGCCAGCAGGCGCAAGGCCCGGTAGAGGTTGGACTTGCCGCTGCCGTTGGGGCCGGTGATCAGGTTCAGACGACCCAGCGGAATTACCAGTTTATTGATCGAGCGATAGTTGGCCACCGCGAGAGTGTTGAGCATGGAATTTCTTCTCTTGAGACGCCGATTGTAGGGGCTGCCGAAGGCTCGGGCCGCGTTCGGACGATCTTTTGATGTTGATCTTTAAAAGCAAAGATCGCAGCCTGCGGCAGCTCCTACAGGGAAATGTTGTGATCGCGCAGGCGAAGGCGGAACCCTGTTCTAAGCTCACAGTCGTATCGTCACTTGCACGTTCGTACACAGGAAGGAGTCTGCATGGCGAGTCCCGGTTTGAAAACAGCGGTCATGCTGAGTCTGCTCACTTTGCTGACCGCCTGCGGCGAGAAAAAAGCCCCTGAGGAATACCTGCCCAGGGTCTTTGTACAGGAAGTCAAACCCACGGATTACGCCGCTGCGGTGACATTGACCGGTGACGTGCAGGCGCGCGTGCAGACCGAGCTGTCGTTCCGCGTCGGCGGCAAGATCATCCAGCGTATGGTTGATGTCGGCGACCGGGTCACCGCCAAACAAGTGCTGGCCAAGCTCGACCCCAAGGATTTGCAGACCAACGTCGATTCGGCCCAGGCCCAAGTCGTCGCTGAACAAGCCCGGGTGAAACAAAGTGCGGCCGCCTTCGTGCGCCAGCAAAAACTGCTGCCCAAGGGCTACACCAGCCAGAGCGAATACGATTCCGCCCAAGCCGCGTTGCGCAGCAGCCAGAGCGCCTTGAGCGCGGCGCAGGCGCAATTGGCCAACGCTAAAGATCAGCTCAGCTACACCGCACTGATCGCCGAGGCCCCGGGCGTGATCACTGAGCGTCAGGCCGAAGTCGGCCAGGTGGTACAGGCCACGGCACCGATTTTTTCGTTGGCCCGCGATGGCGACCGTGACGCGGTGTTCAATGTCTACGAATCACTGCTGGCCGAGCGCCCTGCGGATCCCTCGATCGTCGTCAGTCTGCTCGATAACCCTGCCATCAAAACCACCGGCACGGTGCGTGAAATCACCCCGGCGGTGTCGGCGCAGTCCGGCACGGTGCAAGTCAAAGTCAGCCTCGACAGCCTGCCACAAGGGATGCAGCTGGGCTCGGTGGTCAGCGCCACCGCCAAGGGCAGCGGCAAGTCGGCAGTCGAATTGCCATGGTCGGCGCTGACTAAAAACATCAGTGATCCGGCGGTGTGGATGGTCGACGATAAAGGTGAAGCGCAGTTGCACAACGTGACCGTCGGCCGCTACCTGATCGGCAAGGTCATCATCAGCGAAGGCCTCAAGGGCGGGGAGAAAGTCATTGTCGCCGGAGGACAGTTACTGCATCCCGGCATGAAAGTCGAAATCGCTGAAAACACCTACAAGGATCTGCAACCGGGAGCACAGCCATGAAGCGTCTGGGGCTGTTATCCGTGGGTGTGTTGCTGGCGGCCTGCTCGAAAAGCGAGCCACCTCCGGAGCCGGTACGTCCGGTGCTATCGGTCAAAGTTCAAGCGTTGAGCGAGGAAAGCCTCGGGCGTTTCGCCGGCAGCATCCAGGCGCGTTATGAAAGCAACACCGGTTTCCGCGTTGGTGGCCGCATCGCCAGCCGCAACGTCGATGTCGGAACCGAAGTGCAAAAGGGCACGCTGCTCGCCACCCTCGATCCGTCTGATCAGCAGAACCAATTGCGTTCGGCCCAGGGCGACCTGGCCAGAGTTCAGGCGCAACTGATCAATGCCCAGGCCAATGCCCGCCGTCAGCAGGCGCTGTTTGATCGTGGCGTAGGGGCGCAGGCACAACTGGACATCGCCACCACAGACTTGAAAACCACCCAGGCCTCGCTGGACCAGGCACGGGCGGCGGTCAATCAAAGCAAGGACCAGCTCGGCTATACCGAACTGCGTTCCGACCATAAAGCCGTGGTCACCGCGTGGAACGCCGAAGCTGGGCAAGTGGTGACGGCGGGCCAGCAGGTCGTGACTCTGGCGCAACCGGACATCAAGGAAGCGGTGATCGATCTGCCCGACACCCTGGTCGATCAGATTCCTTCCGACGTGGTGTTTCTGGTGGCCGGGCAACTCGACCCGAGCATCAACACCACGGCAACCCTTCGCGAGATCGAACCGCAGGCGCAAAGCGCCACGCGTACTCGTCGGGCACGCCTGACTCTGGCCGAGACACCGGACGGTTTCCGCCTCGGCACGGCGATCAGCGTGACCCTCAGTTCGGCGATCAAACCGCGCATCGAATTGCCGGCTACCGCTTTGCAGGAGGTCGACGGCAAACTACGGATCTGGGTCATCGACACTCAGAGCAAAACCGTCAGCCCCCGCGACGTCAGCGTGATCAGCCGCACCGACAGCAGCGTAGTGCTCGCGGGCGGCGTGAAGAACGGCGAGCGCGTGGTCAGCGCCGGCGTCAACAGCCTCAAACCCGGACAATCGGTAAAACTTGACGAGGACAGTCAATGAAAGGCTCTTTCAACCTCTCCGAATGGGCCCTCAAGCATCAGTCATTCGTCTGGTACCTGATGTTCGTCGCGTTGCTGATGGGCGTGTTCTCGTACTTCAATCTGGGCCGCGAAGAAGATCCGTCGTTCACCATCAAGACCATGGTGATCCAGACCAAATGGCCGGGCGCGACCCAGGAAGAAACCCTCGCGCAGGTCACCGACCGCATCGAGAAAAAACTCGAAGAACTCGACTCCCTCGACTACGTGAAAAGTTACACGCGCCCCGGCGAATCGACGGTGTACGTGTACCTGCGCGACACCACCAGCGCCAAGGACATCCCGGAAATCTGGTACCAGGTGCGCAAGAAGATCGACGACATTCGCGGGCAGTTCCCCAAAGGTATTCAAGGGCCCGGGTTCAACGACGAGTTCGGTGATGTGTTCGGCTCGGTCTACGCCTTCACCGCCGACGGCCTGACCATGCGCCAGTTGCGCGATTACGTAGAACAGGCGCGGGCCGAGATCCGCAATGTACCGGGGCTGGGCAAGATCGAAATGATCGGCCAGCAGGACGAAGTGATTTATCTGAACTTCTCTACTCGCAAACTGGCGGCGTTGGGTATCGATCAGCGTCAGGTTGTGCAGAGTCTGCAATCGCAGAACGCCGTGACCCCGGCCGGTGTGATCGAGGCCGGCCCTGAGCGGATTTCCGTGCGCACCTCGGGGCAGTTCGCCTCGGAGAAAGATCTGGCCGAGGTCAATCTCAAGCTCAACGACCGTTTCTATCGATTGGCTGACATCGCCGACATCACTCGCGGTTACACCGATCCGGCTACCCCGGAATTCCGCTTCGACGGCAAACCGGCCATCGGTCTGGCGATTGCCATGCAGAAGGGCGGCAACGTTCAGGAGTTCGGCAAGGCGTTGCACCAACGCATCGATGAACTGACCGCAGACTTGCCGGTTGGCGTGGGTGTGCACACCGTGTCCGATCAGGCGGTGGTGGTGGAAGAAGCGGTCGGTGGCTTTACCAGTGCCCTGTTCGAAGCGGTGATCATCGTGCTGGTGGTCAGCTTCATCAGCCTCGGCGTACGCGCCGGCCTGGTGGTGGCGTGCTCGATTCCGCTGGTGCTGGCGATGGTGTTTGTATTCATGGAATACAGTGGCATCACCATGCAGCGGATTTCGCTCGGTGCCTTGATCATCGCCCTCGGTCTGTTGGTGGACGACGCGATGATCACCGTGGAGATGATGGTCACGCGCCTGGAAATGGGCGAGAGCAAGGAGGAGGCAGCGACGTTCGCCTACACCTCGACGGCGTTCCCGATGCTCACCGGGACGCTGGTGACGGTCGCCGGTTTCGTGCCCATCGGCCTCAACGCCAGTTCCGCCGGTGAGTACACCTACACGCTGTTTGCGGTGATTGCTGTGGCGATGCTGGTTTCGTGGGTGGTGGCGGTGTTCTTCGCTCCGGTGATCGGCGTGCACATTCTCAGCGCCAACGTGAAACCCCATGAAGCCGAGCCGGGCCGCGTCGGGCGTGCGTTCAATGGCGGTCTATTGTGGGCGATGCGCAATCGCTGGTGGGCCATCGGCATTACCGTGCTGCTGTTCGTGCTGGCAGTGTTTTGCATGCGCTTTGTGCAGAACCAGTTCTTCCCTTCCTCGGACCGGCCGGAAATTCTCGTCGACCTGAACCTGCCGCAAAACGCCTCGATTGACGAAACCCGCAAAGCCGTCGACAAGTTGGAAGAAACCCTCAAAGGCGACGCGGACATTGTGCGTTGGAGCACCTACATCGGTCAGGGCGCGATCCGTTTCTACCTGCCGCTCGACCAGCAATTGCAAAACCCGTACTACGCACAACTGGTGATCGTCAGCAAAGACTTCGAAGCCCGCGAGGCCCTGAGTCAACGCCTGCGTGAGCGCTTGCACAAAGACTTCGTCGGCATCGGCAGTTACGTCCAGGCGCTGGAAATGGGCCCGCCGGTGGGGCGTCCGATCCAGTACCGGGTCAGTGGCAAGGACATCGATCAGGTGCGCAAGCACGCCATCGACCTGGCCACCGAACTGGACAAGAACCCGCACATCGGCGAGATCATTTACGACTGGAACGAGCCGGGCAAAGTTCTGCGCATCGACATCGCCCAGGACAAGGCGCGGCAACTCGGGTTGTCCTCCGAAGACGTGGCGAACCTGATGAACAGCATCGTCAGCGGCGCGCCTCTGACCCAGGTCAACGACGACATCTACCTGATCAATGTGGTCGGCCGGGCGGTGAATTCGGAGCGCGGTACGCCGGAAACCCTGCAGAATCTGCAGATCGTTACGCCCAACGGCACGTCGATCCCGCTGCTGGCGTTCGCCACCGTGCGTTATGAACTGGAGCAGCCGCTGGTGTGGCGTCGTGACCGCTTGCCGACCATCACCATCAAGGCCTCGGTGCGCGACGAGATCCAGCCGACCGATTTGGTGAAACTGCTCAAGCCGTCGATTGATGCCTTCGCTGACAAACTGCCAGTGGGCTACAAGGTCGCCACCGGCGGTACGGTCGAGGAAAGCGGCAAGGCCCAAGGGCCGATTGCCAAGGTTTTGCCGTTGATGCTGTTTTTGATGGCGACCTTCCTGATGATCCAGTTGCACAGCGTGCAGAAGATGTTCCTCGTCGCCAGTGTCGCGCCGCTGGGGCTGATCGGCGTAGTGCTGGCGCTGGTGCCGACCGGCACGCCGATGGGCTTCGTGGCGATCCTGGGGATTCTCGCGCTGATCGGCATCATCATCCGTAACTCGGTGATCCTCGTGACGCAGATCGATGAGTTCGAGCAGAAAGGCTATGCGCCGTGGGATGCGGTGGTGGAAGCGACCGAGCACCGGCGCCGGCCGATCCTGTTGACCGCGGCAGCGGCGAGCATGGGCATGATCCCGATTGCCCGGGAAGTGTTCTGGGGACCGATGGCTTACGCAATGATTGGCGGGATTGTGGTGGCGACGTTGCTGACGCTGCTGTTCCTGCCGGCGCTGTATGTGGCCTGGTACAAGATTCGCGAACCGAAGAAGGATTGAGTCAACAGCGCCCCTCACCCTAACCCTCCCGAAACGTCGGACCGCCCAAAGGGAGAGGGGACTGACGTAGGTGTCTGACGCTATCCATCGACCTGAAGGATCGGGTCGATTATGGGTTCAGCTAAGTTAGATCCGGTCGGCGTACTGCTTAAATATCCCCCAATCGGCTCCCTCTCCCTCCGGGAGAGGGCTGGGGGTGAGGGGCTTTTCTCTGACTCGACTCAAGCCTTACGCCAAACGCTGGCCAACCAAGGCTGCTGCTCACGCGGCAGCCCGGCCGGCCGATAGTAATGCTCAAGCTCGACAAACCCTGCCGCCGTCAGCAACCCTTGCCACGCCTCAAGATCGTGATACGAGCCATAGCGCGGCCCGTTCCAGCCCTCACGGTTATCCCCGCGTGGATTCGAGCTGAACAGCACGCCACCGGGCTTCAGGGCGCCATGCAATTGCTTGAGCACCCGCGACAACTCCTGCAGCGGCACATGAAACAGCACCGCATTGGCGAAGATCCCGTCGAAGCGTTCGGCCGGCAGATCCAGCTTCAGAAAGTCCTGTTGCAGCACCTCGCAGCCACTGTCCTCACGGGCCATTCGCGCAAACTCTTGCGAACCGTCGAGACCCACAGCGACATGCCCCATGCGCGTAAACGTTTGCAGATCCCGCCCTGGGCCGCAGCCAAAATCCAGAATCGTGAATGGCGCCGTGCCCTGAATATGCCGCAGCAACGCATCAATGTTCTGGCTGACATCGTGATCGCGGGTGCCTTCACGGAAGTCTTCGGCCACTGAGTTGTAATGGCCGAGGGTGGTCGCGGTGATCTGTTCGAGATCGGTGGGGGTCTGCTTCATGGTCGGGATACGCGGGCAATTGGGATTTGCCGAATATACGCCATCGGGTTCGGGGCTGCTGCGCAGCCATTCGCGAGCAGGCTCGCTCCCACAGGGAAACACATTCCAAATGTGGGAGCGAGCCTGCTCGCGAAAGCGGGTTCAGAGGCGCGGCATGATTCCGGATGAGCTCAGCGCTTGTTCAACCCCCGCGCCAAGCGATCCCCACCCAACTGAATCACCGCGACCAACGCCACCAGCAACACAATCACCGTCAACATGATCTGGCTGTCAAAGCGCTGATAGCCGTAGCGATAAGCGATATCCCCCAAGCCACCGGCACCAATCGCCCCGGCCATGGCCGAGGAGTTGATCATCGTCACTAGCGTAATCGTGAAACCGCCGACAATCCCCGGCAGCGCCTCGGGCAACAGCACATGCCAGACAATGTGCCAACGTCGGCAACCCATCGCCTGCGCGGCTTCGATCAAACCATGATCGACCTCACGCAGGCTCACTTCGGCAATCCGCGCAAAGAACGGCGTCGCCGCAATCGTCAGCGGCACCACGGCCGCCCAGACACCGTAGGTGGTGCCGACAATCAACCGGGTAAACGGAATCAGCGCGACCATCAGAATCAGAAACGGGATCGAGCGGAACAGGTTCACGAACGCGCCCAAGGCACGGTTCAACACCGGCGCTTCATAGATGCCGCCCTTGTCGCTGGTGACCAGGATCACCGCCATGGGAATCCCCACCAGCAAGGCGATCAGCGACGACACGCCGACCATCAGAAACGTGTCGATAAAACCCTGCAACAAGCGATCAAACCACATAACCCAGTACCTCCACCCGTTGCGCCCAAGGCGTGGCGCGCTCGCGCAGTTGCTCGGCGCTGAACGAAGAGCCGCTCACCGCCAGCAATAGTTGCCCCAGCGCATGCCCCTGTATCCGTTCGACGCCGCCCTGAAGCAGCTTCACCCGGCCACCCAATGCAGCGAACAGTGCCGCCAGATCCGGCTCGTCACTGGCGCTGCCGGTGAACTGCAAACGCAGCACCACAGCGGCGTCGGAGGAGGGCGCTTGAGCTTGCAAGCGGCTCTGCAACTCCTCCGGCAACGCGTGTTGCAGCGGCGCGAGCAAGGTCTGGCTGACCTCATGCTGTGGATTGCCGAACACTTCCCAGACCGGGCCTTGCTCGACAACTCGCCCGTGTTCAAGCACGACAACGCGGGCGCAGATTTCGCGGATCACTGCCATCTCATGGGTAATCAATACGATGGTCAGGCCCAGGCGTTGGTTGATCTCACGCAGCAAGCCGAGGATCGACTGCGTGGTTTCCGGATCAAGGGCCGAAGTCGCTTCGTCGCAGAGCAAAATATCCGGGTCGTGCACCAGCGCACGGGCGATGCCGACGCGTTGTTTCTGCCCACCGGAAAGCTGCGCCGGATAAGCCTTGTGCTTGCTTTGCAGACCGACCAGTTCGAGCAATTCACGGACTTTTTTGTCGCGCTGCTCTTTTGCTACGCCCGCGACTTTCAGCGGCAATTCGACGTTCTGCCAAACGGTCTTGGCCGACATCAGATTGAAGTGCTGAAAAATCATGCCGATGCGCCGGCGAAGGGCGACCAGACGGTCTTCATCGAACTCGCCGATGTCGACCTGATCGATCAGAACGCGCCCGGACGTCGGCTGTTCCAAACGATTGATCGTCCGAATCAGCGACGACTTGCCGGCACCGCTGCGGCCGATGATGCCGAACACTTCACCGCGCTGAATCGCCAGATCGATGCCTTGCAACGCGGCGACCGGGCCCTGCCGGCCGTTGTAGGTTTTGCCCAGGCCGATGAAGCGTACGTGGGCGCGATTCAGTTCAGGGTGCAGCTCGGTTTTTTCAGCATGGTGTGGCTCTGGAATCTCCAGTCGCCGTTGGATCGCGGCCGTCATGCTCAGCTTTCCCAACCGGCTTGATACAGCTTGCCGTGGGCCTTATCCAGCGCCGCGCGAACAACCGGCGAATGCTGGTAAATGTCGACGAATTTGATCAGGCGCGGGTCGGTTTTGCTTTTCGGCTGGATGACGAACTGGATCACGTATTCCTTGTGGTCGAGACCGTCGAACAGCAGCGCCGAACCGGCATCGAAAGTCTTCGCCAGACGAATGTAGGCCGGGTAGCCCTGGACCAGATCGGCGTCGTCATAGGCGCGTACCAATTGCACGGCTTCGACTTGGAGGATTTTGATTTTCTTCGGGTTGGCGACGATATCGTCTTCAGTAGCCTTGTAGCCGACGCCCGGCTTCAGCGTGATCAAACCGGCCTTGGCCAGCAATTGCAAACCACGCCCGCTGTTGATCGGGTCGTTGGCGATGGCGACGCTGGCGCCTTCGGGCAACTCATCAAAGCTTTTGTATTTTTTCGAATAGAGACCGACGTTGTTGATGATCCCCGGTGCGAACGGCACCAGATCAAAACCCGAGGCGGCTTTGGCGTTTTCGAGGAACGGAATGTGCTGGAAGTAGTTCACGTCGATGTCGCCGGCGGCGAGGCTGACGTTGGGTGCGATCCAGTCAGTGAACTCCACCAGCTCGACGTTCAGGCCTTGTCTGGAGGCTTCTTCCACGGCGGCTTCGAGCGGAATGGCGAAGGCGGCGGTGGTGCCGATTTTCAATGGGGCGTCGGCGGCGAAAATGGCCGAGCTGAACAGGCCGAGGGCCAGGGCCAGTGCTTTGACTGGGTGGGACAGGCGTTTCTTGGTCATGATGGTTTTTCCAGTCAGTGCATTAATTTTGTGGTGTTGGGTCGGGCCTCATCGCTGGCAAGCCAGCTCCCACAGGTTTTGTGAACGCCACAGACCCTTGTGGGAGCTGGCTTGCCAGCGATGCTTTTAGCGGCGGAACGCTGCGCCGGTGTGTTGCTCGGGCAACTGCGCTTCGCTGTGAAACAGCTTCTCGCGCAAGCTGCCGCTGTCATACGCGGTCTTGTACGACCCACGCCGCTGCAGCTCCGGAACCACCAGCTCGATAAAATCGACATAGCTTTCCGGCGTAACAATCCGGGTCAGGTTGAAACCATCCAGGCCGGTCTCGGCGATCCACGATTCCAGCTCATCTGCCACTTGATCAACCGAACCGACCACGGTGATGTAGCGGCCACCGAGGGCATGCTGGTCGAGCAATTTGCGCCGGGTCCAGTCGTTGTTCTGCAGGTTTTTGGTCGCCGACTGAATGGCGTTGCTCTTCACGTATTGGATCGGTTCGTCGATCTCGTATTGGGAAAAGTCGATGCCGGTGGAGGCGGAAAAATGCGCCACGCCGGCTTCGGCGCTGGCGTAGCTCAGATACTCGGCGTGCTTGGCCCACGCGGCTTCTTCGGTCGCGCCGACGATCACGTTGAGGCCCATGAACACCTTGATGTCCTCAGGATTGCGCCCGGCCTCGACGGCGCTGGCGCGCACCTTGTCGACCTGAACCTTGGTCGACGGTTTGTTCTGGCCGCTGATGAACACGCACTCGGCGTGACGCCCGGCGAACAGCAAACCGCGCTCAGAACTGCCGGCCTGAAACAGCACCGGTGTGCGCTGTGGCGACGGCTCACAGAGGTGATAGCCCTCGACCTGATAGAACTCGCCCTTGTGCTCGACCTTGTGCACTTTTTCCGGGTTGGCGTAGATCCGCTGCTCACGGTTATTCAGTACCGCGCCGTTTTCCCAACTGCCTTCCCAGAGTTTGTAGAGCACCTCCAGGTACTCGTCGGCCTGGTCATAACGACGGTCATGCTCGACCTGCTCGCTCAGTCCCATGGCTTTCGCGGCGCTGTCGAGATAGCCGGTGACAATGTTCCAGCCCACTCGACCACGGCTCAAATGATCGAGCGTCGACATGCGCCGGGCGAACAGATACGGCGGTTCGTAGGTGAGGTTGGCGGTCAAGCCGAAACCGAGGTTTTTGGTCACGGCAGCCATCGCTGAAACCAGCAATAACGGATCGTTGACCGGTAATTGGATCGACTCTTTCAACGTCACGTCCACCGAGTTCTGATAGACGTCATACACGCCGACGATGTCAGCGATGAACAAGCCGTCGAACAGTCCGCGCTCCAGCAGTTGCGCCAGTTCGGTCCAGTATTCAATGGTGTTGTAGCGCGTTGAGGTATCGCGCGGATGCGTCCACAGGCCATGGTTGATGTGGCCGATGCAGTTCATGTTGAACGCATTGAGCAGGATCTTCTTTTTCGCCGCGCTCATCAGATCGTCCCTCGCAACGGAGGGTTTTCATCGTTGAGGTAGTAGTTGCCCACCGCGTGATATTTCCAGCGCACCGGGTCGTGCAAGGTGTGCACGCGGGCGTTGCGCCAGTGGCGGTCGAGGCCGTGTTCGATCAGTGTCGCCTGGCTGCCGGCCAGTTCGAACAGCGTGCTGCCGGCGGCCAAAGAGATTTCAGTGCTGATCGCCCGTGCTTCGGCGACGGCAATCGAAGCGGCAGCGACGGTTTCTGCGCTGGTCCCGGCTTGCGCTGCGTCGAGGAATTCGCCGGCGCGTTCAAGCAACGCCTCCGTGGCGTGCAGGCGAATGCTCAAGTGGCCGAAGCTCTTCAACGTCAGCGGGTCTTCGGTGGCTTTGTCGTTGCCGGAATCGATCCACGGCCGCGTCTTGCTGCGCACAAAGTGCAGGGCGTCTTCGTAAGCGGCGCGGGCAATACCGGTGTCGATGGCGGCGTGAAGGATCTGCGCCAGCGGGCCGACGGTGGTTGGACGTTCAAAGGCGCTTTGAAACGGCAGCACGTCTTCAGCCGCGACGTACACATCTTCGAACACCACCGAACCGCTGCCGGTGGTGCGCTGGCCGAAGCCGCTCCAGTCGTCGATCACGGTCAGGCCTTTGCTGTCACGCGGAACGAAGGCCAGTTGCTGCACACCGTTTTCATCGACAACGGAAGTTGGAATGCGCTGGGCATAAATCGCGCCGGTCGCATAGAACTTGCGGCCGTTGATGCGATAGCCGTCACCATCACGCTTGAGGCTGGTGACGCGGTCGTGAGCGGTTTTCGTACCTAGTTCCGCCAAGGCGTTGCCGAAGCGTTGCCCGGCCAGCACTTCGGCATAAAGCCGTTGTTTCTGCTGGTGACTGCCGTTAACCCGCAGCACTTCCAGCGCGTAAAAATGATTTTGCGGAATCTGCCCGAGCGAGCCGTCGGCTTGAGCGATCAGCGCGATGACTTTGGCCAAAGTCACGTTGGACACGCCAGCGCCGCCGTATTCCTTCGGTACGCTGATGCCCCACAGACCCGAGCGGGAAAACACGTCGAGTTCCGGCAGAGGCAGGCGGCGTTCACGGTCGCGCAGGGCGCTGTCGCGTTTGAAATCTTCGGCCAGGTCGCTGGCGACGATCAGGGCTTGCTCATCGCTGGTGATGACCGCGACGTGATGGGAAAGCGTCATGTTTTTCTCCAGATGTCTGGTCGTCAGATCCAGGAATGGCGAGCAGGCAAAGTGCCGTTGAGGCGATAGGCGCCGACCGCGTGATATTTCCAGCGCACCGGGTCGTGCAACGTGTGCACGCGGGCGTTGCGCCAGTGACGGTCGAGGTTGAATTCGGCGAGGGTGGCGCGGCTGCCGGCCAGTTCGAAAAGCTTTTCACTGGCCAACAGCGAGATCTCGGTAGTCAGCACTTTCGCCTCCGCCACGGCGATAGAAGCGCGTGCGGCGGACTCGGCGGTGATCGGCGCTGCGTGCACTTGATCGAGCACTTTGCCGGCCTTGCGCAGCAGCGCTTCGGCGGCGTGCAGTTCGATTTTGAGTTTGCCGATATCGGCGAT
The DNA here is from genome assembly GCF_900187485.1 of Pseudomonas sp. Irchel s3a12. Taxonomy (NCBI): domain Bacteria; kingdom Pseudomonadati; phylum Pseudomonadota; class Gammaproteobacteria; order Pseudomonadales; family Pseudomonadaceae; genus Pseudomonas; species Pseudomonas sp. Irchel s3a12. The sequence continues at coordinate 73,810 of NZ_FYDN01000005.1, forward strand.
GACATAAAGATCATCGCTGGCGCGATCAACCTTGGCGTCGATCCACGGCCGTGCGCGGGTTTTGATGAACTCAATGGCGTCATCAATGGCGCCACGGGCGATGCCGGCGTCGATCGCGGCTTGAATCAGCTGCGACACCGCGCCTTGGGTGTTCGGGGTTTCGTTGATCTTCCAGTTGTCGACCACCAGGCTCGATTCGACACGCACGTTGTTCAGCAGAATCGTACCGCTGGCGGTGGTGCGCTGACCGAAGCCCGACCAGTCATCAACGATGCGCAGCCCCGGCGTGCCGCGACGGACGAAGGCCAGTACTTGCTTGCCGTCATCGTTGACCGCTTTCACCGCAACCCAATGCGCAAACAGTGCGCCAGTGGAGTAGAACTTCTGGCCGTTGATCACGTAATCATCGCCATCGGCGGTGATCCGCGCTTTCAGTTCCAGGGTGTTTTTGGTGCCGCGCTCAGGACCGGCGTTGCCGATGCGCCAGCCTTCCAGAACGCTCTGGAATAGCTGTTGTTTCTGCGCTTCGGTGGCGCTGCCGAGTACCAGATTGATGATGCCGAACTGGTTCTGCGGGATCTGCCCCAACGCCGGGTCGGCGGCGGAGATGATCGCGAACACTTCGGCCAGAGTGACGAATGAAACCTGCGGGCCACCGTATTCGCGCGGGATGGCGATGCTGCCTAATCCGCTGCGGGTGAACTGTTCGATTTCCGACCACGGCAGCTTGCGCTGACGGTCGCGTTTCGCGGCCTGCACGCGGGCGACTTGTGCCAGCTCTTGGGCGGCGTTGATGGCTTGGGCGTCGTTGCGCAAGACCTGCGCAGGCAACAACAACGGGGCGATGTCCAGATCAGACTGGACGTTTGCATTTGCCAGACTGGACATCAGTGCCGCTCCTTGGCTGCACGCAATGCCCTGGCGATCTGCACTGGGGTGATTGTGTTCCGGACCATGCTACCTACCTCACATCTCATGAAAAACGCCGCAAAAGTGCGGCGAACGAATGAATGTCCGGTGGTCCGGTTTATATACCCTAAACGTGTATAAATATTAAATAAACTAACTTTTAGGAATATGCATAGAAGAGGTGATGGTCGGGTTGGTTAAGAATTTTTTTGCGGCTGGAATGATCCGGTGGCGAGGGCGCTTGCTCTCTCGCCACAGGGGCATTGTGTTCAGGGCTTGCGGGATTCGGCGGCTTTGAGTTCGGGCCTGAGCGGGACTTTCAGATAAGGATTTGCGCAGCCGATTTTCAATGTGCGGGGCGGTGCCCAGCGGGAGTTGTTGCCGACCCGATCGAGAATGCAATACGTCACGTCCAGGCGCAGATCCTCGCCTGCTTCGACGATCACCGACGGCGGTACCCAGACCTGAATCGGCAAGCCGATATCTGCGGCGGTGACCGGTGCCAGATCCATGCGCACGTCACCCCAGCGCAAGGTGATGGCGTCATCCTCGGCCATGTTCAGGTACGGCTCGATGGTCAGCGGCACACCGCGTTTAATCTGGTTCGGATTGACGCCCTGACGGCGTATGGCGTCGGGGATGGCAACCGGGGCCAGTTGCTGATTTTCGTCTGCGCTCAGCGCCGTGGGTTGCCCGCCGGGGCAGTCCAGTTTGACCTGTACGCGCGTCGCCGCCGAAAACGCCGGCCCCTGACCGACCTGCATCACCCGGTAGTGGATGCGCGCGGTGCCGTTGGTGATGAAGCTTTCCGGCACCCTTAGGCTGACGGCTGTGCCGACGTCATCCGCCGTCAGCACTTTGGAAGCGACATAGCATTTGTTCCAGAACAGCTCGATGAGATCGCCGCTGTCCATATCAGGGTAGGGCGACACCTCGATCAAGAGGTGTGCGGCGGCAGCCAGATTGATGCCGGTTTTTTGCGCTGGCGCGAGGGTCGGCGCTGCCAGTTCGGGGGTGTGCGAAGTGCGGGTCATCGATTTCTCTCCTTGAAGCCTTGCAGCGAAGTCCGTTTCTGAAAGAACAAAAAGCGTGAATAAACTGGCAATAAAGCTTTGGGCTTTTATTCAAGTTGAAGACGGGGTGGTTAAACTAGTTGATGCCGGTTGCCGACTAGATAAGAGTCTGCGGGATGGGGTGTCAATAGACGATATTAGTTAATCCGTGAATTACGAATTAATCAGAAGTTTCCTACGCTGTCGCGGCCATATGCCTAAGTGATCAGGCGAAATGAGCCACGGGACACAGGGCTTTCTCGGCGTTTTATGCGCGGATTTATTTGAGCACTATCATTTCAGGTGGCAGGGGAGGAGGCGGGTGTTATCTGTTGCAGAACATATATATGTACTGTTTGGGATATGTTTTGTTTGAATGAGACTGAAGGGGGTAAATGTTTTATAAAGGAAACTTCCGTCCGTGGAAGTTATCGGTGATGCAATAAAAGTTCTCAGGCGTGATTCAGGAACTTGCTGAGAAACTGTTTAGTGCGTTCTTCTTTCGGATTGGCAAACAATGCCTTCGCTTCACCTTGTTCGACGATCACGCCTTTATCGAAAAACACCACACGGTTGGCCACGTCACGAGCAAAACCCATCTCGTGGGTGACGATCACCATAGTGCGTTTTTCTTCAGCCAGGCCACGAATCGTCGCCAGCACTTCGCCGACCAGCTCCGGGTCAAGCGCCGAAGTCGGCTCGTCGAAGAGGATCACTTCCGGTTCCATCGCCAGCGCCCGGGCGATCGCTATGCGCTGTTGCTGACCACCAGAGAGGCGACGTGGATAAGCGTCTTCTTTGCCGGCGAGTCCGACTTTGGCCATGAGCTTTTTGCCCAAGGCAATGGCGGCTTCGCGTGGCATCTTCTTGACCACAACCGGGCCTTCGATGACGTTTTCCAGTGCGGTGCGATGGGGGAACAGGTTGAAGTTCTGGAACACGAAGCCCACGTGCTGGCGCAGGTTGCGCACCAGACTTTGCTGCTGGTTCAGCGGGCGGCCGGTATCGATTTCGATATCGCCGACCTTGATCCGGCCGCTTGTGGGTTGTTCAAGGAAGTTCAGGCAGCGCAGGAACGTCGTTTTCCCCGAACCGCTGGGGCCGATGATTGCGACGACTTCGCCTTCCTTCACCTCGAGGTCAATGCCGTTGAGCACGACCTGACCCTTGAATTGCTTGGTCAGTTTTTCCACGACAATCATGGGGTCAGGACTCCTGGTCGTGCCGATTGACCCGCTCTTCCAGCTTGTTTTGCAGGTGCGCGAGCACCGAGGCCAGAATCCAGTAGAGCAGTGCGGCACTAAGGTACATGGTGAAAATTTCGAAGTTACGTGCGCTGATCAACTGCGCCTGACGTAACAACTCCGGCACCTGGATAGTGGCGGCCTGTGCAGTGTCCTTGACCAGTGAAATGAAGCTGTTGCCGAGCGCCGGTAATGCCGTACGCATCGCTTGCGGCAAGATGGCCCGCCGCAGGGTTTGCGCGCGGGTCATGCCAATGCTCGCGGCGGCTTCCCACTGACCGCGTTCGATCGAGCTGATCGAAGATCGCAGGATTTCACAAATGTAGGCCGCCATGTTCAGCGAAAGGCCGATCAGGGCAGCCGGGATCGGATCGAGTTCGATCCCCACCTGTGGCAAGCCGAAATAGATCACGAACAGTTGCACCAGCAACGGCGTGCCGCGAAAAAACGACACGTAGATGCGGGCAATCCAGTTCGCCACTTTGAAGCGCGACAGACGCATCAACGCCAGGCTGAAGCCGAGCAGGAAGCCGAAGAACATGCCACCGAGGCTGAGGATGACCGTGAAGTACATGCCCTTGAGCAAAAAGGGCATGGCCTCCCGTATGATTTGGAAAGTTGCTTCCATTATTTAGTGACGTCAGCGCTGAAGTATTTTTCCGAAAGGTTGGCCAGCGTGCCATCGGCGCGCAGCTTTTCGATAGCCTTGTTCACTGCAGCCAACAGTTCAGGCTCGCCTTTACGCAAGGTAACGCCAGCTTCCTGACGAGAGAACGGTTCGCCTGCGGCAGTGGTGTCCTTGGCTTTGCGGGCGTATTCCAGTGCGGCCAGACGGTCGATCAGGATGGCGTCGATACGGCCGACACGCAGGTCCTGGAATTTAGTCGGATCATCTTCATAAGTGCGCACGTCAGCGGTCGGCACGTTGGCTTTGACCCACTGCTCGTAGTTGGTGCCCAGGCCCACGCCGACTTTCTTGCCACCCAGATCGGCAGCGGATTTGATGTTCAGGTCGGCGGCTTTCTTGGTCAGCACCAGCGCCTGAATCCCGGAAACTGTGTACGGCTCGGAGAAGTCATACTTCTTCTTGCGCTCTTCGGAAATGGTCACCTGGTTGATCACTGCATCCAGACGCTTGGACTCAAGCGCCGCGAGGATGCCGTCCCACTTGGTGGTCTGCAGTTTGACCTTCACACCCAGCTCTTTGGCCAGCGCCTCAGAGAATTCAACTTCGAAACCGGACAGCTTGCCGTCGGCATCAACGAAGCTGAACGGTGGGTAAGTGCCTTCCAGGCCGACGTTGATAACGCCTTTGTCCTTGATCTGTTGCAACTGTTCACCGGCCACTGCCTGGCCGATCAGGCCGGCGCTCAGCGCAAGGCCCAGCGAACCCACCAGCAGATTGCGACGTAGTGCGGAAAAATTCATGACAAGCCCCTGTGTTTTCTTATGGAAGACGCTTAAGGAAAGTTGGCGAATTGGTGATTCGGACGACAGCGCTATCCTGCCTTAAAGCAGCTTATGCGTCTCTCGCGAAATTCGCCTGCGGCGAGACTATAAGATGTCTGCGTTAGACTTGAAAATACTTAATATTTGAAATGTTATTCGTTATTGGAATATGTAATGTCTGTGGAAAAAGATCGCAGCCCGCGGCAGCTCCTACATGAGATCACTTGTAGGAGCTGCCGTTTTGATCTTCTGTTACAGGAAATCCTTGTAGGCAAACAACGCTGGCGCGCCACCGGTGTGCAGGAAGATGATCGGGCCTTCATCAAAGCGCTGACGACCAATCCCGTCGAGTAAACCTGCCATGGCCTTGCCGGTGTACACCGGATCGAGCAACAACGCTTCCTGACTCGCCAGCAGCTTCAGCGCCGCCAGCGTCCCGGCATTCGGCTCGCCATAACGCGGGCCGAAATATTCGTCCCACAACTCGACCTTGAAGCTGGCCGGCAGTTCGACGCCGAGCAGCGCCGCCGTGCGTTCGGCAAGTCCCTGAACCTTCGGTCGCTGATCTTCTTCACTGCGCGAAACCGTCACGCCAATCACCGGCAATTGCGGCAACACTTCGCTCAACGCCAATGCCAGACCGCTGTGCGTCCCGGCACTGCCCGAGGCCAACACTACAGCGGCGAAATTCAGGCCGGTGTCGTTGATCTGCTCGGCCAGTTCCAGACCGGCGCGCACATAGCCCAACGCACCGAGCGCATTGGAGCCACCAATTGGCACCAGATACGGCTTCTTGCCGTTGCTGCGCAGGCGGGCGGCGAGGGCGGTCAGTTGTTCGTCGGCGTTGTCGAGGTTGTCGACCAGTTCGACTTTGGTGTCGAACAGATCCAGCAGCAGGCGGTTGCCGTTGCCGGTGTAATTGCTGTCGTCAGTGCCCAGCGGATTTTCCAGCAGCGCCACGCAACCCAGGCCCAATTTGGCGGCCAGTGCGGCGGTCTGGCGAACGTGGTTCGATTGCAGCGCGCCGGCGGTGATCAGCGTGTCGGCGCCTTGCGCGAGAGCGTCGGCAGCGAGGTATTCGAGTTTGCGCAATTTGTTGCCGCCCATGGCCAGCGGCGTCAGGTCATCGCGCTTGATGTACACCTCGCGGCCAAGCCAGGTGGACAGGCGTTCGAGTTTTTCCAGCGGCGTTGGGTGGTTGAGCAGGTCGAGACGGTTAAAGCGGTCCAGCTGTTGTTTGATCATGGGTCCGTACTGGCGGAGGAAGATGAAAGGACTATAGGCACGCGCTTTTGCAGGGGCAACCGTGAATCGCTTATAGCCAAATGAACTGAGGCCAGCACTATCGGTTCTTAATTCGCCCTCGTAAGCATGCCGTAAAGTAGGCGCCGTTGACGCGGCCAGACAGTCCGGCCGCCCGTGAGGAGTCTTTACCGTGAGCGAGCGTTCCAGCCATTGGCAATTGCAGACCATCGTCAGTCAACTGCGCAGCGCGCGGGATCAGTGGCGGGCACAGAACGGCCGGGCGTCCGGCGAGCAGGGCGGTCGCGAGTTGCCGTCCCGTGCAGCGATGGCGGAGATTCTTGAAGCATTGTGTGGCGCGTTGTTCCCGATGCGCCTGGGCCCGGTTGACCTGCGCGAAGAGAGTGAAGATTTCTACGTCGGCCACACCCTCGATGTCGCGCTGAATGCGTTGCTGGCGCAGACCCGCCTGGAGTTGCGTTACGTCGCCCGCCACAGCGCGCAGGCTGACACCGAAGTCGAAGCCCGCGCGATTCAGATCGTACAAGATTTCGCCCTCGCACTGCCGGGCCTGCGCACACTGCTCGACACCGATGTGCTGGCGGCCTATCACGGTGATCCGGCGGCACGCAGTGTCGACGAAGTGCTGCTGTGCTACCCGGGGATTCTCGCGGTGATTCACCATCGCCTCGCGCACCATTTGTATCGCGCCGGTTTGCCGTTGCTGGCGCGGATCAGCGCGGAAATCGCCCATTCGGCGACCGGTATCGATATCCATCCGGGTGCGCAGATCGGCCGTAGCTTCTTTATCGATCACGGCACGGGCGTGGTGATCGGCGAGACGGCGATCATTGGTGAGCGCGTGCGGATTTATCAGGCGGTGACGTTGGGCGCCAAGCGTTTCCCGGCAGATGAAGACGGGCAGTTGCAGAAGGGCCATCCGCGCCATCCAATTGTTGAAGACGATGTGGTGATTTATGCCGGGGCGACGATTCTCGGGCGGATCACCATTGGCAAGGGGTCGACCATTGGCGGCAATGTGTGGCTGACGCGGAGTGTGCCGGCGGGGTGCAATCTGACCCAGGCGAATCTGCAGCATGATGACGGGACGCAGAAGTAGGCTCTGAAATTGCGTTGCGGCATCTGGCCTCTTCGCGAGCAGGCTCGCTCCCACACTGGAATGCGTTTCAAATGTGGGAGCGAGCCTGCTCGCGAATGATTTTCAGACCAAATCAAGATAATGGCAATCAGCCAATTCTCCAGTGAACGAATACCCTCAAACCCACGTCATACCCATCCTTGAGCTAGCGTAGGAAAACTACCGCCTAGCCGTACGATTAGTCCTTGCCACCCTATCCATGTTTAACTTGAACGTTCATTCAAGTTAAACCGGTGGTTCGCTGCCCGCTCACAACAGGAGGCTTGCCTTTGCTGAGTCCGATCATTTCAGCCACGTTTCAACCCCTCGAGGTGCACGTTTCATGAGTGCATCGTCTACCCCCGCCAGCGGTCTGGTACGCATGAATCCGCCGGTGTTCTACTTCGCCGCGACGGTCATTCTGCTGTTTGGTCTCGTTGTCATCGCCATGCCGGAGCAGGCAGGCGCCTGGCTGCTGGAAGCGCAAAACTGGGCGGCCAATACGGTCGGCTGGTACTACATGCTCGCGATGACCCTGTATCTGGTCTTCGTGGTGGTCACCGCCTTATCCGGCTACGGCAAGATAAAACTCGGTGCCGACCACGACGAGCCCGAATTCAGTTACTTGTCCTGGGCCGGCATGCTGTTCGCCGCCGGGATCAGCATCACGCTGTTCTTCTTCTGCGTCTCTGAACCGCTGACCCATATGCTCCAGCCGCCGCAAGGCGAGGCGGGCACCGCGGATGCGGCACGTCAGGCGATGCAGATTCTGTTTCTGCACTGGGGCCTGCATGGCTGGGGCGTGTTTGCCTTCGTCGGCATGGCGCTGGCCTACTTCGCCTACCGCCACAACCTGCCGCTGGCGCTGCGCTCGGCGCTGTATCCGCTGATTGGCAAACGCATCAACGGCCCGATTGGTTACGCAGTGGACGGCTTCGGCATCATCGCCACGGTGTTCGGTCTGGGCGCCGACATGGGTTTTGGTGTGCTGCACCTCAACTCCGGTCTCGACTACCTGTTCGGCATCGCTCACACCCAGTGGATTCAAGTCGGTCTGATCACGCTGATGATGGGCGCGGCGATCATCGTTGCCGTCTCCGGCGTCGATAAAGGCGTGCGTGTGATGTCCGACATCAACATGCTGCTGGCCTGTGCGCTGCTGCTGTTCGTGTTGTTCGCCGGGCCTACCCAGCACCTGCTCAACACCTTGATCCAGAATCTTGGCGACTACCTCGGCGCCTTGCCGATGAAGAGTTTCGACCTCTACGCCTACGACAAACCGAGCGACTGGCTCGGCGGCTGGACAGTGTTTTACTGGGCCTGGTGGATTGCATGGTCGCCGTTCGTGGGCCTGTTCATCGCCCGGATTTCCCGTGGCCGGACCATCCGTGAATTCGTTTTCGGCGTGCTGCTGATTCCGCTCGGTTTTACCCTCGCGTGGATGTCGATTTTCGGCAACAGCGCGCTGGATCAAGTGCTCAACCACGGCATGAGCGCGCTGGGCATGTCGGCCATCGACAATCCGTCGATGAGCATTTACCTGCTGCTGGAAACCTACCCGTGGAGCAAAACCGTCATCGCCGTGACGGTGTTTATCAGCTTCGTGTTCTTCGTGACGTCTGCCGACTCCGGCACCGTGGTGCTCTCGACCCTGTCGGCCAAGGGTGGCAACCCAGACGAAGACGGGCCGAAATGGCTGCGAGTGTTCTGGGGCGCGATGACGGCGCTGATCACCAGTGCGTTGCTGTTCTCCGGCAGTATCGATGCGCTGAAATCAGCGGTAGTGCTGACCTCGTTGCCGTTCTCGTTGATCCTGCTGTTGATGATGTGGGGCTTGCACAAGGCGTTCTATCTGGAGTCGCAGAAGCAGATCGCGCAGTTGCACTCGCTGGCACCGGTCTCCGGTTCACGGCGCGGTACGGGCGGCTGGCGTCAGCGGCTGAGTCAGGCGGTGCACTTCCCGTCGCGTGACGAGGTGTACCGCTTCATGGACACCACGGTACGCCCGGCAATTGAAGAAGTGACGGCGGTGTTCGTTGAAAAAGGCCTCAACGTGGTCACCCAGCCGGATCCGGCGAATGACAGCGTCAGCCTCGAAATCGGCCATGGTGATGCGCATCCGTTCATCTATCAGGTGCAGATGCGCGGCTACTTCACGCCGTCGTTCGCGCGTGGCGGGATGGGCTCGAAGCAGCTCAACAATCGTCGCTATTACCGCGCCGAAGTGCATTTGAGCGAGGGCAGTCAGGACTACGATCTGGTCGGCTACACCAAAGAGCAGATCATCAACGACATCCTCGACCAGTACGAACGGCACATGCAGTTCCTGCACTTGGTCCGTTGATCGGCGCCTGAGCGTCGGGTCCGTTCAGGACTCGGCGCTTAGCACCATGAACAACACCATCGCCGCCATCGGTATGCCGAACACCGCACTGCCAATCGCAATTTCCGAACCTAGCGGCTGGCCCGCATGCACCACTCCCACGGCGCCATTAATCATCGTCAATGCCAGCCACAGGGCGGCGAAGCCGTAGGCCATGGTCTGGCGGCTGAAGCCGATGCGCTCGCCGATGTAGAGCATCAGAGCGAGCAGGACCAGGCCGAAGAAAATGATGATGGCAGTGTGCATGGCGGGTTCTGTCTGGTGAAGGTGCATTGCCTGAATAATCGCTTTCGCGAGCAGGCTCGCTCCCACAATGGATCTCGGCTGGACATAAATTTTACGTACACAGGAAATCCCTGTGGGAGCGAGCCTGCTCGCGATAGGGCCACCTCGGTGTTCTTTAGAGCATAGCCAATCCAGCCCCTACCATATTCATCAGGTGCTTTCGCGCTCAATGACCTGGCATTGCAGCAGGTTCAGCCGTTGCACCTCGTCGCTCGGCAACACGCCAAGACTTTCCAATACGCGTGTTGCGGCCAGTACGCCGATCTCCAGCGCCGGTGGTTTGATCGTGCTCAGGCTCGGCAAAAGCATCTCGGCGAACGGGTAATCGCCGAAGCCAAGAACGGCACAGTCTTCGGGGATTTTGAAACCGGCGCGTTGCCCGGCGAGCAGGCCGCCGGCGGCGAGGTTGTCGTTGGCGAAAATGATTGCGTCGGGGCGCGGTGAGGCATTCATCAGCGCATCCATCGCCTGTTTGCCGGCCTCGAATGGCGCACGATCAGCGTCAGGGGCGTAGACCCAAGGATCCAGGCCGGATTTACGCAAGGTCGCCGCGTAACCATCGCGGCGTTCCAGGGCGCTGAAGTCCCCCGGCGCACTGTTCTGCACGAAGGCGATACGTTGGTAGCCTTTTTCCAGCAGATATCTGGCGGCTGTCACGCCCACCTCGAAATGCGAAAAACCGATCTGCATCGGCTCACGCGCCGGCTGGTAATCCCACGTCTCGATCACCGGAACATCCGCCTCGGCGATCATCTTTTCCGTGCCCGCACTGTGAAAGTGACTGGTCAGCACCAGCGCCGCCGGCGACCAGCCGAGAAACGCACGCACGGCGTTTTCTTCTTGTTCAGTGCTGAAGTAACTCGACGCCAGCAACAGCTGATAGCCATAACGACTGAGCGTATCGCTGAAGCCTTGAATGGTATTGGCGAAGATCGGCCCGGAGATATTCGGGATCACCATGCCGACGATTTTCCCCCGCGCCGAGGCCAGCCCGCCGGCCACCAGATTCGGCACGTAACCCAACTCGGCCACCACCGCCGCAATCCGCTCGCGACGCTCGGGCGAAACCTGCTCAGGCTGGTTGAAATAGCGTGACACGGTGATCGCCGAAACCCCGGCCTCACGCGCCACGGCATTCAGCGTTACACGTCCGGCGCCACGGCGTTTGCGGGGTTTTTCTTCGCTCAAGGTTCGATCCTTCTTAAAAACCAAATCGCATATAAAAGTAATTTTTCAGTATTGGACGCTCTATGTGCGGCTTGCCAATACTGTCGATGGTAGCGCTAACAAAGCGCGCTGTCTGCTACTCGCTCGAGCGAATGCCCAAGACACCGATTCAGGCGCTGTCGTCGCAGAACGGCAGCGGTTAAGGGCCAATTTCGAGCGGGCAAACATGCACAACATTCCTGGGGCGACAAACAAACTGGCGCAATCGATCCGCGCCGCTGGTTGGTTATTTACGGGGTTGGCGGCGCTGCCGTTGCCCAACGCATTCGCTACCGAGAGCAGTGATCAGGAGCCGACACTCAAATCCGTGACCGTCACCGCCACGCGCCGCGAAGAATCGCTGCAAAAAGTGCCGGTCGCGGTCTCGGTGATCGACGGCGAACAACTTGAGCGCGACAACCGCAACGGCGTGGCGAGTATCGTGCAGCAAGTGCCGTCGCTGAATTTCCGCACCGGCGCATCGAATAAGGACACCTCGTTGTTCGTGCGCGGCGTCGGTACGATTTCCACCTCGCCGGGCGTCGAGCCGACCGTGGCGACGGTAATCGATGGTGTGGTCTACGCGCGTCCCGGCCAATCCACTCTCGACTTGCTGGATCTGGAGCGCGTCGAAGTGCTGCGCGGCCCGCAAGGTACGCTGTTCGGCAAGAACGCCTCGGCCGGTGTACTCAACATCACCAGCAAGGCGCCAACCGCCGAGACCCACGGTTACATCGATCAGTCGTATTACAGCGGCAACGAAAGCCGCACCCGATTCGGCATTGGCGGCAGCCTGATTCCGGACGCGTTGAAAGGCTCGATCAGCACGCTGTTCGGCACCTACGATGGCAACGTCGACAACCAGCACAGCGGCCAGGAGGTCAACGGTTACAACCATCGTGGCGTGCGCGGCAAACTCGAATTCACCCCGAATGACGACGTCACCTTCACCTTGATCGCCGACTACATGCAGTCCCACGACGACGGTCCAAACGGCGTGGTCAGCAAGTCGCTGACCCCGGCCTTCGCCAACGCGCTGAGTCCGGTCAATGCAAGCAGCCACAACCGCGACATCAACACCGACACCCGCTCACACGTTGAGGACACCAACAAAGGTCTGTCCGGCCAGCTCGACTGGCAACTGGGCGATTACACCCTGACGTCGATCACCGCGTGGCGCGGTTGGGACAATACGCAGTATCAGGATGGCGACCGGCTCGGCACAGTGACCGCAGCGTTTCCCGGGACCGCGGACAAGGGCGATCTGGCCTTCGATCAATACTCGCAGGAGCTGCGCCTGGCTTCGCCGAAGGGCGAATTTCTCGAATACGTCGGTGGCCTGTTCTACATGCACGGCAAGGACGACGAGACCTATCAACGCACGCTGACAACGACCACACGCACCGATCGCGGCGTCGCTGATTACAGCACCACCAGCGACAGTTACGCCGTGTTTGGCGAGAGCACGCTGAACTTCACCTCGGACTTTCGCGGCATCGCCGGCCTGCGCTACACCCACGATGATCTCGAATACGATCACCGCCGCGTTTCCACTTCGGCGACCACGGTCAGCGGCATTCAACCGGCCACCAGCAGTTCCGGTTCGGTGGACGAAGATGGCTGGTCCGGTCGCCTCGGCGTGCAGTACGACCTCAGCGATACCGTCACTACTTACCTGACCTACTCGCGCGGCTACAAAGGCCCGGCCTACAACGTGTTCTTCAACATGCAGCCGCGCGACACCGAGGCGCTCAAACCGGAAACCTCCAACACCTGGGAAGCGGGGATCAAAGCGACGAGCTGGAACAATCGCCTGACCACCAACCTCGCGATATTCCACAGCGAGTACGACAACTATCAGGCGAACTTCTTCGACACCGTCGCCGGGCAAGTGGTGACGCGCCTGATCAACGCTGGCAGTGTCAGCACCGAAGGTGTCGAACTCGATTACGCCTTGCAGGCGACCCAGCAATTGAAGCTGTCCGGCGCACTCGCCTACACCCGCGCGCGCATCGACGAATTCGCCTGCCCGGCAGGCGCAGCGGCGTCGTGCAACGTCAACGGCAAACCGCTGCCGTTCAGTCCGGACTGGAAAAGCTACGTGCGCGCCGACTACAGCATCCCGCTGGATAACGGTCTGGATATCGAACTCGGCACCGACTACAGCTGGCAGAGCGAAGTGCAGTACGACATCAGCCAGAACGTCGACACCAAGCAGGGCGCCTACGGTCTGTGGAACGCCAGTGTCGCGCTCGCCGACTACAGCAACGGCTGGCGCATCGCGTTGCTCGGCAAGAACCTCACCGACAAATCCTATTCGCCGTTGCTTGCCAGCGGCGGCAATTACATCTATCGCGCTGTGCCACGGGATGACGAGCGCTACTTCGGCGTGCAACTGCGCAAGGATTTCTGAGATGAGCAGACAGTTGAAACTCGGCGCATTCCTCATGGCCACCGGGCACCACGTGGCGGCGTGGCGTCATCCGGATGTGCCGGCGAATGCGGGTCTGGATTTCGCCCATTACAAACGTCTGGCGCAGATTGCCGAGGCGGCAAAATTCGATGCGTTGTTTGTCGCCGACAGCGTCGCCGCGCCAACTCAGGACATCGCCAGCCGCATTGCGCGTTCCGATCACTTTGAGCCGCTGACGTTGCTCTCTGCCCTGAGTGCGGTGACCGAGCGCATCGGCCTGATCGCCACGGCGACCACCAGTTACAACGAGCCGTATCATGTGGCGCGCAAATTCGCTTCGCTCGATCACCTTTCCGGTGGGCGTGCGGGGTGGAATCTGGTGACGTCGGACAATGCTGCCGAAGCGCTGAACTTCGGGCGAGACGAACATATCGGTCACGCCGAGCGCTACAGCCGCGCTCGTGAATTTCATCAGGTCGTGACCGGACTTTGGGACAGTTGGGAGGACGATGCCTTCATTCGCGATAAGGCCAGTGGCGAGTATTACAACCCTGCGAAATTGCATGTGCTGGATCACGCAGGTGAGCACTTCCGGGTCAAAGGCCCGCTGAACCTCGCGCGTTCGCCGCAAGGGCACCCGGTGATTGTTCAGGCCGGTTCTTCCGAGACTGGGCGTGAATTGGCGGCGCAGACCGCTGAGGTGGTGTTCACCGCGCAGACCTCTCTGGCCAACGCTCAGGCGTTCTACGCCGACCTCAAAGCACGTTTGCCCAAGTACGGTCGCAGCGCCGATTCGCTGAAAGTCATGCCCGGGTTTTTTGTCGTGGTCGGCGGCACCGAAGCCGAAGCACAGGAAAAATGTGAAACGTTTCAGCAATTAGTCGAACCCGAGGTTGGCGTTGCCTTGCTTGGGCGTATGCTGGGTAACTTCGATTTGTCGAAGTACCCGCTGGACGGGCCGTTGCCGGAGTTGCCGCTGACGGAAAGCGGTCAGCAGAGCCGGCAGAAATTGCTCACTGAGCTGGCGGGGCGCGAGAACCTGAGCCTTGCCGATCTGGGGCGCAAGATTGCGGGCGGGCGCGGGCATTACAGCCTGGTCGGTACGCCGGAGCAGATCGCTGATCGCTTGCAGGAATGGTTCGAACAGGGCGCGGCGGACGGTTTCAATGTGCTGGTGCCGCACTTGCCCGGCGGGCTCGAGGACTTCGCCAATGGCGTGGTCCCGGAACTGCAACGGCGCGGGCTGTTCAGAACCGAGTATGAAGGCCGGACGTTGCGCCAGAACCTGGGTCTGGCCCGACCCGGCAATCGATTTGTGTAACACCCTTCGCGAGCAAGCTCGCTCCCACAGGGAAATGCATTCCAATGTGGGAGCTAGCCTGCTAGCGATGAAGTCGACACCCATTTCAAGACAGACAAGAGAGGATTCGATGACTTACACCGCTGCCGAAAACCGCTATGACTCCATCCCTTACCGCCGCGTCGGCCGCAGCGGTCTGGTGCTGCCGGCGCTGTCGCTGGGCCTGTGGCACAACTTCGGCGACAGCACGCCGATCGACACCCAGCGTGCCTTACTGCGCACCGCGTTCGACTTGGGGATCAACCACTTCGACCTGGCCAACAACTATGGCCCGCCGTACGGCAGCGCCGAGATCAATTTCGGCCGCCTGCTGCGCGAAGATTTCAAGCAGTATCGTGATGAGCTGATCATCTCCAGCAAGGCCGGTTGGGACATGTGGCCCGGCCCTTACGGCCAGGGCGGCGGCTCGCGCAAATATGTGCTGGCCAGTCTCGACCAGAGCCTGCAGCGCCTCGGTCTGGACTATGTGGATATCTTCTATTCGCACCGTTTCGACCCGGATACCCCGCTGGAAGAAACCGCCAGCGCCCTCGCCACTGCCGTGCAACAGGGCAAGGCGTTGTACATCGGTATCTCGTCGTATTCCGGGGTGAAAACCCGTGAAATGGCGGCGCTGTTGAACGAGTGGAAAGTGCCGCTGCTGATTCATCAACCAGCGTACAACCTGCTCAATCGTTGGGTGGAAAAGGATCTGCTGGATACCACCGATGAACTCGGTACTGGCGTGATTGCTTTCACTCCACTGGCGCAAGGTCTGCTCACCGACAAATACCTCAACGGCGTGCCGGCGGATGCGCGGGTCAATCGTCCGGGCGGTGGTTCGTTGCAGGCTTCGCATCTGTCCGAGGCCAACATCGCTCATGTGCGGGCGTTGAATGAAATTGCCAAGCGTCGTGGTCAGAGTCTGGCGCAACTGGCACTGGCGTGGACGTTGCGGGATTCACGGGTGACCTCGGCGCTGATTGGTGCGAGCCGGCCGGAGCAGATTATCGAGAACGTCGGGGCGTTGAAGAATTTGAGCTTCAGTGCTGAGGAGCTGGCGGAGATTGACCGGTTTGCCCAAGAGGGCGGGATCAATCTTTGGGAGAAGCCTTCGACGGCGGAGTGAGTCACCCTCACCCCAGCCCTCCCGAAACGTCGGACCGCCCAGAGGGAGAGGGGGCCGACCGAGGTGTCTGTAGCCATACATCGACCTGAAAAACCGAGTCGACTATGGATTCAGCAAAGCAATATCAGGTCGGCGTACCTCTAAAACATCCCCCCTTTCAGTTCCCTCTCCCTCCGGGAGAGGGTTAGGGTGAGGGGCTTTTGGCTGTTAAAACGGCTCAACGAAAAAACGGCACATCCCCCAACACCGTCGCCCGCTGCATCACCCGCCGCGCCGGCCGATAATCATCCACCGCGTAATGCTGAGTCACGCGGTTATCCCAGAACGCAATGTCGTCCTGCTGCCAACGCCAGCGAATGGTGAATTCCGGCCGCGTCGCATGGGCGAACAGAAACTTCAGAATCGCCTCGCTCTCGGTTTCCGACAGCTCATTGATCTTCGACGTGAAGCCTTCATTGACGAACAACGAACGCCGTCCGCTGACCGGATGCGTACGGATCACCGGGTGCGACAGCGGTGGATTCTTGCGCCGTGCCTCTTCCCACTGCGCCAACGCTTCAGGCGTATTGCCATAGCGCTCCAGTGGAAACGAGCGAGTGAAATCGTGGGTCGCGGTCAGCCCTTCGAGCAAGGCTTTCATTGACGCCGACAGCGCTTCGTACGCAGCAATCCCGCTGGCCCACAGCGTGTCGCCACCGAACTCCGGCAGCAACTTGGCGCTGAGCACCGCGCCCATCGCCGGCGTCGGCAGGAAGGTCACGTCGGTGTGCCAGATCGCGTTGTCACGCACGTCGGTGACGGCGGTGTCGAGGATCAACACTTCCGGTTGTTCCGGCACGTTCGGGTAGATCGGGTGAATGTGCAGATCACCGAAGTACGCGGCGAAACGCGCTTGTTGTGGCGGTTCGATTGGCTGGTTGCGGAAGAACAACACTTGATACTTGAGCAGCGCTTGTTCGATGGCGTCGCGGTGTTCCAGGCTCAGCGGCTGACTGATGTCGACGCCGCTGATCTGCGCGCCGAGGGCCGAGCTTAATGGGGTGATGTTGAGGCTGCTCATGGTCTTTCTCTTCGAATTCGGAGTGTCATGCTTTTGTGGGAGCGAGCCTGCTCGCGAATGCGGAGTGTCAGGCGACAGTGCAGTGACTGATCCGACGCTTTCGCGAGCAGGCTCGCTCCCACAGGGGAAGTTTCACAAGGCGATTTAGTGGGCCTGGCCGTGCCACGGCACCAGTTTGCGTTGCAGGGCGCGCAGGCCCATTTCCATGGCGAAGGCGATCAGGGCGATAACCAGAATCCCCAGCACCACCACATCGGTGACCAGGAATTGCGCGGCCGACTGCACCATGAAGCCCAAGCCACTGGTGGCTGCGATTAATTCAGCGGCGACCAACGTCGACCAACCAACCCCCAGACCAATGCGCACGCCAGTCAAAATATCCGGTAACGCGCTCGGCAAAATTACATGACGAATCAGCTGCAAACGCGTCGCGCCCAGCGACTGCGCAGCACGCAATTTCGCCGGATCAACCGTGCGCACACCGGTCGCGGTGGCAATGGCAATCGGCGCGAAAATCGCCAGATAGATCAGCAGCACTTTCGACAACTCGCCGATGCCGCACCAGATCACGATCAGCGGCAAATAGGCCAGCGGTGGGATAGGGCGGTAGAACTCGATCAGCGGATCGAGCACGCCACGGGCGATGCGATTGGCCCCGATGGCAATGCCCACCGGCACGGCGGTCAGGATCGCAAAACCGAGGCCCAGACCGATGCGGCTCAGGCTGGCGCCCAAGTGCTGCCACAACGTCGAATCCATGTAACCAGTAGTCGCCAGCAACCAGCCTTTTTGCAGCACGGCGGACGGTGGCGGCAGGAACAGCGGCTCTATCAATCCAGTGGCTGTTACGGCCCACCAGATTGCCAACAACGCGAACAGCGTCAGCAGGCTGATCCAGCGCGTGCTGAGGCTGCGGCGTACGGGAATCGCCACGGATGGTTTCGCGGGTTTTACCGCCGCCGAGGAAACGTCGTAACTGCTCATGCGCGCTCCTGCCGTTGTGCGGCGCTGCGTTGCGAGAACACTTTGCTCAGCACGTGTTCACGGGTTTCGATAAAACGCGGATCGGATTTGATCGCACGGGCGGACTCGCCAGTGGCGTAACGCTGACCGAAATCCAGGTGCAGACGCTCAACGATCTGCCCCGGATTCGGCGCGAGCAGAATCAGGTCAGTGGCGAGGAACACCGCTTCTTCAATGTCGTGGGTAATCAGGAAAACCGGTTTGGCCGTGCGCTGCCAGACTTGCAGCAACAGCTCCTGCATCTGTTCGCGAGTGAACGCGTCGAGGGCACCGAAAGGCTCGTCCATCAGCAACACGCGCGGATCAGCGGCGAGCGCGCGGGCGAGGCCGACACGTTGCTTCTGGCCACCGGAGAGTTGCCAGATGCGGCGACTTTCGAACCCTGAGAGATCAACCAGCGCGAGCATTTCACGGGCGATTTTTTCGCGCTTGTCCTTGGCGATACCGGCCAGCTCCAGACCGAATGCAACGTTGGCCAACACGTCCTGCCAAGGCAGCAAAGCGTCGTCCTGGAACACCACGCCACGTTCGGCGCTCGGGCCTTTGACCGGCACACCGTCGAGGGTGATGCGCCCGGCGCTCGGCTCGACGAAACCGGCAATCAGGTTCAACAGCGAAGTCTTGCCACTGCCGGACGGGCCGAGGGCCACCAGCAATTGCTGAGGCCCCAGGGTCAGAGAAATATCCGCCAGCACCGGTGTCGGGCTGCCCGGGTACTGTGCGCTGATGCGCTCCAGCTGTAGCAAGGCCATCGCAGTTAACTCCCGGTCAGTTGGTGATGTATTTGGCGCTGACGTACGGCGCGTAGTCCGGCAGAACCGCTTCGACCTTGCCCTGCTCCTTGAGGAACGCGGCGGTGTCGGTGATGGCTTTGGTGGTCGGCGCGCCTAGGGTGACGACTTGATCAGCCGCCAGCGGGTAGACGTTGCCTTGCAGCAGCAGCGGAATGTCGCTGGCCTTGGCGCCGGAGAGTTTCACCAGTTTGTCGACGTTGGACTGATTGGCGAGCCAGGCTTTCGGGTCTTTGCGGTAGTCGGCGTAGGCGTCGAGGGTGACCTTGGCGAACGCGGTGACGATTTCCGGGTGCTTCTCGGCGAAGTCTTTGCGCACGATCCACGCATCGAACGTCGGCGCGCCAAACTTGGCCAGTTCGCCGGAGGTGATCAGCACTTTGCCGTTTTCCTTGGCGACACCGAGTGCCGGATCCCACACGTAGGTGGCGTCGATGTCACCGCGTTTCCACGCGGCAATGATCGCTGGCGGGGCGAGGTTGAGCACGGTGACTTTCGACGGATCAATGTTCCAGTGCTTCAGCGCCGCGAGCAGGCTGTAGTGACCGGTGGATACGAACGGCACGGCGATTTTTTTGCCGATCAGGTCTTGCGGGGTCTTGATCCCGGAACCGTCGCGAGCGACCAGTGCTTCGGCGGCGCCGATCTGGGTGGCGATTAGGAAGGTTTCGACCGGGACTTTGCGCGTGATCGCGGCGGTCAGCGGGCTCGAACCGAGGTAGCCGATCTGCACGTCACCGGAGGCGATGGCAGCGATGATGTCGGCGCCGTTGTCGAACTTGCGCCAGGCGATGTCGGCTTTGGTGGCTTTTTCGTAGGCGCCGTCGGCCTGGGCGACTTTCGCCGGGTCAACGGTGGTTTGGTAGGCGACGGTAAGGTCGGCGGCCTGGGCCAGAAAACTCGCGGCAGCCAGAGAGGCCGCGGCCAGCAGGCGAAGCGGGAAATTCAGTTTCATTGAACAGCTCCATATCAGGCGACCGAGCGTCGGCGTGAAAGGAGACTAAATGATCTAAGAATCAGTAAATAAATAACTTTTTAGAATGAGCTTATGAGCGGAAAAATCTAAGGCTTGGTGGGATTGGGGGGGTAGATCGTTCCCACGCTCTGCGTGGGAATGCAGCCGGTGACGCTCCGCGTCACCTGGACGCAGAGCGTCCCTTGAGGCGTTACCACGCGGAGCGTGGGAACGATCAGAATTGTGGATATTTCGGATCTTGCGTTCGACGTTAGATCTTTGCCCCCTCACCCCAGCCCTCTCCCCCAGGGGGGCGAGGGGGAAAGGGAGCCGATCTTTGTGCTTTTCAAGGCCTGAGTTCGGCTCGGTATTTCACGTCAGCGTACTTCGCACCAACAACCCGGTCAGTCCCCTCTCCCTCCGGGAGAGGGTTAGGGGGAGGGGCTCTTCAGTTGCTGATCGCCAAAATACTCGCCTGATACGACCCGACGAATACGTCGAAATCACCGACTTCGTTCTGCTCCAGCTCAGCCTGCGCTGCCAGAGAAGTACGCGCCAGCTCCTCAAACTTCGCCTGCTCATCCGCCGCCAAAGGCTCGCTACGGAAAAACTCGGCATGGACCTGGCTCTGACGTAGCGAAAACTGCGCAAAGCTTTCCTTGTGCTCCGCCATCGCCGCCAACACTTGCGCGGATGGTGTAAGGGACGGATCGCTGACCTTGGCCAGTTGCGCATCCAGCGCCTTGCTGTGCGCATCGCCGCCATGGCTCTGATCCAGCAGCGCCGCCAGCGGGGCGATTTGCTCCAGCAGTTCTGCCGCCCAGGTCTTCATCTCGACCGGTTCACCGTCACGCTGCAATTGCAGGCCTGGACGACGACCTTCCTTGACCACGCTGAGGAAGTTCGACGTCGCATTGCCGCACGAGGTGTTGGTCAGCAACGGGCTGTCGTTCAGCGCGCAGTACAGCAGGAACGCGTCGAGGAAGCGCGACTCGGTGAGGTCGATGCCCATCGGCAGGAACGGGTTGATGTCCAGGCAACGCACTTCAACGTACTGAATGCCACGGGCCACCAGCGCCTGAATCGGCCGCTCGCCGGTATAGGTCACGCGTTTCGGGCGGATGTTGGAGTAGTACTCGTTTTCGATCTGCAGGATGTTGGTGTTGAGCTGCACCCACTCACCATCCTGGTGCGTGCCGACTTCAACGTACGGCGCGTACGGCGTGGCCACGGCTTTGCGCAGGCTGTCGGTGTAGCTCGCCAGATCGTTGTAGCAAGGCGTCAGACCGGCCTGGGCGTTGCTCTGGTAACCAAGGTCGCTCATGCGCAGGCTGGTCGCGTACGGCAGATACAGCGTGTCTGGATCGAGCTGTTCCAACTGATGCGAACGGCCACGCAGGAAACCGGCGTCCAGCGCTGGCGAAGCACCGAACAGGTACATCAGCAGCCAGCTGTAACGACGGAAATTACGGATCAGTGCGATGTAGGAAAACGACTGGTAATCGCGATCGGTGCCGACAAAACCTTCGGTTTCGCGCAGCAGTGGCCAGAGCTTTTCCGGCAGGGAGAAATTGTAGTGAATCCCGGCGATGCACTGCATGGTCTTGCCGTACCGCAGGGCCAGGCCCTTGCGGTAGACGTACTTGAGCTGACCGATGTTGGAGGTGCCGTAGTAGGCGATCGGGATGTCTTCCTCGGCCGGCAACGGGCACGGCATCGATGGACTCCACAGGTACTCGTTGCCGAGCTTGCTGTAGGCAAAGCGGTGAATCTTGTCCAGGCTCGCCAACGTGTCGGCCGGATCCGGCAGAGCGGGCGTGATGAATTCC
Organism: Pseudomonas sp. Irchel s3a12; assembly: GCF_900187485.1. Lineage (NCBI taxonomy): Bacteria > Pseudomonadati > Pseudomonadota > Gammaproteobacteria > Pseudomonadales > Pseudomonadaceae > Pseudomonas > Pseudomonas sp. Irchel s3a12. The sequence goes on from NZ_FYDN01000005.1 coordinate 95,257, forward strand.
AGCAGCGACTCGGAGTAGTCGGTGGTGATTTGTTCGTTGGTCAGCGCGGAACCCAAGGCTTCGGGGTGCGGCGTTTGCGCCAGGCGACCTTCGCTGGTCACGCGCAGGCATTCACGTTCGATACCGTGCAGGCACTGCTCGAGCAGAGAGAGGTTAGCGCGCTCGCCGAGCAGAGCCAGGCGGCGGTTGAGAAGTTCGCTCAATTTGGATTCCTTCACGCGTCAGTCGCCCCAATATGGGGGTGGGCAAGACGGTCTACAAGGGTGAAGTTGAAACTGGCGTTTTCGCCTGGTTTTTCTAGCCGGTCAGCCGCACACATACCTGTAGGAGCTGCCGCAGGCTGCGATCTTTTGATCTTGCTATTGAAAAACAAAATCAAAAGATCGCAGCCAGCGGCAGCTCCTACAGGATTCGTTGCGCCGAAATTAACTCAAAATGATGACCGGTAGCTACAGGACAGCGAACGTGCCTTGCGCTTTTGCGACCAGTTTGTCGCCCTGCATCACGTCGGCTTCGACCACCAAAGTACGTCGGCCCGGGTGAATCACCCGCGCCGTGCACATGACCTCACCGTCGGAAACGGCGCGGATATAGTTGATCTTGCATTCGATGGTCGCGCTCTGCTGATCGAAGCCATGAGTGCTGGAACAGGCCAGCCCCATGGCGATATCGACCAGACTGAACAGCGCGCCACCGTGCAATTTGCCGCCGCGATTGCGCAGTTCCGGTTCCAGCACCAGGGCGACTTGCGCCACCCCGGTTTCCAGGCTGTGCAGGCGGCAGCCCAACAGCTTGAAAAACGCGCTCTCGACGAGCCCGGCCGGAATCTCCATCAGCGTTTCTTCAACTGCTTGGCGTTGGCGAACAGCGAGGCCATCGCGTTGTTCACTGGCGCTGCGGTGGCGGTTTCCTTGCGCGGTGCGTTGTTCGAAGGCTGGCGTTGCGCCGAGCCTGGACGCGAGCCACGGGCGCCGTCGATCTTCTCGCCCGGGGTGTCGCCCATGCGCATCGACAGACCGACGCGTTTGCGCGGAATGTCGACTTCCATGACCTTCACTTTCACCACATCGCCGGCCTTCACCGCTTCACGCGGGTCCTTGATGAACTTCTCCGACAGCGCCGAGATGTGCACCAGACCGTCCTGATGCACGCCGATGTCGACGAAGGCACCGAATGCGGTCACGTTGGTGACAACGCCTTCGAGGATCATCCCCAATTGCAGGTCTTTGAGGTCTTCAACGCCTTCCTGGAACTCGGCAGTCTTGAACTCCGGACGCGGGTCGCGGCCCGGTTTTTCCAGCTCTTGCAGGATGTCGGTGACGGTTGGCAGACCGAACGTCTCGTCGGTGAATTTCTTCGGATCCAGACGCTTGAGGAACCCGGCATCGCCGATCAGCGAGCGAATGTCGCGGTCGGTTTCAGCGGCAATGCGCTGCACTAGCGGGTAGGCTTCCGGGTGAACGGCCGACGAATCCAGCGGGTTGTCGCCGTTCATCACGCGTAAGAAACCGGCCGCCTGTTCGAAGGTTTTTTCGCCCAGACGCGCGACTTTCTTCAGCGCTGCGCGGGTTTTGAACGCACCGTGTTCGTCGCGGTGCGTGACGATGTTTTGCGCCAGCGTCGCGTTGAGGCCGGAGATCCGCGCCAGCAGCGCCACCGAAGCGGTGTTCACGTCAACGCCGACGGCGTTCACGCAGTCCTCGACCACAGCGTCCAGGCCGCGCGCCAGTTTCAACTGCGAAACGTCGTGCTGATACTGGCCGACACCGATGGATTTCGGATCGATTTTCACCAGCTCAGCCAGTGGATCCTGCAGACGACGGGCGATGGACACCGCGCCGCGGATCGACACATCCAGATCCGGGAATTCCTTGGCCGCCAGTTCCGACGCCGAGTACACCGATGCACCGGCTTCGGAGACCATGACTTTGGTCATCTTCATCGCTGGATATTTTTTGATCAGCTCGATCGCCAGTTTGTCGGTCTCGCGGCTGGCGGTGCCGTTGCCGATGGCGATCAGATCAACCGAATGCTTGGCGCACAGGGCGGCCAGAATGGCGATGGTCTGATCCCATTTGTTGTGCGGCACGTGCGGGTAAACCGTGGCGTGATCAAGCAGTTTGCCGGTCGAGTCGACCACGGCGACCTTGCAGCCGGTACGCAGGCCCGGGTCGAGACCCAGTGTTGCACGCGGGCCGGCCGGGGCGGCCAGCAGCAAGTCGTGCAGGTTGTGGGCGAAGACGTTGATCGCTTCGGTTTCGGCGCCGTCACGCAGCTCGCCGAGCAGGTCGGTTTCCAGGTGGGTGTAGAGCTTGACCTTCCAGGTCCAGCGCACCACTTCACCGAGCCACTTGTCGGCCGGGCGGTTCTGGTTCTGGATGCCAAATTGCTGGCCGATCATGCCTTCGCACGGGTGCATGGTGCCCGGCAGTTCGTCGCCGACTTTCAGCGCGGAGCTGAGGATGCCTTCGTTGCGTCCACGGAAAATGGCGAGCGCGCGGTGCGACGGCATGCTTTTCAGCGGTTCGTCGTGTTCGAAGTAATCGCGGAACTTGGCGCCTTCCTCTTCCTTGCCAGCGATGACGCGGGCACTGAGGGTCGCTTCCTGTTTCAGGTAGTTACGCAGTTTCTCCAGCAGGCTGGCGTCTTCTGCGAAGCGTTCCATGAGGATATATTTGGCGCCTTCGAGCGCAGCCTTCACGTCGGCCACGCCTTTTTCGGCATCGACGAAGCGTGCGGCTTCGGTTTCCGGGGTCAGGTTCGGGTCGTTGAACAGGCCATCGGCCAAGTCGCCGAGGCCGGCTTCCAGGGCGATCTGGCCCTTGGTACGGCGCTTCTGCTTGTACGGCAGGTACAAGTCTTCGAGGCGAGTCTTGGTGTCAGCAAGTTTGATGTCGCGCTCAAGGGCAGGGGTGAGTTTGCCTTGCTCTTCGATGCTGGCGAGGATGCTGATGCGCCGTTCGTCGAGTTCTCGCAGGTAGCGCAGGCGCTCTTCCAGATGACGCAACTGGGTGTCATCGAGGCTGCCGGTGACTTCTTTCCGGTAACGGGCGATGAAGGGAACGGTAGAGCCTTCATCGAGTAGCGCGACGGCCGCTTCGACCTGTTGTGGGCGTACGCCGAGTTCCTCGGCAATGCGGCTGTTGATGCTGTCCATAAAACCACCTGACATATTGTGAAATCAGGCTCGCAGGCACGGAAATAAAGGCCCGGAGTCTGGTTGAGCGGCTAGAAAATTGCCGCTGCCTGGGTCAAAAGGCAGCCCATTGACCCGTGAAATCGAACAATTACTGCGCGCGGCAGGAAAAAAAGCCTGCCACCTGCGGTAACGATTCAGACGTTGCCTGGCACAAAACGCCGCGCATTATAACCAGCGTTCTGTCATTCGGGGGCGTCGCAGTCTGTAGGCATAAACCCCGGTTTTCTGGCAGTGAAGGAAAAATCTGCTAACAATGCACACGGTGCGTATAACGGCAGCTACGCCATAATGCGCGCCGAGCTAAAAGGAGCATCCAATGAGCAGCACTGCACAAACTGCTGAAGGCGAAAAAATTCTCATCGTTGACGACGATCCGGGCTTAAGCAGCCTGCTGGAACGTTTTTTCGTCAGCAAGGGCTACCGTGCCCGCACCGTACCGAACACCGAGCAGATGGATCGTCTGCTGTCGCGTGAAGTTTTCAATCTGGTGGTCCTCGACCTGATGTTGCCTGGCGAAGACGGTCTGACCGCGTGCCGCCGTCTGCGGGCCGCGAACAATCAGATTCCGATCATCATGCTCACCGCCAAGGGCGATGAGATGAGCCGCATCAAAGGCCTGGAACTGGGCGCCGACGACTATCTGGCCAAGCCGTTCAACCCGGATGAGCTGATGGCCCGTGTCAAAGCTGTCCTGCGTCGTCAGGCCGCACCGGTACCGGGCGCGCCGGGCAGCGAAGACGAAAACGTCACCTTCGGTGATTACGTCTTGTCGCTGGCCACTCGAGAATTGAAGCGCGGCGAAGAAGTGCACATGCTCACCACCGGTGAGTTTGCGGTACTCAAGGCTTTGGTAATGAACGCGCGTCAGCCACTGACCCGTGACAAACTGATGAACCTGGCCCGTGGCCGCGAGTGGGATGCCCTCGAGCGTTCCATCGATGTGCAGATTTCCCGTCTGCGTCGCATGATCGAGCCTGATCCGTCGAAGCCGCGCTATATCCAGACTGTCTGGGGCGTGGGCTACGTGTTCGTACCGGATGGTGCCGCCACCAAGTGATCGGTGATTTGTAGGAGCGGGTCTGCAGGTTTTGGTCGAACGGCCATGCCCGCAGACTCGCAATCCGCAATATGCGAGCATTGCTCGCTCCTGCAAGTGTGTAGCGGTTATAGATGAAAACCCCTGTCTGGTTCCCCCAAAGTTTTTTCTCCCGCACCCTTTGGCTGGTGCTCATCGTCGTGCTGTTTTCCAAGGCGCTGACCCTGGTTTATCTGTTGATGAACGAGGACGTGCTGGTGGATCGCCAATACAGCCATGGCGTCGCCCTGACGCTGCGTGCCTATTGGGCTGCGGATGAAGAAAACCGCGCAAAGATTGCTGATGCGGCGACCCTGATCCGGGTGGTCGGCGCCGGTGTGCCGGAAGGCGAACAGCACTGGCCGTACAGCGAAATCTATCAGCGACAAATGCAGGCGGAGCTGGGCGCCGACACCGAAGTGCGCTTGCGCATGCACTCGCCGCCAGCGTTGTGGGTGCGCGCGCCGAGCCTCGGTGATGGCTGGTTGAAGGTGCCGTTGTATCCGCACCCGTTGCGTGGCCAGAAAATCTGGAACGTGCTCGGCTGGTTCCTCGCCATCGGCTTGCTCTCGACAGCCTCTGCATGGATTTTCGTCAGTCAGCTCAACCAGCCGTTGAAACGTCTGGTGTATGCCGCCCGGCAGCTTGGTCAGGGCCGTAGCGTGCGGCTGCCGATCAGCGATACACCGAGCGAGATGACCGAGGTCTATCGCGCTTTCAACCAGATGGCGGAAGACGTCGAACAGGCCGGTCGCGAGCGTGAATTGATGCTGGCCGGCGTATCCCATGATCTGCGCACACCGTTGACCCGCTTGCGCCTGTCGCTGGAGTTGATGGGCGACCGCAACGACCTGACCGACGACATGGTGCGCGACATCGAAGACATGGACGCGATTCTCGACCAGTTCCTCGCGTTTATTCGTGATGGTCGCGACGAGTCGGTGGAAGAGGTGGATCTGACTGATCTGGTGCGCGAGGTGGCGGCGCCATACAACCAGAATGAAGAGAAAGTGCGTTTGCGTCTGGAGCCGATTCAGCCGTTCCCGCTGCGTCGGGTCTCGATGAAGCGCTTGCTCAATAACCTGATCGGCAACGCCTTGAACCATGCCGGCGGTAGCGTGGAAGTCGCGGCTTATGTGTCCGGTGACGTCAATGCGCCTTATGTGGTGCTGAGCGTGATGGACCGCGGCGCGGGGATTGATCCTTCGGAACTTGAAGCGATTTTCAACCCGTTTACGCGAGGCGATCGTGCCCGGGGCGGTAAGGGCACCGGCTTGGGGTTGGCGATTGTGAAGCGGATTGCTTCGATGCATGGCGGCAATGTTGAATTGCGTAATCGGTCCGGGGGTGGACTGGAAGCGCGGGTGAGGTTGCCGTTGGGGCTAATGTTGCCTAGGGACGCTGTGTAGATCAAAAGCCCCTCACCCCAGCCCTCTCCCAGAGGGAGAGGGAGCCGACCGAGGTGTCTTGCGTCATACATCGACCTGCAAAATCAGGTCGATTATGGATTCAGCGGTACTCGTTCAAGTCGGCGTAGTTCTCCAATATCCCCCAATCAGTCCCCTCTCCCTTCGGGAGAGGGTTAGGCGGGCGGCGTTCCGATGAGGGGCTCTTGCTCTTAGCTCTAGCTCTTCGCTTTAGCCCTTGCCTTTGGTGCGGGTCATATTCGGCCCGCCATTCTTCTCAAGATGCTCAATGATGATCCCCGCCACATTCTTGCCGGTAGTGGTCTCGATCCCTTCCAGCCCCGGCGACGAGTTCACTTCCATAACCAGCGGCCCGTGATTGGAACGCAGGATATCCACACCCGCCACCGCCAGGCCCATGACCTTGGCTGCGCGCAACGCGGTCATGCGCTCTTCCGGGGTGATCTTGATCAGGCTGGCGCTGCCGCCACGATGCAGGTTGGAGCGGAACTCGCCCGGCTTGGCCTGACGCTTCATCGCTGCGATGACTTTGTCACCGACCACGAAGCACCGAATATCCGCACCGCCCGCTTCCTTGATGTACTCCTGAACCATGATGTTTTGCTTCAGGCCCATGAACGCCTCGATCACCGATTCGGCGGCGGTCGCGGTTTCGCATAACACCACGCCGATGCCCTGCGTGCCCTCCAGAACCTTGATTACCAGCGGCGCGCCGTTGACCATGTCGATCAAATCGGGAATGTCATCCGGCGAGTGAGCAAAACCCGTCACCGGCAGGCCGATGCCGCGCCGCGACAGCAGTTGCAGCGAACGCAACTTGTCCCGCGAACGGGCGATGGCCACCGATTCGTTGAGCGGGAATACCCCCATCATTTCGAACTGACGCAACACCGCGCAGCCATAAAACGTCACCGACGCACCGATCCGCGGAATCACCGCGTCGAAACCTTCCAGCGGTTTGCCGCGATAGTGGATCTGCGGCTTGTGGCTGGCGATGTTCATGTAGGCGCGCAAGGTGTCGATCACTACCATTTCATGCCCGCGCTCGGTTCCGGCTTCGACCAGACGGCGGGTGGAATACAGACGCGGGTTCCGCGACAGCACAGCGATCTTCATGCAACACCTGTGGAGGAGGTAGATACCGGGAACACCGGCTTGTCTTGTACATATTTGATGCCCGGATTGACCACCAACTGGCCATCGATCAGGGCTTTGGAGCCGAGCAACAGGCGATAGCGCATGGACTTGCGGCAGGCGAGGGTGAACTCGATCGGCCAGACCCGATCACCCAGGGCCAGAGTGGTGCTAATCACATAGCGCTCCTGGGCATGGCCGTTGGAGCTTTTGATGGTTTTGCGCGTCACCAGTGGCGCTTCGCAGCGGCGGTGACGCAACTGCACCACCGTGCCCAGGTGCGCGGTGAAACGTACCCATTTCTGGCCGTCGCGTTCGAACGGCTCGATGTCGGTGGCATGCAGGCTGGAGGTGCTGGCGCCGGTGTCGATTTTCGCTCGCAGGCCTGCGACTCCCAGATCAGGGAGCGCCACCCACTCGCGCAGACCGACAACGGTCAAATGGTCAAATGTCTTCAATAGAAAAAACCAACGATTAACGCGTCCAGGCCTCAGGTGAAACCCGGGCCAACGCTTTGAATGCAGGTTTGGCGAACCAGTAGCCCTGCATCAGAAATATTCCACAGTCGGCCAGGAAATCCCGTTCACCGGCGCTCTCAATGCCTTCGGCAATGACTGTAACGTCCAACTCCGCACAGATTGTGACAATCCCCCGAACGATCGCCTGACGAACACGGTCTTGATCGACATCGCGGATCAGCGCCATGTCGAGTTTGATCAGGTCCGGTTGGAAATCAGCCAGCAGATTGAGCCCCGAATAACCGGCACCGAAATCATCGATGGCGGTCTTGAAGCCGAATTCGCGGTATTCACGCAGAATATTGGTCAAATGGCGATAGTTATCTACGTGCTCGCTTTCCAGGGTTTCAAAAATCAGCCGGTCGAGAGGAAAACGGTGTTTTTTGGCCGCCTCGAGCGTACTGCGAATACACAGCTCTGGACGATAGACGGCGTTGGGCATGAAGTTGATCGACAAGTGTGTCTGCATATTAAGATTGGCCGCGCCTTCGATGGCGCGGGTTCGGCAGAGCTGGTCGAAACGGTAGCGGTTTTCTTCCGTAACCTGATTCAACACGGTGAATGCGCCTTCACCGTTCACACCGCGAACCAGCGCTTCGTGGGCGAAAACCGACTGGTCGCGCAGATCCACGATAGGTTGGTAGGCAAAGGCAAAATCGAAGCCCAGCGGTTCACTGTGTTGGCAGCCCTGGCAACCGGTGTGAGTCGAAGTCAATGAAGAGGGAAATTTAGTCACTTGAGCACCCCCATGCCGGTGCACCGGCCAAGATCACAGTCTATCTGGAGGGCCGAGTTGTTGCGCCCGACAGAAACGGTAGTACAGTTTCGACTACTGGCTGAACGAGGAATTCAAATGGCGCAAAAAAGCGAAGAGGACGACAAGGTTCGTCTCGACAAGTGGCTATGGGCCGCGCGTTTTTACAAAACCCGTGCCTTGGCCAAAGCGGCGATCGAAAGCGGCAAGGTGCATTGTCGCGGTGAGCGCTGCAAGCCTGGCAAAGAGCCGCGCATCGGCGATGAGTTCGAGATTCGTACTGGGTTCGAGGTGCGTACGGTGAAGGTCGAGGCGTTGTCGATTGTGCGGCGCGGCGCACCGGAGGCGCAGACGTTGTACGCGGAGACCGAGGCGAGTATTGCCAAACGTGAAGCGGCTGCGGCAATGCGCAAGGCGGGGGCGTTGGGTGTGAGTACCGACGGCAAGCCGAGCAAGAAGCAGCGGCGGGATTTGTTCAAGTTTCGGGGTAGCAGCAACGACGAGTAAGCGCGACGTTTCCGGGCTGTATGTGCTGGCCTCTTTGCGAGCAGGCTCGCTCCCACAGTAGATCCGGTTCCTCCAGTGGATACTTGATCAATTGTGGGAGCGAGTCTGCTCGCGAATCGAGGGCGCAGCCCTCGCCGAAAACAGCCCGGTATCAGGCGCTACGCACCACACTCATTCGCGAAACCAGCGGCAACTTGTTCAGCAGATTGAAAATCGGCGAAGTCACCTTCAGCCAGAAATTCGAGGCGTGATAAGCAAACGGTGTGTAGTAACCCCAGCCCAACGCCCACACCGCCAGCAGCATACCGCCGATGTAATCGTCCTGACCCCAATGCGCACCGGCCACCAGACGCGGCAGCATGAACAACAGCGCCAGACCCCAGATCGCCACAAACTGGCCAACCGTGCGGCTGAACACGCCCATGAACAACGCCCAGATCAGCAGCACCGAAGCATGGTCACCGGGAAAGCTCTGGCTCGAGCGATCCTTCAGCTCCCAGGTCTTCTCCATGTGCGGGAAGTAATCGCTGATATGCACCGCGCCTTCCAGCACCATCGACGGGCTGCTGTGCTGCCAGTCCATGTGGTCGGCGAATTTGGAAAACAGTGCGCGAATTACCACCATCAATAGCAGGATCGAGAAAAAACCGAAGAACGCACGACGCACATCAATCGCCTTGAAGACCCAGTCGCCCTTGATCAGCAGCGTCAGCAAGATCAGACCAACAACGATGTCGAACGGACGCAGACTTGCAATTGCCCAGATGTGGAGCCATATCGGGTTGCTGGCCAGCGGTGCATTGAGTGAGCGGAACAGCCACTCGTCGAAAATCACACACAGCGAGTTGCCCGTAGGCCATAACCAGAAAGCCAGTAGCGCCAGTGGCGCTACGTTGCACAGAACCAGCCGGCCGAGGTTCCACCTAGATTGGAACAAACCCGGATTGTTCATAAAATGCCTCCCATGGCAGAGCAGTCGGCACCAAAAAGAGTGCCAAGAAGCGCAAATTTTCACGTCTTGTAACCATTTTGTCACCACATTCAGATACCCAAAATTATGACCGAGCTAGCGGATACCGATTTCACTCAACGTTTCATCTTCGATGACAGCGACACGCGCGGCGAACTGGTTGCGCTTGAACGCAGCTACGCCGAAGTCCTCGCCAAGCACCCGTACCCGGAGCCGGTGGCGCAATTGCTGGGCGAATTGATGGCGGCCGCCTCCTTGCTGGTGGGCACGCTGAAGTTCGATGGCTTGCTGATTCTGCAGGCGCGTTCCGAAGGGCCGATCCCGCTGCTGATGATCGAATGCTCCAGCGAGCGCGAAATTCGTGGTCTGGCGCGTTATGACGCTGAGCGGATCAAGCCGGACGCGAGCCTTGCCGACCTGATGCCGGGCGGTGACCTGACCCTGACCGTCGACCCGACGATTGGCCAGCGTTACCAGGGCATCGTCGATCTTGATGGCGAAACCCTGTCTGAGTGCTTCACCAACTATTTCGTCATGTCGCAACAAGTTGGCACGCGCTTCAAGTTGTTCGCTGACGGCCGCCGTGCCCGCGGGATGCTGCTGCAACAACTGCCGGCCGACCGTTTGAAAGACGAAGAAGAGCGTGCCGCAAGTTGGCAGCACCTCACTGCACTGGCGAGCACGCTGACCGCCGATGAGTTGTTGAGTCTGGACAACGAAACCGTGTTGCATCGCCTCTACCATGAGGAGCAGGTGCGTCTGTTCGATGTGCAGAATCTGCGCTTTCGTTGCACCTGCTCACGCGAGCGTTCGGGCAACGCGCTGGTCAGTCTGGGTCTTGAGGATGCACAGCAATTGGTTCAAGAGAACGGCGGCACTGTCGAGATCGATTGCCAGTTCTGCAATCAGCAGTACCTGTTCGACGCAGCCGATATTGCTCAATTGTTCGCTGGCGCAGGCGTCGACACGCCGTCAGATACCCGGCACTAAAACGGTTCAGCGCAGGTAAATTCACTGCGTAACGACGGAATTTCGCCGTTACGACGGGAGGACCCTACTCTTTTTGGGCTTTTCTGGCATAATCCGGCCCACTTTTTTCGCGGTAGTAGTGCACGACTTTCTACTACAAAACGTTTGGAGCACACTCGGCCACTGGCCGACGGGGAACCTCATGACGCAAGCCAATAACGCCGTGTACACCGATCTGAGTGTTGATGATCTGGTTAAAGAAGCCCTGAACCGCGGTGAGGGCGAGCTTGCCGATACCGGCGCTCTGGTTGTTCGCACTGGTCACCGCACCGGTCGTTCGCCTGTTGACCGTTTCATCGTTGAAGAGCCTTCCACCCAGGCCGCTATCGCCTGGGGCCCGATCAACCGCAAGTTCCCGGCCGACAAGTTCGACGCGCTGTGGGCTCGCGTAGAAGCCTTCAACAACGCGCAAGAGCACTTTGTGTCCCACGTGCATGTAGGCGCGGCGGAAGATCACTACCTGGCCGTGAAAATGACCACCCAGACTGCCTGGCAGAATCTGTTCGGTCGTTGCCTGTTCATCAACCCGGCCCAGTACAACCCGGCCGGTCGTGAAGAGTGGCAAGTGCTCAACGTGGCCAACTTCGAGTGCGTGCCTGAGCGTGACGGCACCAACTCCGACGGTTGCGTGATCCTCAACTTCGCACAGAAGAAAGTGTTGATCGCCGGCATGCGTTACGCCGGTGAGATGAAGAAAGCCATGTTCTCCGTGCAGAACTTCCTGCTGCCGGCCGCTGACGTGCTGCCAATGCACTGCGCTGCCAACATCGGCGAAGAAGGCGACGTGACCCTGTTCTTCGGTCTGTCGGGCACCGGTAAAACCACCCTGTCGGCCGACGAAAGCCGTTACCTGATCGGTGATGACGAACACGGCTGGGGCGAAGGCGTGGTGTTCAACATCGAAGGCGGTTGCTATGCCAAGTGCATCGACCTCTCCGAGAAGAACGAGCCGGTTATCTGGAAAGCCATCAAGCACGGCGCCGTGTTGGAAAACGTTGTCATCGACGACGCCAAGCACGCCGACTACGCCGATGTCAGCCTGACCCAGAACAGCCGCGCCGCGTACCCGCTGGAGCACGTTGCCAAGCGTTCCGAGAAGAACCTGGGCGGCGAGCCAAACGCTGTGATCTTCCTGACCTGCGACCTGACCGGTGTCCTGCCGCCAGTGTCGATCCTCAACGAAGAACAAGCGGCCTACCACTTCCTGTCCGGCTACACCGCACTGGTGGGTTCGACTGAAATGGGTTCGGGCAGCGGCATCAAGTCGACCTTTTCCACCTGCTTCGGCGCACCGTTCTTCCCGCGTCCGGCTGGTGAATACGCTGAGCTGCTGATCAAGCGCATCCGCGGTTTCGGTTCGAAGGTTTACCTGGTCAACACCGGCTGGACCGGCGGCGGCTACGGCGTCGGCAAACGCTTCAACATCCCGACCACCCGCGCGGTGATCGCAGCGATCCAGAGCGGCGCGCTGATCGGTGCTGCCACCGAACACCTCGACACCATCAACCTCGACGTGCCACTGGCCGTACCGGGCGTTGAAACCAACCTGCTCAACCCACGCAACACCTGGGCTGACAAGGCTGCGTACGACGAGGCTGCGAAAGCACTGGCCGGTCTGTTCATCGAGAACTTCAAGAAGTTCGAAGTGAGCGACGCGATCAAGGCTGCTGGGCCGAAGTTGTAAGATCTGTCGTGAATGAAGAAGCCGCCCTTTGGGGCGGCTTTTTTGTGGGTGATTAGAAGGTACGAAAAGCAAGCGCCATCCTTTCCTGCTCACTTCTGGACATCCCAAGCGCATTAGCGATCTCCGGCCAAAGACGGATCACGTCTTGAATGCGCTCAATGATGTCTGTTGAGTCCTCACGACTAACCCGAAAATACCCCGCGACTTCCCTCGCCAGCTCCAAGTCCAGCGCATTGTCAGAATCAGTGATGTTCAGCTTCAACCCATCCGCATGTGTCACCGGATTCATGTCATACGCTGCGGACAACCGCCATCCCCGACCAGGATCCAGAATAAAACCATGGTTTCGCAGGTGGTCATCGGTGTTGGAGACCAGGATGTTGAAGACGATTCGTGACCAGAGTTCACGGAGGTCGGTGTTGGGTTCCGAGCCGTGTTCCATGATCACTTCCGCCAACTCTAGATAGCTGGCGCCGGTTGAGGCGTCGTCGCCGTCGACGCGGTTGGTCATGGTCATGGCTGATGCGAAATGATGTCGGCCGCCGCGTTCGGTTCGGTCGAAACGCTTCACCAGAAAGCAGTGGTGATCGCTTGCGTAGCGTCGGGCTGTGCCGGTCGCTACGCGTAACCCGCAGTTGACTGCCAAAGCGTTCACGACCATTTCCCAACCACCGACATCATAGTCATCTCTCGTACTTGGGAATTTGGCGATCCACAGTTGGCCGAACTCGTCGACGACGCTGGCTTTCGGTCTGGCGCCGCCCAGTGAGCCGCCCGGTGCGATGAGCATTCTTAGCCATTCGCGGCCCTCGGTGGCTGTGTTGTCCCTATCGTTTTCCAAGGCGAGACTTGCCTGTTCTAATGCGCGTAGCTCGACAAAGGGTGGAGCTGCAACGCCGTCGCGGTCGTCGAGGAAGTTGCCTTCGTCATTGAGTTTGTAGCGAAGGGCGCCGACACGGAACAGGTCGTGCACGCCAAGCAGGTAATCGGATTCGAACAACTTGCTGTTGCTGGGGAGCAAGCCGTCGCGAATGTCCCTTTCCAATCGGCGTTTCATCAGCAGTTGGCCCCAACGATCGGGGCTTGAGTCTGCGAAGACGCCAAAGCGGCTCTGATGTTCGCCGGGGAATTGGCGACCTTCGAAGGGGCCGATGCGCGGGTCTAGAGTTATGGAACTCAACTCGGGATCGGCCAGCGCTTTCGGGTCGTACTCAAATTCGAACACGTTGGTGTTGCGTGTTTTCCTTGCGTGTAGAAACCCGAGGCGTCTGGCGCCTTTCAAAGATTCCCAGTCTGCATAAACAGCAATCAGCGTCATTCTTCACCTGTCGGGGGGCCAGCCTTTTTCTTCTTGTTCAAAAGGCTGGAGAGTGAGTGTGTGTTGAATGGGAAGTCAGCCGGAATTTTCGTGGTAGTGGCGGCATCGATTACGTTTGAAGCCCCGACGTGTTCGGATGTGCCCTTTTTTACCGCACTGGCTGCTCGTACTCGCTGGGGCTTTTTCGCTGCGGATCGTGTTGCAGGCATTAACTGCGCATCCTGCAATTGGCGACCCGTTTCATCGGCTGCAGCGAGTTTGTTCAGATCCTTTTCCAGCCCCAGCACTTGCATGACCGAAAGGTAGGCACCGATGGTCACTCCTGATCCTCCCGTCTCCACATTGCGCAAGGTTGTCAGCGACATGCCAGATCGTTCAGCGACTTGCTTGGCCGTCAATTTGCGGCGTAAGCGAGCCAGCTTCAGGCGTTCGCCAAAGTCGACCAGAAGTCGAGCAGTGGAGGGCAAAAGCGGCGCTGTTTTCTTGGCCATAGTGGCAGTATTCCTTCATTTTTTAACCTTAACTGCCAGAATAATAGCACTTAAGTTGAAGGATGCAGGGTAGGGCGGATCTGCAGTGTTCAAGTTTTTAAATGGCATTATTCCAACTGTTTTTAGGATATACAGCCAGAATACTGCCACTTATGGGGGGCTGTAATTTCCATTCAGTTTGTGTTTCTACGGTTCATTTCGAGAGCTGACTCACTTGAAGGAAGTGGCTTGTCGTAGCAGGCTCGCTTTTGCTCAAGCGACAACGCGGTCTTGTCGTCTGTTTTCGGTGTAGAGGTCGGACTGGAAGCGCTACGCTCCCGGCGTAAGATCTCGTCCATTTCCTGGACGCTTTCCATCAGCTCATCAAAAAATTTGCTCATGGTTACTCCGATGGTTACTCCGATGGTTAATTGCCTTATTTACCGCTCTCGACGGATAGGTGAGAGCGGTTTAATCACTCAAGCTCCGGTCGGAGCTTTCCAATTGAGCATCCGCTGCTGCGCAACCTGCAGCAGGTCACAGCCATCCTGCGTCAGCAGATAGAGGGCGTGGGTGATGTGGGGGATGTCTTCGACGTCGGCTTGTTTGAAGTTGAGGCAATAGAGGGTGCGTAGCAGGTCGCTTGAAGCGCGCAGGCGCTGGACGGCGCATTCGAGGATGTCTTGCGGGTTGGCCTCGGTGTCGATGAGCAGAGGCTTGGAGTCGGTGAGGTTGGATTCGAGTGGGCGGTAGCGATCGGTGGTGAATTGATTCCATGTTTTCATTTTTTGATCCTCATATGCTTCAGGTGAAGCCACCACATCGTGACCAAGCGACAGGAGGCAACTGTGTTCGGGTTGGTCAACCGGTGAGGATCGTGCACATACCCGGCACACCCGAAGGTGTCCCAAACACAGTCACCATAAACTGCAGGCAAATGAGTGCCGGCAGCATACAGCGCATGCGTATACACGATCCAATCGGGTGACCAAGCCCGAGCCGCTGAATTGACAGCGACAGCCACGACTATAGAGATCAGCTACACGAAGCCGATAGAAGACAAGGAGTCTGTCTTTGTAGGAACGGGACGTAGATTTGATAGGTCATCGCCGCTGATCGACCTTCTGCTTTAAACGAGCGCGTTTATCAGCCATCAATGCTCTGGATACCTCATCGGGAATGCTGGGGCGAGGATCATCAAGGCTGGCTTGAACCTGTCGGATGAACCAAGCCGTGTAGTCATCCTCGTCACTCGGTGGATCGAACTCATCGCTCGTAACATTCATTGTTGGATTCCTGCCCAAGGACATATAGCGCTGACCTGGCGTGGCCTAGTTGTACGCCGGCTGCGCTGGCCTCTGCTTGGCCACTTCAAGCAAGTCGCAGCCATCCTGAACCAGCAGATAAAGCGCGTTAACGATGTTTGGAATGTCTTTCACATCAGCCTGTTTGAAACATAAGCAGTAGAGCGTTTCCAGCAAATCACCGGCCGCGCGCAAGCGCTGATCGGCGGCATTGATCAGGTCGGTCTGGCTGGAGTGGCTGTCGATAAGCAGTACCGGGTTTTCGCTGTAGCAGGTCTTGAGTGGGCGATAGCGGTTGATCATGGTGAGGCGTGTCCTGTTCTAAAGCGCTGGGGCGGGCCGGCAGCGGATTTGCAGCCGCGCCGGCCACTATAGAAGGGCGTTTCTCTGTGGGACAAGACAGCCGCAATGGACAGTATTCGTAGGGGTTTTTCCGTGTTTTGAGGAAATACCCTACGTGTTTTCGCAGCTTTTTCAGGCCAAAACCCTTAGGCGTAATAATTCCTACGTGATTGTCAGGCGATTCGCGGTAAACCGCTGTATCGTGCGCGCCAGAATCTGTAGGGCGTTTCCAAACGTCTGACACGCGCTTAAAGGGAATTAGGTATGCACTGGCTACGAATGGCCGCAATTTTATTGCTCGGGCTGAGCACTTGCCGTTTGACCATGGCCTCTGACATTGGCAATGCGTGGGTGCTGGATCGCCTCGATCGCACCGATTGGCCGGAGGCACTCATCAGCCAGGCGAGCATGGACACGGCGTCGCGCGGTGAAGTGTTGATGTTCGCCAAAGCTCTGTTGGCCAGCGAAGCACTGGATGAAGAGGGGCTTGAGCAGCGACTCGGGGTGCCGCACGTGCAACTGAAGTCGATTCGCCATGTGCGCGACGGTCTCTGGGAGGGCTTGCTGAGCACCTATCGAAGCGCCAGTCAGAACTGTGATGAGCAACCGTTCTGCCCGCGTGTGCGCAGCGTCGCTGATTTGCGGCAGTTGGCAGCGGCATTCACCGGCGACATCAGCCCGGCCCATGCGCTGTGGGCGAGCAAGAGCCAAGGTGTGCATGAGCAGATGCTGAATGAGCAGTTGCGGGTGGCGGTTTTACGTCCCTGACTTTTTAAATTTTGTGGTGTGGCGGCTGGCCTCTTCGCGAGCAGGCTCGCTCCCACAGAGTCCCCCGGTGTTCGTGGCATCCGCTGTATCATTCCGAATCGATTTGGCCCCGACCTTTTCTCGACTCGCTGCGATCGCCCGCTAGGCTGTTGGCATGGCAGCAGTCAATGGAGTGACAGCGAATGCACAACACCCTGGAACAGGTTTTTGGTTTTCCACAGTTTCGACCCGGTCAAGAAACCGCGATCAGTGCGGTACTGGCCGGGCGCTCGGCGGCGGCGATTTTTCCTACCGGTTCCGGCAAGTCGATTTGCTACCAATTGCCGGCGCTGATGCTGCCGCACCTGACGTTGGTAGTCTCGCCGTTGCTGGCGTTGATGCAGGATCAACTGGCCTTTTTGCAGCGACACGGTATTTCCGCTGGCAGCATCGATTCGGCGCAGAGTCGCGATGATGCCAGTGACGTGATGGCCCGCGCCCGCTCGGGTGAATTGAAGATTTTGATGATCTCGGTGGAGCGCTTGAAAAACGAGCGCTTTCGCAACTTTCTGCAGCAGGTGCCAATCTCGCTACTGGTGGTGGACGAGGCGCATTGCATCTCGGAGTGGGGCCATAACTTCCGCCCCGATTATCTCAAGCTGCCGGACTATCAGCGCCAGTTCAACATCCCGCAAACTTTACTACTGACGGCCACCGCAACACCGAAAGTCATCGCCGACATGCAGGCCAAATTCGCTATCGCCGCTGACGATGTGGTGACCACCGGCTTCTACCGGCCCAACCTCAATCTGCTGGTCGAGCCGGTACGTGGCCAGGACAAGCGCCGGCGGCTGGTCGAGTGGATGACCGAGCGTGCGGGGCAGCCGAGCATCGTCTACGTGACCTTGCAGAAAACTGCTGAGCACATCGCTGAACACCTTGAGCGCAACGGCATTCAGGCCGAGGCGTATCACGCGGGTTTAGCCCACGACAAACGCGAGGCGATCCAGAAGCGCTTCATGGCCGGGCAATCCAATTGCATCGTCGCGACCATCGCATTCGGCATGGGCATCGACAAGAGTGACATCCGCAATGTCGTGCACTTCGACCTGCCCAAATCCATCGAAAACTACAGTCAGGAAATTGGCCGCGCCGGGCGCGACGGGCAGCCGTCGGATTGTCTGGTATTGGCTAATCGCGACAGCCTCAATGTGCTGGAAAACTTCGTCTACGGCGATACGCCGGAGCGCGATGGCATTCGCTATGTACTCGATGAGCTAAAGGCCTCGGTGCCGGAAGGGCAGTGGGAGTTTCTGCTCGGGCCATTGGCTGATCAAAGCAACATTCGTGCACTGCCGCTGAAGACCTTGCTGGTGCAACTGGAACTGCGCGGTTTGATCGCGCCGCGCTACGCCTATTACGCCGAATACCGTTTCAAATACCTGTTGGAACCCGAAGTGCTGCTTGAGCGTTTTGAGGGCGAACGCAGGGATTTCGTCGCTGCAATTATTCAGACCTCGGCTCGCGCGCGCACTTGGGCCACGGTGAATTTCGAGGCGATGTATTCGCAATATTCCGCCGAGCGCAATCGGGTGGTGAAGGCGCTGGATTACTTTCAGGAAAAAGGCTGGGTCGAACTGGAAAGCAAGCAGATGACCGAAGTCTACAGCCTGCTGAATAGTGACTTTGACAGCGACGTCCTGAGTGCCGAGCTGCATGAGTATTTCACCCGGCATGAGCAGGCCGAAGTGGCGCGCATCCACGCCATGCTTGAAGTGTTCGCCACCGAACGCTGCCTGGGCAATCGCCTGGCCAAGTATTTCGGTGATCACAATGCGCCCGAGCAATGCGGGCATTGCTCGGTGTGTCATGGCCAGGTGGCGCGGTTGCCGGCACCACCGGAGTTGCCAGCACTTGTGGATAAAAACTTCGCGGCGCTGTGTGGTGATTTTATCCACAGGCATGAGCAGTACACCGGGGTGATTCCAACGGCTGAGCGGTTGACGCGATTTTTGTGTGGGATCAGCGTGCCGCTGTTCACCAAGCTCAAGGCGCGGACGATTACCGGGTTTGCCGCATTGGAGGAGTATCCCTATGCCGAAGTCCGCAGCTGGGCGCAAGAGCACCTCTGATCCTTGTAGGAACTGCCGAAGGCTGCGATCTCTTGCTCTTGAAAAAATCAGCATCAAAATATCGCGGCCTTCGGCAGCTCCTACATTAAGTGTCATCAGGGAAGGGGCTCTATCCATCCGCTGAATGTCGATCATCACGGTAATAAACTTCAAAAAACGTCGATGGCTGACTAAGGTGAGACCAGTCTTTGGATCGCCAACAAGAGAACAACATGAGCCAGACAACCTTCGATATTCAGCAAGCCGCGGTGATCGGCGCGGGCACCATGGGCCGGGGCATTGTCATGTGCCTGGCCAATGCCGGCGTGACGGTACAATGGGTGGATAACAATCCACAGATGCTTGAGCAGGCACTCGCCACTGTGGCCGAGACTTATGCACACAACGTGCGCCAGGGACGGATTGATCAGGCCGAGGCGGATGCGCGTCTGGCGCGGGTCAGTGCGGCGGCGGATTATGCGGCGATTCGCAATGTCGATCTGGTGATCGAGGCGGTGTACGAAAATCTTGAGCTGAAGCAGAAGATCTTTCGTGAGCTGGATGGTTTGCTCAAGCCTGAGGCACTGTTGGCAAGCAATACGTCGGCACTGGATATCGATGCGATAGCCGCAGCGACAAAGCGTCCGAATCAGGTGTTGGGCCTGCATTTCTTCAGTCCGGCGCACATCATGAAACTGCTGGAAATCGTTCGCGGCGCACAGACCTCTGCGGCGGTGCTGGAGGCGGCACTGGCACTGGGCAAACGCATGGGCAAGGTCAGTGTGGTGTCGGGCAACTGCCACGGTTTTATCGGCAATCGCATGTTGCATCCGTATGTCCTGGAGGCGCGCAAAATGTTGCTTGAGGGCGCTTATCCACAGCAGGTCGACGCAGCCTTGCAAGGTTTCGGTTTTGCCATGGGGCCGTTCCGCATGTACGACGTGGTCGGCATCGATCTGGAATGGCGTGCACGCGAGTTGGCCGGAAAGGGCCAGGATGCGCCAGAGGTTCAGGTGGATAACCGTTTGTGCGAGATGGGACGGTTCGGGCAGAAGTCCGGCAATGGTTATTACCATTACGAGCCGGGCAGTCGTCAGGCTGAGCACGATCCTGAGGTCGATGCGCTGGTATTGCAGGTCAGCGAAGGGCTGGGCTTCCAGCGCCGCGAGATCGGTCCTGAGGAGATCCTGGAGCGCAGTCTTCTGGCATTGGTCAACGAGGGTGCGAAGATTTTGCAGGAGGGCATTGCCGAGTCTGCACACGACATCGATCTGGTGTACCTGAATGGCTACGGCTTCCCGGCGGACAAGGGCGGGCCGATGGCCTGGGCGGATCAACAAGGGCTGGCGGATATTCATTCGCGGCTGTTGGCGCTGGAGACGCGGCAGGGTGATCAGTGGAAGCCGGCGCGGTTGATTGGTGAGTTGGCGGCAGAAGGGAAGGGGTTTGCTCAAATGTGATGTCGCCGCCAGAATCGATCCCCCTCACCCCAGCCCTCCCGAAACGTCGGACCGCCCCCAAAGGGGGCGAGGGGAAAGGGAGCCGATCTGCGTGGGTTTCAAAACTTGAGTTCGACTCGACAGTTCAGGTCGGTGTATTTCGAGAGAACACCTCGGTCAGTCCCCTCTACCTCTGGGAGAGGGCTAGGGTGAGGGCAAGCAGCCTCACTGAAAAAACAAGAGAACCAGCACAACCATGTCCACCCCTCAGCGCACCGACTACCCTCACTTCCAGCCCATCACCACGCGCTGGCACGACAACGACGCCTACGGTCACGTCAACAATGTCACCTACTACAGCTTCTTCGACACGGCCGTGAACACCTACCTGATTCAAGTCGGTGGTCTGGATATCCATGACGGCGAGATAGTGGGGTTTGTCGTCAGTTCGGCGTGTGATTACTTCGCCTCGATCGCTTTCCCGGATCTGATCGAGATCGGTTTGCGGGTCGGCAAGCTGGGCAACAGTTCAGTGCAGTACGAATTGGCAGTGTTCAAGGTCGGCGAAAGCGAGGCGTGTGCGGCCGGGCGCTTCGTTCACGTATTCGTCGATCGGGCGACTAATCAGCCGGTGCCGATTCCTGCCGAACTGCGGCAGGCACTGGAATACCTGGTGGTGTAAACGGCAAAAAAAATCGCAGCCCTTGGGCTGCGATTTTGCTTTACCGGCCAGCAAGGTGTTTGAGGCCTCAGTCGCGATAATACTTGTGATGTTTGCGGTGGCCGTAAGCGTGGCCGCGGCCCGGGTGACGGTCGCGGTAATAACCACGGTCACGGTCACGACGGCGATCATAATGACGATCATCGTCATCACTCTTGTTACCCATGTAGTTACCCAGCGCGCCACCGGCACCGCCACCTGCTGCGGAGCCGATCAGGCTGCCGGTGGTGCCGCCCATGCTGCGGCCGACCACGTTACCGCCGGCTGCGCCCAACGCACCACCGATGGCGGCTTCGCCACGGCTGCGTTTGTCGGCGCCGACCGCACTGCCACCCGCGCCGCCGAGGGCTGCGCCGATGGTGGAACCTGTATTGCCGCCTAAGGACTGACCGACGACCGAGCCAAGAACCCCGCCCAATGCGCCGCCCACACCTGCTTCGGTGGTGCCGCCTGCGGAAGCAAAACCACTGACCAGGCCAAGGGACAACAAGAGAATCGAGGAGAACTTCATAGATGAGCCTCAAAGGGATGACGGCGCCGATCCTGAGGCTGTGTGACAAGCGTGACAATCGAAATCCGACGAATAACACGACCTGTATACAATTTTGCAAGTTGCTGTTTTTTCAGCGGAACTTAACCGATTTTCGCCGGTCTTTAGCTACTTCGGACAGGCCGCTTTTGTGAAAAAGCGGCCTTTTTTGTGGGCGTTTGAAAAGCAGAAGCGAAAAGATCGCAGCCTTCGGCAGCTCCTACAGGAATCGGCGTAGGAACTGCCGAAGGCTGCGATCTTTTGATTTTGGATTAAGCCGACTTGGCCATGATCAACCCAGTCTCACTCGCCGCTTCCAACCGAATCGCAATGAACTTCGACGTCGGGGTATGGCTGCCATCCCCAGTGCTCTCCAGCGGCACCAGCGGATTCACTTCCGGGTAATACGCCGCCGCTTGCCCGGCCGGAATATCAAACGCCAGCAAGGTGAAGCCCTTCACCCGACGCTCGCGACCATCGTCCCACAGCGAAACGATGTCGGCCTTCTGCCCCGGCCGGAAGCCCAGACGAATGATGTCCGCCTCGTTGGCGAACAGCACATCACGCTGGCCCTTGACCCCGCGATAACGGTCGTCGAGGCCATAAATCGTCGTGTTGTACTGATCGTGGGAGCGCATCGATTGCAGTATCAGATCCGGCAGTTGTCCGGTGGCGCGGGTGCGTTCGTGCACGAGATCTTTCGGCAGCATGTTCGCGCGGAAGTTGGCCCGGCCCGACGGCGTGTTCCACTTGCGTGCGCCGGCGCTGTTGCCGAGGTAGAAACCGCCCGGGTTCTTGATCTTCTCGTTGAACGCTTTGAAGTTGGGAATGGTGTCGGCGATCAGTTCGCGGATGCGCCCGTAATCAGCCACCAGCCAGTTCCAGTCCACCGGTTTACTGCCCAATGTGGCGGCAGCGATCCCGGCAATGATCGACGGCTCGGAACGCATCTGGTTCGACAGCGGCTGCAACTGACCGTTGGAGGCGTGAACCATGCTGAACGAGTCTTCCACGGTGACCGCTTGCGGGCCTTCGGTCTGGATATCGATGTCGGTACGACCGAGGCACGGCAGGATCAGCGCGTCTTTACCGTGAGCCAGGTGGCTGCGGTTGAGCTTGGTGCTGATCTGCACGGTCAGGTCGCAATTGCTCAGTGCGGCGAAGGTACGCGGGCTATCCGGCGTGGCTTGGGCGAAGTTGCCGCCCAGACCGATGAAGACCTTCGCGCGACCCTCAGCCATTGCGTGGATCGCTTCAACCACGTTGTGGCCGTTGTGGCGCGGCACCTTGAACTGGAAGCGTCGCTCCAGCGAATCGAGGAACGCCACCGGCGGACGCTCGTTGATGCCCATTGTGCGGTCGCCTTGCACGTTACTGTGGCCGCGCACCGGGCACAGGCCGGCGCCCGGTTTGCCGATGTTGCCGCGCAGCAGCATCAGGTTGGCGATTTCCTGAATCGTCGGCACCGAGTGGCGATGCTGAGTGATGCCCATCGCCCAGCACATGATTACGTTCTTGCCCTTGGCGTACATACGCGCGGCTTGCTCGATTTCGACGAGGGTCAGGCCGGATTGCTCGACGATCTGTTCCCACGGCGTATCGTCAACGACACCGAGGTACTCCAGCACATTGGCGCTGTGGGCGTTGAGGAAGTCGTGATCGAACACAGCAGGCTCGCCAGCCTTCTGCGCATCGCGCTCCCACTGCAGAAGGAACTTGGCCATGCCGCGCAGCAGCGCCATGTCGCCACCGAGGGCCGGACGGAAATACGCGGTGTTGGTTGGCTTGTCGCCGTTGGTGAGCATTTCGATCGGGTGTTGCGGGTGCTGGAAGCGCTCCAGGCCACGCTCTTTCAACGGGTTGATGCACACCACTTGCGCGCCGCGTTTCACTGCCTCACGCAAGGGTTCGAGCATGCGCGGGTGGTTGGTGCCCGGGTTCTGGCCCCAAACGAAAATCGCATCGGCGTGTTCGAAGTCATCGAAGGTCACGGTGCCTTTGCCGACGCCGACGCTCTGCGCCAGGGCAACACCGCTGGCCTCGTGGCACATGTTCGAGCAGTCCGGGAAGTTGTTGGTACCGTAGGCGCGCACAAACAGTTGATACAGGTACGCCGCTTCGTTGCTGGCGCGACCCGAGGTGTAAAACTCGGCCAGATCGGGGCTCGGCAGACTTTGCAGGTGCTTGGCGATCAGCGTGTAGGCGTCGTCCCAACTGATCGGCTTGTAGCGATCGGTTTCGGCGTCATAAACCATCGGCTCGGTCAGACGGCCCTGATACTCAAGCCAGTAGTCGCTCTGCTCCAGCAGCGAAGTAACGCTGTGCTTGGCGAAAAACTTGGCGTCTACACGACGCTTGGTCGCTTCCCAGTTCACCGCTTTCGCGCCGTTCTCGCAAAACTTGACCATGCCGCTTTCCGGCGAATCGCCCCACGCGCAACCCGGGCAGTCGAAGCCGCCGTTCTGGTTGGTCTTGAGCATCATGCGCAGGTTTTTCAGGGCGTTGTCGCTGGTCAACCAGGCCTGAGCCACACTGATCAGGGCACCCCAGCCACCGGCGGCACCTTTGTAAGGCTTGTAGCGCGGGACAGGTTTCTGGTCGGCTTGATGATGTTGGCTCACGCTTGATTCTCCATCGCGGGGCTGTACACCCGCGGCGCACTTTTCTGCGGCAGGTGGATGAGATTGAGGTTGTGTCGACGGGCCCATTGCACGGCAAGGCCGGTGGGTGCGGAAAGGCTGACCAGGGTCTGGATGCCGGCGCGCAAAACTTTCTGGATCAATTCGAGACTGCAACGGCTGGTAACAATCGCCAGTCCGCCATCTGTGGATATCTTCTGGCGGATCAGTCCGCCGATCAGCTTGTCGAGGGCGTTGTGCCGGCCGATGTCTTCGCGCCCGAGCAACAATTCGCCGCTGGCGTTCATGAACACCGCCGCATGCACCGCGCCGCAGTGCTGACCGAGCGGTTGAAACGCGCCGATGCGCTGACGCAGACCGTCGAGCCATTCGCTCGGTGGCAGCGGCGCGCCGGACAACACCTTGAGGTCGGGCAATGCCTGCTCCACCGCTTCAACACCGCACAACCCGCAACCGCTGGTGCCCGCCATTTGCCGGCGCTGTTGCTTGAGATTCCAGAACGCACGGTTGGCGATGGTCACTTGCGCGTATTGCGCAGACCCGGCGCCGGTCAGTTGCAGGTCATAGATGTCGGTGGCGTCCTCGATGATGCCGCTGCCGAGGCTAAAGCCGACGATGAAGTCTTCCAGGTCGGTCGGTGTCACCAGCATCACCGCCTGACTGATGCCGTTGTAGGCGATCGCCAACGCGACTTCCTCAGCCAGCGCAGTGCTGGCCGATTCCTCACGGGGTAAATCGCTGTAACTGTAGGTCTGGCTGGCGGCAGGCGCGGGCGTTTCAAGTGCAGGCGCCGCGCAGGCAGGGCGCTTGGCGTTCATGGCATCACCGACGGTTTGATCAACGTTAAGACTAGGCGCGGCAAGTTGTCGCGTCTAATCGCTAGTGTCGATCTATCGATAGAGGCCGTCGATCAAGGCACCGTTGGCGATTTCTGATACAGCGCGAAACAGGCCTCGGCTAACGCTGAACGCGGGGCGCCACGGCGCATGATCAGGCCCAGCGGGGCGAGGGTTTGAGCGTTTTCGATGGGTTGCAGGCGCAGGTGGTCGGTGAGTTTTTCCAGGCCGCCGTCGAGCGGCATGATCGCGCAGCAAAAGCCGCCGTGTACTGCTTGTAACAATTGATGCACGGCGTCGGTTTGCAGCAACGGTTGCGGAGTCAGGCCACGGCTGTGGAAGTTGTGGTCGATGGATTGACGGAAATGCATGCCGCTGGTGAGCATGCCTAGCGGCAGTTCGATCAGTGATTCCCAGCTCAGCGGAGCTTCACCGAAGGTAAAAGTGCGCTGGTCGTACAGCAGGCCCATGCGGGTTTCGTCGAATGCCAGTGATTCGAAACGTTCGTGATCCAGGCGGTCGAGATAAGAAACACCGATGTCGATTCGGTTGTTCGCCAGATGCTCGAGGATCTGCTCAGAACTCAGTGCCGACATTTCAAAGCGCAGATTCGGGTGGGCGCTGTGCAGGCGTTGCATCAACGGCAGCGGATCAAAACTCGACAGCGGCACCACGCCCAGCCTCAGCGTGCCGATCAGATTGCCGCGACACGCCGCCGCTTCCGCGTGCAAACCGTCATACGCCGCCATCACCGAACGTGCCCACGCCAGCACGCGCTCGCCCGGCGCGGTGAAACCTTCGAAACGCTGGCCACGGTTGACCAGTGGCAGGTCGAGTTCTTCTTCAAGACTGCGCAGGCGCATCGACAGCGTTGGCTGGGTGATATGGCAACGCGCGGCGGCCTGGCCGAAATGGCGGGTTTCGTCGAGGGCGATGAGGAATTTCAGCTGCTTGATGTCCATCTTCGCTCCAGGCGCTGGCAGGGTTGGCAGATTCTACCGCTTGCGCGGTGGCAGGGTCATTGGTCGGCTTGGAACCGGGTTTGTCTGCGGTGGTCTAGGCTTGGACGACTGAACCTTTATTCCATGGAGAGAACCACGATGAGCCTTTTTAGTTTTGTTAAAGAAGCCGGTGAGAAGTTGATCGATCTGCTGACCCCGGGCAACGCCAATGCCAGTGAACAGTTGAAGGAACACATCAGCAAGGTCGGCCTGGGCAATCCGAATGTGCAGGCGACGGTGGACGGCGACAAAGTGACCGTCACCGGTGAAGTCGCGAGTCAGGAAGAGAAAGAGAAGATTCTGTTGGCGGTGGGTAACATTGCCGGGGTTGGCAGTGTTGATGATCAGATCACCGTGACTGGCCCAGTTGTCACTGCTGCACAATTTGTCGTGGTCAAGTCGGGTGACACCCTCAGCGCGATTTCTCTGCGTGTGTACGGGGATGCCAACAAATATAAGAAAATTTTCGAGGCCAACAAACCGATGCTCAAGGATGAGAACAAAATCTATCCGGGGCAGACACTGCGTATTCCTGAGTAACACAACACTCCTGTAGGAGCTGCCGCAGGCTGCGATCTTTTGATTTTGATTTTTCCAAACAAGATCAAAAGATCGCAGCCTTCGGCAGCTCCTACAAAGATCAAAGGCCAGCGATCAGATTCCGATAATCCTCAACCGCCGCAAACTCAGCCGTGTCCTTCGGCCCCTTGCGACTGTCCGGCTCCTTCACCGCCAACAAATGCGCCACACCAAAATCCCGCGCACTGCGCAGAATCGGCAAGGTGTCGTCGATAAACAGACTGCGTGCCGGATCAAAGCCGATGTCCGCCTGCAAGGCATCCCAGAACTGCAGATTCTCCTTGGGGAAACCGTAATCGTGGGAGCTGATCAACCGCTCGAAATATGGCGCCAGTTCGATTCGCTCCAGCTTCAGCGACAACGAATCGCGGTGCGCGTTGGTGATCATGATCACCCGCTTACCGGCGCGTTTGATCGCTTCCAGAAAGGTATCGGCATCTGGCCGCAAGGCAATCAGGTGCGCAGTTTCCAGCTTCAGTTCACGCACCGATAACTTCAGTTCGGTACTCCAGAAATCCAGGCAATACCACTGCAACTGGCCGGCATGGCGTTCGAACAACGGCTGCAATTCCATTTCGGCCATGGCCCGGCTGACCCCGTGCAGTTCGGCGTAACGCTGGGGCAGGTGTTCCAGCCAGAAGTGATTGTCGAAGTGCAGATCCAGCAGCGTGCCGTCCATGTCCAGCAGAACGGTATCGATGTCGGACCACGGTAATGAAGGCATGGCAACGTCTCGAACGGTAGAAAGATATCCGACATAAACAATCGGGAAAGCCGCGTTATAGTAGCGCGTTCACGCCAAGGAGCTTTGCATGCGCCAGAAACCCACCGTACTTGCCCGCGAGATCGTCGCCACCAGCCGTCTGTTTTGCGTCGAAGAACTCAAGCTGCGCTTTTCCAACGGCGTGGAACGCACTTACGAGCGTCTGGTCGGCAAAGGTGCGGGCTACGGCGCGGTGATGATCGTGGCGATGCTGGATGCCGAACACGCGGTGTTGGTTGAAGAGTATTGTGGCGGCACCGACGAATACGAATTGTCCTTGCCCAAAGGTCTGATCGAACCGGGCGAGGATGTGTTGGCCGCAGCCGAGCGTGAGCTCAAGGAAGAGGCCGGTTTTGGCGCGCGACAACTGGAACATCTGACCGAGCTGTCGCTGTCGCCCGGTTACATGAGCCAGAAGATTCAGGTGGTCCTGGCGACTGATTTGTACGAGGAACGTCTGGAAGGCGACGAGCCTGAGCCGATGCGTGTCGACAAAGTGAACCTGCGCGAACTGTCGTCGCTGGCGCTCAATCCTCAGTTTTCCGAAGGCCGTGCATTGGCTGCACTGTATCTGACCCGCGATCTGCTGACCGAGCGCGGGTTCTTTCCAGCATGAGTGAGATATCGATGACGTTTCCCCACCCGTTGATGGCGCCGGTCGTTGAGCTGGCATTGCAGGCCGGCGAGGCGATTTTGCCATTCTGGCGCGCCGGCGTTGAAGTCACGGCCAAGTCCGATGACTCGCCCGTGACTGCGGCGGATCTGGCCGCGCATCACCTGATCCTCGCCGGGCTGACGGCGCTGGACCCGAGCATTCCAGTGTTGTCGGAAGAAGACGCCAACATCCCTCAGAGCGTGCGCGCCGGCTGGCAGCGCTGGTGGTTGGTCGACCCGTTGGACGGCACCAAGGAATTTATCAGCGGCAGCGAAGAGTTCACCGTCAACATTGCGCTGATCGAAAACGGCCGCGTGGTGTTCGGCGTGGTGTCGATGCCGACCAATGGTCGTTTCTACGTTGGCGGCGCAGGCCTCGGTGCCTGGCGTTGCGACAAGGGCGGCACGCCGGTTGCGATTCAGGTGCGCGATGTGCCAGGGCCGGGCGAGGCGTTCACCGTGGTCGCCAGCCGTCGCCATTCGAGTCCCGAGCAAGAACGTTTGCTCGCCGGGTTGAGTGCGAGTCTGGGCGAGTTGCAATTGGCCAATATTGGCAGCTCGCTGAAATTCTGCCTGCTGGCTGAAGGCGCGGCGGATTGCTATCCGCGACTGGCGCCGACTTCGCAGTGGGACACGGCGGCGGCTCAAGGTGTGCTGGAAGGTGCAGGCGGTGAGGTGTTGGATCTGCGCGGGGAGGCGTTCTGTTACCCGGCGCGGGAATCGCTACTCAATGAGTTCTTTTTGGCATTGCCGGCCAAGGCGGCCTGGCGTTCCAGATTGTTGGAGTTGGCTCGCGGTTAAGTGGGCTGATCCGAAATCTCCCTCACCCCAGCCCTCTCCCCCAGGAGAGGGAGCTGATCGCGGGATATTTGAGAGTAGCGCCGACCTGGTCGAGCTTTGCTGAATCCACAATCGCTGCGGTCTTTCAGGTCGATGTATAACGCAAGACACCTCGGTCAGTTCCCTCTCCCTCGGGGAGAGGGTTAGGGTGAGGGGCTCTTGATCTTTACCGGTGCAAAACGTACTGCCCGGTAAATCTCACGGCATCCTCATCGCTACCCGCATTGACGATCCGCGTGTTCAACGTCAACCGCGCCCGCCCATAACGCCGATACATCGCCAGAAACCTCTTCCACTCCTTCGCATCAGGCGCCGGGCAAATCGCCGTAGCGTCCCCGGTGACCGGAAGCGGATAACTGATCTGCCCTTCCTGAATCACAATGTGCCCGTCGGTGATTCCTTCCTCTTTCAGACGCAAATGCAACCAGCCCCAACCGGCCAGCACCGCGCCGCAGTAAAGACTGCCGCCGAACATCGTGCTCTTGTGGTTGACGTTCGGGTCGAGTGGCAGATGCAGGCTCAGTTGCTGTTCATGCCAGTCGAGCACCTTAAGGCCCATGTCTCGGGTCAGCGGGATATCGTGATGCAGGACCGATTCCAGATAGCGACTGTCTGTACTCATTCGTTCTCGTCCCCATGGCTGCTATCGCCAAAGTTGAGGCCATGCTTGCGCAATTTGTCATGCAGGGTCTTGCGCGGAATGCCCAAGGCTTCGGCGAGGCTGCGCACCGAACTGTGGGAGCGCGCCAGTTCAGCAGCGATCAGCGATTTCTCGAAATTTTCCACCTGCTCGCTGAGCCCCCCATTGATGACTTCGACCGTGGTGCTGCCACCGCCCTCGACGTCAGCGTTATCCAGCGCCAGTTCCAGGCCGAGGGCGAAACGTTCGGCGGCATTCTGCAGTTCGCGTACGTTGCCCGGCCAGGTGTGGCGCAGCAGCAAGGCGCGTTGCGCCGGTTGCAGTTCATGGGGCGGCAAACCGTGGCGGGCGCTGGCTTCATCGGCGTAATGCTGGAACAGCACCAGCGCATCTTCACCGCGCTCACGCAGTGGCGGAATGCGCAGTGGCGCGACGTTGAGGCGGTAATACAAGTCGGCGCGGAAACGGCCCTGGTCAGCGGCCTGACGCAGGTCTTCCTTGGTCGCGGCGATGACGCGGATGTCCAGCGGGATCAGTTGATTGCCACCCAGACGCTCGACCACGCGCTCTTGCAGCATGCGCAGCAACTTCACCTGCACATCCATGCTCATGCTCTCGATTTCATCGAGAAACAATGTGCCGCCATTGGCGAATTCGAATTTGCCGATCCGCCGTTTTTGCGCGCCGGTAAACGCGCCGGGTTCGTGACCGAACAGTTCACTTTCCACCACCGACTCGGCAAGGGCGCCGGCGTTGATCGCGACGAACGGGCCGTTTCGGCGGCTGGATAAATCGTGCAAGGCGCGGGCGACCACTTCTTTACCGGCGCCGGTTTCGCCGAGGATCAGCACGTCAGCCTTGGTCGCGGCCAGCGCGCCGATCTGCTCGCGCAGGCGCAGCATGGGCGTCGAATGGCCGACCAGCCGCGCGCTCAGTTCATTGCGATCGCTGAGGGCCAAGCGCAGGCTACGGTTGTCCAGCACCAGTCGGCGCAAGGCCAGGGCGCGGCGCACGCTGTCGAGCAGCGCATCGCTGGCGAAAGGTTTTTCAAGAAAGTCATAAGCGCCGGCACGCATAGCCTGCACTGCCAGCGGCACATCGCCGTGGCCGGTGATCAGCAACACCGGTAGTTCGGGATCCTGCGCGTGCAGTTCGCTGAGCAATTCGAGACCGTCCATGCCCGGCATGCGGATATCGCTGACCACCACACCCGGCCAGTCACGCTCAAGCTGTGCGGCCAGGCCTTTGGCTTCGGACAGCGGCAGAATTTTCAGGCCGGCCAGGTCCAGGGTCTGGCCGAGGGCCTGACGCAGGTGCGGATCGTCGTCGATCAACACCACCTGAATGCGATTGTCGATGGTCATGCACTTCGATCCTCGGACGGTTGCAGGCTGACCCCGGGCGCACCGGCGCGCAGCCGCAGGGTAATCAAGGCGCCACCTTGCTTGTGGTTGGCGAACGACAGTTCACCGCCGAAGGCGCGCATCAGCGTTTCACAAATGGCCAGCCCCAGGCCAAGGCCTTGAGTGCGGGTCTTGGTGGTGTAAAAGGGCTCGCTGGCGCGGCCGAGGGCTTCCATGCAAAAGCCCGGGCCGTTGTCGCGAATGTACAGATTGACGCCTTCGGCGGTGGATTCGGCACTCAGCCAGAGTTTGCGCGGCGGACCTTTCTCGGTGAGAGCGTCGAGGGCGTTGGCCAGCAGGTTGCCAAGCACCTGACGCAGGCGCGTTTCCCCGGCCTCGACCCACAGAGTCGCGGC
Source organism: Pseudomonas sp. Irchel s3a12 (assembly GCF_900187485.1). Taxonomy (NCBI): domain Bacteria; kingdom Pseudomonadati; phylum Pseudomonadota; class Gammaproteobacteria; order Pseudomonadales; family Pseudomonadaceae; genus Pseudomonas; species Pseudomonas sp. Irchel s3a12. The sequence continues at coordinate 126,246 of NZ_FYDN01000005.1, forward strand.
TGGCAGATCGCGAATCAGTTCGACTTCCATGCTGCGACGCCGTTTGGCCAGCAGCGCCAAGGCATCGTCGAGTGCCGGTTGCAGGGCAACGCTTTCCGGCGCGTGGCGATCGCGGCGGGCAAACGCGCGCAGGTGGGCGATGATCGAAGCCATGCGCCCGGTCAGTTCGCTGATCAGTTTGAGGTTGCCGCGCGCATCGTCGGTGCGCTGATGATCGAGCAGCACTTCGGCGTTTTCCGCGTAGCTGCGGATCGCTGCCAACGGCTGATTGAGTTCGTGGCTGATGCTCGCTGACATCGTCCCCAGCGCCGACAGCTTGCCGGCCTGGACCAGGTCATCCTGGGCACGCACCAGTTCCTGTTGGGCTTGTTCACGCTCCAGCACTTCCTCCTTCAAACGCCGGTTGAGGCCTTCGAGGTCGCTGGTACGTTCCGCCACGCGGCCTTCCAGTTCACGGCGTGCCTTGGCCTCGAACGCGATGCGTTCCAGATAATGCCGACGGCGCTGCATCATCAGACCGAGCAACAGCATCAGCACCAGGAGCGTGGCGCCGCCGATGGCAACCACGGTGCGCACTGGACGGTCGATCAGCGTGCGCGGGGCGAGGATGCTGACGCTCCAGCCGGTTTCGGCGATGTCGTGGGTCTGGATCAGCCACGCAGTCGGGCTGAGGTTCAGGGGGCGCGGCTCGCGGGTCGGGTAAGGCTGGATGGCGGTGATCGCCGAGCGTTCGCTGTCGCTCAAGTTACGGGTCGAACGGAAGCGCCATTCCGGGCGCGAGGTGAGGATGACCACGCCGTTATGGTCGGTCACCAGCAGTTGTTCCGGAGTTTTGCCCCACAGGCTTTCGGTGTGGTCGAGGTCGACCTTGATCACCAGCACGCCGATGATTTTTTCGCCGTTGCGCACGGCGGCAGCGAAGAAGTAGCCGCGTTTGGCCGAGGTCGTGCCGAGACCGAAAAAGCGTCCGAGGCGCCCGGCCATGGCTTCACTGAAGTACGGACGGAACGAGAAATTGCGGCCGACGAAACTATCGTGTTTGTCCCAGTTCGACGCCGCCAGCGTCTGCCCGCTGGTGTCCATCAGGTACATGACTTCGGCGCCGGTCTGCGCGGCGATGTTCTTCAGCAGGCGATTGGCATTGCCTTGGCTGACGCCGTCGTCTGGCGCGCCGAGTACCGCGCGCAAGGCCGGCAGGTCGCCGAGAATTTGCGGCAACACTTCATAGCGGTGCAGGGTGCCCAGCAGGTTGGCGACGTACAGATCGAGGGTCTGGCGGTTCTGTCCGGCCAGTTCGCTGCGGTAATAGCGCTCGGCGAGATGTTCCAGCGGCCACAGCAGCGGCGCCAGACACAGGGCCAGCAGCGCGAGGCTGCGCCAGCGGGGTCTGCGGGGGAGGGTTGGTTTCATGAGCCGGATGCGCCTGAGATGTCAGGCGCATTATGCCTAGGCTCAGGCGAAGACGTCAGCGTCCTTGAGCAGCACTGCGGCTTGATCCTTGGCGGACAGCTTCGGCGCTTCGTCCAGCTGCCAGTCGATGCCCAGCGCGGGGTCATCCCAGCGAATGCTGCGCTCGGACGCTGGGTCGTAGTAGTCAGTGGTCTTGTAGAGGAATTCAGCGAACTCGCTCAGTACCACGAAACCATGGGCGAAACCTTCCGGCACCCACAGTTGACGATGGTTTTCGGCCGACAAGCGCACAGCCACCGATTTTCCGAAGTGCGGCGAGCTGCGGCGAATGTCCACGGCGACATCCAGTACTTCACCGACAGTTACCCGGACCAGTTTGCCCTGAGTGTTTTGCAGCTGGTAATGCAGGCCACGCAGTACGCCTTTTTGCGAGCGCGAGTGGTTGTCCTGAACGAATTGCGTGTCCAGACCGGTAGCGTCCTGGAACGCCTTGGCATTGAAACTCTCGTAGAAAAAGCCGCGCTCGTCACCGAACACCTTCGGTTCGATGATCAGGACACCGGGCAGGTCGGTGGTGATTACATTCATGGGGAGTTCCATAGGCAGGTGTGAATGGCGAACATTCTTGCGCGAAGTGCCGGAGGGTGCGAGTGCTGCAAGACAAATAGCCCGTATACCTTTGCGCGGTTGGGGGTTGCGGATCCCGTCCAGCAATGGCGATATAGGCGCCTAATAACATTTAAGGGGTCGTTTCATGCCGCTCGCCACGTTGATTCATCGCGCCAGTTTGCCCAGCCCGCAGGTTTCTGCCGAGCAGGCCCGGCAATGGCTGGCGGAACACTACGGACTCAGCGGCACGTTGCAGCCCCTTGGCAGCCAGCAGGATCTGAATTTTCGCGTCGACAGCCCACGCGGGCGGTTCGTGCTGAAAATCTGTCGAGGCGATTACGCCCTGGTGGAGCTGCAAGCCCAGCATGCGGGCCTCAAGTATCTGGCCGAGCACTCGGCGGTGACGGTGCCGCGGGTGATCGCGGCCAATAACGGCGAAGATCTGTTGTCACTGGCGGTCGGCAGCGAAGCCGTCCATGTGCGGCTGCTGGATTACATCGAGGGTCAGCCGCTTACGCATCTCGATCACTTGGGGCGCGACGTGGTGGCGGGGTTTGGCCGGCTCTGCGGCGAGATGGATCTGGCGCTGGCCGGGTTCGACCATCCGGGCCTTGAGCGCACGTTGCAGTGGGATGCCCGCCACGCCAGTGCACTGATCAGCCATCTGCTGCCAGTGATCAAGGATGAGCAGCAACGCGCAGTGATTGCCGATGCGGCCGAACAGGCCGAGCACCGTTTGCAGCCGTTGCAGGGCAAGCTGCCGGTGCAGGCGATTCACATGGACATCACCGATGACAACGCCGTCTGGGCGCGCGATGCCCAGCGGCACTGGCAGTTGCAGGGGGTGATCGACTTTGGCGATCTGGTGCGCACCTGGCGCATCACTGATCTGTCGGTGACTTGTGCGGCATTGTTGCATCACGCCGGTGGTGATCCGTTTGTCATTCTGCCGGCAGTGCAGGCTTACCACGCGGTCAACCCGCTGCAACACGAAGAGCTGCAAGCGCTGTGGCCATTGATTGTCGCGCGTGCGGCGGTGCTGGTGCTCAGTGGCGAACAACAGGTCAGCATCGATCCTGCGAATACTTACAGCCGTGACAACCTCAGCCATGAGTGGGAAATCTTCCGCGTGGCCACATCGGTGCCACAGGCGCTGATGGAAGCGGCAATCCTCACGGCCGTCGGTCACGCATTGCCGGCGTTCGACAGCGCAGGTTTTGCGCCCTTGCTGCCCGGTCTGGTCGGGCGTGAATTTGCCCTGATCGATCTCGGTGTCCTGAGTCCGCATTTCGAGGCCGGCAACTGGGAACAGGCAGACATCGATCAGCACCTGTTGAACGAAGCGGCGGCGGCCCATGGTTTGGCGGCGAGCCGTTATGGTCAGTACCGTTTGTCGCGCACTCGTCCCGACAGTGCCGTTGAACAGGACACCTTCCCGCTGCACGTGGAATTGCGCGTGCCCGAGGGCACCACCGTGGAGGCGCCGTTCGCTGGCGTCGTGCATCAGGCCGCAGACGGTGTGCTGCAACTGGATGGCCCGCAACTCAGCGTGCGGCTGTGGGGCGTGACACCGTCGCTGCACAACGGCGCGGCGCTGGTCAAAGGTCAGGTGCTGGGCGCGGTCAGCGGCTCGTTGCGGGTGCAGTTGTGTCGGGGCGCGCAGCTTGATGCGCCGTTGTTTTGCACTCCGGCGCAGGCATCGGCGTGGCAGGCACTGTGCCCATCGCCAGCGGCGTTGTTAGGACTGGCCTGCGATGCCGAGCCGGAGCTGGACGCGAAAACCCTGCTCGAACGCCGCGATGCCAGTTTCGCCCGCACGCAAAAACACTATTACGTCGATCCGCCGCGCATTGAACGCGGCTGGCGAAACCACCTGATCGACATGCAGGGCCGCTCCTATCTGGACATGCTCAACAACGTTGCAGTGCTCGGTCACGGTCACCCGCGCATGGCCGCTGTCGCTGCACGGCAGTGGTCGCTGCTCAACACCAATTCGCGCTTCAACTATGCGGCGGTCGCCGAGTTTTCCGAACGCTTGCTGAAATTGGCGCCGGAAGGCATGGATCGAGTGTTTCTGGTCAACAGCGGCAGCGAGGCCAATGACCTGGCGATTCGTCTGGCCTGGGCCTACAGCGGCGGGCGCGACATGATCAGCGTGCTTGAGGCCTATCACGGCTGGACGGTCGGCGCCGATGCGGTATCGACGTCAATCGCCGACAACCCGAAAGCCCTGGAAAGCCGCCCGGACTGGGTGCATCCGGTGCCTGCGCCAAACACTTATCGCGGGGAGTTCCGCGGTCTCGACTCGGCGCCGGATTACGTGCGCAGCGTTGAGCATCACCTGAAAAAACTCGCCGAGCAGAAGCGCCAATTGGCCGGGTTTATCTGCGAGCCGGTGTATGGCAATGCCGGCGGTATCTCGCTGCCGCCGGGATATCTCCAGCAGGTATACGCGCTGGTGCGCGCGCAGGGCGGCGTGTGCATCGCCGACGAAGTGCAGGTCGGTTACGGGCGCATGGGCCACTTCTTCTGGGGCTTTGAAGAGCAGGGTGTGGTGCCGGACATCATCTGCATGGCCAAGGGCATGGGCAACGGTCAGCCGCTGGGCGCGGTGATCACGCGACGGGAAATTGCCGAGGCGCTGGAGGCCGAGGGCTATTTCTTCTCGTCGGCGGGCGGCAGTCCGGTCAGTTGCCAGATCGGCATGGCGGTGCTCGATGTCATGGCAGAAGAAAAGCTCTGGGAGAACGCGCAGGTGGTCGGTGGCCACTTCAAGGCGCGTCTGGAAGCGTTGATCGATAAACATCCATTGGTGGGCGCGGTGCACGGTTCCGGGTTCTATCTGGGACTTGAGCTGATCCGCAATCGCGAGACGCTGGAGCCGGCGACCGAGGAGACGGTGTTGCTGTGTGATCGCTTGCGTGAGTTGGGGATTTTCATGCAGCCGACCGGGGATGATCTGAACATTCTCAAGATCAAACCGCCGATGGTGACGTCGCGCCAGAGTGTGGATTTCTTTGTCGACATGCTCGACCGAGTCCTCACCGAGGGCCTATAACGCAGCTCCTACAGGAAGTGCGACAATAGTTCGATTTGTATCGGCTTTTATCGGAATTATTTAGGCGAAAGGCATTTGGCAAGCTTCTAAAGCCGATATTTATCGGATATAAAGTCGCCATTGCTCCGGCTTGGTGATCTCATGTCCGGTGCGCGCGTTTTCTTTTCGGTCGAATTGTCGACCGTCAAAGCACTTGCCCGGAGATGATTCATGAGCCGTATCGTTACCGTTGCCGCCACTCAGATGGCCTGTTCCTGGGATCTGGAAGCCAACCTCGAAATCGCTGAAAGGCTGGTGCGTGAAGCCGCCGCTAAAGGCGCGCAGATCATCCTGATTCAGGAGCTGTTCGAGGCGCCGTACTTCTGCCAGAAGCCGAACCCGGACTATCTGCAACTGGCGACGACGGTGGAAGAAAACGTCGCGATCAAACATTTCCAGAAAGTCGCCAAAGAGCTGCAAGTGGTGCTGCCGATCAGCTTCTATGAGCTGGCCGGCCGCGCGCGTTTCAACAGCATCGCGATCATCGACGCCGACGGCAGCAACCTCGGGATTTATCGTAAAAGCCATATTCCTGACGGCCCGGGCTACCACGAGAAGTATTACTTCAACCCCGGCGACACCGGTTTCAAAGTGTGGAACACCCGCTACGCAAAAATCGGCGTGGGCATTTGCTGGGATCAGTGGTTCCCGGAAGCCGCACGCAGCATGGCGTTGCAAGGCGCGGAGATTCTGTTTTACCCAACCGCGATCGGCAGTGAGCCGCACGACAAGACCATTTCGTCGCGCGATCACTGGCAGCGCGTGCAACAGGGTCATGCCGGCGCCAACCTGATGCCGCTGATCGCCAGCAATCGCATCGGCAACGAAGAACAGGACGGCTACGACATCACGTTCTACGGCTCTTCGTTCATCGCCAACCAGTTCGGCGAAAAAGTGCAGGAGCTGAATAAAACCGAAGAAGGTATTCTTGTGCACACTTTCAACCTCGACGAGCTCGAACACATTCGCAGCGCGTGGGGTTCATTCCGTGACCGCCGTCCGAACCTGTACGGCGCGTTGAAAACCCTCGACGGTTCCCTGGAGTCCTGATCCCGATGACAACTTTGAAAAGTACCCCGCGCGCCGACGGCTTTCACATGCCGGCCGAGTGGGCGCCGCAAACGCAGACCTGGATGATCTGGCCCGAGCGCCCGGACAACTGGCGTCTGGGCGGCAAACCGGCGCAAGCTGCACATGCTGCGGTGGCCAAGGCTATCGCGCGTTTTGAACCGGTCACCGTGGCCGTGTCCGCCGGCCAGTATGAAAACGCCCGCGCGCGCCTCGACGTACCGAATATCCGCGTGGTCGAGATGTCCAGCGATGACGCTTGGGTACGCGACAGCGGCCCGACTTTCGTCATCAACAATAGCGGCGAAGTGCGCGGTGTGAACTGGGACTTCAACGCTTGGGGCGGCTTCGACGGCGGCCTGTACTCGCCGTGGAATCGCGATTCGCAGGTCGGCGGCAAGATCCTCGAGATCGAGCGCAGCCCGCGTTACCGCACTGAAGGTTTCGTGCTTGAAGGCGGCTCGATTCACGTCGACGGCGAAGGCACGCTGATCACCACCGAAGAGTGCCTGCTCAACCGCAATCGCAACCCGCACCTGGGCCGCGAAGAGATTGAAGCGGTACTGAGCGCCAATCTGGCTGTGGATAAAATCATCTGGCTGCCGGACGGTCTGTTCAACGACGAAACCGACGGCCATGTGGATAACTTCTGCTGCTACGTGCGTCCGGGCGAAGTGCTGCTGGCGTGGACCGACGATCCGCAGGATCCGAACTACCCGCGCTGCCAGGCTGCGTTGAAAGTTCTGCAAAGCAGCACTGACGCCAAGGGTCGCCCGTTCACGGTGCACAAAATGCCGATTCCGGGGCCGCTTTACGCGACTGAAGAAGAGTGCGCCGGTGTCGACCCGGTGGACGGCACGCAGGAACGCAATCCGTCTGTGCGCCTGGCTGGTTCCTACGTGAACTTCCTGATCGTCAACGGCGGCATCATCGCGCCGAGCTTCGACGATCCAATGGACGCGCCGGCCAAGGAAATCCTGCAGAAGCTGTTCCCGCAGCACGAAGTGGTGATGGTGCCGGGTCGCGAACTGTTACTGGGTGGCGGCAATATCCATTGCCTTACCCAACAGCAACCCGCGCCGCACAAAGAGTGAGTTGAGTCGTAACACCTTGAGTTGATTAACAAATCAGCCGGGTAATGATTAGCTCGCTATGCATCAACTGAGGCCCGCAGCCCGACAGGACCGCGGGCTTCTTTGTATCCGCTTGTCGACAACTAAGAAACATTGGCATAGCTCTTGTATTCATCACCCGTGCACTAGGGAGGGGGGAGAACTTCAACAGTTCTGTCATAAACCTTGGATAACGTAGCCGCTCACGAACGGGGAGAGAGCGCTGAAATGAACGCCGAAGTGAACGTAGTCAGCGAGCGGACGTTGCATCCCGTGGCCGTTAACGGCGAATCGCTCCAGATTGTCGCGCACTGGTTGAAGTCCAATGGAACGCGTCAGATCAGGGAACCTGATCCGCGCCGGATGATGATCGAGCGTTACCCCGCTGGCCTGTTCAGCGAGGCCGAACTGGAAGCATTGTGGGCTGTGATGGAAGGATAAGAAGCACAACAGGGATTGGTAAAAGCGCTGCCGGGATGGCGGCGCTTTTTTATGCACGGCTATTTTGTACACACCCAATCAATGTGGGAGCGAGCAGGCTCGCTTCCACAGGATTGGTGTGAAATCAGAAGCTGTAGGTGCCGGTCATTACGACGCTACGTGGCGCACCCGGTTGAATCTGATACTGGCTGGTCGCCGACGCGTAGTACTCACGATCGGTGATGTTGTTCAGCGCCGCGCGTAAATCCCAATCCTTGAAGCGGTAACCGACCAGGGCATCCCAGCGGCCGTAACCCGGCAACACGGTGGTGTTGGCGTTATCGGCATAGCGTTGGCCAACCAGGGTCAGGCCGGTTTCGCCGTACCAGCCCATTTCCGGTTTCCAGGTCAGGAACAGGCTGCCGTTATGCTTGGCAACGTTGTTGATGCGTTTGCCTTCCAGGCCGTTGTTGTCCTTCTCGATCTTCGCATCCTGCAGACCGACGCCACCGCGCATGTACCAATTGCCGACGAGATTGCCGGTGGCCGTCAATTCGATCCCGCGCGAGCGCTGCAGACCGGACATCACCGTCAGGGTCGGATCGTTTGGATCAGTGGTGCGGCGGTTGTAGAGTTCCAGATCGTAGATCGCCAGCGTGGTGCTCAAGCGGTCATCGAACCAGTCGCTTTTCACGCCGATTTCTTTCTGCTTGGTCAGCTCGGGACTGAGGTCGTTGGTGTTGCCGGCCGCACCCGGAGTGATGCCGATCAAGCCACCGCCCACCGGCGAAAACGTCTTCGACCACGAGGCGTAGAACGAATGGTTTTGTAGCGGCGTCCAGACCAGGCCGACGCGCGGGCTGGTGCTGTGGCTGTCGCGGTCTTCGGAGATGTTGCGCAGTTTGTTGGTCGACTCGATATCGAAAGTGTCGTAACGAAGACCGGCGAGCACTTGCCATTGATCGTTCAAGCGCAGTTGATCTTGCACATATACCGCACGGCTTTCGACTTCGGTGTGGCTGCTGCTGGAGACCTGCATGCTGCCGGTATGGCGCAGATCACGGTTCGGGTTGTACAGGTCGAGCGACGGTACGGGCTGCGCGCCCGGGGTTCTGCCAGAGGCCGCGTTGTACAGCGTCGGGTCGCGGCGCTGGCTGCCGATCTCGATGCCAGTGAGCAGGCGATGCTCAAGGCCCAAGGTATCGAATCCGCCCTCAAGTTCAACGTTGTTATAGACGTTGCGAGTGGTCAGATCCTGCTGCCAGTGCTGGCGCGTGACCTTGTTGGTCGCCGGCGTGTAACCGGTGAGGTAGGTGTTGTCGAAATCACTGTCGAGCTTGAACACGCCGAGGGTCTGGCGCAGTTGCCAGTTGTCATTGATTTCATAAGTGAGTTTCGAGCGCAGCGATTGCGACTTGTCGTCGATGAAATCGTGATCGTTGCCGTAGGTCGTATCGCGCCCGACATCGGCCGGGCGCCCGTTGATGCCGGGGATGCCGCGATCCGGGGTGCGGTTGTAGCGGCTGTATTCGTACTGCACCAGCCAGTTCAGGTCCGGCGTCAGTTGCCAGCTCATCGACGGCGCGAACAACTGGCGATTGCCACTGACACCGTCGCGGAAGCTGTTTTCATCCATGTTGCCCATGTTCAGGCGCAGGCTAATGTTTTCGCTCGGGTCGCTGCTGAGGTCGGCGTAAAGACTGCGCAAATCTTCGCTGCCAACCTGGGCTTCGATAGTCGAGCGCCGGCCGAACTCGGGCATTTTGCTCACGCGGTTGACGATCCCGCCCTGACTGCCACGGCCATACAGTACGGCGGCCGGGCCTTTGAGCACTTCGACGCGTTCAATATTGTGCAAGTCGCGCTTGTATTGGCTGTCGTCGCGGATGCCATCCAGATAGAAATCGTTGCTCGCGTCGAAGCCGCGGATGCGCAGGCTGTCGAAACGGGTGTCGGCGCTGCTGCTGACGTTAGGCATGCCGCTCAACGCGTCGCCGATGTCATTGGTGCCGTAGCTGGCGACGTTCGAGGTCTTGATCGAATCGATCGCCTGCGGCACATAACGTACGGGCGTCGAGGTCCGAGTCGCGGTGCTGCTGAGCTTCACCCGAGGGTCATCGGCTTGCGCTTCGGCGCTGATTGCGGTGGCGGGTAACTCGGTCGCGGAGTAGGCAAAACCGCTGGACAGAAAAGCAGAAAGCCCAAGGGTGGCGGGCGTAAGACGGAACGGGGCAGGCATTGAACAGCGCATCCGAAAGGGTGGAAGAATTCGATCGCGCGAATGGTAATGCTTTGCATTTACTTCCGTTAATTATTCCTTATAAGTTCCCTTGGCTGATTGTTTCAATTTGTGTCCTGATCGACACAATCTGGCTGAACGAATCATTCGACCGATTCATGAAACAGACTGAAAGCCATTCCGGCGTTTTTCCGCAAGAGTGCGAGGACTAATCTGCCGCCATCGATTTTCCTGACTTTCTCCCGGAGTTTTTCCATGATTCTTCACTACATCTACGATCCGCTGTGTGGCTGGTGTTACGGCGCCAAGCCGCTGGCGGAAGCGGCACAGTCAGTGTTGCCGGTGAATGCCCATGCCGGCGGAATGATGAGTGGTGCCAATCGCCAGCGTGTTTCCCCGCAATTGCGCAATTACGTCATGCCCCATGACCGACGCATTGCCGAGTACACCGGCCAGCCTTTTGGTGAGGCCTATTTCGAAGGTTTGCTGCGTGATCACTCAGCGGTGTTCGATTCGACGCCAGCGATTGCTGCGGTCATGGCGGCTGAAGCCATCGACGGCGGCGGTTTGCGCCTGCTGGGGCGGTTACAGACGGCGCACTATGTGGAAGGGCGACGCATTGCCGATTCAGCCGTGCTGTTGGAATTGGCGATGCAGATGGGCTATGCACAGGCAGATTTCCACGTTGCGCTGGAGTCCGTTGACAGCGAGAGCCATATAAAAGCCAGTCGCCGGTTTCTGGCGCAATTGGGCGGTCAGGGTTTTCCGACCATGGCTCTGGAGCAGGACGGCACATTCCAGTTGGTCGACATCAGTCCCTGGCTGGGCAAGCCGCAGGCTTTTGCCGATTGGTTGAGACAAGCCATCGTGCTCGATGAGCCAGGTAAAGCCTCTGCGTTTTGTTCTATCGACGGCTGTGCGTGATACGCACGGGATTCACTGGTTGCGTGCATTTCCCAGCAAGGACTCAGCGCAAAATTTACGTTTCTTAGACGTTTTTCGCCTATTTAAAGACGATTCTTGAAATTGACACATTGTTCAGGGCACGGCTACGATTCGGCCCAACGCCTGTGGCCAACCGCCATGACTCAAAATAAGGAGCAGGCCCGCCATCACATTATCGTGGGCGGGCCTTTTTGTTTCGGGGTGAATAAAAGAGTGCAAAAGCGCCGTTTCCGCCGTTCGACACAGCGCGTTTCAACCCGTAATAAGGAAAACAAAATGTTGAACAAGCGAATCAGTCTGATCGCACTGGGGATGTTGAGTGCCACTCAGGCCATGGCTAACGACCAGGCCGAGTCCAAGGGGTTTGTTGAAGACAGCAGCCTCAAAGTGCTGCTGCGCAATGCCTACATCAATCGTGATTACAAAAACGGTAACGACGACAAGGCCGAATGGGGCCAAGCGGCCATCGGTACGTTCTCGTCCGGTTTCACTCAAGGCACCATCGGTGTCGGCGTCGACGCTTTCGGTCTGTACGCCCTGCGTCTGGACGGCGGCAAGGGCCGTAGCGGCGCCGGTGGTATCGACTTCTTCAAGCAAGAAAACAGCTATCAGGAAGGCCACTACGGCAGTGCGGCCAACGACCTGGCCAAGGCCGGCGCGGCGGTGAAGTTTCGCTTCTCCAACACCGTGCTGACCTACGGCGACCAGATGCCGGCCCTGCCGGTGCTGAACTACGACAACTCGCGCCTGCTGCCGGAAAGTTACACCGGTACCCTGATCACTTCCAAAGAGATCAAAGGCCTGGAACTGAACGCCGGTCGTTTCACCGCTGAATCGCGCAAAAGCGATGAAGGCCGTGACAGCGGTGGTCTGAAGTCGATCAACGTATTGGGCGGTAGCTACCAGTTCACTGAAAACTTCAAAGGCGCGCTCTACGCTTCCGACGTCGAAGACGTATTGAAGAAACAATACGTGAACGCCAACTACGTGTTGCCGTTCAACAAGGATCAGTCGCTGACCCTGGACTTCAACGGCTATCGCACCAAGCTGGACAGCTCCTACGTGCGCGAAAACACCGTGCCTGGCAAAAGCATCGTCACCGGTCAGGACAACAAGATCTGGAGCCTGGCAGCCACCTTCGCCACCGGCCCGCACTCGTTCACCGTGGCGCACCAGCGCTCCACTGGCGACAGCAACCTGGGCTACGCCTACGGCGGCTACCAGAAAGATCAGCAGCGTGTCGGCGATGGCGGCAACACCATCTACCTGGCCAACTCCTACTGGTCGGACTTCAACGCTGAAGACGAGCGCAGCTGGCAGTTGGGCTACGGCCTCGACTTCGGCGCATTCGGCGTACCGGGCCTGAGCTACAACTTCGCTTATGTGCGTGGCGACAACATCACCACGTCCACCAGCGAAGGCGGCACCGAGCGCGAAATCTTCAACCAGTTCAAGTACGTCGTGCAAAGTGGCCCGGCCAAAGACCTGAGCGTGAAACTGCGCAGCTCGATCCTGCGTGTTTCGCAGAAATCCAGCGAGTACAACGTCAGCGGTAACGAACTGCGCGTTTTCGTGGATTACCCGATCAACATTTTCTAATGCCTGATCCAGTGTAAGAAACGTAAGAAAAACCCCGACTGGTTCGGGGTTTTTTTTCGACGGTTTTTCGATGGAAACCGGAATAAACCGGTGTTTTTGTCATGTAAAAGTTGTTTTCAGGTCGCTTCAAGCGCCGCTTCAAACAGGACTTTAAATGCCTGAAATTCTTTCTCATGGACGCAAATTCTCCACCTAATAGATTAGGCCGCTCAACGCAGCGGAGAATTTGGTAATGATCGTTTTGAACAGAGAAGTGGGCGAATCGCTACGGCGCGACAAATATGTCAACGTCCAGGGTGGTGACTTCAATCTCTACGGTCATTTTGCCGACTTCGTCAGACTGACCAAAAGTTGGGAAAACATGGAGCCTGACAGCTACTACGGTCAGGCCGAAGCCGGCATGCGTTACCGTCGTTATAGCGACTTTGAGTACAACCCGAAAACCCGCGAGCTCAAGCAACTCGAGCATCGCGCCTACGTGCAGTCGAAAGAGAACAACGCCTATGTTGGCGGCCTGGTACGACACTTTCAGGACTTCTCCGATGAAGTAATTACTTCACCGGTGATGCGCAGCCTGATCGACACCGATTTCGAAGTGTACAAAAGCGTACTGCCGGAAGAGCTGCACGATGAAATCTGGCAGTGCCAGATCCATCAGATCCGCATCGAAATCAAACCCGGCAAGCAACTGGAAATCACCCCCGAAGGCATTCACTGCGACGGCTATCCGTTCAGCGGTGTGCACTTCTGGGGCCGCAATAATGTCGAGGGCGCGGAGAGTCGTTTGTACGACATCCACGAGCATCAACTGGCGTCGACCACTTACCAGGAAATTCTCGACACCACCTACTTCCTCGATCGCGACATGCGCCACTACGTGACCCCGGCCCGCAACACGCACACCCATGCGATGGCGTACCGGCAGATTCTGGCGATCTCCTTCTCGCGGCCCGGGACCGCTTTCGACATTGTTCGCTAATCAGATCACCCCAATCGACGGCGTCGAGTGCTCGACGCCGGTGGTGCTGCGACGCGCCACGGCCAAGGATGCGCAGCGCATGGAGCGCTTTTTCCGCCAGTTCGACGAAGTGTCCTTCTGCGAGTGGCAGGACGCCAAGTGCCTGCGTGGCGTGCTGATCCAGAAAACCACCACGGCCTATCTCGCCTTTGACGTGGCGGGCGAGATCGTCGGCGCGGTACTCGGTGGCATGCTCGGCAGTCGCGGCACCATCAATCATCTGGCGGTCAGCCCGCGCTATCGCAGCCAGGGCGTGGGTCAACGACTGGTTGAAGCGGCGTCGTCCGATATGAAACGGGTCGGCGTGTTACGGATGTTTCTGTTCGTCGACGATGCTAACCTCGCGGGCAAGCGATTCTGGACTGCCCAGGGTTTTTGCGAGCCCCACGGCGAGCGGACATTTGAGAGGGATCTATGAATGAAACGTCCGGCAGTGCGCCGCTGATGGCTGCCCATCAGCCGTCGCGCACGTTTGCCGAAGCCAGCCCGGTCGTCGCTGGCTACTTCACGGTGTCATTCGTGTTCGGGCTGATGGCCGTCAACGCCGGGTTGCCGATGTGGCTGCCAGTGGCGATGTGTTTGTTCGTATATGCCGGCGCTTCGCAATTCGCCGCGCTGGCGCTGATCTCTAGCGGCGCCTCGCTGACCACCATCGTGCTGACTACGTTCCTGATCAATGCGCGGCACATGCTGATGTCGGTGTACATGGCCAAGGCCCTGCGGGCGCTGGGGCTCAGCCGCATGGAACGCTGGGCTTATGCCGGTGGCCTGACCGATGAATCCTTCGCGTTCCACAGCGTCAAACTTGGCACTGGCGCACCGGTCAACGTGCGTTATCTGATCGGCTTCAACCTGTTCTGCCACACCTCGTGGGTGCTCGGTGGTTTGCTTGGCGCGGTCTGCGCACAGTACGCGGCGCACCTGATCAAATATCAGCTCGACTACGCCCTGACGGCGATGATGCTCTACGTGCTGGTGTCGCTGTGCAACACGCGCAACAAACTCATTGCCGCTGCGGCCGCTGTGCTGTGCATGGGCGCGTTGAGTCTGGTCGGCAGTTCGCCGTTCAATGTGTTTATCGCCACGTTTGTGGGCTGCGGAGTGGGTGTATGCCTGACCAAACGTTCCTGATTCTGGTGGTTGCGCTGATGATGGCCGTGACTTTCCTGCCACGCGCGCTGCCACTGCAAGTCAACACCGAGCACTGGCCGCCGTTCGTTGCGCGGGCGCTGGAATACTTGCCGGTGGCGATCGTCGCTGCGATCAGCCTGACACCCTTGTTGATCAAGGATCAGCACATACAGCTCGATCGCCCGGAATTCTATGCCGCGATTCCGACGTTGTTATGTGCGTATTTCAGCAAAAACCTCTTTCTCAGTGTGGCGGTTGGGACGGCTGCGTACATTGCGCTCGGCTCGTTCATGTAACGGCAAATCGACAACGTCGCTGAGCGCCTGGCTCGACAACTCCGGATTGTTCACCGCCAGGCGCACCTCGAGGAAATCCTCGAAACCGGGGAAAATCGTCAGGCCGTTCTTCTGCGCGGCCTCACGCGAAACCATGCCGACCGCATCCATCTGCGTAATCAACGACAGCGTCAACGTTTCACTGCACGAATAGACCATGCGCTGGCCGTTCTCGTGATTGCCCAGCCCGGCGTCGAGAAAACGCAAAAAGCTGTGGGAATACGGACAATCTTCCGCAGGACGCACCTGAAACTTGTTGCCCAGTAATGTCAGCGGATCGTTTTCCTGCCCGCAATGCGCGCCGACCACTTGTACCTGCACATCCGGCAAGACAATGCTCGGCAAACCCGGCCGCTGCGGACCGATCAGCACCGCAAGGTCAAAGTCCTCATTTTTCAGCTTGCTGAGGTTTTCCATCGACTCGGCGTAGCTGAATTCCATCTGATAATCGGGAAACACCTCGATCAGGCGTCCGATCATTCGCCGGTTGAAATCAGGCGACAAGGTGTTGTTCAACGCAACCTTCAACGTGCGCTGGCCCGGCACTTTCAGTGCCTCGACTTTCTCTTCCATCTGTCGCGTGGCAATCAGCACTTTGTCCATATAAGGCGTCAGCTCAGTGCCTTGCGGCGTCAGCGTCAGCCCTTTGTTGGAACGTCGAAACAAGCGGAAACCGAACTGCTCTTCGACCTTGTTCAACTGCGCGGCCAACGCCTGCACAGTCAGGCACGAATGCTCGGCTGCGGCCGACAACGAGCCGGTCTGCACGATGCGCATGAGGTTGCGTAAGGTTCTGCTATCCATGGGTAATGCCCTCTGAAGTGGGCTGGGTATTGTTGTTTACGAGACTGCCGGTCAGGCGCCATATGCTGGCTATATTCCTGTACCTGAGCATAGTTGTCGCGGGTTTAGTAGCGAATCGATGTCCTCGCCGATGGCTGGAGGCTGACACAGGATCGGGGTTTTTGGTGACGTGGGGGTGATGGGGGTCAAAAAAAGTGCGTGGTTTTGGTGCGAGGGGGCGATTTTTCACGGGGAAAAGGCTGACAACGTTAGTGGTTTTGGCCTGCGAAATACGTGGATGCGTCTTAGGCTAACTTGCGACCGAGCTGATAGCGGCGACTCGTCAAAGCAGATGAAGTAGCAGTGGGAAGGCATCAAGCCTATATGGCTGCGGATCCGAATGAGGTGGGCGAATTGAGTGCATCACAAGAAGCGGTTGATCTGGACTGCCCAAATGGCACCCGGCAGCACCAGGTTATTGAGACTCGAGAGCGGCCTTCCGTTGCACGAATCCCTACGGATAAGACAGCTCAAACGATGTTGGAAGCACTGAATATTCTGCAGCGGTTTGAGTCGGTCGACGGAATGCTCAAATAATTGAGGCAATAAAAAACCGACATCGCTGTCGGTCTTTTTTTACTCCCCAAATAGGGAGAGAGGTCTCACCCGGACACTGATCCTCAGGTCATCAATGGGGTTCCTAACGCCGACTATCGCCACCTGATAGCAGTCGGTTTCGCGCTCTTGGGCCGATTCTCGGCATCGCGAGTAAAGCTGTCAATCTGGGTTTGGATTATTGTCTCTACGCTTGCGAATCAGATTTATAAATTGGTTCATATCTGTACTAGTATGAAAGCAAATCAAATCAGGAGAGGCGCAATGACTACCTCATCCCCAGCCCTCATCCCACGTGAACAACTTGATGCCCCCGAAGCGGGCCGCGTCGCGCTGAAGTTCTTCTTCAACCTTATGGAGCGCTGGGGCTGTAGCGCCGAGCAGCAACGCACATTACTCGGCGGCGTTGGTAACACCACGTTCTACAAATACAAACACCTGCCGAACATACGTCTGCCTAACGACACCCTTGAGCGCATCTCCTACCTGATGGGCATTCATAAGGCGTTGAGCATCATCTTCAGCAACAGCCGTGAGCGTGCCTACACGTGGGTCAGTAGTCCGAACACGGCAGCGCCATTCAATGGCCAAACGGCGCTGGAATACATGCTGGCTGGGCGCGTGATCGATATCGCCGACGTTCGCCGCTACCTCGACGGGGTGCGCGGTTGAAAATGCCCGATTTGGTGGATGTGCAATGGCCGAGAGCCTACCGGATCGTCAACAGCAGCTTCCCGCCGATCGCGTTGTTCGAAGACGTGCTCGATCCCGAAGACCTGGAAGTTGCCTACGCGCTAGAAGCGCTGACCAACGATCGCCTGATCGAACAGGCCGGGGTTCTCGCCCGAGTGCGTCCCGAAGATCGACTCTCCGGCCCCGGCTCGACTCCGGTGATGGCTGCGTTTACCCACATCGGCAAACGCAGTCGTTTCTGCGACGGCAGCTTCGGCGTTTACTACGCTGCGAGCAGCCAAGCCGCGGCCATCTCCGAAACCTGTTATCACCAGGAGCGATTTCTTGCGGCAACCCAAGAAGCGGATCTTGAGTTGACCATGCGGACTTACGTCAATCGGGTGGTTAAACCGCTGCACGATATCCGCCACGATCACCCCGAGCTGCACAATCCGGATCCTGAGGTTTACGGGCCGTCTCAGCTATTCGCCCGTCAACTGCGCGAAACCGAGTCGTGGGGACTGCTCTACAACAGCGTTCGTTTGCCGGGCCATGAGTGTGTCGCCGCGTTTCGACCTCCAGCGGTATCGGTTCCGAAGCAGGGCAAGCATTTGCGGTATGTGTGGAGTGCAAGTCAGCAGAAGATTTCGTTTGTGCTTGAGATCAGTCAGGTCTGAAACGCAAAAGCCCTCGTATCGGCGAGGGCCTGACACCGGCGTTCACATCAACGGCTTGTCCGGCGGCGCATCCAATACTTTCACGACATCATCGATCAGCGCTTTGCTCAATTCCTGCAAATACTGCGAGGCATAAGCGTGAAGGTCAGGATCGCGCGCGACTGAAGTGTCCGCAGTGAGCAGTCGTGAAATGTGAAGCAAGTGAGAGGCGTGGGAAAGGGCGGCGATTACGGGAACACCACGATTGGTGCGGAACATCGCTTGATTGGAGTGGAAGGAAAAGTGGGTGAGGCCCAGGGTTTTCAGATCTTGAGAATGGGTCATTTCGGTTCACCTGCCGTTCGAGATGGACGGTGTAAATTGACCGGTGTTGCTGACGGATCAATGGCTTTCATTTGTTAACTCCCTGTATCAAATGAGAGCTGCCAATTCGTTATCAGACGAATGGGTGGCAGCTATGCGCGGGCTGATAAACCGGAGATACAGGAACCCGGCAGACCCGAAGGTCTCCCACGCACAGCCGCCATTGCACGGTTATGCAGACACAAAAAATGCGCCGGCAAATGTGAGTTGGGGCGCTGGTGCGCCTGTATCTTACGCGGGTTATCAGGCCCGGTCGCTGAATTGGCAGCGACGAACTGAACGGTAGCTTTGCGAGGGGCGAATGAGCAACGGTGGCTAGTAGTGGCTTGTCGTTACAACAGATTTCACAAGGCTTCGCGCCATGCATTTCGTCGATCTGTCCCTATAAACGTTTATGGTTTGTTTGTACGGCGTAGCCGTATAGTCAGGTTCATGTATACAATCATCGAAACGGAAATGTTCAAGCGCTATGCAGACGCCATATGGGTCGATGGTGAGCGCCATGAATTCATAAATTGGCTTGCTGCAAATCCTCTGGCTGGTGATGTCGTGCCTGGCAGTGGAGGTTTGCGCAAGGTGCGGTGGACTCGCAACGGCATGGGTAAGCGAGGCGGTACACGTGTCATTTATTACAACACGCTTTCTGAAGGCTCGATCTGGTTACTCATTGCCTACACCAAGGCAAAGTTTGACGATTTGCCCTTAGCCTTCCTTAAGCAACTGAAGGAGGAAATCAGCGATGGTCGATGAACTGGAGCAATTCCAGCAGGACTTGCTGGAATCTGTACGTCAGATGAAGGCTGGAAAGGCTGCACGCGTGACTCAAGTGCCGCTCTCTGCGGCAGCAGAAGCGCGTGCCAAAGTGGGCGTTTCTCAAAGTGCGTTCGCCAAACTGATCGGTGTGAGTCTGCGGACTTTGCAGGATTGGGAGCAGGGGCGCAGGCAGCCGACGGGTGCGGCTCAAACTCTCCTTAGGGTCGCCAGCCAGCATCCGGAAGCTTTGCGGGATCTGCATCCTGCTTGATACCACTTAAAACCTTTGGGCAGACTTCTGCTACAGAAAACAACGAAGCCCCTGCATTTCTGCAGGGGCTTTGTTTTGTATGGTGCGGCACCAAGAATCGAATTGCTACATAAGCTAATGATTTATATCATTATTTTATCCTATAGTATTATGCGCTACCTCATGGAGTATCCTTATCCCTAGCTTTAATACTATGCAATCTACTTGTCGCGCATATGGGCGGCTGGGCTGATGCTGGTAGTTACAGAGTTTTTGACTGATTCATTAATACTCGGATAAGTAAAATTGATATCGCAAAGGGATGCCATGGTGTATTTAAAAATTCTGTTCTGGAACTACATTCCCTCTGGCGGTCAACTTCACGGGTGAACTTTAGAGCTCGAAAGTAAGATGCCGCAGATCCGAGTGCTTGGCTTCACGATTGCCCCAACTGCCGGGTCAATTTTCAGCAACGCGGTAATGAGAGCATAGGGCCTACTAAATGGCGTGGACTGGGAAAGTTAGAGGGGTTAGAAAAGAGTGCGAGCAGCTTGGACTTGTTGTCTGTGTGCTGTGGAAGGTAGATTAAATCTGAGTAATAAAAACGTCCTGGCGCGTATGACTAAAGAAAGCGTTTGTCCAAGGAATTTGTAAAGAAAATCAACTCGCTTTTACTGAAAATTATCTGATAGGTTTTCGTAAAATTATAGCGACATCATGACATATGGTTTTGTCCCACATCAAAATTGGAGCTACTACTAAGCGTTCTAGAATAATTGTCTCAAAACCATTAACGTCCCTGACCGGCCCATCTCCGAAATGTGGGTGACACACATGCCCGCCAGGCTTTAAGATACTTTTAAACGTCTCATAGTCATCTCTTGAGCTATCAAACTCCCAGCCTTCGGCGCCGCTGTAATCGTAAGAGTCATGAAAAATAAAGTCATATTCTTTTTTGCTTAACTCTAAGGATCTCCAATCACCTAAGATAGGCTTTACTGATGGGTGCTGATTAGAGAATACTAGTAGATCGCTATATATTCCTTTATCTATTTCTATGATGTCATGTCTATTGGGTGAAAGTTCTTTCTGAATTAGTTTTGCAGAAATTCCTAACCCAAAACCGATCTCTAAAGTATTTCTCGATAAAATATTGGTTTCTTTGAGCTTGCTGAAAAGCTTCTCAAAGTAATCAGTTTCACTACTGGACATCACCACTTGATCATTCCAAATAAGATGATCTTTGTCTTTGACGTCAAACTTCAACTCAAGTGTGCGCACCTTCTGATTCGACATGAAGTACTTATCCTTCTAGGGAACAGGTCATAGTATCGAATAAAGTTTTTCCGCTATCAGTAAGAGAGTCGTAACAAGCGTCGTAGTTTAACAAGGCAAACTCTTCTTGAATTTCCCTTAGTCGATAGCATGCATAGTCGTACCCTTCTGGCGTATTTTTTATCAACTCAAGCCATTGCTTGATTGCAGTAAATACGTACAGTGCATGCATAATTCCCGATGTTGGGCGTAACATTTTTTTCCATGGAGAATAAAATTTTGATTTGTCATCATGAACTAGGCTGATTTCTTTCTCTATAATCGAAAGCTGCAGGTGCATAGCCTCATGAATGATGGATTCTGCTAGCCTTAATTTAGGGTGTTTATTATCTGTTGCAATGGAAATAAAAATACTAAACGGTAGTTCAGGGTCTGTAAAGCTGATGTCAAAGCCAGGATCTGCATGGATTATATGGACTGACTTTACCAGGTTTGAGATAACGTCCAGTAGTGTCGGTGATACTCTAATTAGGTCGATGGCAGAGTCTATTTTTTCTATTGTTTCAGGAGCGCAAAACCGCTCAAGGCTTACTTGTCTTACTTTTTGTTTAGCGAAAAACTTAGCATGTGCGTCACATAAGAACTCTAATTTTGCAGCTGGAAGGGCGGAGATAGGAAGAATCTTCACTGGCTCAGCTTCTTTACTGCTAATTATTGAAGCTGTACTATAATTTTCCAAATGGTAACTGTAGCGGCCCGAGTGAAAAATAATAAATGACGCGAGATTTGGCCACCATATATCAGATCGAGAATTATTCAGATACTTCTGAATATGGGTTTGTAAAGAAATCATTTCTCAGCCCTAAAGAACGAAAAAACAATAGTAAATCTTTTTCCAGAATTTATAGCAGATACAGCGTGGAACGACCTAGGTGATATTTCAAATGCAAAGGCAGTATTGTGCAGCGGCAGAAACGCACTCGATAAACTTTCAGGTGTTTTGTCAGAAAAAATCATTAAAATACCCCCGTTCGCTTCTGTCCAACCCCTATTGAGCTGGATTAAAACCCTATGAGTTTCTTGCTTCGGGATAAAGTCGTTATGTATTTTAATTACTTGACTACCTATTAGTTTGTGCGCTGTTATGTCAATTCTGTCAGATAAATCAACTCTAAATAACTGTTCGATATTTTCACGAAGCTTGCTTATAGCGTCTTTTGAAAAAATTCTGTTAATGTGATCTGGTAGTTGTAGTCCATGAAAACTGAATTCATACTGTTGGTAGAATTCAGCAATTTTTAACTTCCAGGGTGCATCACTTTCAAGCCAAGTAAGAAGCACTTCACTGTCTGCGTCTGAAAGCGCGCCTTCTTGTAGTGCGTGTGGGTAAGGGGCTATTCTTGGAATATTTAGAAAATTAGGAAGCGTCAACGGAGCATTCCTTCGTTGTTAAGAATAGTAATAGCTTTACTTATCAATAGTTTTTGATCACTGCAGTAGACTGATGGATTGTCATATGCGTTTTCCCTACTCCAGCGATGAAGTGGCATTCCACCGCCACATATGGTCAGGTATTTGCAAGAGTTACATTCACTTGACGTCGGGCGCTGAAGCTTATAGTACTCTTCGAAGCTTGATGTGTTAAATGCTTCTGATAATCGATCTGTTGTTATCATCCATTTTTCATCAAACTTATCTGCGCCGTCAAAATTGCTTTTTAATGTATCGTTTTTGGAAAGACTTCCATCAGTCTCAATAATGGCGATGCCATAAAAATTATCGCCAAGCCCCTCTTTAACACCAAAACCACCTAACGCGATACGCAAAATATCATCAAGAAATCTAATTTTAACAGGCTCTCTGTCAGCAATGTAGATATCCAGCAGCTTAGCGAGCCACTCTCCATATTCGGTCGAGATTGAACTATCTTTACCATAGGGGAGGCTAGTGTGATTGCCATCTCGATATAGGAAGTCTATAGATTTTGTTCCAAGTCTCTTTAGACAGTTATAAACTGCTTCAGGGTCTGAGCTAGGATCGATAACAGACAATAACCCTGCATAGAGGAATTCGGAATCAGAATGGTTTTTAAGGAGGGTGATCCCGTCAACAACTTTCTGATAAGTTCCTCGTCCTTGTTTGTCTACTCTAAATTTGTCATTAATGGCTTGAGGGCCATCAATGCTGACCGATACGCTAACTCGATACAGCGCGCATAAATCTAAAATTTCGTCTGTGATCAAAATGCCATTTGTTTGTAGACTTATCGGATACTCAAGTGGCAAAACGCTTCTAAGCTCCGTTAGCAAATACTGGAGGCGCCGCGCTCCCAGCATTAAAGGCTCCCCTCCATGAAGCACGGTGGCAAATTGACTAACTTGGTCTTTGATTAGCTGAGCAAGGGAGCGGGCCAAATCCTTTATTGTGGCTTTGGATATCAAATTTGGCATGTCACGCCAACCTTCATCTCCCATATTATAAATATAGCAGTACGTGCAATTAATATTACATCTGCTCGCGACTTTCACCAGAACCGTATCAATTTGCACGTACTGCACCTTCTACTTAACGATTATGACGGTTATGAACGCGATCGAACGATCCGTATACCATAGGACCGTGATTTTTAACTTCTTCCGCCAAGCGAGCGAGTGTGATGCTCGAAAGACTCGTTGGATCAATTTCCACCTTCGAACCAAACGCACTGGCTTGGTTTGAGGTGGTAGCACTTTGGTTTTGGGTATGTGACATTGCCAATATCCTATTATCTGTGTGGGTGATGGCACTACGATAGCCAAAACATAGAACATGTGCAATATCTAAAAAAATCGTTAAAGATCAACATCTTAGTTATTATTTATGTGAATTTAATAACGCGATAAAGTAAAAAAAACTATAAAAAACAAATAGATATGTTTTTCAAAATAAAAATAGATACCAGGCTTCAGCAAAATCCCGATGATTGCGGTTTACAGCGCCAGAACCCTTCGTGGTAGTGGGCCTAGAAGGCTGCGCCTTGGTCTAACAGCTATTTTTCCGTGTTCTCTCTTTTCCCCTATTTAGTGTGTTCCATGCCGCCATTTGAGCTGTTGGACCGCATACGTTTTTCGCGTTCCAGGGTACGCTCGGTTTTCGGCCCATCCACCACCGTTTTTGGAGCATGTGCTTTCTGCAGACGCTGGACGCCACACTCCTTTTGCAGGGCCAGAGCTATGGTTTTTTCGTTGCGCTTGGCAATGGCCCTTGGCAAACCGGCGATAGCGTCGGTGTAGATCCTCGCCTCTAATCGCCCCCGACTGATGGACATGTAGAAGATATTGAGCGAAGTGGTACGGCTCTTGGTGGTGGCGAAGATCATCACCAGATCATTGGTCAGACCCTGTTCACTGCAAAAAATCGCGGAGTAAGCGTGTTCTAGTTGCAACGGTTTTCTCTCTGGCAACTTCACCACGCACTCCGGCTTTCCGTCCCGCTCTTTGGTCGAAACCAGCTCGATCACAGCGTTGGCTGTGCTGACCAATCGCATCCGGTCGCCGTTGGTCAGGTCGAGTGAGGGGGGGCGGGTGATGTGTACCAAATCGGCAATGGCCAGTTCCGGGTGGTCCATTTTTAGACGCTAAGCTTTTGTAACCTGTCCAGGTTTGATCTGATGGCTCTCGCCATTGCCGCTGGTCACTACTAGTGATGTACCCCGGCATCGACTGCTGGACGTTTTAGATTTCGCTTTTCTATCGCGCTCTTCTGGCCGCTCCATGACATTCGCCTAGTACTTTGAACTGCCAGGGTTTACCTAAGCGGTAAGTGAGCAAGTACACGGTCAGCAAATAGTAATAGCGGGTCGATTCTGCGTACTGGTCCAAGTGCTGATTTAGAAACCAGTAGAGATGTTTTTGCTTCCAGGTCCATGGGTTATCTCGTTGCCAGCGATTAGCAATCGCCACTTGAATGGCCTTTGCCTGGCGTAGGTGACACTGGCGTGTGTCATGTGCTCCGGTCAGGATGCCGGCCAGGAAAAGCTCCATATCGAATGGCTTGCTCATGCTCGACCGCCAATGTAAGCCGATACCACGTGGATACGGCCGTGCCCGAGTTCATAGCTGATTGGGTCTTGGGCCTCCTGATCTAGGTGCCGGTCGATCTGGTAGCAACGGCCACCATTGATGGGTGCGGGATGCTGGGTAATCTGCTCATAGCGTTCGCACGCATAAACCGCCCGTAGTTCATGAAAGCCCTTGAGGTTGTGGGTATGGAGGATGTCCCTTGCAGGGCGGACGATCTGCCGTTGAAAATCGAGGTAGCTTTCGTTCGGCGCAAGCAAGTTGTGACTACCGTCAGGCGAGACCTGTTCGGCAAAACTGAGCGCGTCACGAATATGATCATCTACAGTAATCCAGCGGGGTGCCGACGCGCCGGAGCGGCCACCTTTGGTTCCGTCCTGGATATTGATCTTGCCGTAGTGCTCGGCTTCACGCTTTAGACGCGGAAGGTCGGCCAAAATGGTCTCGCATATGCGCATGCCGGTAGCTCGCGCCAACTGCGCAATGGCCGCGGGGCGCAGCTGCCGGTGCTCGCAAAGCACCTCGGCGATCCGCTTCACCTGTTCGCGGTCTTGGCCTTGCGGCACTGAACGACGAACACTGGTGCGCCGCATGCCTAGCGCCTTACTCGGACTCGGTACTTTCACATACTGATCACCGCGAAGCGCCGCCATCGTTCGGTTCACGCTGGATAACCGGTTCTGCGCGGTGGCGATGCAGATAGCCCCATGTTCAACTTGCTGCTGCAGATGTTCGACGTAGTCCAGCAAGGTCTGCCGATCAACTTTTCGTGCATCGTTAAACCCCGGCCCATCCTCCGACCGACACCAGCGCACGAACGCCTGCCAGCGATCACTGTGCGCCTTGACCGTGCCGTAATGTCCGCAGCCAAATAGATCTTTCAGCGCTTGCGGCCCGGCATAACTCAGTTGCCGGCCATAGCCAAAATTGCGCCCGTCACGTTTACCTACCAGTGCCATTTTCGAACTCCTCTCGAAGCCAAAACTTTTAAAACCTTCCCCACGTCATCCCGCCAAGAATGTTGAGTGTTATCAGGGATCAAGGCCCCTGCGACCTGTGAGGGTTGTCCACAAACGCGGGACTGGCGGCTCTCCACGACCGGGATCTTGGGCATCTCATGATCTGGCCTCCTGAACACCTCTGAAGAAGTGGGCGGGTGGAGGCTGCACTGGGTGACGAGACCGATGCCGCGAGATCCTGAGTCGGGTGAAGGCTGTGATGCGATGACAGGGGCATGCCTGACTGTCAGTCAGGTGCAGTCCACTCCGTGGGCTGCGGCACCATCATCTGCATCGCTGTTGCTGGTGACTTCGGTGTTTGTCACGCCGATTGTCACGAGGGGGAATGCCGCAAAGCCTTGTACGATTTGGGCTGCAGCAGCGGTAGGAGCGCCCGTCTCTTTCCGGGAGAAAGAGACGGGCGCAGGTTGGCGCAATGAAATGGCCAAGCGGATAGGTTGCTGCAGGGCAGCTAGGAAAGGGAATGAGTTGCCGCAGTGGGCACGCTGGTAAAAGTAGGCATCCATCACATCGCTGTGACCGTGCGAGCCGCCGGACGCTAATCGCACTTTGGGAGAACCACCACGGTGTGGTGTAGCCTTAAAGGTTCTGGTTACCTGGGTTGCTGTCAAAGACAGCGTTTTGCCCGATCTTTTCTACGTCTGTGGATAGTTCGTCATCTTTATCTTGGAGGAGTGACGTTCGCCCCGAACTGGCTCACTGAGATGATTGCGTTAACTGCACGGCAGAAATGCCGTCACTGAAAAAAATCAGCCCGCAGCCTAACTCCCCTCTATCAAAGCCCGCTCTTCCAGCCAGATCTCTTGAACAAACTGATCTGTAATCGCATAAATCCCATGGCCGCGTCGCATGATGATGTTCTCGGCAACCAGCGCAATCACCACCGGTTGAATCTCTTCGATCCGTACCTCTCGCCCGACTGACTTTGAATACTCAGCCGCTGCGTCAGTGGAGAAAATTCCGCGAGCATCGCCTGCTGTAGAGGCGATCTTGTTGAAAACGGCTTGAGCGAGGCTACCCAGTTGCTCGACTTTTTCCAGCTCGATGCTCGCCGTTGCCGAGCGCAATGTGCTGGCGATTACCGGTAGGAACACATCGGGCTCGCCCTCTTGCTGTAAGAGTTGGCGTAGGGCCTTCAGCATTTCTTCAGGTCGATTGCCCAAAGTGTCGAACGCTTCGATTGCAGCTTCGAGGGACGGTAATTTGTCCTGCTTCACGGTCATTGCGAGTCGGTTGAGCAGGAATTCAACGTAATCGCCTTTCAGCAATGGATAGGCTGCTGACGTGGCTCCGGAAAAGGCGTGGTTGCGTTTGGCGGTCAGTTCGCTGACTTGCGCTCTGTGCGAACCTGTTCCGATAAATAGAAAGTATCCCGGCGTTTTCGGACGAGGGTTGATTGCATCGCGAGCGGCTTTGAGTGCCAGGAGCAGCTGATTGCCGTCGTCTGAGGAAATGGCGTGCTGCACCTCGTCAATGATCAACACCAGATCAGTCCTAGCTTGATCTATGACTTCGGTGAGTGCTTGCGCCAGTGTTGGGCTGTCGACGTTGCCAATGCTGTCGAGTTTGAAGCCGAACTTGAACCCAGCGGCGCCGATTTCAACATTGCTGACTCGCTTGAATGTTTCCAAGGCAGAGGAGCCAGGTGTTTGCAGATCTTTCAGGGTTTCCCGGATGACGTTGTGCACGAGCGTTGCCGGGTTAGCCAGAGTGTCGCTCCATAAGTCGACGTAGATGACCAAAGCACCTGCTTCTTCCAGGGCCGGGATGAGATCATTCCTCAGAAACGTCGTTTTGCCTGTACGGCGCAGGCCAAACAGAAAGAGCCCTGAGCGCAGACTTTCATCGAGTACATCTGGATTGAGAAGCCGGCGTGCCATTGATTCAGCCAATACAGGGCGCTGAAAAATGCGGCTCATACGATTACACCTCTTTATGCCCACACAATAATTATCGCCAACTCATAATTTGGCATAAAGACTGAAGTGTGAACCTATGAGGCAACGCGATGCTTTCGGGGTTTGTAAGCGGAAGTGTGGCGAGTACGGGGAAGAAGGGAGCAATTTCTACTGAAGCAGAAACACTGCCAAAAATATGACCACCCCAGAAACAACAAAGCCCCTGCATTTCTGCAGGGGCTTTGTTTTGTATGGTGCCGGCACCAGGAGTCGAACCCGGGACCTACTGATTACAAGTCAGTTGCTCTACCAACTGAGCTATACCGGCGTTGTGGGCGACGATTATAGCGATTGGGAAGATCCTGTAAACCCCTGAATTCAGACTATTTTTGCATCGCAGCAAATTAAGCCCTGCGCAATGCGCAACGTAGGATTTGCGCCTTACGTACCATAGGGCTGTTTGACAGGGTGCACAGTTGAATTTCGGCTTTCTTGAGCGCCGCAATTATTCGCTCGGTAAGCCCATTATTCGGCGGTTATGTCGTTTTGATTGGCAGCTTATGCACAACTGAGAGCCACGAAATCGGACTCAGGCGGGGTTTTGTGAATCCATTCTCATTTTGTTCGCAAATACCTGTTTTACAGGTTTTTTATTCATATGAACAAAAAATGACCAGTGCTGTTAATGCAGCGAAACAGGCGCAGATATTGGATCCATGGGAAAACCATCAACAGAGTTATCCACAGGCTGTGATGTTTTAAACGCGTTCGGCCAGTAGCAGCAAATTACGCGGAGTCAGCGGGGTGTCGCAGAAGGTGCCTAGGCGGACGGTGTAGCCCTGTTCTTCAAGGAAAAGCGCTCGATCCAGATTCAGCCAAAGCTCCAGCGGCCGTCGGAACAATCCGCGAAGCAATTCCAGATTGCGAACTTCGGCCAACCGCTGCCAACCGGCCGCTTCCAAGGCTGACCAATCTGGCGAGCCGATTGTGGATAACTCTTTGAGCGCGGCCAGATCGCGACAGTAATCGGCGAACGATTTATCCAGCCAGGCACTGGGCAGCGAGGGCGTCGGCAGGTATTCGTCGACGCCGCGCACTTGGCGTTGCAGCAGATCGAATGCCAAACGACGGGCCATCGAGGTGTCACGCTGGCGTCGGACTCGTGCACCGGCGGTGACGGTTTCGCTCATCGGCAGCGCCAGATCCTCCAACGAGAGTTGTAGGAGCGATCGCGATCCGGCGCGGGACAATGCCTGATATTCGCTGCGTTCGATGCGGTTGTAGCAGCAGGGCGCGATCGCCATTTGCTGGCAACCTGCAGCGCTGGCCAGCTGCATCAAACGTACATGCAGATCCCCGCAGGCGTGGAGAGCGACGGGTGTATGGGGGGCGCTCAATACGGCTGGGGCGTCCGCCGCAAGCACATCCTGTTCGACATGCAGTGCATGTAAGTGATGACGTTGACTCAAGGCCTGACCGCTGGCGACCAACAGAGGGTCGTATTCAACGCAAGTCAGTTGCTGTCCCGACCCCAGCAAGCGCCGCCCCAAGTGTCCCTTGCCTGAGCACCAATCCAGCCAATGCGTCGGCTGCGAGGCAAAGGACAAGCGACTGGCGAACGCTTCAATCTGCTGCCACTTGCGTCCCGGCACATCGACATTCAGTCGATGGCCCGCAGCTTCCAATGGATGCCCCGGCAACTCACCAACAGCGCTCAGCTCAGCCGATAACGCCGCCAATGAAGCGAACGGCTCCGGCGCATCAGCAAGATCAGCAGGTTGGTTATGAGCGTTTTCCGCCTCTTCCAGCGACCGCCCACGTAGCCATAAGGCCAGTTCCGGGTAGGACGCTTCCCAATCAAGAGAAAGATGTGTGAACGGCCGAGGTTTCCACAGCGCCTGATGTTCAATCAAAAAAGCATCCAGTGCTGTGAAGCGGGCGAGTAAGTCCTCGCCCGTCAGCACGTGGGAAATGTCAGCGCCCTTGGCAGGCATCGACGCGTAGCCAGCGCTCCAGCAGCTTGAAGCCGCGTACCAGCACGTAAGCCATCAGCAGATAGAACACGCCCGCCGCGAAGAAGATTTCCACCGGCAGATAGGTGCGAGCAATGATCGTGCGGGCCATGCCGGTCAGTTCCAGCAGAGTCACGGTGCTGGCCAGCGCACTGGCCTTGAGCATCAGGATCACTTCGTTGCTGTAGGCCGGAAGGCCGATGCGCGCGGCACGCGGGAGGATGATGTAGAACATCGCTTTCGGCTTGGACATGCCCAAGGCTCGTGCCGCTTCGATTTCGCCCGGCGGAATCGCCTGAATCGCCCCGCGCAGGATCTCGGCGATGTACGCCGCCGTGTGCAGGGTCATGGTCACGGTCGCACACCAGAACGGATCGCGCAGGTACGGCCACAAGGCGCTTTCGCGCACCGCATCGAACTGCGCCAGTCCGTAATAAACCAGGAACAGTTGAACCAGCAACGGCGTGCCACGGAAAAAGAAGATGTAGGCGTAAGGCAGAGAGCGTACGTACCACAGCTTCGAAGAGCGGGCGATGCCCAGTGGAATTGCCAGCAACAGACCGGCAATCACGGCGATGGCGACCAGTTCCAGGGTCAGGGTCGCGCCCTGTGCCAGTTTCGGCAGCCATTTGATGATGACTTCCCAGTTCATTAAGCGCTCCTCGCAAAGCCGCGAGCGGCGCGTTTTTCCAGGAAGTGCATGCCGGTCATCGCCAGCACGGTCAGGCCCAGGTACATGATCGCGGCGACCATATAGAAGGTGAACGGTTGTTTTGACACGGTCACGCCGATTTGCGCGTGACGCATGATTTCTTCCAGACCGATCACCGAGACCAGCGCGGTGTCTTTCATCAGGATCATGAACAGATTGCCCAGGCCGGGCAGGGCGATGCGCCACATCTGCGGCATGATCAGCCGGGTGAATATCCGCCATTTCGACAGGCCCAGGGCCTGGCCGGCCTCACGGTGGCCTTTGGGAATGGCGAGGATCGCGCCGCGAAACACTTCCGTGGCGTAGGCGCCGAAGCACAGGCCGAGGGCGATCACACCGGCGGCGAAGGCGTTGAGTTGCAGGTCGGGGTTGCCGAAGAACTCACCGAGGGCGCGCATCAGGTTGACCGTTCCGAAGTAGATCAACAGCACCCAGAGCAATTCCGGGACGCCGCGCACAAGGGTCGAATAGGTGCCGCCAAGCCATTGCAGCGGCTTGTACGGGGAAGTCTTGGCCAAGGCGCCGAGCAGACCGAGCACCAGTCCCAGGCACAGGGCCGTAAGGGCCAGTTGGACGGTCATCAGCGCGCCGGCAGCGAGGGCCGGGCCGAATCCGTAGAGGTCGATAATCATGGAGTTCTGTTCAAATTGCGGCAGGCAAAGTCGGGAGCCGGCGCCGTTGCATCACGGCGCCAGTCCCACAGGTCAGGATCAGTAGATGCTGAACGGGAAGTACTTGTCGTTGATCTTCTTGTAGGTACCGTCGGCGACGATTTCCTTAAGGGCGGCATTCAGCTTCTCGCGCAGCGGGTCGCCTTTGCGCACAGCGATGCCGATCTTGTCGCTTTCTACAACCGGGTCGCCCTTGAACTCGTAGTTCTTGCCCGCGTCGCTTTTCAGCCAGTCATAGTTGGCGTACTTGTCGGCGAGGATCGCGTCGACACGACCGGAAGTCAGATCGAGGTAGGCGTTTTCCTGGGTGTCGTAGAGGCTGACTTTGATGTCATCGGCGTAGGTGTCTTCCAGCCAGGTACCGGCCAGAGTGGCGCGCTGAGTACCGATGGTCTTGCCTTTCAGCGAGTCCTTGTCGGTTTTGAAGTCGACGTTTTTCGGGGCGATGAACTGCAGCTTGTTCGAGTAGTACGGGTCGGTGAAATCGACCGCGCCTTTACGCTCTTCGGTGATCGACAGCGAGGAGATCAGGAAGTCGAACTTCTTCGCGTTCAGGGCCGGAATGATGCCGTCCCAGTCGGAAGTGACTACGGTGCACTCGACTTTCATCTTCGCGCAGAGGGCGTCACCGATGTCTTTGTCGAAGCCGACCACGTTGCCGCTGGCATCTTTGTTGTTGAACGGCGGGTAGGCCGCTTCGATGCCCATCTTCAGGGTTTCAGCCATGGCCCCGGCGCTGAACGCTAGGGTGACGGCGGCGGCCAGGAAGACCTTCTTGAAATTCTGCATGCATGTTGCTCCGTTAGCGGTTGCTGGACATGAATTGTTTGCAGCGCGCCGAAAGCGGGTTTTCGAACACCTGCTGAGGCGATCCTTGCTCTTCTATAAGGCCCTGATGAAGGAACACCACTTCGCTGGAGACCTGACGGGCGAAACCCATTTCGTGGGTCACGAGCAGCATGGTACGGCCTTCTTCGGCCAGTGCGCGGATGACACTAAGTACTTCCTGAACCATTTCCGGGTCAAGCGCCGAGGTGGGTTCGTCGAACAGGATCACCTTCGGCTGCATCGCCAGCGTGCGGGCAATCGCCGCGCGTTGTTGCTGGCCACCGGATAATTGCGCCGGGTAGGCGTGGCGCTTGTCGGCGATGCCGACCTTGGCCAGCAGCGCTTCGGCGACTTCGATCGCCTCGGCCTTGCTCTGGCCGAGCACGCGACGCGGCGCCTCGATGATGTTGTCGAGGATGCTCATGTGCGGCCACAGATTAAAGTTTTGAAACACAAAACCAATCTCGGAGCGCAGGCGGTTGATCTGTTTGCCATCGGCGGCAACCAGTTCGCCATTTTTGGCGGCCTTGAGCTTGAGTTCTTCACCGGCTACCAGAATCTGGCCCTGGTGCGGGTTTTCAAGAAGATTGATGCAACGCAGGAACGTGGACTTGCCGGAACCGGAGGAACCGAGGATCGAGATCACATCGCCGTCGCGGGCGGTCAGCGAGATACCTTTAAGCACCTCAAGCTGTCCGTAGCGTTTATGCAGGTTGCGGATTTCAAGCGCGGGCGTGGCCTCAGCCATGTGCGTTCCTCATATATGTTGCGCTCCTGCTGTTGGATGGCCTTCCTGGCGAGGCGGCCAAGCTAGCATAGCGTTTCAATGGCAGCCAACAGCGCTACGAGCGGTTAACGGGTGGCATGTGGCAGGTTGTCGCATCGGCGCAGCAGACTGTCGCCCCATCAACAACCGAACGGGTGTTTGATCGTGCAAACCCGTGGGTGTCGCGTAAAAAAAGGCGCGATGTTGCCAGCTTTGGCGGGGTGTTGGAAGCGCTATCCGGCCGAACGTTCCTGAATCGCCCTTTTATTGTGCATCCCACACTTTTTCAGTGTGTTTCTGGTGCGCTGTTTCGTTTGAAAAGTGAGTCGCAGGGTAACGCTCTGGCGGATTGCCATTAAATCCAAGGACTTGCGATGACTGTCCGGTCGCGCGCAAAGCCGCGGCAGAGAAGAGTTTGAAACATTTTGGCGCAAAACTTGCGTGCAGAATAAGGAACGCCCCGTTGGTTTCTTTTTACGAGAAAGAAAATGCCAGACGGGCCGGACGCAATCGCTTTCCTTGCAAAGGTAGTTTCGATGAGCAGTACCCCAAGCTCCAATGGCCTCGAACAGGGGCTCAAACCGCGTCATGTGACCATGTTGTCGATCGCCGGTGTAATCGGCGCCGGTCTGTTCGTTGGCTCCGGCCACGCCATCGCTGCCGCCGGCCCTGCCGTGCTGCTGGCCTACGCCGCCGCCGGTACCCTGGTGGTTTTAGTGATGCGCATGCTCGGCGAAATGGCCGTTGCCTCGCCGGACACTGGCTCCTTCTCGACATACGCCGACCGTGCCATCGGGCACTGGGCCGGTTTCACCATCGGCTGGCTGTACTGGTGGTTCTGGGTCTTGGTGATTCCACTGGAAGCCAACGCCGCCGCAACCATTCTCCATGCATGGTTCCCTGATGTCGGCATCTGGGCGTTCGCGCTGGTCATCACCTTGTTGTTGACCGTCACCAACCTGTTCAGCGTAAAGAATTACGGCGAGTTCGAATTCTGGTTCGCACTGATCAAAGTGCTGGCAATCATCGGCTTCATCATCCTCGGCCTTGCGGCGATCTTCGGCTTTCTGCCGAACAGCCAGGTCAGCGGCGTTTCGCATCTGTTCGACAGCGGCGGCTTCCTGCCCAACGGCATGGGCGCGGTACTCGGTGCGATCCTGACCACCATGTTCTCCTTCATGGGTACCGAGATCGTGACCATCGCGGCCGCGGAATCGAAGAACCCGGGCAAGCAAATCTCCAAGGCCACCAACTCGGTGATCTGGCGGATCGGCCTGTTCTACCTCGTGTCGATCTTCATCGTTGTGGCTCTGGTGCCATGGAACGATCCTACGCTGGCCAACCTCGGTTCCTACCAGACCGTGCTTGAGCGCATGGGCATCCCGAACGCGAAAATGATCGTCGACATCGTGGTACTGGTCGCGGTGACCAGTTGCCTGAACTCGGCGCTGTATACCTCGTCGCGCATGCTCTTCTCCCTCGGCAAGCGTGGCGATGCACCGGCCATGGCGACTCGGGTGAACAAAAGCGGCACACCTTACTGGGCGGTCATGCTGTCCACCGGCGCTGCGTTCCTGTGCACCTTCGCCAACTACGTGGCCCCGGCGGCGGTGTTCGAATTCCTGCTGGCCAGCTCCGGCGCGATCGCACTGCTGGTGTACCTGGTGATCGCTTTCTCGCAACTGCGTATGCGTAAACAACGCATGGCGCGCGGCGAGAAAATCGTCTTCAGCATGTGGCTGTTCCCGGGCCTGACCTACGCGGTGATCATCTTCATCGTCGCGGCCCTGACCATCATGTTGTTCCAGGAAGCGCACCGCGTGGAGATCCTCGCGACTGGTCTGCTGAGCCTGATGGTGGTGGCTGCCGGTTTGCTGGTGGCACGCCGTCGCAAACTGGAAAAACGTGGTGCGGTGGTGTTGAACTGATCCGTTACGCGTAACGCAAAACGGCCGCTGTCAGTGATGACTAGCGGCCGTTTTTGTTTCTGCTAACGGTTTCGAAATATTCTGCGCTTCAGATCCGAATCAGCTTTGCTCTCGCGAGAGCATGAAGTCTGAGCTGCATTTCTCTCCGTCGAACCATTCATCCCAAGTTGGTTGTTTGAGAGATTTAACAGGGTCGCTCTCGAGGTTCGCTGCTGAGTCTTCTGCTTTCGGGATTTGCCCGTCCTCGCGTGAGTCTGCTGTCTTCATCTGACTTCCTTTTCCTGATCGTGCGTGGACGTGAAGCGGAAAAAATTACTCGGACTTGGGTTCGGTGTCTTCAACCGACTTGCCATAAGCATCCAGCGCAACCCCGAAATCGGTGATGAACTGCGGTTCGCTCAGCCAGGCTTGGGCCTCTTCGATCGTTACGCCTTCAGCCCACATGCGGTAGTCGATCAGCATGTCGGCGGCCAGGTGGGTGGCGGCCATGCCTTCGTTGTCGGCGTTTTCCATGTCGAGCAGTTCTGGATGATCAACGATGACGAACGCCAGTTCGCGCAGCAGGGTCAGCAGCATCTCGTTGCGGCTGACGGCTTCGGCGTCGCGCATTTTGCTGAACATCGCCAGGGTGTATTCCGGGATCGGTTCGGCGAGGTGGTCGAGGTCTTCGTCCTGGTCCAGCGGCTTGCGGCCGACCATACGGATTTGTTTGGCTTTGGCCTTGGCGCGTTTGGCGCGTTTCTGTTGCTTGTTCAGGGATGCCATGGGAACTCAGTTCTTCTGTTGGGTTTGCGCGGCGATCGCGTCGGACGCCGCCACATAGTCGGCCTGGAAGGCCGGGGATTCGATCCATGCCAGCGCGCCGGCCTCGTCGGTTTCCTGCGACCACTGGCGGTACTCGATCAGTGCGGCGAGGATGAAATCCATCGCGCCTTCTTCGCCTTCCTGTTCGTAGACCAGCTCCAGCAGCGGGTCTTCGAGGAACGCGCTGCACAGCGCTTGCTGGCTGATCTTCTCGGCGTCGATCATTTTCTTGAACAGCTCGGTCAGGTCCACCGATTCGAAGTCGATACGATCATCGTTCGGGTCCAGCTCGACCGGCGCTTCGGCGCGTTTGGTGCGGTTCTGTTTGGCCTTGGCTTTGGCCCGGGTGGCGCGTTTTTGCTGCTTGTTGGCGGAGGCCATGATGTGTTCCGTCGTGCGTTGAGAGGGGCTCAGCTGCGCGGCACTTGCCGCCCGGGAGTATCGGGGGCCAGTTCTCCGGTTTGCAGCCAGGTCAGAGCGATGGGCCATAGTGTGGCTTGGTATGCGCTGCGAAAAAAGGCGAAATGTCCGACTTGTTGTTCGTTGATGTCCTGCGGTTCGATGCGCAAGTGGGTTTTTGCAGCGTTACTGAAGTAGTCGAGCAGGCGTTCGATGGCGGGAAGGTTGCCGTAGGGATCGTCGCTGATGCTGATCGCCAGTGTCTGTGCGCGGACGTTGGCGAAGGGCAGGGCGCCGCTCTTTTTCATCAACGCGCGACCACTGGGGCGCTGTTCGTAACGCGCTGCAGGCGTGCTCCAGTCGCGCACTACACCGGCCGGCGTATCCTCCAGCCAGCCAAGACGTTTGCCCGGGAAGTAACCGCAGACCAGCGTCAGCAGTGGCATCAACACATGCCATTTGCCGAACATGCGCCAGCGCTGTTCGGGGGCGTAATCGCGCCAGTAGGCGAACTGCGCACCGACGGTGACCAACCGTCGGATAAACTTTCCCGACTCACCGAGGCCAGCGGCGCAGCCACCAAAACTGTGGCCGACCACATCGATCGGCTGGCCGGGAAATTGCCGTTGTGCGCGTTTTAGCATCGCCTCGAAATCCAGCGCGCCCCAGTCTGTCCACGAGGCCTCAAGACCTTTCATTGAGTCGGGTCGAGATTCGCCGATGCCACGGTAGTCGAAGATGATCACGTCGAAACCATTGGCGAACAGATAGGCCGCGAAACGCGAGTAATGGCGACAGTGCACGGACGTGGCGGCGTTGATGATCACCACCGGGCGCTGAAGGTCGGGCAGGGCATGGCGCCAGGTGAAACCGCCAAGGACAAAACCGTCGGCGGCTGTTTCCTTGAAGGCTTCATTTTGCAGCTCGGCGGCCAATAGCGGCTTGCGCTGCAGAGCTGGCAATGGAGGCGTGTCCTGAAAACTCATGGCGCTCGACCTTCGCGGGTAGCTGGCAACAATAGTCTCAGTGCATCCAGCGGACAATCCGCAGCGCTTATTCAGTGGACTCGGTGAGCAAGCGTTCCTCGATCAATGCTTGCTCTCTTTGCAGCTCCGCTCGCAGTTCTTCCACACTTGGCAGCACCGTTTTATAGCTGCTGGCAAACAGTTGCTCACTGCCTTTGAGTATTGAGTAGCGCGCGACGGCCTCGTTGTCCTGTGAACACAGAATGATCCCGACAGTGGGTTTGTCGCCTTCACTGCGCTTGAGTTCGTCGTACATGCGCACGTACATGTCCATCTGTCCGACATCACGCGCACTGAGCTGGCCGCGTTTGAGATCAATGATCACGAAGCATTTGAGCAAGTAGTTGTAAAACACCAGATCGATGTACAGATCCGAGCCACCGGCGCTGATGCGTTGTTGTCGAGCGACAAAGGAAAACCCTTTGCCCAGTTCAAGCAGGAAGCTCTGCAGGTGATCAATGAGCGCTTGTTCAAGCCCCGTTTCGTTAACCTTGCCCGGCGATGGCAGGCCGAGAAACTCGAGAATGACGGGGTCGCGAATGAACTCGCGTGGATTGCAGTTCAGGGCGGCAATGTTGGTTGTGGCTTCCTCGATCACACCGGCCTTGTCCCGGCTCATCAGCAGGCGTTCGTAGTAGAGCGTATTGATCTGGCGATCCAGAGCGCGGCTTGACCAGTTGAGGGTGGCGCATTCGTCCATATACCACTGGCGGGCCTTTTCACTGTCGACCCTGAGTAGCCGGCGATAGTGCGTCCAGCTCAATTCGTGACGCAGTGCGTCACGAATTGGAAATGCTTGATAGAACAGACGCATGTAACGAAGGTTCGAGGCGTCAAAGCCTTTTCCAAACTGCGCCGTCAACTCTTTCGCCAGTGTCGCCAGTAATCGTTGGCCATACCCGGCCCGCCGGGCGCCTTCCTGTTCAAACTCAACAATATGCCGGCCAATCTGCCAACAGGTCTGAACCTGAATCGTATCGACCACACGCAGCACTTTTTGCCGTGCCTGACGGATCAGTTCGCCAAGATCGCCCAGCAATGAATCGATTTTCGGGTCTTGCAGGTCAGCAGGTTTCAGCTGGCTCATCGAATTTTCCGCATCATTGAAAACAGAAGCGTCAGCATGCCGAGAACCGCTTGCGAAGGATGTCGGCCGAGCCTTGGAAGCGAGCAGGAAGACGGGATGGGTGTTGCAGGAAGTTGCTGGCGAAGAGCGCTTTTGGTGGTTTCGGTCTGTAGTCCATTTCGCACGGGCCCCGAGCGATTAATCACGGGTGCCAGGCGCGGAGGTCGCGTTTGATTGTGCGTACAATCGCGGCCCTCACGCTTTATGGTCAGAAGGATGTTGGAATTGAAAGGGATTTTGCGTTTTGGCTCCGTGGCGAGCCTTGTTGCGCTGTTGGCCGGTTGTGGAACGATGACGGGGCGCTTGAGTGGCGCCTCGCCAGAGCCTTACTACAAGGGTGTCGACGGTAATTTACGCCTGCTCGGCGTGAGGGATGACGACGGCAAGCCAACAGCGGTGATCTGTTATGTCACGATCGTTTGCCCTTTGATTACTGTCGTATCGCTACCGGTAGATGCCGCCGTGGATACCGTTCTGTTGCCCATCGACTACGTCAATACGCTCTGAAACCGCTCACCTGATTATCGTCGTATGCGCTTGCCTTTGGGCTTCTCCGCCGGCTCCTGCACTTTGCGATAAATCCATAGGCCGAACACCCCGGCAGCCAGCAGAAACACGGTTCCTAGGCTTTGCGAGACAAACTCGATCCAGAACCGTCGTGGTTGCACAGCTAGGTAATAGGTGTGCTTGGGGCCACGGTTGGTGGTGGTGATGGCGCCGCTGATCCAGCTGTCGATCAGTATGTAGATCGATGCACAGAGGGCGAAGGCAATCAGTACGCCGACGAGCACGGTCAGCCAGAAGGTTGTCCGGCTCTGGCGATACGGCGGCGGATGGGGCAGGGGAATGCGGGTTCTTTTCTGATTCATGAAGTGTTACTGCAAACGTCCTTTTGCGCTCAGGAAACGGCTGGTTCTTGATGTTGCTCAGTCAGGTTTTTCCGTCCGTCAGAGGGTCGCCCGGCGAGGTGTGCGCTTTCGGCAATCACCTTGAGGATCTCGATCACTCCCGGAGTCAGCGCAGTGCCAAGGCAAATGCGCACACCCGTGGTTGCATGCCCGTCGGCGAAGAAGATGCCGTTGCCGGCCACGTGGCAGCCGCGTTCGCTGGCTAAATCCTGCAATGCCGACATGTCGGTGTGTAGCGGCAGTTCAATCCAATGGATGAACCCTCCACGTGGCGGCACGTACACGGTGCCCGCAGGGAAATCCGTGCGCACCAGCGCTTCGACAAAACTGGCCAGCGACGACAGTTGCGAGCGGAGTCTGGCGCAGTGCTCTTCCATGTAGCCGCGCCCGATAAATTCGTTGAGGACATTTTGCGCAAGGCTGGAAACCGCCAGATTGCGCGAAAACATCTGCGCCAGAATGGCATTGCGGTACTTGCCAGCCAGACACCAGCCGACGCGATAACCCGGCGCGATGGTCTTGGAGAACGACGAGCAGTAAATCGTCTGCCCGCTGGTGTCGTAGCTCTTGATGGCGCGGGGGCGATCGCCTTCCGGCACCAGGTCGAAGAAGATGTCGTCCTCGATAATCGGCACGTCCGCTTCGCGTGCGATCTGTGACAGCCGTGCGCGAGTCTCGTCGGGCATGATGAAACCTCGCGGGTTCTGCAGGGTTGGGTTGAGAAAGATCACCGCGACCTTTTTCAGCTTCAACGCTTCTTCGAGGTGATCGACATCGAGACCGAGTTTACCGTGCGTGCGGATGGGCAAGGCACGCATGCCCAGGCGTTCGATGGTCTGCAGGATGCCGTAATAAGTCGGCGTTTCGATCGCGACCGTAGCGCCTTTCGAGGCGACGGCTTCGAGGGCCAGTTCCAAGGCAATGGTGTCGCCCGACGTCACCAGAATATCGTCCGGCCCGCAGACCACGCCACGGGTCAGCATCAGCCCGGCGATGCGTCGTCGCAGTGCCGGCAGACCGGGCGGTGCGACCAGTCCGGTGAGCGAGTTGTCAGCTTTGCCAGCCAATACCGACAGGCACTTGTTGAGCAGCACGTTGGGTGTGAGGTCGCTGTGCAACACCGCTGAATTCAACGACGCGGTGGTGCGCGAGGCCGCTTGGGAGAGCATCGCGACCACCGCATGATTGACGTTGACGGTGACACTGGAGAAGTCAAAGCCCCTGGCGGGTTTTGCTTGTCCGGAGGCTGAGACGAAGTAGCCGATGCGCGGTTTGGTCGAAACGTAAGCATCGGCTTCCAGATCCGCCAACGCGCGTTGAACGGTGGTGATGCTGGTTTCAAACATTCGCGCCAGCGTACGGATCGAGGGCAGTTTCGCTTCGGCTGCCCACTCACCGCTGTCGATCTGACGAATAATCCAGTCCTTGACTATCCGCCAGCGCTTGTCCGGTAGATCAAACCTGTCCATAAGTTCTCTGTGATGTCTCGAAACAATTCAGAGAAAGTAGAGCAAAACGACTCCCGTTGCAGCAACTATGACGATGTTGAGCGCAACCAGGCCGAAGGCGAATCGGATCAGGTTGTTTTCTTCATGCCGATTGGCGCCCGCCAGCCCGGTGATCAGCGACAGGATCGACAGCGACCCCAGTGCGCCATGCCCGGCGGCACTGTTGACCATCGCGGCCAGCCATGCACCGTGTTCGCTGCTCAGCGCGGCGATGGACGGCATGACGAGGGTGTTGCCGCCGACGTTGGAACCGGTGACGTAACCGGCAAGCCCCGCCAGCACTGCGATGGTTGGCGCCAGGGAAATCCCCGACAACGATTGCAGTGTGCGCTGTGCTTCGACCAGGAAACCGGCGTTGACCATCACCTGCGAAAGCAGCAGGAACAGGAAAATTGTCGTGACCGGAAACTTCGCCCGGTTGAACAGCGCTCGCCACGGGAAGCCTGCGGCGGCGCTTTGCT
This sequence comes from Pseudomonas sp. Irchel s3a12, assembly GCF_900187485.1. NCBI lineage: Bacteria > Pseudomonadati > Pseudomonadota > Gammaproteobacteria > Pseudomonadales > Pseudomonadaceae > Pseudomonas > Pseudomonas sp. Irchel s3a12. The sequence goes on from NZ_FYDN01000005.1 coordinate 166,740, forward strand.
TGATTGCCATCAACAGCGTGACGATCAGCAACGCCAGCCCCGGGGAGGCCAATGGCTTCCACGAAACATGCTCGCCTTTGATGATCCACAGCGCATCCCAGCCCGACAGGACGAACAACCCGCGCGACGCAACGATTACCCCCAGCAAGGCCAGATAGGGCCAGGCTGCGTTCGGCCAGCGCACCAGTTTCTTCCGTTGTGCATAAGAGATCCCCAGGCCGACGCAAGCCACTGCCAGACCGGCCAGCACACCGGAGACTTCCGGGCCGATCCACAGGTTGATGGAAAACAGCACCGCGACGAACAGCGCCGTCACCACGATCAGTCCAAGCCACGGCGAAACCTTACGGACGCCACCCTGCCACAGAGCAATCGCCGCCAGGCAGAGGAACACTGGCGCACTGATCAGCGCCGAATGACTACCAAGGGTTTGCGCCGGCAAGTGCGCCAATAGCGCGCCGATCACGGTGGCCAGACCCAGTGTGCCCCACGGCATGATGACCATCCCGGCGAGGGCGATTTTCATCCCCGACTGGCGGGCGAATAGCCCCATCAGCAATGGCACGGTTGCGATCAGCGAAACGCCGAAACCGGTCATCGCTTCAAGCAGCGGTGCGAGGCCCAGCACGATGAAGATGACTTGCGCCGGCGGCGTCCAGCCGAGTTCCTTGACCCAGGCGCCGATGGCCTGCGGCGCACCACCGCGCTCGACCAGGATGACGAAGGCCAGCCCCGGGATGATCACGCACGCCGTGCTGAGAAACAGGATGGTGGTGTCCTGAAAGATGGCCGTGCTGATTGCCGCCGACACAGGCCCGGCTGCGCCCAAGGCCCACAGCACGAGCACCAGCACTACGCCGGCCAGTGCCGCTTGCACTGGCGGTCGGCGGACGATAAGGATCAACGCGATCACCAGCGCGATCGGTGACATTTGCAACAAGAGAGAACTCATACCCGGTTTTCCTTAACTTAATCGTGAGTCTGCCCGCTGTACTCGGTCGCCCGCATGGACGCCCGCTCACAAAAAGTCTGATACCACTCGGTCAGGCGTGCTTGAGCGGAAAAGTCCGAGAGTTGGCGAAAGGCGATCCAGTCGAGCGCGGTCGCCAGGGCGATATGGCCGAGGGTGATCGGGCCATTGAGGTCGACGTGTTCCTCGATGAAGCGGTAAGCCTCCTTGAGTTTGAACGCCTGACCGTCGGCATAGGCCGGATAGCGCAAGGCCTCGGGGCGGCGCTCGACTTCCCAGCGCAGCTTGATGCCGACATCGCACATGCCCTGCGCCAATGCTTGCAGGCGCAGCGCCTTGTAGCGCTCAGGGCCGTTTGCCGGGATGAGTTTCGGCCCGTCGCTCAGGTCGTCGAGGTATTCACAGATCACGATGGAATCGAACAGCGCCGTGTCGTCAGGCAGGATCAGCACCGGCACTTTGCCCAACGGATTGGCCTTGTAGATGGTCTCGTTTGGCGACGTCGGGCTGGTCTCGTGGTGGATCACTTCCAGGCTCGACGCGATGCCGAGTTCGTGAGCCAGCACCAGCACCTTGCGGGCGTAGGGTGAATGCGTCTGATAGAAAAGCTTCATGCTGAAGTCCCTGTCTCAAGGATGGCAGTGGCTGCTCGATGGGCGTCCATGAACAGACGCGAAGGCGCGCCCGCCGAGGTGACGTAGTGGTTGTAGTAGCAAGAACCTTCGGCGAGCGGGCCGAGTACCCAAATGTTGCGCACCGGTTCGCCAGCGCTCGATTTCGGGTGGCACGCGGCGTCGACATCGATGCCGTCGATGCCCGGTTCGTCGGTTCTCGGGCGGATCAGGCCCAGTCGCGCCAGATCACGCACCGGCGCGCAGTCGCTGTTGCTCACGCCGCTACTCTGGACATAACCGGCGACGCGTTTGAAGTCGTTGATCGCAGGACGTGAGCCGGGCTTGAGGAATGTCAGCAGGCCGGCGTCACACAGGGCGAGCAGGTCGGCGTGGCGCTCTTTTTGCGGGCCCGCAACGAGGCGGTTGATTGCCTTGTGCCAACGGCCATAGAACTGCCGATGCGACGCGTCGGTCAGCCCGTCGAAATCGACGGCCTCACGCAGGCGGTCACGCAGATCGCGCCAGACTTCGATGGCGGCTTTGATCGCCGATCCTCCGCGCCCCAGGCGCGACTCGTGCAAATCGGCTTCGAGGGTGTCGTAGATCCAGGCGTGATAGTTGTAGGGCTGCACGTCGTCGGGCAGTGCATGCCAGATCAGCGCCTGCGGATCGATCGCACCACCAGTCGCCTCGTAATCGCGTAGTAACGCTTCACAGGCGACAACACCGGGTTCGCCAGCAACGCTAACGGCCCTGAGTCGCTCCAGCACCTGCTCTGGCGCTGATGGGCTGTGCACGACGGCGACGGCCGCCGCACGCATCTCCAGCAGCATCAGCGGCAGGATGTCCTGTTCGAAGTCCAACTGTCGGTTATTGCTGCTTGCCCGCAGGGATTCGATGCGCGCACTCGTCAGCAGTACGGCGCGATGGCGCGGGCATTCAATCAGGCCGTTAGGTCGGGTGCGAAACGGCAACCCGTCCCGCGACTGGATAAAGATCACCGGTTCCTGGCCCGAAGGCTGATAGGCGTGACTGCCGTCGGCCATGCGCTTGTAGCGACCGCCCCTGCCGGAGGTCAGCGCCGCCAGGGTGTCCATCGCACCTAGCCCAAGCCCTTCGACCAGCACGGTTTCGCCGGGCTCGATGGTGGCGAGGCTGCCGGGCAGCGGATAGACATCATCAACGCGGTTGCGATCCGCCGAGCGCAGGCGACCGGTATGGCCGACCGTCAGAATCAGCCGATCCACGGTGACCGCAGCCCCCGAAGCGGTCTGCAGCAGGTATTGCTGACCCGCGTTGCGCTCGACCGCGGTGACGGCCTGCTGATGCAGGTTCACGCTCACCCAGTGCGGTGCCGTCGCGAGGATTTGCGCGAAGGCGTCCGCCAGATAGGCGCCGAGCAAATGGCGCGGCAGAAAGTCCTGCGGCTCGACGTCACGGCCGTCGGCGGCGAGCAGTCCGCTGTCCGCGTCGACCTTGATGCGCTGCTCGTGGCACCACGTCAGGAAATCCGCGCCCGGCCGCTCCCGCGCATCCGCCAGGTTTCCGAAGGCTGCTGCGTCGGGGAAAACCCCGAGTTGACCGGCAACGGTGTTGAGCAGCAGATAGTCCGGTTGATCCGGCCAATGCGCGCCGCTTCCGAGCACATTCGGATCGAAAATATCGATGACGACTGGCTGCTCTGGGCGCGTTTCAGCAAGGCTCAGCAGGCGTTCGAAAATCGACAGCCCGCGTGAGCCGCAGCCCACCAGGCCGATGTGCAGAGGCGCCTTCACCATCTGCGCTCCTCCCCGAAGAAGGAGGGGATGGCGACCGCCGAACCGTCCTTGACCGCGATGTCGTGGATCATCCGGCCAATTGCCAGATCGAGGATGCCCATGCCGAACGGCGAATAAATCAGCGGCTTGTCCGTGGCAACCTGCAGGTCACCGCGAATCAATTGCCCGACGGTGCCGGTAACGAAATCACGATGACCGTACTTTTGCTCGGCCAGATGAGGTGAGGTATTGGCTTTCAAGCAATGGGTCACGTCGTCGAAGTAGTTGTAACTTTCTTCGATGATCTCTGCGCCGATATCCCGTAGCGAGATGTTCAGCACGATCTGCCCCGGGCGGAAAGTGCCGCTGCCGTTGACGTAGGGTTCGCCGGCACTGGTGGCGAACACCACGATGTCGGCGCTCAGTGCCTCGTCCAGCGACAACAGCTGTACATCCGGCACCCCGAGCTGTTTGCCGAAGGACGACAGCGCTTGCGCTGACTCTGCGTTGAGGTCGTGAATGCCCACGCTGTCGAGCGACCAGTCATCGGCGATGAACGTCTCAAGGATGTTCCGCGAAATCACCCCGCCGCCAATGATCGAGAGTTTCTGTGCGCTCTTGCTCTGGCCATTCAGCCACCAGGCACCGAGCACCGCCGACGCTGCGGTGCGCACGGCACTGATCAGCGCGCCTTCAAGCAGCGCATAGGGATAGCCGGTGTCAGGATCGTTGAGGATCAGCACCGCCGAAGCACGCGGGATGCCCGACTTGATGTTGTCTGGATAGCTGGCAATCCACTTGATCCCGGAGACGGACTGATCGCCCTCGCTGTCGACGATCGCCGCCGGCAAGGCAATGATCCGGTTCGCCGGTTGCGCCGGAAAACGCAGGAAGTAGCTATCCGGGTTAACGGTTTCGCCGCGCTCGTGGGTCAGGTAGGTCTGGGCGACCATGTCGATGGTTGCGTGACGCAGCCCGTTGAGGATGTCCTTGACGACGGCGCCTGGGATGACATGGAACGGTTGAATCGGGTTCTGTGTGGTCATGGGGATTACGCCGAGAGTGCCAGAGCGATTTCTGGGAAGAGTGATTGCAAAGCGCTTGCGCCGATCCGCTGGGTGACCCAGTCATCGGAGTAGATGGTTTCGAGGTAGCGCTCACCCATGTCGGGGGAGATCGCCACGACGACATCGTCAGGACGGATGTGCGGCGCCCATTGCTGGATGCCCGCCAGGACAGTGCCGGTGGAGCCACCAAAAAGCAGGCCGTAGCGTTGCGCGAGCCAGCGGCAGACCTTGATCGTCTGTTCCTCGGCGATCGATACGAAGTCGTGAATCCCCGACGGCTCGAAGATCTCTGGCAGACGGCTGGTACCCAGCCCTGGGATATGCCGCGTACCGCCCGGCAGACCGAAGGTCACCGAGCCGACCGTATCGACGGCAATCACTTTGGTGTGCGGATGGTGTTCGGCGAAGTAGTTCTTGCAGCCCATCAAAGTACCGGTGGTACCGGCGCCGACGAACAAGTAGTCCACGTGTGGAAATTTATGGGCGATGGACTTCGCGGTAGCTTGATAGTGAGCGAGGGGGTTAGTCGGGTTTTTGTACTGATTGAGCCAGATGTAGTCGGAGTTCTCTGCGACCAGTTGCTCGATCAAACGGATACGCGAATTCAGGTAGCCGCCGTTTTCGTCACGCTGATCGACCATGATCATTTCGGCACCCAGTGCCTGCATGAGTTTTCTGTTCGGCGCAGAAATGTTCGGGTCGATCACACAGACAAACTTGTAACCCTTGGCGGCGCAAACCATGGCCAGCGCGACCCCCAGATTCCCCGAGGAAGACTCGACCAGGCGGGTCTTATGGTGAATCCGGCCCTGGTTTTCCAGATCCGTGATCAGGGCATGTGCGGTTTTGAGCTTGATCGATCCGGCAGGATTCAGTCCTTCGATTTTCAGCTGAATCGTTGCGCTGCACAGATCGCCAATCTGCACATAACTGTCTTCATTGATAAGTTGCTTGATCATACGTCGTCCGTTTCGCTCTTTTGCCGGGCGCACAGGGGCGCCAGCATTCATCCTGGAATGTTTGAAAAGCAGTAAATGCAGTTCGCCTGTTGGGTTTGTTTTTAGATTTTTTAGCTGGACAGGAAGTGACCTTGCGGTGGACGCCGATCTATTCAAAAAATCAGGTTTTGCGCTCTGAGGGCTTCAGGGGCCCAGAGTGTTGCGGGGCGCAAAGTAGAGCCAGTCGTTGGCTCGCCAAGGCTTGGAGGAATACTGGCGAATTTTCCTACATGGGGAGAGATACAGATTTTGGGTATTTTTCAGTACAGGCGGGTTTGAGGTGTATCGAGAGGAGGGCGTTGCGGGGCGGACAGATAGGCGTGATCAAATCGCAGGCATAAAAAAACCCTGAATCTTGCGATTCAGGGTTTTCGGTATTTGGTGCCCAGAGACGGAATCGAACCGCCGACACGGGGATTTTCAATCCCCTGCTCTACCGACTGAGCTATCTGGGCAACGGGGCGCATTAAAAGGGTTTTTCGGATTTACGTCAACGACTTTTTTAAAATTTCTTAAATTAATTCCGTCGCTTACGATCCGGCCCCCGATTTTGCAGGGTTTACTCAGCAGGCGGAACGTAGCCTTCGGCCTTGGCGTATTCCTCGCCGGAGAAGTACTTGTCCATTTCGCCCTGAAGATATTTGCGGTCTTCGGCGTTCATCATGTTCAGACGCTTTTCGTTGATCAGCAGGGTTTGGTGTTTCTGCCAGTCAGCCCAGGCCTTGGCCGAGACGTGGTCAAAAATATCCTGACCTTTGGCGCCCGGGAAAGGGGCGCGGTCCAGCGCGGGCAATTCTTCTTTGTACTTGCGGCACATTACGGTGCGGGTCATGGCGACTCTCCTGCATTCAAGACGGCGGCCGCGCGTTCGAGCAAGGTTTTGACCGGGGCGGCGAGGCCCAGGCGCGGCGGGGTGGCGAGGTTATACCAGAGCCAGTCGGCCTCGGCCACGTGATGGGCGGCCTCCTGCACCTGAACCAGCCAGGGTTCGATGGACAGCTGGAAATGGCTGAACGTGTGAACAAGGTTCGGCAGGGCCTGCTGCTCGCCCATGGTCAGCGAGTGCTGATCGGCGAGATGTTGCAGGTCATCGAGGTCGTCGAGCTCCGGCAGGCTCCACAGACCGCCCCACAAACCGCTTGAGGGGCGACGGTAAAGCAGAATCGCGCCGTCGTCGTTGGCCAGCATCGGCATCAGCGTGCGCTTCTGCGGAATGGTTTTGCGCGGCTTGGGAATCGGGTAGCGGGTTTCGAGGCCGAGCATGTGCGCTTCGCAGCCACGTTCCAGCGGACACAGCAGGCAGCTCGGTTTGCTACGCGTGCACAGCGTGGCGCCGAGATCCATCATCGCCTGGGTGTAGGCGTTGACCCGATCGTGCGGCGTAAAGCGTTCAGCGGTGGCCCACAGTTGTTTGGCGACCTTCGGTTCGCCGGGGTAGCCCTCTTGCGCGGTAAAGCGCGCCAGCACGCGTTTGACGTTGCCGTCGAGGATCGGCGCGCGCAGGCCCATGCTGATGCTCGCGATGGCGCCGGCAGTGGACAGACCAATGCCTGGTAGATCCGTAAGCTTTTCAACGTCACGCGGAAACTCGCCAGCGTATTGGCTGACGACGATCTTCGCGGTCTTCTGCAAATTGCGCGCGCGGGTGTAGTAACCCAGCCCGGTCCACAGGTGCAGCACTTCGTCTTCGGGGGCTTCTGCCAGCGCTTCGACCGTCGGCAGCGCGGCCATGAAACGGTCGAAGTAATTGAGCACGGTGCTGACCTGGGTCTGCTGCAACATGATCTCCGACACCCACACCCGATACGGGTTGATGTTCTGCTGCCAAGGCAGATCGTGGCGGCCGTGGCGGTCGAACCAATCCAGCACCGCCGTGGAAAATTGCTCCGCTCTCATCGCTTGAACAGCCCCTTCAATGCGTTTTTCAATTCCGGGCTGACCTTGTCACCGAGTTTTTCGTCGATTTTTTCACTGAGCTTGTCGCCGGCCAGTTTGGTCGCGACCTGACCGAGGCGATCGTTGTCGACGCGGCAGGCCTTGGCGCCCAGCTCCAGCGGACCACGGCAGCGCAGCGGCCATTCGACACCGACGAATTTCTCGCCTACCTGGCACGCAGGATCCGGTATGGCGCTGGTGTCACCCTCGACGATGATGCCGACGCGATAGTCCATGCCGAGCACGCGCAAGTCGATGTCGCCGTCACCGTTGACGGTCATGCCGGGGATGCGCACTTTCAGGTCCGGGTTGCTGGCAATGCCATTGCGGAAAGTCAGGTTGCCCTTGAGTTCCTGGAATGGCGTGTCTTTACCGCGTGGTTCGCCGCTGAGGGTTTTGCGGTTAAGCGTGGCGATGCCTTTGCACAGTTGCTGTTCAAGATTGGCGTTGAGCAGCACGCCGTTGTTAATCACGAAACTGGCGTTGCCGTTAAGCGTATCGATCAGCGCCTGCTGGCTGTTGCCGCTGCCAGTGATATTGCTGGTGAGGGTCACCAGACCTTTGACCGGCGGGTTCTTGCCTTGGCTTTCGAGGATTTTTTCTATAGGCACGCGATTGAGCTTGGTCTGCAGGTTCAGCACAGGCGCGCTCGGGCGTACATCGAGGGTGCCATTGGCGGCGAAACCGCCGTTGTACAGTTCGCCGCTCAGGTTGGTCAGGGTCAGCAAGCCGCTTTGGCCGGTGGCTTTCAGTGCGGCGTTCTGGATCGGCAACTTGTCGAGGGTCAGTTGGCCAAAAGTCAGGTCGGCGTCGACGTCGAGTTTGGCCAGGCGCTCAACCGGTAGCAGGCGCTCGGTGCTCCAGGCGGTTTTGCTCGGTTTGTCCGGCAGCGGCGTGGAGCCGGCACCGGCCATGGCATCGGCTTCGGTGCTGGCGACTTCGGCCTGACGCACTTGCGTGGCGCTGTTGGCTTGTGCCGATTTCGGCGGCAGGTAGCGGTCAGCGTTGAACGTATCGGCCTTGAGAATTGCCCGCAGCGATTGTTTGGCGAAGTCTTCGACGGCGATGCGGCCGCTGAAGCTGCTGTCGTCGAGTTTCAGATTGATATTGTCGAAGGCAATGCTGGTTGGCGTGGCGGCCACGCGGCTGACCAGTTCGACTTTGCTCAGGCTGCCTTCGGCCATGGGCGGGAGTTTCTGGCCGATGCTGTCGACGAATTTCGCCAGATCGAACTGGGCGATGGAGAGGCCGCCAGAGATCTGCGGAGTCTTGTCGAGGTCGTTGGCTTTCAGTTCACCCAGCGCGCGCAACTGGTTGGCGGAGATCTTGATGCCGGTCCACTCGGCGACGTTCGCCGCTTTGTCCAGCGATAACTGGCCCTGAGCTGCGAAGGTCATGGTCTTGCCTTGCAACGGATCGCCGGCCAATTCACCGGAAAGCTTCATATCTTCGAACCTGTAGCGCTGCAGCGCGCGCTCGATGCGCAGCTCGCCAGTGAGCTCGGTACGCACGCGCAGGACCGGCTGGTTGGTGCCGAGGAATGCCGTGGCTTTCACCGGAATATTCGTCGAGTCGTGTACCGGGCCGGTGCTCAACTGGATGCTCTCGGCGCTGAATTGCTTGCCGGTCAGCTCGTCGTTGTATTCAACGCGGGCGTTGTTGACGGTCAGGCTGTCGATGTCGAGGCGGATCGGCTGTGGCGGTTTTTCCGGTTGGGCAGGCGCTTCTGAACTGGATGCGCTGGCAGGTGCCGGGCTGCCGGCAGGTGCGGCGGCTGTCGGCACCTTGCCGATGTCTTCCCAGTTGCCGTGGCCGTTTTTGTCGCGTTTCAGGCGCAGGTTCAGTCCTTCAACGCGGACATCGCTCATTTGCACTTCGCGGCGCAACAGCGGTAGCACGCGCACGGACAGGCCGAGCATCTGCAAATCGGCATACGGTTCAGTCGGATTGATCAGGGTGGCAACGCTGGCCTCGTGCAGTTCCAGGCCGAGCCACGGGAACAGGCTCCAGCCGATGTCGCCATTGAGCGTCAGCTCGATGTGGGCCTTGTCGCGGGCTATCTGGCGAATCTCGTCTTTGTAATCGTTGGGATCGAAGAGGTGGGTCAGGGCAAAACCTGCCGCCACAATGATCAGCAACAATCCGAGAAGTACCAGACCCAGGATTTTGCCGAACGCTTTCATGGGCGAGTCCTTGTAGTTAGTCGAATTCGTAATTTAGCCGGGGAGTATAGCGCTGCAATTGCCCGGTTCGGTGTGGCGTCATGTTGCCAGTACCTCCAGCGGGAGGTGTAACTTCGCTGCAATTGCCAAGGCTTCAGGATGCCCGGCAGGCGCCAGCAGACGCAGTTCAGCCCCCGCTTGCGACGCCATTTTCTGCGCTTGGTTCACCAGCCGTTCAGCAACCCCACGGCGACGGGTAACTTTTCGTACGCATAAATGGGACAAGTACCAAACGTCGTGGTGCCTCTGCAGGCGCGCGGCACCGAGCAAGCGGTCGTTGAAACGCCCGGCAATAAAACTTCCCTCGGCGAGAGTGCGGTCGATCAGATTGTTTTCACCGGAAAACGGCGCAAACAGCCAGTCCGGCGCGTCGCGATAAATCTTCCGCAAATCCTCCTGGTCCTGATAATTGGCGGCGTTCAGCGCTTGTACGACGATTGGCATGGCGTTTTCCTGAGTGATACGAGATCAGACGACAGAAAAAAGGTGATATCAGTTTGGTTTTTCTGTCACGTGCAAATGGTAACCTTCGCCCGTTCGTCCGTCCTTCTGCGACTTAACGTCGCGCCTTCAAGGAGCTTCACCCAAAAAAACGGTCATGCCTGCGTGCATAAAGGCCGGGGGTGAACAGTGGCTGGCGAACCATACTAATAATTGGGGGATACACAATGAGCACGAGCATCACGGCGGACGGCCTCAAAGCCGATCAGCCCGCGTTCCTATCCAAGGAACGCATCATCGCCAAGCCCGGTTTCAACCGTTGGCTAGTCCCACCGGCCGCTCTGGCCATTCACCTGTGCATCGGCATGGCCTACGGCTTCTCGGTGTTCTGGTTGCCGCTGTCTAAGGCGCTGGGCGTGACTGCTCCGGTGGCTTGCGCACCGGACATGAGCTTCATCGCACAAGTGTTCTCGTCGCAATGTGATTGGCCGATCTCGATGCTCGGCTGGATCTACACGCTGTTCTTCATCTTCCTCGGCTGCTCGGCAGCGATCTGGGGTGGCTGGCTGGAACACGCGGGGCCACGCAAGGCCGGTGTGGTATCGGCACTGTGCTGGTGCGGCGGTCTGCTGATCTCCGCGTTGGGTATTTATACCCACCAGATCTGGCTGATGTGGCTCGGCTCTGGCGTGATCGGCGGTATCGGTCTGGGCCTGGGCTATATCTCGCCAGTCTCGACCCTGATCAAGTGGTTCCCGGATAAGCGCGGCATGGCTACCGGCATGGCAATCATGGGCTTCGGTGGCGGCGCGATGGTCGGTGCACCGCTGGCAACCGCGCTGATGAGCCACTTCGCTTCGCCAACCGGTGTCGGCGTCTGGCAGAGCTTCGTCGCCATGGCCGCGATCTACTTCGTGTTCATGATCGGTGGTGCTCTGGCTTACCGTGTCCCGCCAACCGGCTGGAAACCTGAAGGCTGGACCGCTCCGGCGAAGAAAGCCTCGAACTCGATGATCACCCACCGTCACGTGCACGTGAATGTGGCGTGGAAAACCCCGCAATTCCGTCTGGTCTGGCTGGTGCTGTGTCTGAACGTGTCTGCCGGCATCGGCATCCTCGGCATGGCTTCGCCACTGCTGCAGGAAGTGTTCGGCGGCAAACTGCTGGGTGTCGATGTGCCGTTTGGTCAGCTCGACGCCGGGCAACTGGCCTCGATCGCTGCGATTGCTGCCGGTTTCACCGGTCTGCTTAGCCTGTTCAACATCGGTGGCCGCTTCTTCTGGGCTTCGTTCTCGGACTACCTGGGCCGCAAAAACACCTACTTCGTGTTCTTCGCCCTGGGTTTTGCCCTGTACGCGCTGATCCCGAACATGGGCCATTTGGGCAACGTTGCGCTGTTCGTGGCGGCGTTCTGCATCATTCTGTCGATGTATGGCGGCGGTTTTGCCACGGTGCCGGCGTATCTGGCCGACCTGTTCGGTACGCAGATGGTCGGTGCGATCCACGGTCGTTTGCTGACCGCTTGGGCTGCGGCCGGCGTGCTCGGTCCGGTGCTGGTGAACTACCTGCGTGAGTATCAGTTGAGCATCGGCGTTGAGCGCGCTGCCGCTTACGACATCACCCTGTACATCCTCGCAGGCCTGCTGGTGCTGGGCTTCCTGTGCAACCTGCTGGTGCGTCCGGTGGCTGACAAATACTTCATGACCGACGCTGAGCTGGCTGCCGAACAGGCGCTGGGCCACGACAAAGGTGCTGATGCCAGCACGGTTCTGGAGTGGAAAGCCGCCCCGGGCAGCAAGCCGCTGGCGATCGCTGCGTGGCTGGTGGTGGGTATTCCGTTGGCGTGGGGGGTGTGGGTGACCCTGCAGAAGACGGCGGTACTGTTTCACTAAGTTCGTTTCTACCTGATCGTTCCCACGCTCTGCGTGGGAATGCCTCCCGTGGCGCTCTGCGTCACATTCGAAGCGGACGCAGAGCGTCCGGGGCTGCACTCCCACGCAGAGCGTGGGAGCGATCATTGCCCTTTATGGCTTGTATGGACATGTCTACCCGCGACAGCCGGGCATTCTATCCGTCAGCCATCTCACCTCTCGTGTTTCTGTTTGCGCCTCGCGTGCCTATAATGGCTGCCTTTTTCGCCCAATGATTTTGCGGAGCTGGTGATGGCCGAACGTAAGGCGTCTGTCGAGCGCGACACTCTGGAAACCCAGATCAAAGCCTCGATCAACCTTGATGGCACCGGAAAGGCCCGATTCGATATCGGTGTTCCTTTTCTTGAGCACATGCTGGATCAGATCGCCCGTCACGGGTTGATCGACCTGGATATTGAATGCAAGGGCGATCTGCATATCGACGACCACCATACGGTGGAAGATGTCGGTATCACCCTCGGCCAGGCGTTTGCCAAAGCCATCGGCGATAAAAAAGGCATCCGTCGCTATGGTCATGCCTATGTACCGCTCGACGAAGCGCTGTCGCGTGTGGTGATCGATTTCTCCGGTCGCCCGGGCCTGCAGATGCACGTGCCGTACACCCGCGCCACCGTGGGCGGCTTCGACGTTGACCTGTTCCAGGAATTCTTCCAGGGCTTCGTCAACCACGCGCTGGTCAGTCTGCACATCGACAACCTGCGTGGCACCAACACCCACCACCAGATCGAAACCGTGTTCAAGGCTTTCGGCCGCGCGCTGCGCATGGCTGTCGAGCTGGATGAGCGCATGGCCGGGCAAATGCCATCGACCAAAGGCGTTCTGTAATGCAGACGGTTGCAGTTATCGATTACGGCATGGGCAACCTGCACTCGGTGGCCAAGGCCCTCGAGCACGTCGGCGCCGGTAAAGTGCTGATCACCAGCGATGCCGCCGTGATTCGCGAAGCTGACCGCGTGGTGTTCCCCGGTGTTGGCGCAATTCGCGACTGCATGGCGGAGATCCGTCGCCTCGGCTTCGATTCACTGGTGCGTGAAGTCAGCCAGGATCGTCCGTTCCTCGGTATCTGTGTCGGCATGCAAGCGTTGCTCGACACCAGTGAAGAGAACGACGGCGTCGACTGCATCGGCCTGTTCCCGGGCGCGGTGAAGTTCTTCGGCAAAGACCTGCATGAAGACGGCGAGCACCTGAAAGTCCCGCACATGGGCTGGAACGAGGTGAAGCAGAAGGTCAGCCACCCGTTGTGGCACGACATTCCGGACATGGCGCGTTTTTACTTCGTGCACAGCTACTACATCGCCGCCGCCAACGCGCGGCAGGTGGTCGGTGGCGGTCACTATGGCGTCGACTTCGCTGCAGCGCTGGCCGACGGCTCGCGCTTCGCCGTGCAGTTCCACCCGGAGAAGAGCCATACCCATGGCCTGCAATTACTGCAGAACTTCGCCGCATGGGATGGTCGCTGGTAAATGGCTGCCAAGAAATCCAAACCGCCGATCCTGACCCTTACTCCCGAACAGGAGAACGAGGCCAATCGCAAGATTCAGCGGTTCATGGAAGACCGTTTCGAATTGGACCTGGGGTCGTTCGAAGCGGCGGAAATTCTTGAGTTATTTACCCGCGAAATTGCTCCGCACTATTACAACAGGGCGATTTTCGATGTGCAGACCCACCTCAAAGAGCGGTTTGAAAGCATCGAAAGCGACCTGTGGGCGCTCGAGAAAAACTGATTTCCGAGCCAAGCTGAACATTCAAATTTGAAGGTTTGCCAGATGCTGATTATTCCCGCTATCGATCTTAAAGACGGTGCCTGCGTACGTCTGCGCCAGGGCCGCATGGAAGATTCCACAGTGTTCTCCGATGACCCGGTGAGCATGGCTGCCAAGTGGGTGGAGGGCGGTTGCCGCCGTCTGCATCTGGTCGATCTGAATGGCGCGTTCGAAGGCCAGCCAGTCAACGGCGAAGTGGTGACTGCGATTGCCAAGCGCTATCCGACATTGCCGATCCAGATCGGTGGCGGCATTCGTTCGCTGGAAACCATCGAACACTACGTCAAGGCTGGCGTCAGCTACGTGATCATCGGTACCAAAGCCGTTAAAGATCCGGCCTTCGTCGCTGAGGCCTGCCGCGCGTTCCCGGGCAAGATCATCGTCGGTCTGGATGCCAAAGACGGTTTCGTCGCCACCGATGGCTGGGCTGAAATCAGCACCGTGCAGGTCATCGATCTGGCCAAGCAGTTTGAAGCCGACGGCGTCTCCTCGATCGTTTATACCGACATCGCCAAAGACGGCATGATGCAGGGTTGCAACGTGCCGTTCACCGCTGCGCTGGCCGCTGCTACCAAGATCCCGGTGATCGCTTCCGGCGGCATCCACAATCTGGGTGACATCAAGTCGCTGCTCGACGCCAAAGCACCAGGCATCATCGGCGCCATCACCGGCCGGGCGATTTACGAAGGCACCCTCGACGTCGCCGAAGCGCAAGCTTTCTGCGATTCGTACCAAGGCTGAGGACTGACCATGGCGCTGGCCAAACGCATCATCCCTTGCCTGGACGTGGACAACGGCCGGGTCGTCAAAGGTGTGAAGTTCGAAAACATTCGTGACGCCGGTGACCCGGTGGAAATCGCCCGTCGTTATGACGAGCAGGGTGCCGACGAGATTACCTTTCTCGACATCACCGCCAGCGTCGATGGTCGCGACACCACGCTGCATACTGTCGAGCGCATGGCCAGCCAGGTGTTTATCCCGCTGACCGTCGGCGGTGGCGTGCGTACCGTGCAGGACATCCGTAATCTGCTGAATGCCGGCGCGGACAAGGTGTCGATCAACACCGCTGCCGTGTTCAACCCGGAGTTCGTCGGTGAAGCGGCGCAGCATTTCGGCTCGCAGTGCATCGTTGTCGCCATCGACGCGAAGAAAGTCTCCGGCTCGGGCGAAACCCCGCGCTGGGAAATCTTCACCCACGGCGGGCGCAAGCCAACCGGCCTCGACGCGGTCGAGTGGGCGAAGAAAATGGAAGGCCTCGGTGCCGGTGAGATCCTGCTGACCAGCATGGATCAGGACGGCATGAAAAACGGTTTCGACCTCGGCGTGACCCGCGCGATCAGCGATGCGCTGGGCATCCCGGTGATCGCTTCCGGCGGCGTCGGCAATCTGCAGCACTTGGCTGACGGCATTCTCGAGGGCCATGCCAGCGCCGTATTGGCAGCGAGTATTTTCCACTTCGGCGAATACACCGTGCAGGAAGCCAAGGCCTATATGGCGCATCGCGGGATCGTGATGCGTTAGATGGCCATCGGTGCTGTGGCGGACTTCGCGTCGAGCGAGACCCGCCACATGGCTCATTCTGCTATCCGGGATTGCGTAGGGTAAAGCTGATCAGTCCGAACCTCTGAAACACTCAGGTTTCGATCCATCGTGTAACTGCATAGCGTCAATGGCAGCGCCTGAACGGGGGTGTAAAACCCGTCGTCGACTTTGCTGTAGTGCTCAGGATTGATCTCGGAGCAATTGGTTTCTTCTGTCGGGCCCGTGTATATCCGGGTCCAGAGATTGCGATCCGCCTCTTCGCGGTACTTTATAAAAAGATAATCGCCGTCTGGCTCAATGGTGAGTGTCGGCGCGGGTAATTGCATCGGAACGGGAGTTACGACTCTTGCTGCCAGGATTTGGGCGTTTCCAAGAAGTCGGCTATCGGCTTGTTGATCGATTGAGTTCACGCCAATCAAACATAAATAATGCAGTCCGGGTTCTCGGCCAATTTCTGATTGCACTTTTGCGTTGGTTGTACTGATTCGGTCGCTGTAGTGGTCAGGTGAATAACAAGCCTGTGCATCACGAACAGTCTTGAAGCGATAGAACTCGGTACTCATGGAAAAATTGATATCCCATTTTGGCGCTGACTGGTTAGTGTTGTTGGGTGTTTTGTGCAGTCCGATGTCTGTAATGGCTCTTGAGTTTAATCTGAACTGAAAGTTTGAGTTGGGAGTGAGTGCGCAGTTTTCTGTGTCGAGACGGAATGTTCCATTAACGAAACAAGCAGTCAGATAGTCGACAGGAAAACTTTGGCTAGCCTGATGCGGCAATAGAGATTGTGTATTTTTATCTCCACACAGACCATGCCAGAAACACAAGTCATCCGAAGGAATACCGTAAGTAGTGCCGGATAATATGCCGGTCACTTGTCCCGTTTCAGCATCGATCACCGGAGCGCCCGATGAGCCAGGCTCAATTCCTTTGCAGTTCTGCTTTTGGTAGTCGGTGTGAATGTTCAAATACTTGATCAGGGTTGTGTGGGTCGGCTCTTGTGTGCAGGTGGAAAGCCTCAAGCCGGCTGCAGTGGCTGGCGCGCTTACCAGGTTCACCTGACTGACGTTGCGTGGTGCTGCCGCCGCGAGCTTGAGTGGGGTTATTCCGTCTTTCAGCAGGCTGTCCAGTGAGGTGCCTAACTGCAATATAGCGATATCAGTACTGGCGAAACTGGCCCAATTGACCTTGTCGATGTCATAACGCTTGGCGTCCGCGAGTGTGTCATGGAAAAAATTGAACTGTATCTGACCTTGATAAGCAATGTCAGCGATTGTGCCGACTCTGATGGAAGTGCAGTGCGCATTGGTCATTACGTAAGCTGGCCCGTTTGCTTCTTTGCCTGTTTCGCGAGTGTCTAGCAGGAATGCGCTGCAATAAGGTCTATCGTCTTTGAAAATTTTGCCAATGCCGTTCCAGTGATTAAAGTCGCCACCCGCGTTACTTAGCAGAATTGCTTCCGGCGCTTCGGCTGTGGTGCCTGCACAGGAGATCAATGGAAGTGTGAGTGCTATTGCTGAGCACGCAAAAAATATTCGGGCTTTATTAGTCATGATCAATCCTTGACCGTATTTCAGGAATTAATGGAGTAACTGTATTTCGCTGGTGAGTGTAATTCGTTGTGCTGTTCGGTATGTGCTGGCTAATGTGACTAGTTGTGAGTGCTGTTGTCTGCAAGTCAAACATGTGAGGTCGGTGAAGGTCGCAGAAATCTCTGATTCGGCTGAGAACTGTTCTTTCGCATGCTGTTTTTTTGATACGTCAGCACGTGCTGATGCTTTTTAATCGGGTCAGGATCGAAAACCATACAGGCCAGTGGACAGCATGGCGCACCCAAGGCACTCTTGGGCACGCCATGGATTCCGGTAGCCCGACATGATCAAACGCCTGCTTCTTGTTCTCGCCAGTGCATCGATGTTGCTCATCAACACTGCCCGCGCCGAAAACAGTCCCGACACCGATCTGGTGCTCCTTACCGAAAATTTCCCGCCGTATAACATGGCGAAAAACGGCAAGAACTTCGCCCAAGGCGAGAACATCAATGGCATCGCCACCGACATCGTGCGCGAAGTGTTCCAGCGTGCCGGCATCACTTACAGCCTGACCCTGCGCTTTCCTTGGGAGCGCGTCTACAAACTGGCTCTGGAAAATCCCGGTTATGGCGCCTTCGTGATGGCGCGTCTGCCGGACCGCGAAAAGCTCTTCAAATGGGTCGGCCCGATCGGTCCGGATGACTGGATCATGCTGGCCAAGGCTGACAGCAAGATCACCCTCGAAACCCTCAATGATGCGCGCCAGTACAAAATCGGTGCCTACAAGGGTGATGCGATTGCCGAGACACTGACCAAACAAGGTCTGAAGCCGATAGTCGTGCTGCGCGATCAGGACAACGCGAAGAAACTGGTCAATGGTCAGATCGACCTGTGGGCCACCGGTGATCCTGCCGGGCGTTATCTGGCGCGGCAGGACGGTGTCACCGGTCTCAAGACCGTGCTGCGTTTCAACAGTGCAGAACTGTATCTGGCGCTGAACAAGGACGTCTCCGACGAAGTGGTCGCCAAGCTTCAGGCTGCGCTGGATCAGTTGCGCAAAGAAGGCGTGGTGGACGAAATCATGGGGCGGTATCTATAACGACATCCGGGCCCGATGATGGCTGCTCTTTAGCGTTGGCGCCATCGGTGCCAGATATTGTCGGGGTGTCTGTCGTCAGCGGCGGACACGCGCTGGCGAGCTCGACGAACTCCGGCGGATATTGCGTCAGCAGAACGCTTGAATCATCGGTATAACCAAAGTCGACCGCCACTTGAGTACCGTCTTCCCGTACCAACTCGTAATGGCTTTGCATCTGATAAACCGCGACGGATGTTTGCTTCGGCGCCATGGCAATCACCACTTGAGGTCGTAGCTCGTTCCAACCGTTGGAAGACGTTTCAGTGCGGGTCAAACTTTTTGGCAGGCAGGCCGAGAATTTTGTCATGCGGATATCGCTGAGAGGCACGGTCGGCCAGGCTTTGACGATTTCCATGGCGGTAAAACTATGGAACATACGCATTGTCACCGCGTTCTGCAGACGTGGTGCTGTCCATTTAACGGCCCGATACTTGTCCGATTCATTGCGCTCGTGGCCAATGAGCACATATTCGTCAGTTCTCTTCAGTTCGTAGTAAGGCGAATTGCGAAACTGTTCGCCGGGATGAGCATGATCTCGCACTGCGAACCAAGGCAGGTGGGCAATCTGGGTGACGGTGGCGGGTTCGTTCACTACGGGCTTCGTGTATCCGGTGAGGGTCGGAATTTGCGGCGATGCGCTGACTTGCAGCGGGATTTGCATGCGCAAGCCATACGCCGTCGAAGGTGCTGCCGGCTTGCTGTAGCCCTGGATGCCCACGAAGGTGCCGGGCGCAAAATGGATGTCGCCTGCGGCGGCAGTCGAAGGTTCGATGCCAAAAGCGCTGAAACTGAGCTTGGCACCGCTGCCCTTGTCATTCCAGATCAGATCACCGACGTTCGCCGCTATGACCAGGTCGAGCCTGACGCAGCGCACCGAGTTCAACGAAGGTTTGCAGTGATCGTTGGAGCACACGAGCCCCAGAGCGACGTAACCGACGGGTGCCAGAGGTCGCCAGATCGACATGCGAGTGACACTGGGCGCTCCGGTTTCTTTCCAGACCAGTTCAAAATCGGCAGGGCGGGCCAGTGCCTTTCCTTTAGTGCTTAAGGACCCTTCCATATCTTTCTCGCAGACTACTGCTGCGACCATTTCGCCATTGATATTGGCGTCGCCGGGAAAGAGCACGTCGCCCAGCGGAAAGTAGCCCGGCAATGCATCCGGAGCAGGGGTGGGGCGCCAGAATGTGGCGGGTTTGGCTTTTGAGCCGTTAGTGCTCCAGACCCGGTGAAACTCCGTGGTGAAGTTGATCAGCAGATTGTCCTGCATGATCGGTTCCATGGGTATGGGATGCGCTGCGGTGTTGTCTTCAATAGTCATGATGATTCCTGATAGTTGAAAGCGACGCGAGGGCGTCGCGACCTGTTGCAGGTCGCACTATCGGGAATGGGGACGGTTTCCGGGTGGTAACTATGTATGTGCTAGCGTCACAGGGTATTACCGATAAACCCCGTCTTTACCATGACTGGCCATGGCGCGATTGCTGCGCACGCTGATCATCTGTTTGATATCGATCCAGTCGATTCCCTGGCTCTTCAACTTCGGCAGTTCGCGCTCCAGCACTGCCAGTGTCTGCGGATAGGGATGGCCGATCATCACCGCCGAACCCTGCTTGCGCGCCAGGCTGATCGCGGTCTGCAACTGCGTGTAGATCGCTGCCTCAGTGCGCTCGTCATCAAGAAACACGTCCCGCGAGACACTGGCCAGATCGATCTTCTGCGCCTGCTGCGCCGCCACGGTCTGGGCGCTGGTGCGGCTGTCGACGAAGAACTTGTGCCGACGCTGCAGTTCGCCCATCAACCAGGCCATCGCCACCGGTTGCGCAGTCATGCGGCTGCCCATGTGGTTATTGATGCCGGCAGTGTAGGGGACCATTTTGAACGCGGCGTTGAGGCGTTTTTCCAGCTCTTCGATGGGCAGTTCAGGGTGCCATGCATAGGGACCGGTGGCTGGGTCCATGGGCATGTGCAGGATAACGATCTTGCCGGCGCGATGGGCTTCGCGGGCAAACTCGGTGGCGTGCGGGGTGTCCGGCATGATCGCCGTGGTCACCGGGCCGGGCATGGCCAGCACGCGGCGATCCCGGGGCAGGTTCTGCCCCAGGTCGTCGATGGTCAGTGTCAGATAGGCTTTGTGTGGCTTTGGGCTGGCGGGCTCTGCATGAGCCGCACCCGCCAGACAGCACAACAGGACGAAGAGGAGACGCAAAGACATCCTCAACGGCCGGACGTGATGCTCAGCCCTTTGAGCAGGCTCAGAGCCTGGGCCAATTGGTAATCGTCATCCTGCGGCATCGCCTTGGCCTTGCCGCCGGAACCTGTCGGCTTGTCTGCGCCGCCGTTGCCGTTGCCCAGGTGACCTTGCAGGTCGGCTTCTTTGAAGTAATCGCCATCGGCCTCGTTGGTGATCTTGGCTTTGCGCACTTCGATGTCCGGCACGATGCCCTGTGCCTGAATCGAGCGGCCATTCGGCGTGAAGTACAGCGCGGTGGTAATTTTCAGCGCGCGGTCATTGTTCAGCGGCAGCACGGTTTGCACCGAGCCCTTGCCAAAACTGGTGGTGCCCATGACCACCGCACGTTTCTGATCCTGCAGGGCGCCGGCGACGATTTCCGAAGCCGAGGCACTGCCACCGTTGATCAGCACGACCATCGGCACGGCTTCGCTTTCGTCTTTGCCGGTGGCCGAGAAACGCAGTTCGGAATTGGCGATTCGGCCTTTGGTGTAGACGATCAGGCCTTTGGTGATGAAGTGGTCGACCACTTCCACTGCTGCCTGCAACACGCCGCCCGGGTTGTTACGCAGGTCGAGAATGATGCCGTTGAGCTTCTTGCCGTTGTCCTTGCGCAGCTTGGCCAGAGCCTTGGAAACCTCTTCGCCGGTCTTGACCTGGAACTGGGTGATGCGGATGTACGCATAACCGGTTTCCAGCAGCTGCGCCTTGACGCTCTTCACCTGAATCACCGCGCGGGCGAGGGTCACGTCGAACGGCGTGCCGCCGTCGCGTACCAGGGTCAGGGTGATTTTCTGGCCGATCTTGCCGCGCATTTTGTCGACGGCTTCGGTCATGGTCTGGCCGCGCGTCGGCTGGCCGTTGATCTTGACGATGAAGTCGCCGGCCTGAATGCCGGCCTTCGACGCCGGGGTGTCATCGATTGGCGAGACAACTTTGATGAAACCGTCTTCGGCGCCGACTTCGATGCCCAGACCACCGAACTCACCGCTGGTGCTTTCCTGCAGTTCGGTGAAATCTTCAGGGCCGAGGTACGCAGAGTGCGGATCAAGGTTGCTGAGCATGCCCTTGATCGCGTTTTCCAGCAGGGTCTTGTCGTCCACCGGCTCGACGTAAGCGGCTTTGATCCGGTCCATGACCTCGGCAAAGGTGCGCAATTCTTCCAGCGGCAACGGAGCCTTGGAAGTCGCGGCAGTGCCTGCCGGAGCGACGGCCGGGGCCGGTTGAGCGGCGAACGCCAGAGGCGCGCCGATCACCAGGGCGATCGTCAGGGCCAGCGAGGTAAGGCGGGACAAATGCAGCATGTCGAACGAACTCCTGAATTAGGCGGCACGCTTATCCTTGCGCGCGGCACCATTGTGCTGGATCACTCGGGTGACCCTGCTGACGAATTGCGAAATACAGCGCTGATGTGTCCTGGCCGCCACTGTTACCGACAGTGGAGATGGACTCACCGGCTTTAACCACGTCACCGGCCGACTTGAGCAGTGTCTGGTTGTGACCGTAAAGACTCAGAAAACCGTTGCCGTGATCGAGGATCACCAGCAGCCCGGCGCCGCGCAGCCAGTCGGCGAACACCACGCGACCACCGTGTACGGCATGCACCTGGCTGCCGGCGGAGGCGCTGATCATTACGCCGTCCCACTTGGTGCGGGCGTCGTCGCCACGGGATTCGCCGAAGCGTGCCAACAATCGACCATCAACCGGCCACGGAAGTTTTCCCCGGGTTGCAGCAAAAGGGCCACCGAAGGTTTCGCCGCTGCTGGAGACCAGCGCGCCGGGAGTGGATCTGGCGGGTTTTCGTGGGGCGTCACTGTTTTCAGCCTGCGCCTCACGCAATCGCTTTTTTTCCGCTTCCTGCTGGGCGATCAGCGCTTTCTGCCGCGCTTCTTCTGCCTCACGGGCCTGGCGGGCCAGGGTTTCTTCAATGGTTTTAAGGACTTTAGACAGGTCTGCCTGATCTTGCTCGCGAGCGGCGAGTTTCTGGTCGCGGGCCTTCACGTCATCGTTAAGCTTGGCGAGCACTTGCTGGCGTTCCTTGCGGACATTTTCCAGTTCGTCGCGCTGGGTATCGAGGCTGCTTTTCTGTACCAGCAATTGCGCCTGTTGGGCGGCAATGTCTTTTTCGACATTGGCCAGTTGGCGCAGGGTTTCGTTGAAGTTCTTCAGCTGTTCCAGGCGGGCCTGGCTCAGGTAATCGTAATAGGTGAGAGTGCGGGCGAATTTCTCGGGATTCTGCTGGTTGAGCAGCAGCTTGAGGTATTCCTGCCGACCGTTCTGATAGGCCGCGCGGGCCTGAATGGCGATCAGTCGCTGCTGTTCAGTGCGCGCGCTCTGGAGTTTTTTTTTCTCTGCATCGAGTCGCTGCAGCTCGGATTCGCTTTTCTGCAGTTCTTTCTGCAGCGCGTCGACCTGCTTCTGCAGCTTGCCCAGCTCGGTTTCAGTGCCCTTGAGCTCTTTCTGCACGCCGGACTTTTCTTCCTGGACTTTGCTCAGCAGCTTTTTCAGCTCGGCAATGTCCTGACGCGTGGCGTCCAACTGTTGTTGGGTTTGCGTGCGCTCGTCAGCGAAAGCCGGTTGGAGCAGGCAGGTCAGAGCGAGGGCGATCAGGACGCGGAGCATAGAGGCGGGCGGCACCAGGGTAATGGACGGCCTAGTATGCCCGCCCGAGGCTGCAAAAAAAACGCCCAATTGGGGCTGTGTGATAACTGGACCAAGCAATACACCGAATTCCATTTCGAAAACTCCATAAACCACTGTGGGAGCTGGCTTGCCAGCGATGGCGTCTGCACATTCAACATAGATGTTGGCTGTCAGATTGCTATCGCTGGCAAGCCAGCTCCCACAGGGTTTTGTGGTGGTTGATCGGACGGATTACACCAGGATAGACGTGCCGGTCATTTCCGCCGGTTTTTCCAGGCCCAGCAGCTTCAGCATGGTTGGTGCCACGTCCGCCAGCACGCCGCCTTCACGGACCTTGAGGTCGCGCTTGCCGACATAAATGAACGGTACCGGCTCGGTGGTGTGCGCGGTGTGCGCCTGGCCGGTGGATTCATCGGCCATTTGCTCGACGTTGCCGTGGTCAGCGGTGATCAGCGCTTCGCCGCCAACCTTCTCCAGCGCTTCGACAATGCGCCCGACGCAGGTATCAAGGCATTCCACAGCCTTCACGGCCGCGTCGAACACACCGCTATGACCAACCATGTCGCCGTTGGCGTAGTTGACCACGATCACGTCATAGCGCTGGTTTTCGATGGCTTCGACGATACGGTCGGTGACTTCCGGTGCGCTCATTTCCGGCTGCAAGTCGTAGGTGGCGACTTTCGGCGACGGGATCAGGATGCGCTCTTCGCCCGGGAACGGTTCTTCACGACCGCCGGAGAAGAAGAAGGTCACGTGGGCGTATTTTTCGGTTTCAGCGATGCGCAGCTGGGTTTTGCCGTTTTTCGCCAGATAGTCGCCAAGGACGTTTTCCAGGCTGCCCGGGGCGAACGCCGAGGGTGCAGGGATGCTCGCTGCGTATTGGGTCAACATCACAAAACCGGCCAGTTTCGGCTGGCGCGCGCGTTCGAAATCCTTGAAGTCGTCTTCGACGAACACGCGAGTCAGCTCGCGGGCGCGGTCGGCGCGGAAGTTCATGAACACCACGGCGTCGCCGTCTTCGACTTTCACCGGCTCACCGATGGTCGTGGCTTTGACGAATTCGTCGCTCTCGCCGCGAGCGTAAGCAGCCTCCAGACCTTCCTGCGCAGTGGCGGCGTGGAATTCGCTGTTGCCGTCGACGATCAGGTTGTAGGCCTGAGCCACACGGTCCCAGCGGTTGTCACGGTCCATGGCGAAGTAGCGGCCGATGATGCTGGCGATACGGCCCTTGCCCAGTGCCTGGAAGGTCGCATCGAGTAGTTCGATGGACGACGCAGCGCTTTTCGGTGGGGTGTCGCGGCCGTCAAGGAAAGCGTGCAGGTAGATTTTTTCGGCGCCGCGCTTGAAGGCCAGTTCGGCCATGGCGATCAGGTGATCCTGGTGGCTGTGCACGCCGCCATCGGAGAGCAGGCCCATGAAGTGCACGGCTTTGCCGGCGGCCACGGCTTTGTCCACAGCGGCGCAGATGGTCGGGTTCTCGAAGAACTCGCCGTCGCGGATCGCTTTGGTCACGCGGGTAAAGTCCTGATACACCACGCGGCCGGCGCCAAGGTTCATGTGGCCGACTTCGGAGTTGCCCATCTGGCCGTCCGGCAGGCCGACGTCCATGCCGCTGCCCGAAATCAAGCCGTTGGGCACGGTGGCCCACAGGCGATCCAGAACAGGCTTCTTCGCCGCAAAAACGGCGTTGGATTCGGGGCTGTCGCTGTGACCGAAGCCGTCGAGAATCATCAGGACCAAAGGTTTAGGCGTGGTAGTCATGGAATCCACTCGTGGCTAATAAAGAAGAGGGCGATGGAAAAGGGAGTTGGAGTTTAAAGCTAAGTTCCGACCGCGTCACCGCCGGACGGGGTTTGGCCGACCATAGTGGCTGTGTATACTGGCCGACATTTTAACGCCCTGGAACCTCCTTCGATGGTTGCTCACCTGATTGAATTTGCCACTAACCACTACATTCTTGTCGGTATCTTCGTCGTACTGCTGGCTCTGCTGCTGGCGCACACGATGCAGGGCGGCGGTAAAAGCCTGAGCACCGGCGAACTGACCGCGTTGGTCAACAAAGACGCAGGCGTGGTGGTGGACATCCGTCCGGCCAAGGATTTTGCTTCCGGCCACATCGTTGGCGCGGTGAACATTCCCCAGGACAAACTGGCTGCGCGTATCGGCGAGCTGGAAAAACACAAGGCCAAGACCATCATTCTGGTCGACGCGCTGGGCCAGACCGCTGGCACCCACGCCCGCGAGCTGATGAAATCCGGCTTCACCGCCGCCAAGCTGTCCGGCGGTATTTCCAGCTGGAAAGGCGACAACCTGCCGTTGGTGAAGTGATATGAGCGAAGTCATCGTCTACTCCAGCGATTACTGCCCTTATTGCTCGCGAGCCAAATACCTGCTCGAGAACAAAGGCGTGGCCTTCAAAGAGATCAAGGTCGATGGCAAGCCGCAAGTGCGCGCTGAAATGACCCAGAAAGCCGGACGTACGTCCGTGCCGCAGATCTGGATCGGCAGCAAGCACATCGGCGGTTGTGACGATTTGTATGCCCTGGAGCGCGCCGGCAAGCTCGACGCGCTGCTCAAGGCCTGAACGGCTGCACCCACGTACAGCACTCCCTAAAAGACCCAAGATCGATAAGGATCTGAGATGACTGACCAACAGAACACTGCAGCCAGCGAAGAAGAAACCGCACCGCAATTCTCCTTGCAGCGCATCTACGTACGCGACCTGTCCTTCGAAGCCCCGAAAAGCCCGGCGATCTTCCGCCAGCAGTGGGATCCGGCGGTCGCTCTGGATCTGAACACTCGTCAGAAAGCGCTGGAAGGTGATTTTTACGAAGTCGTGCTGACCCTGTCCGTCACCGTGAAAAACGGTGAAGAAGTCGCCTTCATCGCTGAAGTGCAACAGGCCGGTATCTTCCTGATCAAGAACCTGGACGCGGCTTCGATGAGCCACACCCTGGGTGCGTTCTGCCCGAACATCCTGTTCCCGTACGCGCGCGAAACCTTGGACAGCCTGGTGACCCGTGGTTCGTTCCCGGCCCTGATGCTGGCCCCGGTGAACTTCGATGCTCTGTACGCGCAAGAGCTGCAGCGCATGCAGGAAAGCGGCGAGACGCCAACCGTTCAGTAAGACGGTCTGGGCTACAAAGAAAAAAGCGCCGTAACAGGCGCTTTTTTCTTGGCTGATCGTTCCTACGCTCCGCGTGGGAATGCCTCTGGGGACGCTCCGCGTCCAGTGACGCGGAGCGTCACGGGCTGCATTCCCACGCAGAGCGTGGGAACGATCAGGTGTGGTGTTACTTGAAGTCGTTCTGGCGCCAGGCTTCGTACACGGCCACCGCCACGGTGTTGGACAGGTTCAGGCTGCGGCAGCCTTCGCGCATCGGCAGGCGCAGGCGCTGTTCCGGCGGCAGCGCGTCGAGCACTTCCGGCGGCAGGCCACGGCTTTCCGGGCCGAAGATGAACGCATCGCCAGGAACAAACGCGGCATCATGAAACGGTCGCGAACCCTTGGTGGTGAACGCAAACAGTCTTGGGTTGCCCAGGCTTTCCAGGCAACTGGCCAGGTCCGCGTGACGTTGCAGCGTGGCATATTCGTGGTAATCGAGACCGGCACGGCGCAGGCGCTTGTCGTCCATCTCGAAGCCCAGCGGTTCGATCAAATGCAGGTGGCAGCCGCTGTTGGCGCACAGCCTGATAACGTTGCCGGTATTCGGCGGAATTTCTGGTTGAAAAAGGATGACGTGAAACATGCACGGCTCCGAAGGTAAAGATGAGCGGCATTCTACGCCGCCTGTGGACAACCGTTCGAAACTATTGCCGCGAGTCATCGGTTCGCTGGCAATTGTCGGCTTGATGATCGGCTTGATGATCGGCCGCCTGACCACGCCGGATCCGACGGTGTTGCAGCAGGTCGAGGTGACGGATCAAGGGTTGGTGGTGTGGTTCAACAACGAGCCCAAGCTGCACGGCGAAATCATCGATGGCACGGTGGCGCTGCTGTTTCAGGCTGAGGGCCCGGCGCAGAAGGGCCAGCTCAAGCTCAATGGCAAAGATGTGAACTGGCGGACGCGAGCGAGTGACGGAGGGTTGTTGCTAACGGTGCTGGCGGCGCGGCCGCTGCAGGGCGATTGGGTCGGCAGTGAGGTCGATGACCGCTGGCGGCTGGAAATCCATCTCCGCGAGTAATAAAAGCGGGAATCCCTGACCTGCCTGTATCAGGGGTCCCAAAAGGATGGACTTCGCTGCTAGCGTCGGTCCGGTGTAAAGAGGGAACCCCCGGCCTGCCTGTACCAAGGATCCCAAAAGGGTGGGCTCGTCGCGTTGCGGTATGAGCCCGGTGTAAAGAGGGGAATCCCCGGCCTGCCTGTACCAAGGTCCCCGAAACGGGTGGTGAATCGAATCACCTGTAAGAGGTAATGCAGGGGGCGTGCCAGGTTTTCATTTGCTGAAACAAAAAAGCTGATCAGAAATACGAAAGCCCCGGAACTCGGGGCTTTTGTGTACTTGGATAATGGTTTTGTCGGTGTTTTCAGAATGAAGGATGCAGATGCGGCTGTGCGCGATCGCGGGTCATTGTGCATTGATGCGGTGCACGGCTGCCCCTCACCCTAGCCCTCTCCCAGAGGGAGAGGGGACTTAGCGAGTTGCCCGGTCAAAATAAACCGACCTGAAATACCGAGCCGAACTCAGATTTTGAACATCACATAAATCGGCTCCCTTCCCCCTCTACCCCTTGGGGGAGAGGGCTGGGGTGAGGGGGATGGATCCTGAGCACACAACAATTCTCAAGCGTTAACCCTCATCCCCCTCATCATCATCCCCGCCATCGACCTTCATCCCCAATTCCTTGATCTTGCGCGTCAGGGTATTGCGCCCCCAACCCAGCAAAACGGCGGCATCGCGACGACGCCCGGCGGTGTGCTTCAAAGCCGTCTCGATCATGATCCGCTCGAACGCCGGTACCGCGCTGTCGAGCAGGCTCGACTGGCCACGCGCCAAGGCCTGATCGGCCCACTGACGCAGTGCTTGCTCCCAATTGGTCACTGGCGCCGAGTCCTGCGGCAGGTTCAGCAGTTCTGGCGGCAGGTCGCTGATGTGCACTTCGCGCCCGGACGCCATCACCGTGATCCAGCGGCACGTATTCTCCAGCTGACGTACGTTGCCGCCCCACGGCAGGTTCTTCAGGTATTCCTCGGTCTCGCTCTTCAGCAGCTTCGGTTCCACCGCCAGCTCTTGCGCCGCGCGGCTGAGGAAGTGCTTGGCCAGGGTCGGGATGTCCTCACGACGATCGGAGAGGCGCGGGATGTGGATACGGATTACGTTGAGGCGGTGGAACAAGTCCTCGCGGAACTTGCCGGCGTGCACCAGGGTTTCCAGATTCTGGTGCGTCGCGGCGATGATGCGCACATCGACTTTGACTGGCACGTGGCCGCCCACACGATAGAACTCGCCATCGGCCAGAACCCGTAGCAAACGGGTTTGGGTGTCGGCCGGCATATCACCGATTTCATCGAGGAACAGCGTGCCGCCGTCAGCCTGTTCAAAGCGGCCGCGACGCAGGTTTGCCGCGCCGGTGAACGCACCTTTCTCATGGCCGAACAGCTCGGATTCCATCAGATCCTTGGGGATCGCCGCCATGTTCAGCGCAATGAATGGCGAGGCCGCGCGCGGACTGTGGCGGTGCAGGGCGTGGGCCACCAGTTCTTTACCGGTACCGGATTCGCCGTTGATCAACACGGTGATGTTGGAGTGGCTCAAGCGGCCGATGGCGCGAAACACTTCCTGCATCGCCGGCGCTTCGCCGATGATTTCCGGGGTGCGCGTCAGTGCCGGCACCACTTCCAGGCCTTGCTGTTCTTGTGCGTGCTGGTTTGCACGTTTGACCAGCGAGACCGCCTCATCGACGTCGAACGGCTTCGGCAGGTACTCGAACGCGCCGCCCTGATACGAGGCGACAGCGCTGTCCAGATCGGAGTGAGCGGTCATGATAATGACCGGCAACCGTGGGTGCTGCTCGCGAATCCGCGCCAACAAATCCAGACCGCTGGCACCGGGCATGCGAATGTCGGAAATGATCACGTCTGGCTGCTGACGGGCCAGGCGACTCATCACGCCATCGGCGCTGTCGAAACTCTGGGTGGTCATGCCTTCCTGCTGCAAGGCCTTTTCCAGAACCCAACGGATAGAACGGTCGTCATCGACGATCCACACAGTTTCACTACGGCTCATGTCGATGTGGCTCCTTGTTCCAGTGGCAAAAAGATCGAGAAGGTGGTGTGGCCTGGATGGCTGTCACACTCGATCAGGCCCTGGTGCTGGCTGATGATGTTCTGGGTAATGGCCAGGCCGAGTCCGGTACCGTCCGGGCGTCCGCTGACCATGGGAAAGAAAATGGTTTCCTGAAGTTCCGCCGGGATCCCCGGGCCGTTGTCGATGATTTCGATCTTGGTCACCAGACGATGGCGGACGTGGCCGATGGTGAACTGGCGCATGGTCCGGGTACGCAGGCTGATGCGGCCAAGGCGCAATTCGTTCTGGCTGCTGATCGCTTGCATCGCGTTGCGTACGATGTTCAACACCGCCTGAATCATTTGTTCGCGGTCGATCAGCACGTCGGGGATGCTTGGGTCGTAATCACGCACCAAGGTGATGCAGCCCTGGCTTTCCGCTTCGACCAGTTGGCAGACGCGCTCCAGCACTTCATGAACGTTGCACATCGCCAGCGATGGCAGTTTGTTCGAGCCGAGCATGCGGTCGACCAGATTGCGCAGGCGGTCGGCTTCTTCAATGATCACGTTGGTGTAATCGCGCAGACTTTCTTCCGGCAGTTCGCGGGCCAGCAATTGCGCGGCGCCGCGGATGCCACCGAGCGGATTCTTGATCTCGTGAGCGAGGCCGCGTACCAACATCTTGCTGGTTTCCTGCTTGGACAGCTGCGCCTCCTCCTTGGTGATCCGCAGCAAGCGGTCACGCGGATGGACCTCCAGCAGGAGCATGGTCGCGCCATTGCTGAGGATTGGCGTCACCGCGTAATCCACGGTCAACGTCTGGCCAGTGAGGGCGGTAAGCATCGCCTCGCGCTTGGTGAACGGATGCGCCTGCTCCACTGCCTGGCGCAGGGAATTGAGCGCCTCGGTGGATTCGGTGAACAGCTCGCTGATGAACTGTCCATGGCTGCGCTGCCCGCTGATGGCGAGGAGCATCTCCGCCGCCGGGTTCATGTACTCAAGGCGCAATTCGGCGTCGAGCAGGATGGTGGCGGTGGTCAGGTTGTCGAGCAGCAAACGGTGGATTGCGTCGCTAATAGTCATCAGAGCCTCTTTTGGGGGCGGAGCGTGCGCAAGTAACAAGCGTCGGTATCGGGAAAATGCAAAAACCAAACCAAGGCTCCGAAAAGAAGCGTTCAACCCATGAAACAGGCGTTTGACGCTCTTTTGCGTGGCAGTCGGCCAGCACTCGCGGGTACTTTCGAACCAAAATGGGTTGAGATATGGGTACGGTGCAGTCTTGCGCACCAATATAGTGCGCAAAGGTGAATGGCGTTAGAAGAAACGCAGAAAGGGGTTTTTCGGCTCGGGCGGTTTGTCTTTCAAGGGGCATTCCGGACGGATGCCGTAATCGTCGGTGGTGCACGGCTTGACCTGGCGTTTCTGTGCGAGGGATATGCGTAGCATGTGGAAGGGCTGGTTGGCAGTGCGTTCCACCGTGCGCCCTTCGGCATCGAGGATTTCCACCGAAAGATTGTGGCTGCCACGATCGATGTTGTTTAGCGGGAAGACCGGGCTCAGCCCCGGTTCGCCGGTGGCTTGGCCATCCAGCAGCAGTCGATAACGATGACCTTTTTGCAGGCCCGGTTCGCTGGTGACGCTGACGATGATTTCGCCGGCGCTGCTGCGAATCGTTGCATCGGGTTCAGGTACCAGAATGCGCAGCATGTCGTAGTGGAAGGGCGGTTGCTCTGGGGTTTTTTTTGCAGTCGTGATCGGCACGGCGACGGTGGGGTTTGCGGACATGCGATTGCTGGTCGCGATCGGTACGCGCTTGGCATTGCCACGCGGCTGGTCGGTGTAGATGCGATTACCTTGGGCATCGATATAAGTGAACACCTCAGCCGATGCTTGTAGCGTGAGCAGCGCCAGCACCGCGATCAGCCACGCACGAATCATGGCTTGTGCACCCGCTGTACGCTGAGAGGGACTGGCGCGCTCTGCTGGATGACCGTCTGCCCGTCAATCACCTGCACCGCTAGACGATGTTCGCCGCGATCAACGTTCACCAATTGTAGGATCGGCACGTTGCTCGGCTGGCCGTAAGGCTCATCGTCCAATACCAGCCTTAACTGATGCGGCGGTTGCAGACGCGGCTTGATCAGCACTTGGACGGTGAACGTACCGTTATTGGCGCGCAGGGCCTCTTCGGTGGGTAGACCAGCGAGTTCAAGAATGTCGTAGGCGTTGCGCGCAGGCTCACGGGTTTCGGTGCTGGATGCAGGCGGTGTGCTCGGTGTTTGCGGCTCGACCCTGTTAAGCGGCGGCAACTCCACCGGCTGCGCCTGCACACCATCGGGCGAGTGATCGCTGTAGACCGTGTTGCCGTTGGCGTCGGTGTACTTGTAGATCTGCGCGGCGGCGGGCAGGGCGATCAGCAGCAGAATGTAGAGAAAGGTGCGACCCATGAAATCGACCGGGATTGAAAGCGATGGGGTGCAGCATAGGCCAGACGCGGCGGTTGGCCCAACCCGGCAAACATCCAGAGATCATTCAGACACCACAAATCCCTTGTGGGAGCGAGCCTGCTCGCGAATGCGGTGCGTCATTGACAGTGATGGTGACGGATACGACGCTTTCGCGAGCAGGGACCTGCGTGACGCCATAAATCGCGGGCAATAAAAAAGGCCTCCCGAAGGAGGCCTCTTTCACTCACGCCACGTAACGCAGCGCTACCGGATCAGCAGCTGTAGTACAGCTCATATTCCAGTGGGTGTACGAAGGTGCGAACCTTGATTTCTTCTTCCGATTTCAGCGCGATGTAAGCGTCGATGAAGTCGTCGGAGAACACGCCGCCCTTGGTCAGGAACGCGCGGCCCTTGTCCAGCTCTTCCAGGGCTTCTTTCAGGCTGCCGCAAACTTGTGGAATCTCTTTCGCCTCTTCAGGCGGCAGGTCGTACAGGTTTTTGTCAGCTGCGTCGCCTGGGTGGATCTTGTTCTGGATACCGTCCAGACCGGCCATCAGCAGAGCTGCGAAGGCCAGGTACGGGTTGGCAGCCGGATCCGGGAAGCGTGCTTCGATACGGCGGGCTTTCGGGCTCGACACGTAAGGAATACGGATCGAAGCGGAACGGTTGCGAGCCGAGTAGGCCAGCATTACCGGAGCTTCGAAGCCTGGTACCAGACGCTTGTAGGAGTTGGTCGCCGGGTTGGTGAAGCCGTTCAGGGCCTTACCGTGTTTGATAATGCCGCCGATGAAGTACAGAGCGGTATCGGACAGGCCGGCATAGCCTTCACCGGCGAAGGTGTTCTTGCCGTCTTTCCAGATCGACATGTGTACGTGCATGCCCGAACCGTTGTCGCCGTACAGTGGCTTCGGCATGAAGGTCGCGGTGCGGCCGTATGCATCAGCAACGTTGTGCACAACGTACTTCAGGGTTTGGGTTTCGTCGGCTTTCTTCACCAGGGTGTTGAACTTGACGCCGATTTCGTTCTGGCCGGCAGTTGCCACTTCGTGGTGGTGAACTTCGACGGTCAGGCCCATTTCTTCCAGTGCGTTGCACATGGAGGTACGGATTTCGTGGTCGTGGTCGAACGGCGGAACCGGGAAGTAGCCGCCTTTGACGCCTGGACGGTGACCTTTGTTGCCACCTTCGATGTCCTGGTCGGACATCCACGAACCTTGCTCGGAGTAGATCTTGAACATCGAGCCGGAGATGTCCGACTTGAATTTCACCGAGTCAAAGATGAAGAATTCTGGCTCTGGACCAGCGAACACGGTGTCACCGATACCGGTGGCTTTCAGGTGTTCTTCGGCACGCTTGGCGATCGCACGTGGGTCGCGGTCGTAGCCTTGCATGCTCGAAGGTTCGATGATGTCGCACACCAGGATCAGGGTGGCGTCTTCGGTGAACGGGTCGAGAACGGCAGTTTCGTCAACCGGCATCAGGATCATGTCGGAGGCTTCGATGCCTTTCCAGCCAGCAATGGAGGAACCGTCGAACATCTTGCCGACTTCGAAGAAGTCTTCATCCAGCGCATCGCGAGCCGGCATGGTCACGTGGTGCTGAGTGCCTTTGGTGTCCGTGAAGCGCAGATCAATCCACTTGACGTCATGATCTTTGATGAGTTGAACCGTCTTCGACATATGTCCTCCGGGTGGCTTCGGGCTTGGTAGTGGATGCCCTTGAATTTGGGTGATGCCGGCGCGAATACTCTGCCAAGGCAACCTGCCTCACAAGGGAGCAAATTGCATGCCAGTGCCCCAGCATGGGTTTTTTGCCCCAAATTCACGCTTATAAAGGTGCAAAGCACCTGATTGCGGAAAATCTCGCCCTCTAATGTAGCGTCTTAAGTCAGAAATGACCTGTTTTGGTGCGTGCAAAACCTTCTGCACATTAACTGGTTAAACCTTGAGCAATTTCCGCTATAATCCGCGCCCCCCTTTTTCGGCTGGCCGTTCGCGCGCTGTTTTCATGAAACTAATCGTAAAAGTCTTCCCCGAGATCACCATCAAAAGCCGACCTGTCCGGACGAAGTTCATCCGCCAGTTGGCCAAGAACATCCGCACCGTGCTCCGTGACCTGGACCCGGCCGTGGTGGTGAACGGTGTGTGGGACAATCTCGAGTTGGAAACCCGCGTTACCGACCCCAAAGCCTTGAAAGAGATGGGTGAGCGCCTGACCTGCATGCCGGGCATCGCGCACTTTCTGCAGATCGACGAGTACCCGCTGGGCGACTTCGACGACATCACCGAGAAGTGCAAACAGCACTATGGCGATGCACTGGCCGGGAAGATTTTTTCGGTGCGCTGCAAGCGCGCGGGCAAGCACACCTTCAGCTCGATGGACGTCGAAAAATACGTCGGCAGCAAGCTGCGCCGTGAGTGTGGTGCTGCCGGTATTGACCTGAAAGCGCCGGAAATCGAAGTCCGCATCGAAGTTCGCGACAAACGGTTATTTGTTATCCACAGCCAGCACAACGGCATCGGCGGTTACCCGCTCGGTGCGTTGGAGCAGACGCTGGTATTGATGTCCGGCGGCTTTGACTCAACCGTTGCGGCGTACCAGATCATTCGTCGCGGCCTGATGACGCACTTCTGCTTCTTCAATCTGGGCGGTCGTGCCCATGAATTGGGCGTGATGGAAGTCGCGCATTTCATCTGGAAGAAGTACGGCAGCTCGCAACGCGTGCTATTTGTCAGTGTTCCGTTCGAAGAAGTGTTGGGCGAAATTCTCGGCAAAGTCGATAACAGTCATATGGGCGTCGTATTGAAGCGTATGATGTTGCGCGCGGCTTCCAACATCGCCGATCGCCTGCACATCGAAGCGCTGGTTACCGGCGAGGCGATCTCCCAGGTGTCGAGCCAGACCCTGCCGAATCTGTCGGTGATCGACTGCGTGACCGACAAACTGGTCCTGCGTCCGCTGATCGTGGCGCACAAACAGGACATCATCGACACGGCCAACGAGATTGGCACCGCCGATTTCGCCCGGCACATGCCGGAGTACTGTGGGGTCATTTCGGTCAATCCGAAGACGGCCGCCAAACGCGGTCGCGTTGAGCACGAAGAGAAAGAATTCGACATGGCGGTGCTCGAGCGTGCGCTCGAAAACGCCAAACTGGTGCCGATCGATCGGGTGATCGACGAATTGGGCCAGGACGTACAGATTGAAGAAGTCAGCGAAGCACTGGCCGGTCAGATCGTGATCGACATCCGTCACCCGGATGCCGCCGAGGATGAGCCGCTGGAACTCGCTGGCGTAGAAGTACAGACGATGCCGTTCTACGCAGTGAACGCTCGTTTCAAGGAGCTGGATCCGACTCGCCAGTACCTGCTGTATTGCGACAAAGGCGTGATGAGTCGCCTGCATGCTCACCATTTGCTCAGTGAGGGGCATGCCAATGTGCGCGTTTATCGACCGAGCTAAGTGCCCGGGGCTGTTTGCCTGTGGCCTGCGTCACCGGCCCCCCGACACCGCCGTCAAGCTGTAACGGCCATGCCGGACACTACTGCTAATCGCTGCCAAGACTTGTCAGCAAACCGAATCCTCTGATCGAGATACACAAGTGATCGAAAATCTACGCAACATCGCCATCATTGCCCACGTTGACCATGGTAAAACCACCCTGGTAGACAAACTCCTGCGTCAATCCGGCACCCTGGAGCGCAACGAGCTCAACGACGAGCGCGTGATGGACTCCAACGACCAGGAAAAAGAGCGCGGTATTACCATTCTGGCGAAAAACACCGCCATCAACTGGAACGGCTACCACATCAACATCGTGGACACCCCGGGCCACGCCGACTTCGGCGGTGAAGTTGAACGTGTAATGTCGATGGTTGACTCCGTTCTGCTGCTGGTTGACGCTCAAGACGGCCCTATGCCGCAAACCCGTTTCGTGACCAAGAAGGCTTTCGAAGCCGGCCTGCGTCCAATCGTGGTGATCAACAAGGTTGACCGTCCAGGCGCACGTCCGGACTGGGTTCTGGACCAGATCTTCGACCTGTTCGACAACCTCGGTGCGACCGAAGAACAACTGGACTTCCAGGTTGTTTACGCTTCGGCCCTGAACGGCATTGCCGGTCTGGATCACACCGCCATGGCGGAAGACATGACCCCGCTGTACCAAGCGGTAGTCGACCACGTTCCGCCTCCGGCTGTTGACCGTGACGGCGCGTTCCAGATGCAGATCTCCGCTCTGGACTACAACAGCTTCCTGGGTGTTATCGGCGTTGGCCGTATCGCTCGTGGCCGCGTCAAGCCGAACACTCCGGTTGTGGCGATCGGTGCCGACGGCAAGCGTCGCAACGGCCGTATCCTGAAACTGATGGGTCACCACGGTCTGCACCGCGTTGACGTTGAAGAAGCTGCAGCAGGCGATATCGTTTGCATCAGCGGCATGGACTCGCTGTTCATCTCCGACACCCTGTGCCACCCGGACACTGTCGAGGCGATGAAGCCTCTGACCGTTGACGAGCCAACCGTTTCGATGACCTTCCAGGTAAACGACTCGCCATTCTGCGGTAAAGAAGGCAAGTTCGTGACGTCCCGCAACATCAAGGACCGTCTGGACAAAGAGCTGCTGTACAACGTTGCACTGCGCGTTGAAGAAGGCGATACCGCTGACAAGTTCAAGGTTTCCGGCCGTGGTGAGCTGCACCTCTCGGTACTGATCGAAACCATGCGTCGCGAAGGCTTCGAACTGGCCCTGGGCCGTCCTGAAGTAATCATTCGTGAAGTGAACGGCGTTAAACAAGAACCGTTCGAAAACGTGACCATCGACATCCCTGAAGAAGCTCAGGGCAAGGTCATGGAAGAGATGGGTCTGCGTAAAGGCGACCTGAGCAACATGGTTCCTGATGGCAAGGGCCGTGTTCGTCTGGAATACAACATCCCTGCTCGCGGTCTGATCGGTTTCCGTAACCAGTTCCTGACCCTGACCAACGGTGCTGGCATCCTGACCTCGATCTTCGATCGCTACGACACCGTCAAGTCGGGCCACATGTCCGGCCGTCAGAACGGCGTTCTGGTTTCGGTTGAAACCGGCAAGGCACTGACCTACTCGCTGGAAACCCTGCAGGCTCGTGGCAAGCTGTTCGTAGAACACGGCCAGGAGATCTACAACGGTCAAATCGTTGGTCAGAACAGCCGCGACAACGACCTGGGTGTAAACCCGACCAAAGGCAAGAAGCTCGACAACATGCGTGCTTCGGGTAAAGACGAAACCATCGCTCTGGTACCACCTGTTCGCTTCACTCTGGAACAGGCTCTGGAATACATCCAGGAAGACGAGCTGTGCGAAGTTACTCCTAAGTCCATCCGTCTTCGCAAGAAGATCCTGGACGAAAGCGAGCGTACCCGCGCTGCCAAGAAAGCCAAGGCGTAATTTAGCCCGAGCTTAAAAAAACGCCCCCGGTCGCGAGACCGGGGGCGTTTTTGTTTGTCTGGGGGAAACGCAGGTTGGGTCTTGAAGATCAAGAGCCCCTCACCCTAGCCCTCTCCCAGAGGGAGAGGGGACTGACCGAGTTGTTCTTTGGCTTTGCATCGACCTGAGTAATCGAGTCGACCTCAGGTTTGGAAGCGACAGAGATCGGCTCCCTCTCCCTCGGGAGAGGGCTGGGGTGAGGGGCTGGGGTTTAACGGCTACCGAAGAACTCAGCGTCGTTCAGAAGCGCTCGATCGCGCGGAAATTCTGCACGCGCTCAACTTCCTTCGGCTTATAAGCGCAATACCCAGGACGCGGTCCGATCTTCGGGTGATTGCGGCACGTGTCCGGGCGCTTGTCATAAATGGTGCACAAGCGGCTCTTACGATCCAGGTAGTAGCAATCGTTGTTGCTCATGCGCTGCAGGGTGAAGATCCCCGACTTCTGATTGAAGCGCTCGACCAGGCCTTCCTTTTGCAAACGCTTGGCGATGTTCTTCGGCGGATCGCCCAGTTCGAACTCATCAACTACGCCGATGCGCACCAGATCCTTGATCTTTACTTCGACCGGCAGCGTGCAGCAGCTGGACATGCAGGAGCCGCACATCGGGGCCGAATATTTCGCCCACGTATCGAGACGATCGATCTCGGCGGCGGCAATCAGGTTGGGCTTCATCATCGGGAGTTACCAGGCGTGTGTGCATCAGGGCGCGCGATCATACCGGGACTGGTGGATTTTTGAACAACCTTTCGCCAGATTTTTTCTCCATGCAGGCACTTTGCCGGAAAATTCGGCACGGCCCCTGCATTCATTAGCCCATCCGCCAGGGTAATGCCGGGCCATCGCACCGTCTCAGGAAAAACTGCCGAACCAGCGCCGCGACCGTCGGTCAGACCGTCTAGGCTCAGACAATTCCCGCTCGCTCGAGGTCCTATTGATGACTCAAGAACCACTAGTTCGCGAAGCAGAGGTGGCCGCATTCCGCGACGCCGTCCTGACCAAGCTCACCTACGCGGTGGGCAAAGACCCCGACCACGCCTTCGACCATGACTGGTTCGAAGCCATCGCTTTGGCTGCGCGTGATCACATGGTCGAGCACTGGATGGACCACACCCGGCAGATCTACCGCAAAGGTCAGAAACGGGTGTATTACCTCTCGCTGGAGTTCCTCATCGGCCGCTTGCTCTACGACAGTCTGAGCAACCTTGGCTTGCTCGACGTCGCCCGTGAAGCGCTGACTGAACTCGGTGTCGACCTGGAGCGTATCCGTTTGCTGGAACCTGATGCAGCGCTCGGTAACGGCGGCCTCGGTCGTCTGGCCGCGTGCTTCATGGAAAGCATGTCGACCCTCGGCATCGCCGGCCACGGTTATGGCATTCGATATGAACACGGCTTGTTCCGCCAGGCCATCGTCGACGGCTGGCAGCAGGAACAGACCGAGCACTGGCTGGATTTCGGCAACCCGTGGGAGTTCGAGCGGCCAGAGGTCGTCTACTCCATCGGCTTCGGCGGCAGCGTCGAAACCGTCACCGACATCTCCGGCAAGTCCAAACAAGTCTGGTCGCCGGCAGAAACTGTCCGCGCGATCGCTTATGACACGCCGGTCGTTGGCTGGCGCGGGGCGAGCGTCAATACACTGCGCCTGTGGCGTGCGCGCGCCATGGAAGATTTGCACCTGGAGCGCTTCAACGCCGGTGACCACTTGGGCGCCGTCGCCGAAGTGGCCCGGGCCGAAAGTATCTCCCGCGTGCTCTACCCGGCGGACAGCACCGAAGCGGGGCAGGAGCTGCGCTTGCGTCAGGAATACTTCTTCGTCGCTGCTTCCTTGCAGGATCTGCTGCGCCGCCATCGCAACATGCACACCTCGGTGCTGACCCTTGGCGATCACGCGGCGATCCAGCTCAACGATACACACCCTTCGATTGCCGTCGCCGAACTGATGCGCCAACTGGTCGACGTCTACGACGTGGCTTGGGATGCGGCGTGGCAAGTCACCGTCGACACGCTGTCGTATACCAACCACACGTTGCTGCCGGAAGCGCTGGAAACCTGGCCGGTGGGCTTGATGGAACGCATGCTGCCGCGACATATGCAGATCATTTATCTGATCAATGCCCAGCATATCGACTCGCTGCGCGCCAAAGGCATTCACGATTTCGACGTGCTGCGCGCGGTGTCGCTGATCGAAGAAGACAACGGTCGCCGTGTGCGCATGGGTAACCTCGCGTTCCTCGGTTCGCACAGCGTCAACGGCGTGTCCGGACTGCATACGCAACTGATGCGCAAAACCGTGTTTGCCGAACTGCACAAGCTCTATCCGGAGCGGATCAACAACAAAACCAACGGCATTACCTTCCGCCGCTGGTTGTATCAGGCCAACTCCGAACTGACTTCGATGCTGGTCGACGCGCTCGGCCCGGATCTATTGGATAACCCCGAAGAGCGTCTGCTCGATCTCGAGCCGTTCGCCGAAAAAACCGCGTTCCGCAAAGCTTTTGCCGAACAACGGCTGCACAGCAAAAAAGCGCTGGCCTATCTGATTCACGAACGGCTGGGTATCGCGGTCAACCCGGCGGCGATGTTCGATGTACAGGTCAAACGCATCCACGAATATAAACGTCAGTTGCTCAACCTGATGCACACCGTGGCGCTGTATCAGGCGATCCGCGCCGAACCGGAAGTCGATTGGGTGCCACGGGTGAAAATCTTCGCCGGTAAAGCGGCGGCGAGTTATCACCAGGCCAAACTGATCATCAAGCTGACCAACGACATCGCGCGGGTGGTGAACAACGACCCGACCGTGCGCGGCCTGCTGAAAGTGGTGTTCCTGCCCAACTACAACGTCAGCCTGGCGGAAAGCATCATTCCGGCGGCGGACTTGTCCGAGCAGATTTCCACTGCCGGCTTCGAAGCATCAGGCACCAGTAACATGAAGTTCGGCCTCAACGGCGCGCTGACCATTGGCACACTGGACGGCGCCAACGTGGAAATGTGCGAACGCATCGGGGCCGAGCACATGTTTATCTTCGGTCTCAGCGCGCAGCAGGTGGAAGCGCGTAAACAGAATCATGAGTTCAGCGCAGTGCCAGACATCGCTGCATCCCATCGTTTGAACGATGTGCTGCAAGCGATTCGCAGCGGGGTGTTCTCGCCGGACGACACCTCGCGCTATACCGGGCTGATCGATTCGCTGGTGGATTACGACCGCTTCCTGGTCTGCGCCGACTTCGACTCCTACTGGGAAGCGCAGAAACGCGTTGAGGCGCACTGGCACGACTCCAACAACTGGTGGCGCTCAGCAGTGCTCAACACGGCGCGGATGGGCTGGTTCTCGTCTGACCGGACGATTCGCGAGTACGCCACGGATATCTGGAAAGCGTTGGAGTAACTTTCCACTCGGCTCGATATAATCGCGCGCCGGAAAAGATCGCAGCCTGCGGCAGCTCCTACAGAGGTGTTCACATAACCCTGTAGGAGCTTCCGCAGGCTGCGATCTTTTTGGGTCAGGCTGCGCTAATCTTCCCGGATTAGCCTTCGCGCTTAGGGATATCGACCATGCAATGGATGTTCATGTTGATCGGGCTGGTGCTCGGCTGGCTGCTCGACGAGTCGTTCAGTGATGCGCTATTGGGCGCGTTGCTGGGGCTGGTGATCGGGCAGACGATCCGCATCGCGCGGCTAGGCTCGCAGGCTATGGAGCAGCAGCGTCAACTTGAGCTGGCGAAGATCGCTTTGCAGGGCGTCGAACAGCGCCTGTTTCTGCTCGAAGGTGCCCCGGTTCGTGCCGCGCCGCCACCGGGTCCCGAACCTGTTGCTGAACCAGTCACAGTCGTAGAAGCAGCTCCAGCACCTGAACTGGTCTGGGAGCTGCCGCCCGAACTGGAACCGCTGTCCGCCGTCGCCAGCGAAATCAGTCAACCGCTGCCCGCTGATGTCTGGCGCCTCGACGCCGTTACGTCCGAACCGCAAGAGCCTGCCGAACCCCGTGGCCCGAACCTTGTCGAGCGCGGTATCAGCGCCGCGCGCAATTGGTTGTTTGGCGGCAACACCGTGCTGCGGGTCGGTGTGGTGTTGCTGTTCTTCGGTCTCGCATTCCTGCTGCGCTACGCCACCGAAGGCATGGTCGTGCCGATCGAGTTGCGTTACGCCGGTGTTGCGGCGGCCGCGTTGGGCCTGCTCGCGCTGGGCTGGTGGCTGCGGCGGCGCAACAGCAATTACGCGTTGATGCTGCAAGGCACCGGGATCGCGGTGCTGTATTTGACGGTGTTTGCGGCGATGCGTCTGCATCCGTTGCTTGATCCATCGGCCGCGCTCGGCCTGCTGGTGGCGGTCACCGTTTTCTCGGCGATTCTCGCCATCACTCAAGATGCTTTAGGGCTAGCCGCAGCGGCGGCATTGGGCGGTTTCGCGGCGCCGATCCTGACCTCGACCGGCGCCGGCAACCACGTCGCGCTGTTCAGCTATTTCGCACTACTCAACGCCGGCATTCTTGCCATCGCCTGGTTCAAAGCCTGGCGTCTGCTCAACCTGATTGGTTTCGTCGGCACCTTTGGCATCGGCTTCGCCTGGGGCCTTCGTTCGTATGCGCCGGAACTGTTGTGGAGCACCGAGCCGTTCCTGATCCTGTTCTTCCTGATGTACCTCGCCATCGGCCTGCTGTTCGCCCGCCGCAAATTGCTCGACATGCCCGATGCACCTACGGATGGCGATCGCGAAGCGTTGCTGCACTGGTCGGCGCGCAAGGGCGATTACGTCGACGGCACGATGCTGTTCGGACCGCCGATCATTGGCTTTGGTTTGCAGTTTGCGCTGGTGCAGCATCTGGAATTTGCAGCAGCATTCAGTGCACTGGCGCTGGGCATGATCTACATGACACTGGCCAAGGTGTTGCTGGGCGGGCGCGCGGTGCTGCTGGGTGAAACCTGTCTGGCGCTCGGGGTGATTTTCGCCAGTCTGGCCATTCCGCTGGGGCTGGATGCGCGCTGGACCTCGGCGGCATGGGCAGTGGAAGGCGCGGGGATTTTCTGGCTCGGTCTGCGTCAGCATCGACCGTTCGCTCGGGCGTTTGCCTTGCTGCTGCAACTGGGGTCGGCGTTGGCGTTTCTCAGTCAGTTGCGCGTCGGCGAGAGCAGTCTGCTTGACGGTGCTCCGCTGGGTGCGCTGATGCTCGGCATTGCGTTGCTGTTCAGTTTCTATCAATTGCGCAAGGCCTCGCCGGAACAGGCATCACCTTGGGAGCGTCAAGGCTTGCCGGTGTTGGCGTGTCTGGGCCTGACCTTCCTCTATCTGCTGGCGCCGCTGTTCTTCTTCGTTCAAGCCACGGCGATTAGTTGGGCGCTGGCCGGGTTGGCAACTCTGTTGGTCGGTCTGCGCATTCAATCGCGCACGTTCCTGTTCAGCGCGTTTGCCGTGCAGTTGCTTGGCGGTGCGTTGTTCCTGTTGCGTCTGCAAGGCGCGGGCGAGGATTCGGCGGCGGTGTTCAGCGCCGGCTGGAGCGGGTTGCTCAGCGCGTCGTTGATCGGGCTGGCGTTGATCGCCGGCATGCTGTTGGCGGCTCGCGATGAAATGGTGCGTGGCGATGTGCGTCTGTTGCGGGGGCTGTCGGTGGTGCTGCTGGCCGGTTTGGTGCTGATCAATCTGGCGGTGCTGTTCGTGCTGCCATGGCAAACGGCGAGTGCGGTGTGGGCCGCGAGTGGTTTGCTGATCATCTGGCTGAGCCTGTACCTCAAGCAGCGCGTAAGTTTTGTCTTTGGTCTGCTGTTGCAGTTGATTGGTGGCGCGGCGTTTTTGCTGGCCGGCCCCGAGTTGCTTGGGCCACTGTCCAGCGAAGGCCTGAAACCGTTGGCCCATGGCGGATTCTGGACACCGCTGGTACTAGGCTTGGCTGCGATGATCGGTGCCTGGCGCCTGCAACTGGGCAATCACGCTTCAGCATTCGATGCGCTGAGTCTGCAGCGTTTGTCCGAAGTGCTGCTGGTGTGGGGCGCTGGTTGGTGGACGCTGGCGTGGGTCAGTGAAGTACTGCGGTTTGCTCCGCCGAATCTGCAAGGCACGTTGTTGCTATTGGTCGTGGCGATCAGTGTGGCGCTGTGGGCGGTGCTGGCGCTGCGGTTGAAATGGCCGGCGCTGGGCTTGCTCTGCACCTTGCTGATTCCGGCGGCGGGTCTGGTGTTGCTCGCTGCCTGGCATTCGCGTTATCACCCGGCGGCCGATTTCGGTTGGCTGGCGTGGGCAGCAGTGTTCGCCGTGCATTTCTTCAGCTTGCGACGTTTGGCGCCGATGTTGCCGGCGCGCGCCTTGAGCGCGGCGCATGTGCTCGGCTGCTGGCTGCTGATTGGTGTTCTGGCGCTGGAGTTGCGCTACGGTCTGCTGCTGTTGTCCGAGCAATACAACGCTTGGCGTTGGCTGGGCTGGGCGATTCTTCCGAGCCTGTATCTGCTGCTGGCGGCGGCACCGCGCAGTTGGCCGTGGCCCGTGGCGGCATTCCCTAGCGAATATCGCTTGTATGCCGCCGCGCCGTTGGCAGTGTTGATGCTGGCGTGGTTCTGGCTGGCGAATGGTGTCAGCGATGGCAACGCCGAGCCGCTGCCATACGTGCCGCTGCTCAATCCATTGGAGCTGGGTTTGTTGTTCGCATTGTTCGGTGTTTACGTCTGGTCGCGCAGCGCGGTTTCGCAGTTGTCGATTCGCCAGGACTACGCCGATTACGCGACGCAACTGGTCGCCGGGGTTTCGCTGTTCGCCTTCTGCACCGCGTTGGTCACCCGCGCGGCGCACCATTGGGCCGGCATCCCGTTCGAGCTGGATACGTTGCTCGCCTCAATGCTGGTGCAGGCCGGATTGTCCATCGTCTGGACGTTGATGGCGCTGGGCCTGATGATCGGCGGCCATCTGCGCCATCGTCGCGAAGTGTGGCTGATTGGCGCGGCGCTGATTGCGTTGGTGGTGGCCAAACTGATTTTTGTCGAATTGAGCAACCGTGGCGGTCTCGCCCGGATCGTCTCGTTTATCGGTGTCGGCGTGTTGCTGCTGGTGGTCGGCTATTTCGCGCCACTGCCGCCCAAGCGCGTCGACGCTGAACCGGCGGCGGACAAACCGGCCCCGGACACCGAAGGAGTTTCATCTTGAGTCGCATGCGAAATCTGGGTTGGTTGGCGTTGGGCGTGGTGATGGCGGCCGGCGCTCAGGAAAAACCGGCGGACTTCGCCACGCAGGTGCCGCTGGCGGTGAGCGGCAACGGCCCGTGGTATCGCCTCGAATTGCCGTTGAGCGTGCAATTGCAGGCGCGCCAGACTGATCTCAGTGACTTGCGGGTGTTCAACGCTGCCGGCGAAGCGCAGGCCTACGCCTTGGCGCGCGAATCAGCGCAGACCCGCGACGACGGCCGGTTGCATGAGGTGAAATGGTTCCCGCTGTACAACGCCGCCGACGCCAGCGAACGCGCGCCGAATGTGCGTGTGCAATCGACCACCAACGGCACGCTGGTCGAGGTGCAGCCGTCCAGTCAGTTGGAGGTGGGTGAAGAGGTGCT
Organism: Pseudomonas sp. Irchel s3a12; assembly: GCF_900187485.1. NCBI lineage: Bacteria > Pseudomonadati > Pseudomonadota > Gammaproteobacteria > Pseudomonadales > Pseudomonadaceae > Pseudomonas > Pseudomonas sp. Irchel s3a12. Next base: position 211,186 of record NZ_FYDN01000005.1, read on the forward strand.
ACGTGGCTGGCTGCTGGATGCCAGCGCGATCAAGGCGCCGTTGCAGCAGTTGATCCTCGACTGGACCAGCGAGCGCGACGGCTTCCAGCGCTTCAGCATTGAAGCCAGCGACGATCTGCAACACTGGCAAGCGTGGGGCGAGGGGCAGGTCGCGCGGCTGACCTTTTCCGATGAGCGCATCGAGCAGCACGAAGTGACGTTGCCGGGGCAATCGGCGCGCTATGTGCGGTTGCTGTGGGAGTCGCCGAATTCGGCGCCGATCCTGACGGCGGCACAATTGAAAAGCAGTGATCCGCGCGATTTGCCGCTGCCATTGGTCTGGTCGCCGGCATTGGCCGGCAGCAGCTCCAAGGCCGGGGAGTACGCCTGGCAGTTGCCGATGGGGTTGAACATTGAGCGCGTGCAGGTTGAATTGAAACAGCCGAACAGCCTGGCGCCGGTGACGCTGGCCGGCCGTCGTGAAAGCAGCTTGCCGTGGCAAACGCTGAGCAGTGGCTTGCTGTACCGCCTGACCCAGAATGGCCAGGATGTGGTGCAGAACGAATTGCCGCTCTACGGGCAGACCGTGCAGCAGTTGAAACTGAGCGTGGATGAGCGCGGCGGTGGTTTGGGCGAGCAGGCGCCGAGTCTGAAATATGCGGTGCGGGCGACGCAGGTGGTTTTCCTCGCGCGGGGCGAGGGGCCGTTTAGTTTGGCGGTGGGCAATGCGACGGTGAAGACGGCGAACTTGCCGCTGGCGACGCTGATTCCGGATTTCAAACCGGAGAAGTTGGCGGGGTTGGGTAAGGCTGTGGTTCAGGGTGAGGTGGTTGTGACGCAGACTTCAACGGCGACTACGGCGGCGGTGGCTGAGACCAATTGGAAGAAGATCGGCTTGTGGGCGGTGTTGTTGTTGAGTGTGGTGTTTTTGGGGGCAATGGCGTTTAGTTTATTGCGCAAGCCTCCTGCCAAATCCTGAAAAGGCGGGTGCTGCGCACCCGATCGCGAGCAGGCTCACTCCTACAGTTGATTGCATTTCTCCAGATGGAATGCGATCAACTGTAGGAGTGAGCCTGCTCGCGATAGCGGCCTACCAGCCAATAAAAATACTCAAACTGCCGCTCCACTTAGCCACCACCCGTCCCGAACCCGTCTACGCTAAACCCGCTACCTGAACTCTCCTCCGACAATCACGTCTCATACAGGCAAATACACCCCAACGCACGTTACCGGGCGTCTTCGCTCGCTACGTTTTCAGACTCCCTGTAAACTGCGCGGGTTTTTAGCCCCCCATTCCACCGGAGCCGTCCATGTCCCGCGTTACCCTGAGTCGCTATTTGATTGAGCAGACCCGCAGCAATAACACTCCTGCCGATCTGCGTTTCCTGATCGAAGTGGTCGCGCGTGCTTGCAAAGAAATCAGCCACGCCGTGTCCAAAGGCGCCCTGGGTGGTGTTCTGGGCAGCATGGGCACTGAAAACGTCCAAGGCGAAGTGCAGAAGAAACTCGATGTGATCTCCAACGAGATCCTGCTCGAAGCCAACGAATGGGGCGGTCACCTGGCCGGCATGGCGTCCGAAGAAATGGACAACGCCTACCAGATCCCGGGCAAATACCCGAAAGGCGCGTACCTGCTGGTATTCGACCCACTGGACGGCTCGTCGAACATCGACATCAACGCCCCGGTCGGCACCATCTTCTCGGTACTGCGTTGCCCGAACGAATACCTGAGCCAGAACGAGCCGCTGAACGAAAAAGCCTTCCTGCAGCCAGGCACCCAGCAGGTTGCCGCCGGTTACGCGATCTACGGCCCGCAAACCATGCTGGTACTGACCTTGGGCGACGGCGTCAAAGGTTTCACCCTCGACCGCGAAATGGGCAGCTTCGTGCTGACCCACGAAGACATCACCATTCCTGAGTCGACCCAGGAATTTGCGATCAACATGTCCAACCAGCGTCACTGGGAAGCCCCGGTACAACGTTACGTTGGCGAGTTGCTGGCCGGTGAAGAAGGTCCGCTGAAAAAGAACTACAACATGCGCTGGGTCGCGGCGATGGTTGCCGACGTACACCGCATCCTGACTCGTGGCGGTCTGTTCATGTACCCGCGCGACAGCCGCGAGCCATCCAAGCCAGGCAAACTGCGTCTGATGTACGAAGCCAACCCGATGTCGTTCCTGGTGGAACAAGCGGGCGGCGCGTCCACTGACGGTCACCAGCGCATCCTCGACATTCAGCCGGAAGGCCTGCACCAGCGCGTAGCGGTGTTCCTCGGTTCGAAAGAAGAAGTCGCCCGCGCTACGGCCTACCACAAGGAATAAACCATGACCGCGCCCTGGCAGCCGTTGCTCGATTGGTGGTTCGGACATGCCGAATCCCCCGACGAGATAGCGGCTGACAAGGGCAAGTTGTGGTTCGGTAAGCGAGACAGCCAAGACCTCGAAGCGCGTGAGCGTTTCGGGGTCTTTGTCGATCAGGCCCTGGCTGGCGAATTGACCGAGTGGACGCAACGTCCCGAAGGTTGGCTGGCGGTGGTGTTACTGCTCGACCAACTGCCGCGAATGATCTTTCGCGACTCTCCCAAAGCTTTCTCCGGCGATCTGCGTGCGCAGAAGCTCGTTGCGCAAGGCATTGCTGCGGATTTCGATCGGCAGTTGAAACCGATTCAGCGCGTATTCATTTATCTGGTGTTTGAGCACTGCGAGAATCTTGCGGTGCAGAACGAAGCGGTTTCCAGATTTATTGAGTTGGTGGCTGAACAGCCGGAAGGGGAGCGATCGGTGTTTGCCGACAATCTGGATTATGCCGAGCGGCATCAAAAGGTGATTGCACGGTTTGGCCGGTTTCCTCATCGCAATGCGGTGTTGGGGCGAGAGTCTACGGCTGAGGAGTTGGTGTTTCTTTCTGAGCCTGGCTCTAGATTTTAAGAGCTTACCCTCACCCTAGCCCTCTCCCTGAGGGAGAGGGGACTGACCGAGGTGTCTGGGCTTGATACATCGACCTGAGATATCGAGTCGAACTCAAGTTTGAACAACATGAAGATTGGCTCCCTTTCCCCCTCGCCCCCTTGGGGGAGAGGGCTGGGGTGAGGGGGTAAAGCCCTTGATCTTCAGATCCTGAAACTACCCACCAATTGCTTCAACCGCGCCGCCTGCTGCTCAAGATCCGAGCACGCCCGCAACGTCGCCTGCAAGTTCTCCACACCTTCCTGATTCAGCGTGTTGATCTCGTTGATATCGACATTGATCGACTCAACCACCGCCGTCTGCTCTTCAGTCGCGGTAGCCACCGACTGGTTCATCCCGTCGATCTCTCCAATACGCTGAGTCACGCTACCCAATCGCTCACCGGCCTGGTTGGCGATGCCGACACTGCTTTCACTCTCACGCTGGCTCTCGGTCATGATGCTGACCGCCTGACGCGCGCCGACTTGCAGCTCTTCGATCATCTTTTGCACTTGCTGCGCCGAATCCTGGGTACGGTGCGCGAGGTTGCGCACTTCATCCGCCACCACGGCAAAACCACGACCCGCTTCACCGGCACGCGCCGCTTCAATCGCGGCGTTGAGCGCGAGCAGGTTGGTCTGCTGGGAAATGCTGGTGATCACTTCGAGAATCTGGCCGATGTTCACCGTGTTGCTGTTCAGGGTTTCGATGTTGCCGCACGAATCGCTGATCTTCGCCGACAACTGCTGCATGGCCTGGATGGTTTTATCCACAACCTGCTGACCGTCGACCGCGAGGCTGCGGGCATCGCTGGAGTGCTGCGAGGCGAGGGCGGCGTTCTGGGCGATTTCCTGCGCGGCGGCGCCGAGTTGGTTGATCGCGGCGGCGACGCTGTTGGTACGGCTGGACTGCTGATCGGAGTTGTACATCGACGAGTTCGACGCCGCGACTACGCGCAGGGCGACTTCGTTGACCTGGCCGGTGGCCGAAGACACTTCACGGATCGAGGTGTGAATGCGCTCGACGAAACGGTTGAACGAGGTGCCTAGCGCGCCGAACTCGTCGTTGCCGTGGATTACCAGACGTTTAGTCAGGTCGCCTTCACCTTCGGCGATGTCGTGCATCGCGCGGCCCATGGTCAGCAACGGTTGCATCAGCACGCGAATGAGCATGCCGAGCAGGGCGATGATGATCACCACGGCAATAACCATGGCGATCAGCGCCGAGGTGCGGAATTCGCTGAGCATTGCAAACGCGGTGTCTTTATCGAGTACCAGCGCCACGTACCAGTCGGCCGACGGCACGCCGTTGATGTGGGTGAAGGAGATCAGTTGGGTTTTGCCGTCGAGCTCGACTTCTTTCAGGCCCGGGCTGACTTTCGGCGCACCATTCGGATAGGCCTCGGAGAGGGTTTTGAGCACCAGTTTGCTGTCCGGGTGGATCAGGATCTTGCCGTCAGCACTGACGATGAACGCGTGGCCGTGGCCACCGAAGTTCAGCGAGTTGATGATTGCGCTGACACTGGTCAGGTCGATGTCGGCACCGGCGACGCCGAGCATCTGCCCTTGGCGCTGTACCGGCGTGGCAACGGTGATTACCAGTTTGCCCGAGGACGCGGCGATGTACGGTTCGGTGACGATGGTCTGTTGCGCGCTGTTTGCCGCTTTGTACCAGCCCCGGGCGCGTGGATCGTAATCCGGTGCGCGGTTGCCGGCCGGCACCGAGAACATCACGCCGTCAGCGCCGCCGAAGTAGCTGAGCTGGAAATTGCCGGTGTAGGCGGGCAGGTCGATGATGCGTTTCAGGTTGGCGGGGGCGTTGCCGTCGACGGCGACTTGCTGCGACAGCGATTGCAGCAATTGAATGCGGCTTTCCAGCCAGGTCTGGATGTTGCTGGTGGTCAGGCTGCCCAGCTCCTGCATCGAGGCTTCGGTGCTGCTGTTCAAGGCTTCGCGCTGTCGATAGTCGTTGAAGAAAATGAAACAGGCGAACGCAATGGCCACCACGAGGGCGGCAGCCAACAAGATCTTGTGGCTGAATTTCATGTTTCTGGTCATCGAATGAACTACCGCGAAGGGACTGGTCAAGAAAGGGCGGCAATTTGCCACACTCGGGGGCTTTGCGCTGCTTTTATGTCGACCGCGGTGCGCCAAAGATTAGGCGTCTTTGGCGAAAGGCGACGAAATGCTCAATAGCGTTACAAAGTGGCTGATTTATCGGCAAATGCCAGACGGGCGGGCTAATAAATAGCCATTCCCCCACGGAACCAGATGAGGGTTTTCTCTTCTAAGCTTCTGGTTGGCACCATGCCATCCCCCCCTCGTTCCAGGAGTTACACCATGTCGCTGCGATCTATCGCCCTTCTGACGTTTTGCGTGCTGTTGGCCGCATGCAGCAAGGTCAATCAGGAAAACTATTCGAAGCTCTCGGCCGGTATGGCCAAGGCCGAAGTCGAGACTCTGCTCGGCAAGCCCACCGATTGCTCGGGCGCGCTCGGCATGTCCAGTTGCACTTGGGGCGACAAGAACAGCTTTATCAGCGTGCAGTACGCCGGTGACAAAGTGCTGATGTTTTCCGGCCAAGGCCTGAAGTAAACCGGGGCTTCGCGCCCACGGAGAAGAAAAATGAAGCGGTTATTGCTGATCCTTTTTGCCGGCCTGGTACTGGCCGGCTGCGCCACTTCCGGCGTCGACCCGTTGGCGCCGAAAACCGTCAACAGCGTCAATCTCAAGCGTTATCAGGGCACCTGGTATGAACTGGCGCGCTTGCCGATGTATTTCCAGCGCAATTGCGCGCAGTCCGAAGCCCATTACACCCTCAAGCCTGACGGCAATGTCGCGGTGCTCAATCGCTGCCTGACTCCGGACTGGCAGTGGGAAGAAGCCAAGGGCACGGCTTATCCACAGGTGCCGGGCAAGACCGACAAGCTCTGGGTCGAATTCGATACCTGGTTCTCACGTCTGATTCCGGGTGTGGCGAAAGGCGAATACTGGGTGCTGTACGTCAGCGATGACTACAAGACCGCCATCGTCGGTGACCCGAGTCGCAAGTACATGTGGTTGCTGTCGCGCACACCGACCGTCAACGGGGTGGTCCGTGAAGAGCTGCTGAGCAAGGCACGTCAGCAAGGCTATGACACCACGCGATTGATCTGGCGCGCGTCGGATCGGCAGATGGCCAAGACCTCAAATTAATCACCCATCCTGATCGCTCCCACGCTTCGCGTGGGAGTGTCTCAATGGACGCTCTGCGTCCGCTTGTGGGACGCAGAGCGTCCCGGGCTGCATTCCCACGCAGAGCGTGGGAACGATCAGCTGTCAGCCGAGGAGGTCACGCAGGACCTGGGTGAAGGCGCTAGCACTGTCTTCTTCGCCAGCATGTCGACCATCACGCACTACCCACTGACCATTGACCAGCACATCGCGCACCTGACGGTCGCCGCCGGCAAACAACCAGCGATTCAAAATCCCGTCGCCATTGGCCGTCGCCAGATACGGATCGCTGCCGTCGAGCACAATCCAGTCCGCACGCTTGCCAACCTCCAGCGCGCCAATCGGCTGCCCCAACGCTTGCGCACCGCCATCCAGCGCCGCGTCATACAGCGTGCGCCCGACCATCGGTTGATCCGCGCCATACAAGCGATTGCGCCGCTGATCGCGCAGACGCTGGCCGTATTCCAGCCAACGCAATTCTTCCACCACGCTAAGCGACACATGACTGTCGGAACCTATGCCCATGCGCCCGCCCTGGGCGAGGAAGTCCACCGCCGGGAAAATCCCGTCGCCCAGATTAGCCTCCGTGGTCAGGCACAGCCCGGCGATGGCGCGACTCTTGGCCATCAGCGTGACTTCTTCCGGGTTGGCGTGAGTGGCGTGCACCAGGCACCAGCGCTGATCGACTTCGGTATTTTCGTACAGCCATTGCAGCGGCCGCCGACCGCTCCAGCTCAGGCAATCTTCGACTTCTTTTTGCTGCTCGGCGATGTGGATGTGCACCGGGCATTGCTTGTCGCTGGCCGCCAAAACTTCACTGATCTGTTGCGGCGTCACTGCGCGCAACGAGTGAAAGCAAAGGCCCAGCGATTGCGCCTTTTGCTGCGCCAGTAACGGCTGCAAACGCGATTGCAGGTTCAGGTAATTTTCGCTGCTGTTGATAAAGCGACGTTGGCCGTCATTCGGCGTCTGGCCGCCGAAACCAGAGTGGCTGTAGAGCACCGGCAACAGCGTCAGACCGATGCCGCTTTCACTCGCAGCCTGGCTGATGCGCAAGGCCAGTTCAGCCGGATCGGCGTAAGGCTGACCATTGCTGTCGTGGTGCACGTAATGAAATTCAGCGACGGAGGTATAACCGGCCTTGAGCATTTCGATGTACAGCTGACGGGCAATCACGCCGAGCTGATCCGGGCTGATTTTTCCGACGAGCCGATACATCAAGTCGCGCCACGTCCAGAAACTGTCGTTCGGATTGCCGGCCACTTCAGCCAGACCCGCCATCGCCCGCTGGAAGGCGTGGGAGTGCAAATTCGGCATGCCCGGCAACAGCGGGCCGCTCAGCCGTTCGGCGCCGTCTGCGGTGGAATCGGCCTGAATCTGGGTCAGCAGGCCATCGGCGCTGACCTCAAGACGTACATTGTTGGCCCATCCGTTAGGCAGCAGCGCGCGTTCGGCAAAGAAGGCGGACATGGTTCAGCACCCCATCGTGTGTTATTTGTATATACATATACAGACGTTTGCCTGCCCGGTAAACTCCGGCAAGCTAGCCACTTTCACCAATGAACAGGGATCAACCGTGCCGACTCCGCCTCCAGTCTCCCCGTTGGCCGCGAACATGGGCGACAGTCCGGCGCCCTTGTACGCCCGCGTCAAACAGATGATCACCCAGCAGATCGACAGCGGAAACTGGCCGCCGCACTACCGCGTGCCGTCCGAAAGCGAGCTGGTCAATCAACTCGGTTTCAGCCGCATGACCATCAACCGCGCGCTACGCGAGATGACCGCTGACGGTCTGTTGGTGCGCATGCAAGGCGTCGGCACCTTTGTCGCCGAACCGAAGAGCCAGTCTGCGCTGTTCGAAGTGCACAACATCGCCGACGAAATCGCCTCCCGTGGCCATCGCCACACCTGCCAGGTCATCACTCTTGAAGAAGAGGCTGCCGGTTCCGAGCGCGCGCTGGCGCTGGACATGCGTGAAGGGCAGAAGGTGTTCCACTCGCTGATCGTGCATTACGAAAATGATATTCCGGTGCAAATCGAAGACCGTTTCGTCAACGCACTGGTCGCGCCGGAATACCTCAAGCAGGATTTCACTCTGCAGACGCCTTACGCGTATCTCAATCAGGTGGCGCCGCTGACTGAGGGCGAGCACGTGGTTGAAGCGATTCTGGCCGAGCCCTCCGAGTGCAAGTTGCTGCAGATTGAAAAAGGTGAGCCGTGTTTGCTGATTCGTCGCCGCACATGGTCGGGGCGCCAGCCGGTTACCGCTGCTCGACTGATTCACCCAGGTTCCCGTCATCGTCTGGAAGGACGCTTTCATAAATGACTCAAGTGAAGGTTTTACGCGCCGAAGGCTACCCGCGCATGCCGTGGAAAAACGGTGGCGGCAGCACTGAAGAAATCACCCGTGACGCGGGGGCCGGCCTGGACGGTTTTGGCTGGCGCCTGTCGATTGCCGACATCGCTGAGTCGGGTGGTTTTTCGACGTTCGCCGGTTACCAGCGGGTGATCACCGTGTTGCAGGGTGACGGCATGACCTTGTGCGTTGACGGCGACGATACGCGGCCGCTGTTACCGCTCGACCCGTTTGCTTTCAGTGGTGAGAGCCAGGTGTCGTGCACGCTGCTAGGCGGTGCGATTCGCGATTTCAACCTGATCTATGCGCCGCAGCGTTACAGCGCGCGGTTGCAGTGGCTGGACGGTGAGCAGCGGCTCTTCAGTTCGGCGGGAACGTTGCTGGTGTTCAGTGTCAGCGATTTGCTGGAAGTGGCGGTTGGCGACAGCACGTCGCAGTTGGGGCGACATGATTGTCTGCAACTGGACGGTAACAGTGGGCTGGCCGAAGTCTCCACCAACGCCGCATGCTGCGTGATCGAGTTGACTGCGCGCTGATTCAAAAATCTTAAAAGATCGCAGCCTTCGGCAGCTCCTACAGGGTCTACATCAATCCCAATCCAGGAGCTGCCGAAGGCTGCGATCTTTTGCTTTTGGGGTGTTCCCAACCCACGCACCAACTTGTTACCGAACGCCCCAGCGTGGCGCAAAACCACGCTCACGTAACAAAGTCCCGTCGCCCTAAATCATCCCCATGAAAAATTTCATCCACGCCCGAACCCTTGATTCAGAAGCCCTCCAGCCGTGCCCGCGATTTTTCTTGAACACTCCTCCAACAAGTTGGCCGCTTGATTGCATATGCTTGTATGTACAAGTAAAGACGTATGCGTATGAGTCGCTCGAGACTCTCCGCAGCGTCCACTGATTCGCTTGTCGCGCATCGAAGCGCACAGGCTGCTTGCCCACTGCCAGGGTTGGTTTGAATTGATCGCTGAGGAGTCTTTTTCGTGACTGACAATAAGCCTACAAAGTTTCGCAACGTTGAGATCCGCGCCGCCCGCGGCAACAAGCTGACCGCCAAGAGCTGGCTGACCGAAGCGCCGCTGCGCATGCTGATGAACAATCTCGACCCGGAAGTCGCCGAGAACCCCAAAGAGCTAGTGGTTTACGGTGGTATCGGTCGCGCCGCGCGTAACTGGGAGTGCTACGACAAGATCGTCGAGAGCCTGACCAACCTGAACGACGACGAGACCCTGCTGGTGCAGTCCGGCAAGCCGGTCGGCGTATTCAAGACTCATAGCAATGCCCCGCGCGTCCTGATCGCCAACTCCAACCTGGTGCCACACTGGGCGAGCTGGGAGCACTTCAACGAACTCGACGCCAAAGGCTTGGCCATGTACGGCCAGATGACCGCCGGCAGCTGGATCTACATCGGCAGCCAGGGCATCGTTCAAGGCACCTACGAAACCTTCGTTGAAGCCGGTCGCCAGCACTACAACGACAACCTCACCGGCAAGTGGGTCCTCACCGCCGGTCTGGGCGGCATGGGTGGTGCGCAACCGCTGGCGGCAACCCTCGCCGGCGCTTGCTCGCTGAACATCGAATGCCAACAAGTCAGCATCGATTTCCGCCTGAAAAGCCGTTACGTCGACGAGCAGGCCAAAGACCTCGACGACGCCCTGGCGCGCATCGACAAATACACCAAAGAAGGTAAAGCGATTTCCATCGCCCTGCTGGGTAACGCCGCAGAAATTCTCCCGGAACTGGTCAAGCGCGGCGTACGCCCGGACATGGTCACCGACCAGACCAGCGCCCACGACCCGCTCAACGGCTACCTGCCGGCGGGCTGGACCTGGGACGAATACCGCGCTCGCGCCAAGACCGAACCGGCCGCCGTAATCAAAGCCGCCAAGCAGTCGATGGCGGTGCACGTCAAAGCCATGCTGGAATTCCAGAAGCAAGGCATCCCGACCTTCGACTACGGCAACAATATCCGTCAGATGGCGCAGGAAGAAGGCGTCGAAAACGCCTTCGATTTCCCGGGTTTCGTACCGGCCTACATCCGTCCGCTGTTCTGCCGTGGCATCGGTCCGTTCCGTTGGGCGGCGCTGTCGGGTGATCCGCAAGACATCTACAAAACCGACGCCAAGGTCAAAGAGCTGATCCCGGACGACGCCCATCTGCACAACTGGCTGGACATGGCCCGCGAGCGCATCAGCTTCCAGGGGCTGCCGGCACGTATCTGCTGGGTTGGTTTGGGCCTGCGCGCCAAGCTCGGTCTGGCCTTCAACGAAATGGTCCGCAGCGGTGAGCTGTCGGCGCCGATCGTGATCGGTCGCGACCACCTCGACTCCGGCTCGGTCGCAAGCCCGAATCGTGAAACCGAATCGATGCAAGACGGTTCCGACGCCGTGTCCGACTGGCCTCTGCTCAACGCATTGCTCAACACTGCAAGCGGGGCGACCTGGGTTTCCCTGCACCACGGCGGCGGTGTCGGCATGGGCTTCTCGCAACACTCGGGCATGGTGATTGTTTGCGACGGTACGGACGAAGCGGCCGAGCGTATTGCGCGCGTACTGCACAACGACCCGGCCACCGGTGTCATGCGTCACGCCGATGCCGGTTACCAGATCGCCATCGACTGCGCCAAGGAACAGGGCCTGAACCTGCCGATGATTACCGGTAAATAAACGCACAACCCCTGTAGGAGTGAGCCTGCTCGCGATGAGGCCGGCACAGTCGGCAAATGTGCTGACTGACCCATCGCAATCGCGAGCAGGCTCACTCCTACAAAAGCAAAAGCCAAAAAAGAACAAAACCCGGAACAATCCACAGAGGTTGAATCATGGCTGTTAACACCGATCGTGCAGGCAACAAACCGTTGATCGAAAAGCGTTCGATCGACTACATCCCGGAAGCGGAAAGACACGGTCGTCTGTTTAGCCAGTTCACCCTGTGGATGGGGGCGAATCTGCAAATCACCGCGATTGTCACCGGGGCCTTGGCCGTGGTGCTGGGCGGTGATGTGTTCTGGTCGTTGATCGGTCTGTTGATCGGCCAACTGCTCGGCGGCGGGGTGATGGCGTTGCACGCTGCGCAAGGGCCGAAACTGGGTCTGCCGCAGATGATCTCCAGTCGCGTGCAGTTTGGCGTTTACGGCGCGGCAATCCCGATCGTGCTGGTGTGCCTGATGTACCTGGGTTTCACCGCGACGGGTACCGTGCTTTCCGGTCAAGCGTTGGGTCAGTTGTTTAACGTCAGTGACAGCGTCGGCATCCTGATTTTTGCCAGCGTCATCGTGCTGGTGACGGTGCTCGGTTATCGGGTGATCCACTGGATCGGCCGTGTTGCCAGCGTGATTGGCGTGATCGCTTTCGTCTTCCTGTTCTGGCGTTTGATGAGCCAAACCGACGTCGGCGCACTCCTGCAAATCCGTCATTTCAGCTGGAGCAGCTTCCTGCTCGCGGTGTCGCTCGCGGCCTCCTGGCAGATCGCTTTCGGCCCCTACGTGGCTGACTATTCCCGTTACTTGCCGAGCAACACCTCGGCGGTGAAAACCTTCTTCGCCGCCGGTGCCGGTTCAGTGGTTGGCGCGCAAGTGGCGATGATCCTCGGTGTGTTCGCTGCGGCTTCGGCCAACGGCCAGTTCGCCGGTCATGAGGTGGCTTACATCGTCGGTCTGGGCGGCACCGGTGCCACCGCTGCGCTGCTGTACTTCAGCATCGCGTTCGGCAAGGTGACCATCTCGACGCTGAACTCCTACGGCAGCTTCATGTGCATCGCGACCATCATCAGTGGTTTCAAAGGTCACCTGACCGTTACGCGCATGCAGCGTCTGGTGTTTGTGCTGGTGATTGTCGGCGCAGCGACCCTGATTGCACTGCTTGGTCAGCACTCGTTCCTCGGTGCGTTCAAGTCTTTCATCCTGTTCCTGCTCGCGTTTTTCACCCCGTGGAGCGCGATCAACCTGGTGGATTACTACTGCATCACCCGCGAGCGCTATGACGTGCCGGCGCTGGCCAATCCGAACGGTCGCTATGGCCGCTGGAACCTGCTCGGCATCAGCGTCTATGTGTTCGGTGTGCTGGTGCAGTTGCCGTTCATCTCCACCAAGTTCTACACCGGCCCGCTGGTGGCGGCCCTCGGTGATGTGGACATTTCCTGGATCATCGGTCTGGTGCTGCCGGCTGCCGTCTACTACGTGTGCGCAAAAAAATGGCACAGCGCGGTACCTGATCAACTGATTCTGCCGGTCGAGCAGAACAGCGTTGTACCACCTGAAAAAAGTGGGGCCGGTCGCGCTGCGGCGCAGGCCTGATTGGACGTGGACAGGGCTGGATGCCTCTTGACTGCCGTAAGCCAATTCATGATTAGGAGCGTCGAAACAATGAAATCGAACAAGACCCTGCTCACCACACTGCTGTCCATGGGCCTGCTGGCCAGTGCCGGTGCGACCCAAGCCGCTGGCTGGTGCGAATCGGGTAAACCGGTGAAATTCGCCGGCCTGAACTGGGAAAGCGGCATGCTGCTGACCGACGTGCTGCAAGTGGTGCTGGAGAAAGGTTACGACTGCAAGACCGACAGCCTCCCGGGCAACTCCATCACCATGGAGAACGCCCTGAGCAGCAACGATATTCAAGTGTTCGCCGAAGAGTGGGTCGGCCGCAGCGAAGTCTGGAACAAGGCCGAGAAGGCCGGCAAGGTCGTCGGTGTCGGTGCACCGATTGTCGGCGCTGTCGAAGGCTGGTACGTGCCGCGCTACGTGATTGAAGGCGACGCCAAGCGCAAGCTTGAGCCGAAAGCCCCGGACCTGAAAAACATTGCCGATCTGGGCAAATACGCTGCCGTGTTCAAGGACGCCGAAGAGCCGTCCAAGGGTCGCTTCTACAACTGCCCGGCGGGTTGGACCTGCGAACTCGATAACAGCGAAATGTTGAAAAGCTATGGCCTCGAAAGCAGCTACACCAACTTCCGCCCGGGCACAGGCCCGGCGCTGGATGCGGCGGTGCTGTCGAGCTACAAGCGCGGCGAGCCGATCCTGTTCTACTACTGGTCGCCAACCCCGCTGATGGGCCAGATCGACGCGGTGAAACTGGAAGAAAAACCGGGCGTCGACAAGACCGTAAGCATCAAGGTCGGCCTGTCGAAAACCTTCCACGACGAGGCCCCGGAACTGGTCGCCGTGCTGGAAAAGGTCAACCTGCCGATCGACCTTCTGAACCAGAACCTGGGCCGCATGGCCAAGGAACGTATCGAGTCGCCAAAACTGGCGAAAATCTTCCTCAAGGAACATCCTGAGGTCTGGCATGCGTGGGTCAGTGCAGACGCAGCCAAGAAAATCGACGCGGCGCTGTAGGTCGATACCTCCCGGTCAACCGTGAGGCTGGCCGGGAGATATGCCGTAATCGCTTGATTGAGATTTCTGATTGAGAGCCGCTTATGTTTCCCGAAAGCTTTACCTTTTCCATCGCCGACTGGGTCAACGGTTGGGTCGATTCACTGGTCACCAACTACGGTGATGTGTTCCGCCACATCTCCGACACCCTGCTCTGGGCCATCGTCAACCTCGAAGGCCTGCTGCGTGCGGCGCCGTGGTGGTTGATGCTGGCGATCGTCGGTGTCGTCGCCTGGCACGCCACGCGCAAAGTGGTGACCACGGCGGTCATCGTCGGTCTGCTGTTCCTCGTCGGCGCCGTTGGCCTGTGGGACAAGCTCATGCAGACGCTGGCGCTGATGATGGTCGCGACGATCATTTCGGTGCTGATCGGCATCCCGCTGGGGATTCTCTCGGCGCGCAGCAATCGCCTGCGTTCGGTGCTGATGCCGCTGCTCGACATCATGCAGACCATGCCCAGCTTCGTGTATCTGATCCCGGTGCTGATGCTGTTCGGTCTGGGCAAGGTCCCGGCGATTTTCGCCACGGTGATCTACGCCGCGCCGCCGCTGATTCGCCTGACTGATCTGGGTATTCGCCAGGTCGACGGCGAAGTGATGGAAGCGATCAACGCGTTCGGCGCCAACCGCTGGCAGCAACTGTTCGGCGTGCAATTGCCGCTGGCCCTGCCAAGCATCATGGCCGGGATCAACCAGACCACCATGATGGCCCTGTCGATGGTAGTGATCGCTTCGATGATCGGTGCCCGAGGTCTGGGTGAAGATGTGCTGGTGGGGATTCAGACTCTCAACGTTGGACGCGGCCTCGAAGCCGGTCTGGCGATCGTGATTCTCGCAGTGGTCATCGACCGCATTACTCAGGCGTACGGTCGGCCACGGCATGAGGTGAGCAAATGAGCAACGCAACCGTGAGCAAGATCGAAGTCAAAAACGTCTTCAAGATTTTCGGCAACCGCGCCAAAGAAGCGCTGGCCATGGTCGGCCAGGGCAAGACCAAGGATCAGGTGCTGAACGAAACCGGTTGCGTAGTCGGCGTTAACGACCTGTCGCTGAGCATCGGCACCGGCGAGATCTTCGTGATCATGGGCCTGTCCGGCTCGGGCAAGTCGACGCTGGTGCGTCACTTCAACCGCCTGATCGACCCGACCAGCGGCGCGATCCTCGTCGACGGTGTGGACATCCTGCAATACGACATGGACGCCCTGCGCGAATTTCGCCGGCACAAGATCAGCATGGTGTTCCAGAGCTTCGGCCTGCTGCCGCACAAGAGCGTGCTCGACAACGTCGCCTACGGCCTGAAAGTGCGTGGCGAGAGCAAGCAGATGTGCTCGGAACGCGCGCTGCACTGGATCAACACCGTGGGCCTCAAAGGCTACGAAAACAAATACCCGCACCAGCTCTCCGGCGGCATGCGTCAGCGTGTCGGCCTGGCCCGCGCCTTGGCGGCGGACACCGACATCATCCTGATGGACGAAGCGTTCAGTGCGCTGGATCCACTTATTCGCGCGGAGATGCAGGACCAGTTGCTGGAGCTGCAAAAGACCCTGCACAAGACCATCGTCTTCATCACCCATGACCTCGATGAGGCGGTGCGTATCGGCAACCGCATCGCGATTCTCAAGGATGGCCGGCTGATTCAGGTCGGCACGCCACGCGAGATTCTGCATTCGCCGGCGGATGAGTACGTTGACCGGTTTGTGCAGCGGCGGGCGGCGGTGGTCTGACGCTCGTTCCCACGCTCTGCGTGGGAATGCATCCCGTGACGCTCCGCGTCACCCTGCACAGAGCAGAAGTCGGGACGCGGAGCGTCCCAGGCGGCATTCCCACGCAGAGCGTGGGAACGATCTTGTTCAAGAGGTTTTTTAGATGTCCCAGGCTGAAAAAATCGTTATCACCGGCAGCCCCCTGCGTTGGCAGGACGTGGTCGCCGTCGCCCGTCACGGCGCGCCTCTGGAACTGTCCAGCGACACCTGGGCGCGCATCGAAAACGCCCAAGGCATCGTTCAGCGCATCGTCGCCAGCGGCGAGCGCGCCTATGGCGTCAACACCGGTCTGGGCGGTTTGTCCAACGTCTCGCTCAAAGACGAGCAACTCAGCCAGCTCTCGCGCAACACCTTGCTTAGCCATGCCTGCGGCGTCGGCCCGGTGCTGCCCGATGAGCAGACTCGCGCGATCATCTGCGCGGCGATTCACAACTACAGCCACGGCAAATCCGGCATCCATCGCCGGGTCGTCGAAGGCCTGCTGACGCTGCTCAATCGCGGCATCACTCCGCAAGTGCCGTCGCAAGGTTCGGTGGGTTATCTGACGCACATGGCGCACATCGGCATCGCGTTGCTCGGCGTCGGTAATGTCAGCTATCGCGGCCAGATCACCTCGGCGCAACAGGCATTGGCTGAAGAAGGCTTGAAGCCGGTGCAACTGGGTGCGAAGGACGGTTTGTGCCTGGTCAACGGCACGCCGTGCATGACCGGCCTCAGCTGTCTGGCGATTGCCGACGCAACGCGGTTGGTGCAATGGGCCGACGTCATCGGCGCAATGAGTTTCGAAGCCCAGCGCGGCCAGATCGATGCGTTCGACGCTGAGATCATCGCGCTGAAACCGCACCCGGGCATGCAGCAGGTCGGCATCAATCTGCGTGCGTTGCTCGATGGCAGTGAAGTAATTGCGTCGAGCAAGGGCATCCGTACTCAAGATGCGCTGAGTATCCGTTCGATCCCGCAGGTGCACGGCGCTGCACGCGATCAATTGGAACATGCGATCAGACAGGTCGAAGCCGAACTCAACGGCTGCACTGATAACCCGCTCCTGCTGGGCACGCCGGACAATTTCCGGGTGATGTCGCAAGCCAACCCACACGGGCAATCGGTGGCGATGGCGGCGGATTTGCTGGCGATTGCCATGGCCGAAATCGGCTCGATTGCCGAGCGTCGCCTCGATCGTCTGGTGAACCCGCACGTTAGCGGTTTGCCGGCATTTCTGGTGGCCAATCCTGGGGTTAATTCCGGGATGATGATCGTGCAATACGTCGCCGCGTCACTGTGTGCGGAAAACCGTCAATTGGCGCAACCGGCGGTGCTCGATAACTACATTACCTCGGGCCTGCAGGAAGACCACTTGAGCATGGGCACCAACGCCGCGCTGAAGCTGCACCGCGCCCTGGAAAACTGTACACAGATACTCGCTATCGAATATCTGCTGGCGGCGCAGGCGTTTGAATTCCTCAAGGAACAGCGCTTTGGCGTGGGCACTGACCGCGCGTGGCGACTGCTGCGCGAAACGGTTCCGGCCTACGACCAGGATCGCTGGCTGGCGCCGGATATCGCTGCCGCTGCGAGCGTTCTGAAAAACCCGAATACGCTGCACAACGTATTACCGAATCTGCACTGACAATACCCACGCCAGCGTGCCAAGGCGCGACTCCCCAAAAGGCGAGACGCGACGGACAACGGACATCTCCGGAGCGTCTGGCGAGTTAATAACAAACTCTCAAAAGGAGCACAAAATGACTGCGCTGAACCTGATTCCCGGCCAACTGAGCCTGGCCCAACTGCGTGACGTCTATCAGAACCCGGTCAAGCTGAGCCTCGACAACAGCGCCTCGGCGCAGATCGAAGCCAGCGTCGCTTGCGTCGAGCAGATCCTCGCCGAGAACCGCACCGCTTACGGCATCAACACCGGTTTCGGCCTGCTGGCCTCGACCCGCATTGCCAGCGAAGACCTGGAAAACCTCCAGCGCTCGTTGGTGTTGTCCCACGCTGCGGGTGTCGGTCAGCCGATCAGCGACGAACTGGTACGGCTGATCATGGTGCTCAAGGTCAACAGCCTCAGCCGTGGTTTCTCCGGTATTCGCCGAGTGGTGATCGATGCGCTGATCGCGCTGATCAACGCCGAGGTTTATCCGCACATTCCGTTGAAAGGTTCGGTGGGTGCATCGGGCGATCTGGCGCCGTTGGCACATATGTCGCTGGTGCTGCTCGGTGAGGGCAAGGCCCGTTACAAAGGCGAGTGGATGGAAGCCACCGAAGCGCTGAAAGTGGCCGGTCTGACCCCGCTTACGCTGGCGGCGAAAGAAGGCCTGGCGCTGCTCAACGGCACTCAGGTCTCCACCGCGTTTGCCCTGCGCGGTCTGTTTGAAGGTGAAGACCTGTTCGCTGGCGCACTGGCGCTGGGCGGTCTGACGGTTGAAGCGGTATTGGGTTCGCGTTCGCCGTTCGACGCACGCATTCATGCGGCGCGTGGCCAGAAAGGTCAGATTGACGCCGCCGCGGCTTACCGCGATCTGCTCGGTGAGCGCAGCGAAGTCTCCGACTCGCACCAGAACTGCGAAAAGGTTCAGGATCCGTATTCGCTGCGTTGCCAGCCGCAAGTCATGGGCGCTTGCCTGACGCAGTTTCGTCAGGCTGCTGAAGTGCTGGCCGTCGAAGCCAACGCCGTATCGGATAACCCGCTGGTCTTCGCCGCTGAAGGCGATGTGATTTCCGGCGGCAACTTCCACGCCGAACCGGTGGCCATGGCTGCTGACAACATGGCCCTGGCCATCGCCGAAATCGGCTCGCTGAGCGAACGGCGCATCTCGCTGATGATGGACAAGCACATGTCGCAACTGCCGCCGTTCCTCGTCGCCAATGGTGGGGTGAACTCCGGCTTCATGATTGCCCAGGTGACTGCGGCAGCATTGGCCAGCGAGAACAAGGCGCTGTCCCATCCGCACTCGGTCGACAGCCTGCCGACCTCGGCCAACCAGGAAGACCATGTGTCGATGGCCCCGGCGGCCGGCAAGCGTCTGTGGGAAATGGCTGAAAACACTCGCGGGATTCTCGCGGTGGAATGGCTAGCGGCGGTGCAGGGTCTGGATCTGCGTAACGGTCTGAAGACCTCGGCGAAGCTGGAGCAGGCGCGGGCGATTTTGCGTAAGGAAGTGCCGTTCTATGAGAAGGACCGGTTTTTTGCTCCGGACATCAATGCGGCGACTGAACTGTTGGCTTCGAGGTGTTTGACTGAGCTGGTTTCGGCAAAGCTTTTGCCTAGCCTTTAACCCTACACACTGATCGTTCCCACGCTCTGCGTGGGAATGCCTCAAGGGACGCTCCGCGTCCAGTGACGCGGAGCGTCACGGCTGCATTCCCACGCAGAGCGTGGGAACGATCACCAACCCCAACGGAGGCCAACAGTGAAAACCCTCTGGCAACACTGCCACGTCGCAACCATGGCGCAAGGCGTCTACTCGATCATCGAGGATGCGGCCATCGTGACGTCCGGTGCGCACATCGAGTGGATCGGCCCGCGCAATCAATTGCCGTCCGGCGAATACCCGGCGGTCAACGACTTGCAAGGCGCATGGGTCACCCCCGGTCTGATCGACTGCCACACCCACACGGTGTTCGGTGGTAACCGCAGTGGCGAATTTGAAAAGCGACTGCAAGGCGTCAGCTACGCGGAAATCGCGGCGGCGGGCGGCGGCATCGCCAGCACCGTGCGCGCGACGCGTGAAGCGACGGAAGACGAGTTGTTCGCCAGCGCCGCCAAACGCCTGAAAAGCCTGATGCGCGACGGCGTGACCACGGTCGAAATGAAATCGGGCTACGGCCTCGATCTGGCCAATGAACGCAAGATCCTCCGGGTCATCCGGCGCTTGGCCAAAGAGTTGCCGATCAGCGTGCGCAGCACCTGCCTCGCCGCCCACGCGTTGCCACCGGAGTACAAGGATCGCGCCGACGATTACATCGATCTGATCTGCACTCAGATGCTGCCAGCGTTGGCCGCCGAAGGTCTGGTCGATGCCGTAGATGCCTTCTGCGAATACCTGGCGTTCTCCCCTGAACAGGTCGAGCGTGTGTTCATCGCCGCGCAAAAACTCGGCCTGCCAGTGAAGCTGCATGCCGAACAGCTATCATCGCTGCACGGCTCAAGCCTCGCCGCGCGATACAAGGCGTTGTCTGCCGATCACCTGGAGTTCATGGACGAGGCTGACGCCATTGCCATGGCCAAATCCAACACCGTCGCGGTGCTGTTGCCGGGCGCGTTCTACTTCCTGCGTGAAACCCAGCTGCCGCCGATGGACGCCTTGCGCAAGCACAAGGTGAAAATCGCCATCGCCAGCGATCTCAACCCCGGCACCTCGCCGGCGCTGTCGCTGCGCCTGATGCTGAACATGGCCTGCACTTGCTTCCGCATGACCCCGGAAGAAGCCCTGGCCGGCGCGACCATTCACGCCGCACAAGCGCTGGGCATGGCCGACACCCACGGTTCGCTGGAAGTCGGCAAGGTCGCGGACTTTGTTGCCTGGCAAATCGATCGCCCGGCGGATCTGGCCTATTGGCTCGGTGGTGATCTGGATAAACGCGTCGTGCGTCACGGCGTCGAATCAAATCTGTAGGAGGGCGGTTGTGGATAAGGTTCTGAACTTCAAACAAGGTCGCGTGCCGCTGCTGATCAGCATGCCGCATGCCGGTGTGCGCCTGACCCCGGCGGTGGAGGCCGGACTCATCCCGGACGCGAAAAGCCTGCCGGACACTGACTGGCATATCCCCCAGCTTTACGACTTTGCTGAAGAACTGGGCGCCAGCACCTTGGCCGCCGAGTATTCGCGTTTTGTGATTGACCTGAATCGTCCGTCCGACGACAAACCGCTGTACGCCGGTGCCACCACCGGTCTGTACCCTGCGACGCTGTTCGATGGCATCCCGTTGTTCCGTGAAGGCCATGAGCCGTCGAAAGAGGAACGCGCAATCTACCTGGAGCAGATCTGGACGCCTTACCACCGCACGCTTCAGGAAGAACTGGCGCGATTGAAAGCCGAATTCGGCTACGCGCTGCTGTTCGACGCGCACTCGATCCGCTCGATCATCCCGCACCTGTTCGACGGCAAACTACCGGACTTCAACCTCGGCACCTTCAATGGCGCCAGTTGTGATCCGCAATTGGCCACGCAACTTGAAGCGATCTGCGCGCGTCACGACCAATACAGCCACGTGCTCAACGGACGCTTCAAGGGCGGCCACATCACCCGTCACTACGGCAACCCGGCCGAGAACATCCACGCCGTGCAACTGGAGTTGTGCCAGAGCACCTACATGGAAGAGTTCGAGCCGTTCCGCTATCGCGCCGATCTGGCCGAGCCGACGCGGGTGGTGCTCAAGGAGCTTTTGCAAGGCCTGCTAAATTGGGGGAAAGGCACCTGTTGATCCAATGTGTAATGATCGCGCGCAAAAGCGCGATCATTATTCCACTGCCGAATGAGGGGGCGGGACTACAGCAAATACCGACCTTGTATTTTAAATAACATGTGCGGCGGCGTTCCTGATATTGAATTCACCTTTTATAGTGTGCTGTGTGTTATCCGGGTTTTTTACAATAAAACTAAAGGACCCCATGTAGAACTTGCTATCGGGGGTTTGGGAATAGGTAAGTTCACCTTCAGTTCCAGGTGAGTCGAGGATGGAATCAAAGTCATCATCCTGATCGTCCGGGCTGTCTTTGAGTATGTAGTAGCCTGCGCTGTCTTCCTTGAAGTCCGGGAAGGCCAATGCCGGACCCAGAGCGGTCTTGCCGTTGAACGAGTGATCGGCGCTGGCCTTTTTTATATAGAGTAAGAGAGTGTGGATTTCAACGGTGCCGTCCTTTTCATCTTTGGTGTACTCAGATGCCGTGATTGTCCAGCACTTCACACCTGACTCCGTAGTATCATCAGTAATACTTACATTGCTGGCTTTGAATGCTTTCTCTTCCTTTGGATAAATTAGCGTGGCGGTAAAAAACTCTTTGGCAAGGGCTTGGTCGTTTGGCGTATTCATAGGGCATCCATTTTTATCCTGTCAGTTAAAACAGTTGTTGAACGACATGATTAAAGTTGGCTGAGTATGAAGTGTCTACTGATAAGCCTGACAGTTGTTGCGGAGATGGTAATGTGATAGGCGCTGTTGTTTTTATACGCAAAAGATTGGTTTAAGAGAGCTTATAGTTTGAAAGCATTGCTGGCAGACCAGGTCGTCCTGTGCGGACATTATTGTGTCCATTGATTTTCATCGTATTTCGAAGCGCCGAGGACATGCTCATTGACGTAAATCGGGTTTATGATGCCCAACGGCAGAATAATAGAAGTCCCCCCAGGGATGACCTCGACCCCTTACGGAGCGCGCAATGCAGACTTTGTTTCCGCAGATCAAACCTCACGCCCGGCACGATCTGGCTGTCGATGACACCCATACGCTGTACGTCGACGAAAGCGGTTCACCGGAGGGTTTGCCGGTTGTGTTCATCCACGGCGGCCCCGGCGCCGGTTGCGACGCGCAGAGCCGTCGCTATTTCGATCCGAACCTGTATCGCATTGTCACCTTCGACCAGCGCGGTTGCGGACGCTCCACGCCGCACGCCAGCCTGGAAAACAACACCACCTGGGATCTGGTCGCCGACCTTGAGCGCATCCGCAAACACCTGGGCATCGATAAATGGGTGCTGTTTGGCGGTTCGTGGGGGTCGACCCTGGCGCTGGCTTACGCACAAACCCACCCGGAGCGTGTGCACGGTCTGATCCTGCGCGGGATCTTTCTCTGCCGTCCGCAGGAAATCGAATGGTTCTATCAGGCCGGTGCCAGCCGTCTGTTCCCTGATTACTGGCAGGACTACATCGCGCCAATTCCGCTGGACGAGCGCGATGACCTGCTCAGCGCATTCCACAAGCGCCTGACCGGCAACGACCAGATCGCCCAGATGCACGCGGCCAAAGCCTGGTCGACCTGGGAAGGTCGTACTGCAACCCTGCGGCCGAACCCGTTGGTGGTCGATCGCTTCTCCGAACCGCAGCGCGCACTGTCGATTGCGCGGATCGAGTGCCATTACTTCACCAACAATGCCTTCCTTGAGCCGAACCAGCTGATCCGCGACATGGGCAAGATCGCCCATTTGCCGGGTGTGATCATTCACGGTCGTTACGACGTGATTTGCCCGCTCGACAACGCCTGGGAATTGCATCAGGCCTGGCCGAACAGCGAACTGCAGGTGATCCGTGATGCCGGCCACGCGGCCTCTGAACCGGGCATCACCGATGCACTGGTACGCGCCGCGGGGAACATGGCCCGGCGCCTGCTCGACCTGCCGCCTGAAGAAGCATGAAGGGGCTGTTACAGCGCGTACGCGGTGCGCGGGTTGAAGTCGCCGGCGAAGTGGTTGGCGCGGTGGATCACGGTTTGCTGGTGCTGGTGGCGGTCGAACCCGACGACACGCGTACCAGCGCCGACAAACTTCTGCATAAACTGCTTAACTATCGGGTATTCAGTGATGCGGAGGGCAAGATGAACTTGTCCCTCGCCGATGTCGGTGGCGGGTTGCTGCTGGTCTCGCAGTTCACCCTCGCGGCCGACACCAAAAGCGGGTTGCGCCCGAGCTTTTCGACGGCCGCGCCTCCGGCCTTGGGCGAGGAATTGTTCGACTATCTATTAAGCAGTGCGAAACAGGTGCATGGCACTGTGGCATCAGGTAGATTCGGCGCCGATATGCAGGTGCATTTGGTCAACGATGGCCCGGTTACCTTTTTGTTACAGACCTGAAAGCGCTTGAAACACCTTTTTAGGAAATTTCGACTGTTTTTAGGGTGTTTTCGCGATAAATACTTTGTTACCCCTGATGCGTTGTCATGCGGGCTACTAGATAATCGCGCGCACTGGGATCAGCGTTCGCTGATTCATTTTTGACTTAGGTAGAGACTTGTCTGGATCCGATTGGGGAATCATTTTGCCCCAGCGGAGTCGGAACAATGCTCGCCAACTTGGCAAGGGTGCTCTGGAAGGTCGGCTTTTCACTGCCGAAAGCCTCACAGGCACTTCATCTGGCCGTTGGTTTTTTGATCTGTTTTCGGCGAGGGTTGCTCGTGATTGTTAGTCCCTGTAATGCAGCAAAAATGTCTGCCAAACGCATGCGAAGTGCCCTGGTAGCGGGTTCGGCGCTCCTGTGCCTGCTCAGCGCCGGTCAGCTTTGGGCGTTCAATCTTGACGATGTATCGGCCAAGGCCAAAGAGCTGGCCGGGCAGAAGTTCGAAGCCCCGCGCAGCAACCTGCCGAACGAATTCCGCGACATGAAGTTCGCGGACTATCAGAAAATCCGCTTCCTCACCGAAAAGGCTGAGTGGGCTGATCAGAAGACCCCGTTCAAACTGTCCTTTTATCACCAGGGTATGCACTTCGATACACCGGTGAAAATCAACGAAATCACAGCGAACACCGTCGAAGAGATCAAATACGATCCGACCCGCTTCGATTTCGGCGACCTCAAATTCGATCCGAAAGCCACCGAACAACTGGGTTATGCCGGTTTCCGTGTGCTGTACCCGATCAACAAGGCCGACAAGCAAGACGAAATCATGACCATGCTCGGCGCGAGTTACTTCCGCGTTGTCGGCAAGGGCCACACCTACGGCCTCTCGGCCCGTGGCCTGGCGATTGATACCGCGCTGCCGTCGGGTGAAGAGTTCCCACGTTTTCGCGAGTTCTGGATTCAACAGCCGAAGCCGGGTGACAAGCACCTGGTGATCTTCGCCCTGCTGGATTCGCCGCGCGCTACCGGTGCCTACCGTCTGATCCTGCGTCCGGGCAGCGACACCATTGTCGACGTCAAGGCGCAGATGTTCCTGCGTGACAAGGTCG
This sequence comes from Pseudomonas sp. Irchel s3a12, assembly GCF_900187485.1. NCBI lineage: Bacteria > Pseudomonadati > Pseudomonadota > Gammaproteobacteria > Pseudomonadales > Pseudomonadaceae > Pseudomonas > Pseudomonas sp. Irchel s3a12. The sequence continues at coordinate 235,690 of NZ_FYDN01000005.1, forward strand.
GTAAACTGGGTATCGCACCGCTGACCAGCATGTTCCTGTTCGGTGCCAACCAGCCGTCGAAAGTCCTCAACTACCGTCGTGAACTGCACGACTCCAGCGGTCTGTCGATCCATGCCGGTAACGGCGAGTGGATCTGGCGTCCACTGAACAACCCGAAACACCTGGCCGTAAGCAACTTCAGCGTCGAGAACCTGCGTGGCTTCGGTCTGCTGCAGCGTGGTCGCGACTTCAGCCACTACGAAGACCTCGATGACCGCTACGACAAGCGCCCAAGCGCCTGGATCGAGCCGAAGGGCGAGTGGGGCAAAGGCACCGTTGATCTGGTAGAAATTCCGACCGCCGACGAAACCAACGACAACATCGTTGCGTTCTGGAGCCCGGAAAAAATGCCCGAGCCGGGCCAGCCACTGGACTTCGCCTACCGGATGCACTGGACTATGGACGAAGCGGCGATTCACGCGCCGGACAGCGCCTGGGTATCGCAGACTCTGCGTTCGACCGGTGACGTCAAACAGTCGAACCTGATCCGTCAGCCGGATGGCAGCGTTGCCTACTTGGTCGACTTCGAAGGTCCATCGCTGGCGGCCTTGGCACCGGATGCCGACGTGCGTAGTCAGGTCAGTGTCGGCGACAACGCCGAACTGGTTGAAAACAGCGTGCGCTACAACCCGGAAACCAAAGGCTGGCGCTTGACGCTGCGCATGAAGATCAAGGACGCGAGCAAGTCGACCGAGATGCGTGCCGCTCTGGTGCAGCCAATCGTCACGGCCGATCTGGCCAAGTCTTCGGTGCCGGCGTCCAACTCGTCCGTTGCCAAGGCCGACAAGGTTGCCGCCAAGCAACAAGAGAAAATCGACAAGGAAGCCAAAGCCGCCGAGGCCAAACAGGCCGACGCCAAGCCAGCTGCAGATGCCAAGGACAAGGCCAACAAAGACGCCAAGCAGCCTGTTGCTGCCGACGCGGCCCCAGCCACACCGGAATCGGCACCGACTGAAGAAGTCCTGACCGAGACCTGGAGCTATCAGTTGCCTGCCGATGAGTAACTCTCAAGTACAGCCAGAGACTCTGTCCGAGTATCTGGCGCATCTGCCGATGACCGACGAGCAGCGCGCGGAACTCGCGGGCTGCCAGTCGTTCAGCGAGCTGCATGAACGCCTGTCGTCCGCGACGTTCGACGCCCCTGCCGAAGCCGCCCAGGCTTCGGTGCGCAAGCGCCTGACCCTGAGCACCGCCGAAGAACTTGAAGACGCGGAGATGCTGGTGCTCGACGCCAGCGGTCGCGTCAGCCTGAAGGCAACGCCGCCGATCCGTCGGACCAAAGTCGTGCCGGAGCCATGGCGTACCAATATTCTGGTGCGTGGCTGGCGCCGCATGACCGGTCGCACCAACCCGCCGCAGCCGCCGAAAGACGAAAACGTCCTGCCGGCCGCGCGCTGGCGCACCGTTGGTTCGATTCGTCGCTACATTCTGTTGCTGCTGATGCTCGGCCAGACCATCGTCGCCGGCTGGTACATGAAAGGCATCATGCCGTACCAGGGCTGGTCGTTCGTTGATCTCGAAGAAGTCCTGCATCAACCGCTGCTGCAAACCGCCACGCAAGTGCTGCCGTATGCGCTGCAAACCAGCATCCTGATTCTGTTCGGGATTCTGTTCTGCTGGGTATCGGCGGGTTTCTGGACGGCGTTGATGGGCTTCCTCGAGTTGCTCACCGGTCACGATAAATACCGTATCTCCGGCAAAAGCGCCGGCAACGAGCCGATTGCCAAAGACGCGCGTACCGCGCTGGTGATGCCGATCTGCAACGAAGACGTACCGCGCGTATTCGCCGGTCTGCGCGCAACGTTCGAGTCGGTCGCTGCCACCGGTGATCTGGATCGTTTCGACTTCTTCGTCCTCAGTGACAGTAACGACACCGACATTTGCGTGGCCGAGCAACAGGCTTGGCTGGACGTCTGCCGCGAGGCCAAAGGCTTCGGCAAGATCTTCTATCGCCGTCGTCGCCGTCGTGTGAAACGCAAGAGCGGCAACCTTGACGACTTCTGCCGTCGTTGGGGCGGTGACTATAAGTACATGGTCGTGCTCGACGCCGACTCGGTAATGAGCGGCGAGTGCCTGACCAGTCTGGTGCGCTTGATGGAAGCCACGCCGGACGCAGGGATCATCCAGACCGCGCCGCGTGCGTCGGGCATGGACACCCTGTATGCGCGTATGCAGCAGTTCGCCACCCGCGTTTACGGCCCGCTGTTCACCGCCGGTCTGCACTTCTGGCAGTTGGGTGAATCCCATTACTGGGGTCACAACGCGATCATCCGCATGAAGCCGTTTATCGACCACTGCGCCCTGGCGCCGTTGCCGGGTAAAGGTGCGTTCTCCGGTGCGATTCTGTCTCACGACTTCGTTGAAGCCGCGCTGATGCGCCGTGCCGGTTGGGGCGTGTGGATTGCCTACGACCTGCCGGGCAGCTACGAAGAACTGCCGCCGAACCTGCTCGACGAACTTAAGCGTGACCGTCGCTGGTGCCACGGCAACCTGATGAATTTCCGCCTGTTCCTGGTTAAAGGCATGCACCCGGTGCACCGTGCGGTGTTCCTGACGGGCGTAATGTCGTACCTGTCGGCGCCGTTGTGGTTCTTCTTCCTGGTGTTGTCGACCGCGCTGCTGGCGGTGAACACGCTGATGGAGCCGCAGTACTTCCTCGAACCGCGTCAGCTCTATCCGTTGTGGCCACAATGGCACCCGGACAAGGCGATCGCGCTGTTCTCGACGACCATCGTGCTGCTGTTCCTGCCGAAACTGTTGAGCATCATTCTGATCTGGGCCAAGGGCGCGAAAGAGTTCGGCGGCAAGTTCAAAGTGACCCTGTCGATGCTGCTGGAGATGTTGTTCTCCATGCTGCTGGCGCCGGTGCGGATGATTTTCCACACCCGTTTCGTCCTCGCCGCGTTCCTTGGCTGGGCCGCGACCTGGAACTCGCCGCAGCGTGATGACGACTCGACGCCTTGGAGCGAAGCGGTCAAACGCCACGGCCCGCAGACCCTGTTGGGCTTCTGCTGGGCGCTGCTGGTGATCTGGTTGAACCCGAGCTTCCTCTGGTGGCTGGTGCCGATCGTCGGTTCGCTGATGCTGTCGATCCCGGTGTCGGTGATCTCCAGCCGTGTCGGTCTGGGCCTGAAGTCCCGTGACGAGAGCCTGTTCCTCATCCCTGAGGAATACAATCCACCGCAGGCGCTGCTGGCCACTGATCAGTACACCCACGAAAATCGTTACCACGCCCTCAACGACGGCTTTGTCCGCGCGGTGGTCGATCCACAGCAGAACGCTTTGGCGTGCTCGCTGGCGACCTCCCGTCACGGTCAGGCCGAGCCGATCGAGTGGTTGCGTCAGGAACGTGTGCGCCACGCGATCAAGGTTGGCCCGGCCGGGCTGAACAACCATGATCGTCTGCAACTGCTCAGCGACCCTGTAGCGCTGGCGCGTCTGCACGAGCAGGTTTGGGCTGAAGGTCACGCCGAGTGGCTGGATGCATGGCGCGCGTCGGTGAAAGCCGATCCGCATGCGCCGTTGCTGCCGCTGCGACCGGTGAGCTTGCAGGCTCAGCCGGCCTGATAAAGAAACCCCGCTAGCCAGCGGGGTTTTTTTTGGCCTGCTGAAAAGCCCCTCATCGGAACGCCGCCCGCCTACCCCTCTCCCAAAGGGAGAGGGGACTGACCGAGTTGGATGCTCGAGTTACGCCGACCTGAAATATCCAGTCGAACTCGGATTTGAACAGCATGAAGATCGGCTCCCTTCCCCCCCCTCGCCCCTTGGGGGAGAGGGCTGGGGTGAGGGGGTAGCCCTTGATTGTTAAACAAATCGTCCATTAAACCTTGTGCAAAAAAACGAGTGCGTTAGCATCCGTCCCCGAATTGGCGCACCCGGGCTTTTTTGCCCGTCACTGTTGGTTTTCGCGCCGCAAACGCAATGGTTTTGGGGACTTGAAGATGAAGAAGTATCTGTCGATGCTGCTGGTCGGCGTCACGGCACTGGTTGCAGTCAATGCGGCGCAGGCCGGTGCGATCGATGACGCGGTCAAGCGCGGCACGTTGAAAGTCGGTATGGATCCGACCTACATGCCGTTCGAAATGACCAACAAGCGCGGCGAAATCATCGGCTTCGAAGTCGATATCCTCAAAGCCATGTCCAAGGCCATGGGCGTCAAGCTGGAACTGGTTTCCACCGGTTACGACGGCATCATCCCGGCGCTGATGACCGACAAGTTCGACATGATCGGTAGCGGCATGACCCTGACTCAGGAACGCAATCTGCGCCTGAACTTCAGCGAACCGTTCATCGTGGTCGGCCAGACCCTGCTGATCCGCAAGGAACTGGAAGGCACCATCAAGTCCTACAAAGACCTGAACACAGCAGACTACCGCATCACCTCCAAGCTCGGCACCACCGGCGAAATGGTCGCCAAGAAGCTGATCTCCAAAGCCAAGTACCACGGCTACGACAACGAGCAGGAAGCCGTGCTTGACGTGGTCAACGGCAAGGCTGACGCCTTTATCTATGACGCCCCGTACAACGTCGTTGCGGTGACCAAGGTCGGCGCCGGCAAACTGGTGTTCCTCGACAAACCGTTCACCTACGAGCCATTGGCGTTCGGTTTGAAGAAGGGTGACTACGACAGCCTCAACTTCATCAACAACTTCCTGCACCAGATCCACGAAGACGGCACCTACGATCGCATCCATGACAAGTGGTTCAAGAGCACCGAGTGGCTCAAGGACATGGAATAACGCGCATCCGCTGATCGTTCCCACGCTCCGCGTGGGAACGCATCCTGTGACGCTCCGCGTCACGAACAGGCAGGGACGCAGAGCGTCCCGAGCGGCATTCCCACGCAGAGCGTGGGAACGATCATCCGAGAACCTGCAATGAAACAGAAAAAAGCCCAATGGCCCTGGCACGTCCTCACCGTGCTGGTGCTGGTCGGCCTGGCGGGCGCGTTGTATTACGCGACGTCGCTGATGTCCTACGAATGGCGCTGGAACCGTGTGCCGCAGTACTTCGCCTATCAGGCCGAGGAAACCCAGCGTGCCACCGACATCGCCACCGTCACCGAACTGGTGCGCAAGGGCAGCAGCGCGCAAGTCACCCTGCGCAACGACGCCGGTGACGAGCAGCACCTGACTGTCGACGAGAACAGCCTGCAATTCGCTCAGGGCGACGATGTCGCCGAAGGCGACGTCGTGGGCGTGACTCGGCATTGGGCAGCAGGCCCGCTGTTGTGGGGGCTGTGGACCACGCTTTGGCTGTCAGTGGTTTCCGGTGTCCTGGGTTTGCTGATCGGTCTGGTCACCGGCCTCTGTCGGCTGTCGAACAACCCGACCCTGCGCGACCTCTCGACGATTTATGTCGAACTGGTGCGCGGCACGCCGCTGCTGGTGCAGATCTTCATTTTCTACTTCTTCATCGGCACGGTGATGAACCTGTCCCGCGAGTTCGCCGGGATCGCCGCGCTGTCGCTGTTCACTGGCGCCTACGTGGCGGAGATCATCCGCTCCGGCGTGCAATCGATTGCCCGTGGCCAGAACGAAGCAGCGCGCTCGCTCGGTCTGAGTGCCGGTCAATCGATGCGTCACGTGGTGTTGCCGCAAGCGCTGAAACGCGTGCTGCCGCCGCTGGCCGGGCAATTCATCAGTCTGGTCAAGGACACCTCGCTGGTGTCGGTGATCGCCATCACCGAACTGTTAAAAAGCGGCCGCGAGGTCATCACCACCTCGTTCTCGCCGTTCGAGATTTTGTTCTGCGTCGCCGGTCTGTACCTGTTGATCAACCTGCCGCTGTCGAAAATCGCCAGCCGGCTTGAGCGGAGGCTCGCGCAAAGTGATTGAAGTCCGCGATCTGGTAAAAGTCTTCGACACCCGCGGGCAAGTAGTGCGCGCGGTGGATAACGTCAGCACCACGGTGGCCAAAGGCGAAGTGCTGGTGGTGATCGGCCCGTCGGGTTCCGGCAAGTCGACCTTCCTGCGTTGCCTCAATGGCCTGGAACAATTCGATTCCGGCTCGGTGAGCATCGACGGCCTGCAATTGGCCGACCCGAAAACCGACGTCAACGCCTACCGCCGCGAAGTCGGCATGGTGTTCCAGCATTTCAACCTGTTCCCGCACATGACCGTGCTGGAAAACCTCTGTCTAGCGCAGAAAGTCGTGCGCAAGCGCGGCAAGCAAGAGCGCGAAGCCAAGGCGATGGAGTTGCTGCAAAAGGTCGGGATTGCGCAGAAGGCCAACGAATTTCCGTCACGCCTGTCCGGTGGTCAGCAACAGCGCGTGGCGATTGCCCGAGCGCTGGCGATGGAGCCGAAGGTCATGCTGTTCGATGAGCCAACCTCGGCGCTCGACCCGGAAATGGTCGGCGAGGTGCTGGATGTGATGAAGAACCTGGCCGTGGAAGGCATGACCATGGTCTGCGTGACCCACGAAATGGGCTTTGCCCGGGAAGTGGCGGATCGGGTGTTGTTTTTCGATCACGGCAAGCTGCTGGAAGATGCTGCGCCGGCTGAATTCTTTGATGCGCCGAAGGATCCGCGTGCGCAGGCCTTCTTGCGTCAGGTCTTGTAGTACCTGATCGTTCCCACGCTCCGCGTGGGAATGCCGCCCGGGACGCTCCGCGTCCCTTTGCATGCGCGACGCGGAGCGTCACAGGATGCGTTCCCACGCAGAGCGTGGGAACGATCGTTGGGCTAGACCTTAAATCGACCGACCAACATCTGCAGATGCGTCCCCAACCGCGCCAGCTCAACGCTGGACGCCGCGGTCTCTTCACTCGCCGCCGACGTCTGATCCGACACATCCCGCACATTCAGCACGCTACGGTTGATCTCTTCAGCCACCGCACTCTGCTGCTCGGCCGCTGCCGCAATCTGCTGGTTCATCGCCTGAATCGCCGAAACGGTGCGAGTAATGCTTTCCAGCGAACCACCGGCACGGCGGGTCAGCTCAACGCTGCTGTCGGTGAGGGTGCGGCTGTTGTCCATGATCGTTGCCACTTGCTGGGTGCCGTTTTGCAGGCCGACGATAAGTTCTTCGATTTCTTCGGTGGACTTCTGCGTACGTTGCGCAAGGCTGCGCACTTCGTCGGCGACCACGGCAAAACCACGCCCGGCTTCACCGGCACGCGCGGCCTCGATGGCGGCGTTGAGGGCCAGCAGGTTGGTTTGCTGGGCCACGGATTTGATCACGTCGAGGACGCTGCCGATCTTGTCGCTTTCGCGCTTCAGTTCACCCATGGCTTCGGTCGAGTGACCGACTTCAACGGCCAGGCGTTCGATCTGAGCAATCGCTTCGCCGACGACCTTGTCCCCTTCGCGGGCCTGTTGGTCAGCAGCGACGGCGGCTTCGGAAGCCTCTTCGGCGTTACGCGCGACTTCCTGCACGGTGGCGGCCATTTCGTTCATGGCGGTGGCGACCTGGTCGGTCTCGATTTTCTGATTGTTGACCCCGGCGCTGGTCTGCTCGGTCACCGCCGACAGTTCTTCAGCGGCGCTGGCGATCTGGGTGACGCCATCGCTGATCCCGCCGACCAGTTCACGCAGGCCTTGGGTCATGCTCTGCATCGAACGTTGCAGTTGGCCGAGTTCGTCGCGACGCAGGGAAACCAAGTTGTGCGTCAGGTCGCCCGCAGCCACGCGCTCGGCGACTTTCAGGGTCTGGTTCAGCGGGATGATGATCTGGCGGGTGATTGCCCAGGCGGCCAGCAGACCGAACGCTACGGCCAGTGCGGTGGCGATCAGCAGCAAGTTTTTGGCACGTGCGGCATCGGTGTCACGTACGACGGTTTGCGATTCAGTCAGTTTCTTGCTGACGGCGATCAAAATGTCACCCTGAGCAGACATGTTGACCAGTGCTGCAGCGTTTTTTACTTGAGAATCACGGAATTGAGCCACGGCTGCACGGTAAGCCTTGAGCGACTCGGTGGCTTGCTGCAGGTTGGCGATATGCTGATCTGGGACGCGGGACGGCAGGCTTTCGAGGTTTTTCAGGGCATTGTCGATCGCGGTCAGGGCTGGTTGCTCGGCATCGGCCTTACCGCTGTAGGTGTAACCGCGCACCTGATATCGCGCTTGCTGCAGCAGCTTGCTCAGTTCGATCACCGCGTTGTATTGCGCGATGCTGTCGCCTTGCAGCAGCGCGCTCTCGACCGCGCCGACCTTGGACACGGCATTGTCGGCATTGGCGCCCAGCTTGCTGCGTGCGTCTTCACGCTGCACGGTGGCCTGCGTCATTTCACCGAAGGCACGCTTGTATTCGGCCACGGCAGCCAATTGTTGATCGACCATCGCCACATCGGACGGCTGCTCGATCATGCCGCGTGCCGATTGCAGGCCGCTTTCGAGTTTGCTCAGGAATTCGTTGACCGTGCCCGGTCCCTGCTCGCCGCGACGCATGTCGTAATCCATGCGCGCCAGGCGCAGGTCCTTGGTCAGCTCATTGAGGCTGGAGATAAAACCCAGCTTGTCACCACGGCTGATGATGCCGCTCATGCCGGTCCAGCCGGTGAAGGTGATCAACAGTGTCAGCAACAGCACCAGGCCGAAACCGATGCCCAGCTTGCGTTTGACGCTGACGTTTCCAAGACTCTCGGCTAACCAACGGTACATGCGACGACTCCCCGACCACTAATTGGACTTATGGAGAGGGTATCGGCCGAATAATGGCAATCTGTAACACCATTTATCCGGGACGCCGCCATCCTGTAGGAGCTGTCGAGTGAAACGAGGCTGCGATCTTTTGATCTTGTTTTGTTGAAGCAAAATTAAAAGATCGTCCGATCGCGGCCCGAGCCTTCGGCAGCTCCTACACGGGAGCGGAGTTGAACTTAGAAGAGCCGGGCGAGCAGGGCGGTGACGGCGGTTTCGACGCGCAGGATGCGCTCGCCGAGTTGCACCGGTTGCAGGCCCGATTTGGCCAGCAAATCTATTTCGTAGGGGATCCAGCCACCTTCGGGACCGATGGCCAGGGTGACGGGTTCGCTGAGGGCGCGTGGGCACGGCGGGTAGTTACCGGGATGGCCGACCAGACCGAGGGTGCCGTCGGTAATCGCCGGCAGCCGATCCTCAACAAACGGCTTGAAGCGCTTCTCGATGATGATTTCCGGCAGCACGGTGTCGCGGGCCTGTTCGAGGCCGAGGATCAAATTTTCGCGAATCGCCTCAGGCTCAAGAAACGGCGTCTGCCAGAAACTCTTCTCGACCCGATAGCTGTTGACCAGAATCACCTTCGACACGCCCATGGTCGCCACGGTCTGAAACACCCGGCGGAGCATTTTCGGCCGCGGCAGGGCGAGTACCAGTGTCAGCGGCAGCTTGGCAGGTGGCGGCTGATCCAGGCTGACGCGCAGCTCGGCTTCACCTGTTTCCAGTCGCAGCAGTTCAGCCGTGCCCATCAGCCCGTTGATACGGCCAACGCGCAGGCTGTCACCAACTTCCGAACGGTGAACTTCCTGCATATGGGTCAGGCGGCGATCACGCAGCACCACACGGTCGGCCGCAATGAAGTCAGCCTCTTCGAGCAACAGCAGGTTCATGCCTGGGTCGCTGGCGGCTGGTCGTTGTGGTCGTCGGCCGGGTTTTCTTCCGGACGTTCGCGCTTGCTGATCAAGCCACCGAACAGGATGCCGATTTCAAACAACATCCACATCGGCACGGCTAGCAGGGTCTGCGAGAAAATGTCCGGCGGCGTCAGGATCATGCCGACCACGAAGCAGCCGATGATCACGTACGGGCGGATCTTCTTCAGGTAGGCAACGTCGACCACGCCAATCCACACCAGCAGCACCACGGCCACCGGGATCTCGAACGCCACGCCGAAGGCGAAGAACAGCGTCATGACGAAATCGAGGTAACTGGCGATGTCGGTCATCATTTCCACGCCGGCCGGGGTGGCGGCAGCGAAGAACTTGAAGATCAGCGGGAACACGAAGTAATAGGCGAACGCCATGCCGGTATAGAACAGCAGGATGCTGGACACCAGCAGTGGCACCGCGATGCGTTTCTCATGTTTGTACAGACCTGGCGCGATAAAGCCCCAGATCTGATGCAGGATCACCGGGATCGCGAGGAACAGCGAAACCATCATCGTCAGCTTCAGCGGCGTCAGGAACGGCGACGACACGTCGGTGGCGATCATCGTCGCGCCGACCGGCAGGTACTGGCGCAGCGGCGTCGAGACGAAGGTATAGATCTGCTGGGTGAACGCAAACAGCCCGGCGAAGATGATGAAGATCGCCGCCACACAACGCAGCAGGCGGGTGCGCAACTCGGTGAGGTGCGAAACCAGCGGCATGTGCTGGTCGTTTTCGGGGAGATCGCTCATGGGGCTCGCGGCGGCAAAGTGGTGTCGTGAGGCGCAGGTGTGATCGGCGCGGCGGTTGGCGCAACGTGTTCAACAGATTGTTCCACAGCGGCTGGCGCCGGCTCTGTCGGTGCTACAACGGCAGCGGGTGCCGGTGCTGGCGTAACAGGCGCGGTCGGCGCATGAATCGTCTGCTGACCCACATGCTCAACCGGCGTCGGTTCTTGCTGAACCGGATTGAAAATCTTCCGCGCCTCCTGCTCCAGCGACAGAATGTGCTCGTTGTGCAGTTGCCGACGGATTTCGTCAGCACCGATTTCACGTTCAACTTCCTGTTTGATCGCGTTGAAGCTGCGCTTCAGCCGTCCGACCCACAGGCCGGCGGTGCGTGCAGCGCCCGGCAGACGCTCGGGGCCCAGCACCAGCAGGGCGACGAGGCCGACGAGCAGCAGTTCAGAGAAGCTGATACCAAACATTAGTCAGTGCTCACACGTCTTTGCGGATCGGCTCTTCGACTTTCTGCGCCTGCACGTCGATGGTGTGCGGCGGATTGGCCTGAGCGGTGGCTTGCGGCTGCACCGGTGGCACTGGCTGCGCAGGTGTCACGGTTGGATCGGCAGCCGGTTTTTCATCGTCGTTCATGGCTTTGCGGAAGCCCTTGATCGACTCGCCAACGTCGGTGCCGAGGTTTTTCAGTTTCTTGGTGCCGAACACCAGCACCACGACAACCAGAATGACGATCCAGTGTTTCCAGTCAAAAATGCCCATGTTGCTGTTCCTCTCTAAAAATTGTTCAGGCGGACGGACGCGAGGCTTTCTCGACGTGTCCGGACAGGCCGAAGCGACGATCCAGTTCATCCAGCACGGCCTGCGGATGCTGCCCCAGTTGGGCGAGCATGACCATGCTGTGGAACCACAGGTCGGCGGTCTCGTAGATCACGTCGCTGCAGTCGCCGCTGATGGCGGCGTCCTTGGCGGCAATAATGGTTTCGACCGACTCTTCGCCGACTTTCTCCAGAATCTTGTTCAGGCCCTTGTGATACAGACTAGCCACATACGAGCTGTCGGCGGCTGCGCCTTTGCGCTCTTCAAGTACCTGAGCGAGGCGGGTCAGGGTGTCACTCATGTTTGTGTCCTGCGGAATAGATAGCGTGCGGGTCTTTCAGGACTGGGTCGACTGTCTTCCAGTCGCCGTTTTCGAAGACACGGTAAAAGCAGCTTTGACGGCCGGTATGGCAAGCGATGTCGCCGATCTGTTCAACCATCAGGATGATCACGTCGGCGTCACAGTCCAGACGCATCTCATGCAAGGTCTGCACATGGCCGGACTCTTCGCCCTTGCGCCACAGCTTGCCACGGGAACGTGACCAGTAGATTGCACGGTTTTCCGCAGCGGTCAGTTCGAGCGCTTCGCGGTTCATCCAGGCCATCATCAGCACGCGTCCGGTCTTGTGATCCTGGGCAATCGCCGGCACCAGGCCATCAGCGTCCCATTTGATCTCGTCCAGCCAGTTTTTCATCTTCGACTCCGACAGCGAACCCCACACTTCAATAGTCGGGTTCAGGCATTGAAACAGTGTGCCAGCCGTTCACGAAACTGGCTATCGGCGAACGACCAGATACAAGCCGACTGCCACCATGATTCCGGCCGGCCAATGCCCCAATTCGTGCAGCGGGCCACCGATGGCCAGGATCACCCCGCCCGCCAGATGCGCGCAACCGAGCAGGCGCAGGAACCAGTCGTCCTTGCGTTTGTGCCACGGTGGCGGCGGGTCATAGGCGTGCGGCTGGGACATGCGTTCGAGCAGATCGCGGGCCATGTTGGCCAGATGCGGAAGCTGTTCGAACTGGCTCTGCACGTTGCCCAGCAAGGCTTTCGGGCTGACGCGCTCGCGCATCCAGCGCTCGAGGAATGGCTGCGCGGTGTTCCACAGATCCAGATCCGGATACAACTGACGACCGAGGCCTTCAATGTTTAACAGGGTCTTTTGCAGCAGCACCAGTTGCGGCTGCACTTCCATGTTGAAGCGCCGTGCGGTCTGGAACAGGCGCATCAGCACCTGGCCAAATGAAATATCTTTTAACGGTTTTTCGAAGATCGGTTCGCACACCGTACGGATCGCCGCTTCGAATTCGTTGAGTTTGGTTTCCGCCGGCACCCAGCCCGAATCGATGTGCAATTGCGCCACGCGACGGTAGTCACGCTTGAAGAACGCGAACAGGTTGCGCGCCAGATAATCCTGGTCTTCCGGGGTCAGGCTGCCGACGATGCCGCAGTCGATCGCGATGTATTGCGGGCTCCACGGGTTGACGGTGCTGACGAAGATGTTGCCCGGGTGCATGTCGGCGTGGAAGAAACTGTCGCGGAACACTTGGGTGAAGAAAATCTCCACACCGCGCTCGGCGAGCATTTTCATGTCGGTACGCTGGTCGGCAAGGGTCGCCAGATCGGTGACCTGGATGCCGTAGATACGCTCCATCACCAGCACTTTCGGTCGGCACCAGTCCCAATAGACTTGCGGCACGTAGAGCAGCGGCGAACCTTCGAAGTTACGCTTCAACTGGCTGGCGTTGGCCGCCTCGCGCAGCAGATCGAGTTCGTCGTAGATGGTTTTTTCGTAGTCCTGGACCACGTCGACCGGGTGCAGCAGGCGCGCATCGGCGGAGAGTTTTTCGGCAGTGCGGGCGAGGATAAACAGCCACGCCAGATCCTGCGCGATGATCGGCTTCAGACCCGGCCGGATCACTTTGACCACCACTTCTTCGCCGGTTTTCAGCTGCGCGGCATGTACCTGCGCCACGGAGGCTGAGGCCAGTGGCTCAACGTCGAAACGGCTGAACACGTCGCTGATCTTCTTGCCCAACTGTTCTTCGATCAGCTTGATCGACAGCTGCGAATCGAACGGCGGCACGCGGTCCTGCAACAGCATCAGCTCATCGGCGATGTCTTCCGGCAGCAGGTCGCGGCGGGTCGAAAGAATCTGCCCGAACTTGATGAAGATCGGTCCCAGATCCTGCAACGCCAGACGCAGACGCGCGCCCCGGCTCAGGTCCAGCGGCTTGCGCGGGAACCAGCGCCACGGCAGCACGTAGCGCAGCGCCAAGAGAAACCAGGGCAGCGGCAGATCGAACAGCAGGTCATCGAGGCGGTAGCGGATCACGACGCGCTGGATGCGCAATAGACGGCGGACGGCAAGCAGCTTCATGCGTTATCGCTTGGGTCGAGGGATCGGGAAAGGCGCTCGAAACGCGCCTCGAGACGTTCCAGATCAAGTTTGATCCGGTCCAGTTCGCTGAATCGCGCTTCGGCTTCGCGCTGCCCGACGAGGGTGCGCGATTCTTCGGCGAGGTATTCGGCGAGGTTCTGGTTGAGGCTGGCAAATCCTTGTTGATACCAGCGTGCGCGGCTGCGCAGATGGCCACCGACCAGTTGCGTGGCGACCGGGCCGAGCCAGCGCGAGAGTTCGTACTCCCAGTCCAGCTCAAGGTCTTGCAGCACACCGGCCAGCTCCAGCAGCAAGCCGCTGTCGCCATCGAGCTCGACTTCCGGGGCATGCAGCACTGCGGTCTTGTCTTTGCTCACGGCCAGTTTGATCAGGCTCGAGGCCGGCGCACGCAGGGTGCAGTCGACACCGGTTTCCCAATGCGAGGCCAGCATCAGACCTTCATCACTCGGCAGGATGAACAGTTGCAGCGCCGGGCTGCGGCAGTCGACGGCAATCACCTTGCCGGTCAAATGCGCCAGCCGCGGCAGCGCCGTGCTGTCGAGACGCAGCACCCGGTTGAGGCCGAGTTCAACGCTGGCGAGCAGCCCGGTGAGCAACATCAGGGCTTGATGCCGCGGTGCAGGGCGACGATGCCTGCGGTCATGTTGTGATAGGTCACGCGGTCGAAACCGGCGTCGACCATCATCGACTTCAGGGTTTCCTGATTCGGATGCATGCGGATCGATTCGGCCAGGTAGCGATAGCTTTCCGAGTCGTTGGTGATCAGCTTGCCCATCAGCGGCATGAAGGCGAACGAATAAGCGTCGTAGGCTTTCGACATCAGCGCGTTGGTCGGTTTGGAGAATTCCAGCACCAGCAGACGACCGCCGGGCTTGAGCACGCGCAGCATCGAACGCAAGGCGTCTTCTTTGTGCGTCACGTTGCGCAGGCCGAAAGCGATGGTCACGCAGTCGAAGTGGTTGTCCGGGAACGGCAGTTTTTCCGCGTCCGCCTGAACGAATTCGACGTTGCCAGCGACACCCAGATCGAGCAGGCGGTCACGGCCGACCTTGAGCATCGATTCGTTGATGTCGGCCAATACCACCTGACCGGTCGGGCCGACCAGGTGCGAGAACTTTTTGGTCAGGTCACCGGTACCGCCGGCGATGTCCAGCACGCGGTTACCGCTGCGTACGCCCGACAGTTCGATCGCGAAACGCTTCCACAGGCGGTGCATGCCGCCCGACAGAAGGTCGTTCATCAAGTCGTATTTCGCGGCTACCGAGTGGAAAACTTCAGCGACTTTTTCCGCTTTCTGGCTTTCCGGAACGTTTTTGAAGCCGAAGTGAGTGGTGGGTTCGGCATCGCTGCCTTTGCGCTGATCAGTCATATCGCTGTCACCAAAAGAGAATGCGCGACATTCTAATCCCCAAGCCATGCTTTGTCTTGGAATGGCTAAAGGTAAGATGGGCAATCCTCGGGACGATTTGCCGCAGCGGCGGTCAAGATTTACCGACACATCTTTTTAAATCAGGAGTCATGTAATGGCCAAAATCACTGTTGAGCGTGCCCACAACCTGGGTAAGGAAGCCGCCCGCGAGAAGGCCGACAAGCTGGCGCAAAAACTCTCCGATCAATATGGCCTTGAGCCGCAATGGTCGGGCGATACCCTGAACCTCAAGCGTTCGGGCGTGAAAGGCGCGGTGCATGTGGCGGACGATTCGATCAAGGTCGATGTGGAGTTGGGCATCATGATGTCGGCCATGAGCGGCATGATCAAAGCCGAAATCGAAAAAGCCCTCGACAAGGCTTTGGTCTGAAACACGATCCCTTGTAGGAGTGAGCCTGCTCGCGATAGCGGTCTGTCAGTCGACTCCATTTTTGACTGATACACCGCTATCGCGAGCAGGCTCACTCCTACATTTGTTTTGTGGTGCTCCCTCTGTTTATGTCAGTTGTTAGGGTGCCGTTTCTAATTTTTCTGCCTACTTTGTGCCTGAGCCCGACACTTTTCCGGGCAGTTCCTCAAACCTTCTGCGCGTGAGGTGCACCATGGCCAAAGTCATTTTGAAGAAAAAAATCGACGCTTCGACTTCTGCTCTGAGCGACGTCAAATCCTATGCCCGCAAGATCTGGCTGGCAGGCCTGGGTGCCTACGCCAAGGTCGGCCAAGAGGGCAGCGACTACTTTCAAGAGCTGATCAAGGCTGGTCAAACTGTTGAAAAGAAAGGCAAAAAAGCCGTCACCGAAAAACTCGAAGCGGCCAACGCCGAGATCGATGAAGCCAAGAGCGAAGTCAGCTCGTTCAAAGGTCGTGTCGAAGTTCAGCTCGACAAGGTCGAGAAGGCGTTCGACTCCCGTGTAGCAAGCGCCTTGAATCGTATCGGCATTCCGTCTAAACATGACGTTGAGACACTCTCTGCTAAGCTCGATGAGCTGACGGCATTGCTCGAACGCGTCGCGCGTAAATCTTAAGGAGAACGGGATGGCTGGTAAAAAGAACACCGATAAAGAAGGCAGCTCGTGGATCGGGAAAGTCGAAGACTACTCCCGCAAAATCTGGCTGGCTGGTTTAGGCGTGTACTCGAAGATCGACACTGACGGCAGCAAGCTCTTCGATACATTGGTCAAAGACGGCGAGAAAGCCGAGAAGCTCACCAAATCCGCAGTCGGCAAAAAAGTCGACGCTGCCAAGGATTCCGCTTCTTCGGCCAAGTCGCGCATCAGCGGCGTGAAAGATCGCGCACTGGGCAAATGGGACGAGCTGGAAGGGGCTTTCGACAAGCGCCTGAACAGCGCAATTTCGCGCCTGGGTGTACCGAGCCGCAATGAGGTCAAAGCACTGCATAGCAAGGTGGAAACCTTGACCAAGCAGATCGAAAAACTCACCGGTCTGAAAACCCAACCGGCGGCGAAAACCGCTGCGGCAAAACCGACCGCGAAAACGGCTGCGGCCAAACCAGCAGCCAAGTCTGCTGCCAAGCCACTGGCCAAAGCGGCAGCTAAACCTGCTGCTAAAGCCGCGGCCAAGCCAGCAGCGAAAACCGCAGCCGCCAAGCCTGCAGCCAAAGCCGCAGCCAAACCGGTTGCCGCCAAAGCCGCTGCCAAGCCGGCAGCTAAACCTGCGGTCAAAACTGCAGCGAAACCCGCCGCCAAGCCAGCAGCGAAAACTGCTGCCGCCAAACCGGCTGCCAAGCCTGCAGCGAAACCTGCTGCGGCGAAGAAACCGGCAGTGAAAAAACCGGCCGCGCCGAAAGCCGCTGCGCCGAAACCGGCCGCACCTGCTGCAGCCAAACCTGCCGCTCCGGCAGCTCCGGTGAGTGCGTCGAATTCCGCCGCAGCACCGACTCCGGCGGCCACCCCGACTGCTGCATCGACCCCGTCGACGCCAACCAGTCAGTCCTGATTTTTCAGGGCAAAACAAAACGCCCGGCCTGTGAAGGTCGGGCGTTTTTGTTTGTGCATTTCAAGGCCGCCCCTCACCCCAGCCCTCTCCCAGAGGGAGAGGGGGCCGAACGAGGTGTCTTGCGTCGTACGTCGACCTGAACGATCGAGTCGATTATGGATTCAACAAAACCCTTTCAGGTCGGTGTAGCTCATCAGCATCCCCCAATCAGTCCCCTCTCCCTCCGGGCGGTCCGACGTTTCGGGAGGGCTAGGGTGAGGGGCTTTTGATTCAGTCGTGATCTTCAAGGTATTGCAGGGCCATCCGCTCCGTGGCGACCTTCACCGGCGGCAACAAATGCGGCGCCACCAGCATCATGATCTGGTACACAACCAGCCTCACCTCACCCTCACGATCCAGAATTCGCTGATAATCCAGCGAAAACAGCAACGTCATGGTGATCTGCTCAACCAACTGCCCCAGCGCCTGCGTATCACTGACCAACTGTCCCGAAGCCTTCAACCGCGCGAGCAACGACGCCAGCGTACGCTTCAGCGCATTGAGCAGATGACGAATGCCCTTGGCCAGTTTTGGCAAGCGCCCGGCGAGGTTCGACAGGTCCTGAAACAGGAAGCGGTACTGCGCCAGTCGCTCGACGATCAAATGCAAAAACAGCCAGTAATCCTCCGGCGCCAGTTCCACATCCGAGGGTGGATCAAGCAGTGGCGCCAGTTCACTCTGGAAGCGTTCGAACAGGCCGAGAATCAGCGGTTCCTTGCCATGGAAGTGGTAGTAGAGATTGCCCGGGCTGATCCCCATTTCGTTCGCCACCTCCATGGTGGAGACGTTCGGCTCGCCCTTTTCGTTGAACAGTTGCAAAGCACATTCGAGAATCCGGTCGCGGGTTTTCATCCAGTCTTCTTAGAAAAGTTCGGTTAAGCGTCAGCGCACACGCACGTAAGTACCGGGCGCTGCCTCCATCGGTGGATAGTTCGGGTTGCCGAGGGTAAACGTGGTTTCGTGCTGGGCGCCGGAGCGCTGTTGAATCCACTCCAGCCACTGCGGCCACCAACTGCCATCGACGTGTTTACCATCGTAGTACCAGGCACGCGGGTCGCTGCTCATCTTGCCGTTCTCGACGTAGGCAGCTTTCGGGTTGCTCGGCGGGTTGAGAATGCTCTGCACATGGCCGCTGTTGGACAGCACGAAACGCCGCTCGCCACCGAGCAGCAGGGTCGAGCGATACACCGCATCCCACGGCGTGATGTGGTCGTTCATGCCGGCGACGCTGAAGCTGTCGACGGTGACTTTCTGCAGGTCGATCGGCGTGCCGCACACTTCCAGCCCACCCGGATGGGTCAGCGGGTTGTGTTTGAAGAAGTCCAGCAGGTCGCCGTGAAATGCCGCTGGCAGACGGGTGTTGTCGTTGTTCCAGTAGAGGATGTCGAAGGCCGGCGGCTCTTTGCCCAGCAGGTAATTGTTGACGAAGTAGCTCCAGATCAAATCGTTGGGGCGCATCCAGGCGAAGACCTTGGCCATGTCGCGACCGTCGAGCACGCCTTTCTGGTACGAGCGGCGCTTGGCGGCTTCGAGGGTTTGTTCATCGGCGAAGAGGGTGGCCGGGGTTTCAATCTGGCTGTCGAGCAGGCTGACCAGGTACGTCGCACTGGAGACGCGGCGCAGTTGCCGCTTGGCCTGCAAATGCCCTTGCAGGGCGGCGATGGTCAGGCCGCCAGCGCAGGCGCCCATCAGGTTGACCTCGCGGGCACCGGTGATCGCCCGACAGATGTTCATCGCCTCTTCCACCGCCTCGACATACGTCGACAGGCCCCATTCGCGATGGCGTACATCCGGGTTGCGCCAACTGATCATGAAGGTCTGCAGGCCGTTTTTCAGTGCGTACTGGACGAAGCTGTTGTGTGGGCTGAGGTCGAAAATGTAGTACTTGTTGATTTGCGGCGGCACCACCAGCAGCGGCTTGGCGTACTGCTTTTCGCTCATCGGTCGGTACTGGATCAGCTCAAGCAAATCGTTGCGAAACACCACCGAGCCGGTGGTGGTGGCCACGGTCTTGCCGACCTCGAAAGCCTGTTTGGTCACCTGACGTGGCAGGCCGTCGTTGTGCAGCAAGTCATCGAACAAATGACTGATGCCGCGTACCAGACTGTGCCCGCCGGAGTTGAACAGCTCCTTGACCGCCAGCGGGTTGAGCAAGGTGTTCGACGGCGCCACAGCGTCGTTGAGCAGGGTGAAGGCGAAATGCGCGCGGGCGCGATCGTCATCGCTCATGTTGCTTTCGTCGATCCAGCTTTTGACCTGTTTTTGCCAGGCCAGATAGGCCTGCAGGCTGCGCCGGTAGAGCGGATTGAGGCTCCACGCCGGGTCAGCGAAACGGCTGTCGTTCGGATTGGTCGGGTGCAGGGTTTCGCCGAGCAGCACGCGGCCCAATTGACCGCCGAGTTTCAACGCGTGCTTCGCACTGTGAATCGGATTGCGCAGGCCATGGGCGGCGACGCTGCGCAAGGTCGAGATCAGGTCCCGGCCACGCAGGCCGGTGATCGCACTTTGTGCGTTGATGAACACGGCGGGGCTGGGCACTACGCCCGTCGCTGGTTTGTCGCGCATGACTCAACACTCCTTCGTCTTCAGGCCAAAAACAAACTCACCGAACCAGAACACCATAGACGCTGTTGCGGGTTGCTGCCTGCGGGGCGTCCTGCCGCGCACTCTTTAAAGGCCTGCATAAAGCCTGCCGCCGGGGTTAACCGCCGAGCGGTGTCGGATGCGGGTGCATCACCGCGCGCTGACGTTCCTCCTGGAGAAATTTCATGATGATCGGCGCCACCGCTTCGGCGCGGGTAATCAGAAACAGGTGGCCGTCGTCGATGATGTGCAGTTGCGCGTTGGGAATGCGCCAGGCGAGCATGCGCATGTTGATCAGCGGGATCAGCGGATCGTCATCGCCGGCCAGCACCAGCGTTGGCTGATGGATCTTGTGCAGCCAGTGAATGCTGGTCCAGCCGAGGCCGGCGAACAGTTGCCAGTAATAACCGAGCTTGCCCGCCGAACGCACTTTCGCGGCGTGGCTGGCGGCCAGGGTCGGGTCGCGACGGAACGAGCCGCCATAGATCAGCGGGGCGATACGGATCACGTGGGACGGCTGAATGTAGCGCCGCGGACTGGCCATCATCCACAGCACTTTTGGCTTGCCCGGCACCATTACTGCACCGGCCGCGGTCGCCGCGAGCACCAGTTTCTTGCAGCGCTCGGGGTAGTCGTAAGCGAACTGCTGCGCCAGTGCGCCGCCCCACGACACGCCGATGACGTTGACCTGGCCGTAGTCGAGGTAATCGAGCATCCGTGACGTCAGTTTGGCCAGCCCTGGAAAGCGATACGGCCGGTTCGGCGTCGAGGAACCGCCGACACCGGGCACGTCAAAGGCGATCACTTCCAGATCCGGGTCCAGCGCCGCGACAAACGGAAACACCAGCTCCAGGTTGGCGCCGATGCCGTTGAAAATCAGCAAGGGCGTCAAGTGAGGCTTGCCGGGGCGTACCGCCGTGCGGAGGGTCTGGCCATCCAGATCGACGGTACGGAATATGAACGGTTGCGGCATGCGTCAGGCCCTGTGGATTTAAATTCACCACACCCCGTGTAGGAGCTGCCGAAGGCTGCTCCTACACGGGGTGTGGTGGTGTCAGTTACCGCTCGTGAACGTATGTGCCCGGCGAGGCTTCACCGGCCGGGTACGCTTTGTTGCCCAGTTTCAGCGGGGCCTTTTTCAGGTTGCCCGAGCGCTCGGCCTGCCACGTCTGCCAGTACAGCCACCAGGAGTCGGTGTGCTTGGTCGAGTTCTCTTGCCACTCATCGGCATTGGCCGCCATTTCTTCGCCGGTCATGTAGCGCGATTTCGGGTTGCCCGGCGGGTTGAGAATGCTCTGGATATGCCCGCTGCTCGACAACACGAACTCGACCTTGCCACCAAACAACTGCGCCGACTTGTAGCAGGACTTCCACGGCGTGATGTGGTCGTTGGTGCCGGCCAGCGAGAAGATGTCGGCCGTGACCTGCTTGAGGTCGATCGGCGTGCCGCACACTTCCAGTGCATTCGGGCGGATCAGTGGGTTGTTTTTGAACATCTCGATCAGGTCGCCATGGAACGCGGCGGGCAGGCGGGTGGTGTCGTTGTTCCAGAACAGGATGTCGAACACCGGCGGCTCGTTGCCGAGCAGGTAGTTATTGACCCAGTAGTTCCAGATCAGATCGTTCGGGCGCATCCAGGCGAAGACCTTGGCCATGTCTTTGCCTTCCAGTACACCGGCCTGATAGGAGTGGCGCTTGGCGGTCTCCAGAGTCTGCTCGTCGACGAACAGGGCGACGTCGCTGTCCAGCGTCGTGTCGAGCACGCTGACCAGCAGCGTGAGGGCATTGACCTTCTTCTCGCCGATCGCCGCGTAATGGCCGAGCAGGGCGGTGCAGGTGATGCCACCGGAGCAGGCACCGAGCATGTTCACGTCTTTGCTGCCGGTGATCGCGGTCACCACGTCGACCGCTTCTTTCAGGGCATCGATGTACGTCGACAGGCCCCACTCGCGCTGGGCCTTAGTCGGGTTGCGCCAGCTGACGATAAACGTCTGCACGTTATTGCGCAGGCAGAAGCGCGCCAGACTCTTGTCCGGGCTCAAATCGAATACGTAGAACTTGTTGATCTGCGGCGGCACCACCAGCAATGGGCGCTCGTGGACTTGCTCGGTGATCGGCTTGTACTGGATCAGCTCCAGCACGTCGTTGCGAAACACCACCGCGCCTTCGGTCACGCCGAGGCTCTTGCCGACTTCGAACGCGCCCATGTTGACCTGGCTCGGCATGCCGCCGTTGTGCACCAGATCCTTGGCCAGATGCGAGAGGCCGTCGAGCAGGCTTTTGCCGCCGGTTTCGAAGAAGCGTTTGACTGCTGCGGGGTTGGCCGCCGTGTTGGTCGGGGCCATGGCTTCAGTCATCAGGTTGATGACAAAGTGGCCGCGCGCGATGTCTTTGGGTGACAGGCTGCTGTCATCGATCCAGGCATGAAGTTCCTTGCGCCACGCCAGGTAAGTTTGCAGATAACGTTTGTAGAGCGGGTTCTGGCTCCACGCAGGATCAGCGAAGCGACGGTCATCGCCTGCCGGTTGCAGTTCGGATTTGCCGAACAGCACGTTCTTCAGTTCGAGGCCGAAATGGGTGACGTGCCTGGCACTATGGATCGGTTGTTTGATGGCCTGTTTCAGCACCATACGAGCAGAGGCCAGCAGATCCTTTCCGCGTAGCCCAACGACGGGATTAAGCCCCAGGGTGTTTTCCGAGGCTTGGTACTTCAGGTCATCGTTATTCTTGTTACTCATCTACGACGCTCCATTGTCCTGAGACGAGTACCCGGTTTTCTGCTGTGCAGTTCCACAGCCAATGCCAGGTACTACTGCTCGGGTGACCGTTAATTCTGCATAGCTGCTTTACAGTCGTAGAGCACTGCAGGGAACTTGCCAGCTCCATTGGTTACCCGAGTTTAATTTTTTTCGCAAGCAGGCCGATCCTCGGCCACACAGCAGAGCATTCAAACAGATGAATTTAGAAAATGCCCTCTAATGAGCGCAAGGCTCGGACTAGAGCATCAGCTTGACGATCGACTCGCTCGGGTCGCGGGTTTTTCCGGCGGCTTTGAGCTCGGCCAGATAATCGGCCCAGAGTGCGTCATAACGTCGCCCCAGCTCGTAGAGATAATCCCAGGTGAACAAGCCACTGTCGTGACCGTCGTCGAAGGTCAGTTTCAGTGCGTAGTGACCGGCCGGTTCCAGCTTGCTCAGACCAACGTTGAGCTTGCCGAATTGCAGGATCGGTTTGCCGTGGCCCTGGACTTCAGCGGAGGGCGAATGCACGCGCAGGAATTCGGCGGGCAAGGTGTATTCCTCGCCGGACGAATAGGTAAGCGTCAGGGTTTTCGAGGCTTTGTGCAGTTTGATGTCGGTGGGGATCATGAGCAGGTATCCGTCTTGTGCGGAACCTTGTGGGAGCGAGCTTGCTCGCGAAAGCGGTGGTTCAGCCAACACAAAGGTTGAATGTAACGCCGTCTTCGCGAGCAGGCTCGCTCCCACAGTTCCATTACATCTGTAAGTATGGCTTACAGGATATAACGGGACAGGTCTTCGTTCTGCGCCAATTCGCCGAGGTGGCTGTTGACGTATTCGGCGTCGATCAGAATCGGCTTCTCATCGTGGGTGCTGGCCAGATCGCCGGCACTGAACGAAACCTCTTCGAGCAGACGCTCAAGCAGCGTGTGCAAGCGACGGGCACCGATGTTTTCGGTTTTCTCGTTGACCTGCCAGGCGATCTCCGCCAGACGCTTGATGCCTTCCGGCTGGAACTGGATGTTCAGGCCTTCGGTTTTCAGCAGTGCGCAATATTGTTCGGTGAGCGAAGCGTGCGGCTCGCTGAGGATGCGCTCGAAGTCTTCCGGGCTCAGGGCCTTGAGTTCGACGCGGATCGGCAGGCGACCTTGCAACTCAGGCACCAGATCGCTCGGCTTGCTCAGGTGGAACGCACCGGAGGCGATAAACAGGATGTGGTCGGTCTTGACCATGCCCAGTTTGGTGTTGACGGTGCAGCCTTCGATCAGCGGCAGCAGGTCGCGCTGCACGCCTTCACGGGACACATCGGCGCCGCCGACGTTGCCGCGCTTGGCGACTTTGTCGATCTCGTCGATGAACACGATGCCGTGCTGTTCAACCGCTTCCAGCGCTTTGGCTTTCAGCTCTTCTTCGTTGACCAGACGCCCGGCTTCTTCGTCGCGCACTAGCTTTAGCGCTTCTTTGACCTTGAGCTTGCGCGCCTTCTTCTTGCCCTTGCCCATGTTGGCGAACAAGGACTGCAACTGGTTGGTCATTTCTTCCATGCCGGGCGGCGTGGCGATTTCGATGCCGGCGACTTCGGCCACTTCGATTTCGATTTCCTTGTCATCCAGCTGACCTTCGCGCAGGCGCTTGCGGAACAGCTGGCGCGTGTTGGAATCGCTGCTTGGCGTTTCTTCATTGCTGAAGCCCATGCGCGCCGGCGGCAGCAGTGCGTCGAGGATACGATCCTCGGCAGCGTCTTCGGCGCGATGGCGAACGCGGGTCATTTCCTGCTCACGGAGCATCTTGATCGCGGCGTCGGCCAGATCACGGATGATCGATTCGACGTCACGACCGACGTAGCCGACTTCGGTGAACTTGGTCGCTTCGACCTTGATGAACGGTGCGTTGGCCAGTTTCGCCAGGCGACGGGCGATCTCGGTTTTACCGACACCGGTCGGGCCGATCATCAGGATGTTCTTCGGGGTCACTTCAACACGCAGCTCTTCAGGCAGCTGCATGCGGCGCCAGCGGTTGCGCAGGGCAATCGCGACGGCGCGCTTGGCATCGTCCTGGCCGATGATGTGGCGGTTGAGTTCGTGGACGATTTCGCGGGGAGTCATGGACATAATAATTGACGGTCCTCAAGCAGAAACAAGCCGTGGCACAGGGCCGCGTCAGGCTTATTCAGCGAGATCCTGCTCCTCAATGGTCTGAGTGTGGTTGGTGAATACACAGATGTCGCCGGCGATACCGAGGGCGGTTTCGACGATTTCACGGGCCGACAGATCGGTCTTTTTCAGCAGGGCGCTGGCCGCGGCTTGCGCGTAGCCGCCGCCGGAACCCATGGCGATCAGGCCGTCTTCGGGCTCGACCACATCACCGTTGCCGGTAATGATCAGCGAGGCGTCCTTGTTGGCGACCGCGAGCATGGCTTCGAGGCGGCTCAGGGAGCGGTCGGTGCGCCATTCTTTGGCGAGTTCGACAGCGGCGCGCACCAGGTGGCCCTGATGTTTTTCAAGTTGGCCTTCGAAACGTTCGAAGAGGGTAAATGCGTCGGCGGTGGCACCGGCAAAACCGGCGATGACCTGGCCGTGGTACAGGCGACGGACTTTTTTCGCGTTGCCTTTCATCACGGTATTGCCGAGAGAAACCTGGCCGTCGCCGCCCATGACGACTTTGCCGTGACGGCGGACTGAAACGATGGTGGTCAAGGGAAGAGTCTCCACACAGCGGGGCGAAAGTGCCTTATGCCCATTCATATGGGGGTGCTGGAGAGGATTTCAACCGTAGCGCGGCAGAGGGGACGAGCGGCGTGTTGCACCTGATCGTTCCCACGCAGAGCGTGGGAACGATCGGCGGTGATCAGCGGCTCTGGCGTTGTTGTAACAACAGGTTGCTGAAGCCGGCGCCAGCCAGTTGTTTCTGTGCAGTAGTCAGTTGCTCACGGTTGCTGAACGGCCCGACCAAAACGCGATACCAGGTTTCATCCTTCACCGTGCCGGACTCAACCGCTACCGCCTGACCGAGCAGAATGATCTGCGCACGAACCTTGTCAGCATCGGTTTCCTTGCGGAACGAGCCGGCCTGCAAGAAGAACTTGGTTACCGGTGCCGCTTTGCTCACCGGCGGTGCTGGTGGCGGGGTAATCCCGGCCAACGCTGCCTGCGCGCGCGCGGTGTCGATCTTCGCCGCTTCCGCCGGGGTCACCGGCGTGGTCGGAATGGCCGGCACTTGTGGCGTCGGCAAGGTCTTCTCCGGGACGGCGTCCGGCGGCACGATCACTTCCGATTCCGGCAGCAGGGTGTAGAAGTCGTACTTCGGCTTCACCGGTTGCGTCGGGCTCGGCGGGGTCTTGTTGGCCTCGGCGATCTTCGACGCTTTCTGCTGTTGCGCCTGTTCGACTTTCTCGCGCTTGACCGTGTCGCTGCCCTTGCCCGGCTCCAGCTTCATCAGAAACACGATGAACGCGCCGACCGTGAGGCCGATGGCCATCCACAGCCAACCCGGAATCGGTTGCTTCGCAGGAGCTTGGTAACGGCTGGCGCCACGCTTGGGTGCAGGTTTTTTCTTGGCAGCCAACTTACATACGCTCCAGAGTTTCCAGACCCAACAGCTCCAGGCCTTGCTTGAGGGTGCGACCGGTCAACGCGGCCAGGCGCAGACGGCTCTGCATCTGGGCCGGGGTTTCGGCGGCGAGGATCGGGCAGTTCTCGTAGAAGCTGGAGAACAGACCGGCAACGTCGTACAGATAAGTGCAGAGAATGTGCGGCGTGCCTTTGTCGGACACGTTGTTCAGCACTTCGCCGAACTGCGCCAGTTTCGCCGCCAGCTCTTGCTCATGTGCGGCTTCCAGCACAATCTGGCCATCGACTTCGCTGAAGTCCTTGCCCAGTTTGCGGAACACGCCGGCGACGCGGGTGTAGGCGTAGAGCAGGTACGGTGCGGTGTTGCCTTCGAAGTTCAGCATCAGGTCGAAGTTGAAGCTGTAGTCGCTGGTGCGGTGCTTCGACAGGTCGGCGTATTTCACCGCGCCGATGCCGACGACTTTGGCGATGTTGCGCAGCTCGTCTTCGGCCAGTTCCGGGTTCTTCTCTTTCACCAGGTTGTAGGCGCGTTCCTGCGCTTCGGTGAGCAGATCGATCAGCTTCACGGTGCCGCCGTCACGGGTCTTGAACGGACGGCCATCGGCGCCGTTCATGGTGCCGAAGCCCATGTGTTCCATCTCCATCGGATGGGTGACGAAACCGGCCTTGCGCGCCACGGCGAAGACTTGCTGGAAGTGCAAGGCCTGACGCTGGTCGACGAAGTACAGCGCGCGATCGGCTTTCAGTTTGCCGCTGCGGTAGCGCACAGCCGCGAGGTCGGTGGTGGCGTACAGGTAACCGCCGTCAGCCTTGACGATGATCACCGGCAGCGGGTCGCCGTCGGCGTTCTTGAACTCGTCGAGGAACACGCACTGCGCGCCGTTGCTTTCGACCAGCATGCCGGCGGCTTTCAGATCGTTGACCACGTTGATCAGGTCGTCGTTGTAGGCGCTTTCGCCCATCACGTCGGCCATGGTCAGTTTGACGTTGAGCAGTTCGTAGATCTTCTGGCAGTGCGACAGCGAGATATCCTTGAACTTGGTCCACAGCGCCAGGCACTCGGCATCGCCGGCCTGCAGCTTGACCACCAGGCCACGAGCGCGGTCGGCGAATTCTGCGGATTCGTCGAAACGCTGCTTGGCGGCGCGGTAGAAGTTTTCCAGGTCCGACAGCTCATCGCTGGTGATCGGGTTTTCCTGCAGATACGCCATCAGCATGCCGAACTGGGTGCCCCAGTCGCCGACGTGGTTCTGACGGATCACTTCGTCGCCGAGGAATTCCAGTACGCGCGCCACGCCGTCGCCGATGATGGTCGAGCGCAAGTGGCCGACGTGCATCTCTTTGGCCAGGTTCGGTGCCGACAGGTCGACCACGGTGCGCTGCGCCGGGCCAGCCTTGCGCACGCCAATGTGAGCATCAGCCAGTGCGGCATCGAGGCGGTTGGCCAAGGCCTGGGTGTTCTGGAAGAAATTGATGAAGCCCGGGCCGGCGATTTCGGCCTTGGTGACGTTCTCGTCGGCAGGCAGTGCGGCAATGATTTTTTCCGCCAGGTCGCGCGGCTTCATGCCCGCAGGCTTGGCCAGCATCATGGCGATGTTGCTGGCGAAGTCGCCGTGGGTCTTATCACGGGCGTTCTCCACCTGGATCGCCGGCGACAGGCCTTCAGGCAACACACCTTCGTTGACGAGTTGGGTGAGGGCTTGTTGGATCAGCTGGCGAATGGTGTCTTTCATGGTCTTCTCTTTCGACCGCAAGCGCGGCGGGCGCATCGATGCGCGGGTGGAAAAACTGGGCATTATCCGTTGCGAAGACGGGCTTGCCAACCTTAGCAGGCAGCTTATGGATATGTGGTGACATTCAGATCAAAAGATCGCCGCCTGCGGCGGCTCCTACACGGGGATACGCATTTTCCTGTAGGAGTTGCCGAAGGCTGCAATCTTTCGATCTTCAATACAAATCGACGGGATCGACATCCAGCGACCAGCGCACCGCGCGCCCACTCGGCATCTGCTCCAGCACCAGCAACCAACTGGCCAGCAACCGATGCAGCGGCGCCCGTGCTGTCGCCTGCAACAACAGCTGCGCGCGATAACGTCCGGCGCGGCGTTCCATCGGCGCCGGCACTGGCCCGAGCAATTCGATCCCGCTCAGGTTCTGCTCAGCCAGCAGACGCTCAGCCTCGCTGCACGCTTCATCGAGAAAGCCTTCCGCTTGCCCCGGCTTGTGCGCTTCGGCACGCAGCAGTGCCAGATGCGCAAACGGCGGCAACCCGGCGGCGCGGCGCTCGCTCAAGGCCTGTTCGGCGAAGGCGAAATAGCCCTGTTCGGTGAGTTGCACCAATAAAGGATGGTCAGCGAGGTGTGTCTGGATAATCACCTTGCCCGGCTCTTCCGCTCGCCCGGCACGCCCGGCCACCTGCACGATCAGCTGCGCCATGCGCTCGCTTGCGCGGAAGTCGCCGGAGAACAGGCCTCCGTCAGCATCGAGGATCGACACCAGCGTCACCCTTGGAAAATGGTGCCCCTTGGCCAACATCTGCGTGCCGACCAGAATGCACGGCTGGCCCTTCTGGATCGTCGCGAACAGTTGATTCATTGCGTCCTTGCGCGACGTGCTGTCACGGTCGACGCGCAGCACCGGGTAGTCGGGGAATAGAATCGCCAGCCGTTCTTCGGCACGTTCAGTACCCGCGCCGACCGGGCGCAGATCGACCTTGTTGCACTTTGGGCACTGGCGCGGCGTGCGCTCGACGTAGCCACAGTGATGGCAACGCAGTTCGCCGTAGCGCTGGTGCACAGTCATCCGCGCATCGCAGCGCGAACACTCGGACATCCAGCCGCAGTCATGACACAACAGTGTCGGGGCGAAGCCGCGCCGGTTGAGGAACACCAGCACTTGCTGGCCGTTGGCGAGGGTCTGGCCGATGGCTTGCTGCATCGGCCCGGAAATACCGCTGTCCAGTGGACGGCTTTTCACATCCAGCCGCAGGAAGCGTGGCTGCTTGGCACCGCCAGCACGTTCATTCAGGCGTAGGAGGCCGTAACGGCCGGTGTAGGCGTTGTGCAGGCTTTCCAGCGATGGCGTCGCGGAACCGAGGACGATCGGGATGTTTTCCTGCCGCGCACGTACCAGCGCCAGATCGCGGGCGTGGTAGCGCAAACCTTCCTGCTGTTTATAAGAACCGTCGTGCTCTTCATCGATGATGATCAGCCCGGGGTTTTTCATCGGCGTGAACAGCGCTGAACGGGTGCCGATAATAATGTCGGCCTCGCCATCGCGGGCGGCGAGCCAGGCGTCGAGGCGCTCGCGATCATTGACCGCCGAGTGCAGCAGAGCGATGCGCGCGTTGAAGCGCTGCTCGAAACGCGCCAGGGTCTGCGGGCCGAGGTTGATCTCCGGGATCAGCACCAGCGCCTGTTTGCCGGCTTCGAGGGTTTCGCGGATCAGTTGCAAATAGACTTCGGTCTTGCCGCTGCCGGTGACCCCGGCCAGGAGGAACGCGTGATAACTGTCGAACCCGGCACGGATCGCTTCGTAGGCGGCACGTTGCTCGGCGTTGAGTGGCAACTCCGGTTGTGCCAGCCAGTGTTCGTGACGCGCGCCCGGTGCGTGGCGGCGGATTTCCACCTGCACCAGATTTTTCGCCAGCAGCAGATCAAGGCTGTCCTTGCTCAGCATCAGTTTGCTCAGCAACTGATGGGCGACGCCGTGCGGGTGTTGAGCCAGCGTCGCCAGTGCTTCGCGCTGGCGCGGTGCGCGGGCGATGCGCGGATCATCAAGGCTGGCGCCCGGGACGATCGACCAGAAACGCTCCTGCCGCGCCTCGGCCAGCTCGCCTTGGCGCAGCAGGACTGGCAGCGCCCAGCTCAGGGTGTCGCCGAGGCTGTGCTGATAATACTGCGACGTCCACAGGCACAGCTTGAACAGCGCCGGTGGCAGTGGCGCTGTGGCGTCGAGCAGGGCCAGTGCTGGTTTCAGTTTCTCCACCGGCACTTCGCTGGTGTCCGTGACCTCGACCAGAATCCCGATCATCTCGCGTCGACCGAACGGCACTCGCAGGCGCATGCCCGGCTGCAATTGCTCACGCAGCACACCGGCCGGGGCTCGATAGTCGAACAGGCGGCGCAAGGGTGAAGGCAGGGCGAGGCGCAGAATGGCGTCGGGCACGCGGGGGGATCTCTATAAACGGGCGGTATGGCTCGGCACATAACCTTGTAGGAGTGAGCCTGCTCGCGATAGCGGTCTGTCATTCAACATTTATGTCGTCTGAAATACCGCTCTCGCGAGCAGGCTCACTCCTATAAAGGAATCGCGTATTGGGCCGGGAGCCTAGCAGACGGTCGGTCTCGGTGACAGCTTGCGTGTTTGAAAAGGTCTGGTAGAATCCGCGGCCTAATTACGTGCGGTATTCAACAATAGTGTTGGGTGGCGGCACGCTAGCTGAGGAAGACACCATGAAAGCTGATATCCACCCGAATTACCCAGTCATCGCTGTTACCTGCAGCTGTGGCAACAAGTTCGAAACTCGTTCGACTTTCGGCAAAGCTCTGCCAATCGACGTTTGCAACGAATGCCACCCGTTCTACACCGGTAAGCAGAAGACTCTGGACACTGGCGGCCGCGTTCAGCGCTTCGCAGACCGTTTCGGTGCTTTCGGCAAGAAACCTGCTGCTGCAGAGTAAGGTTGAAGGGCCCGGTGGGCTTTTCCTCGTTGCTGAAAAAGGCGTCCCTCGCGGGCGCCTTTTTTGTGTCTGCGATTTGGCTATCCGGCGCGCAGGCCTTCTGTCCGGCGCCTGCGGGACTGGCCAGCGTCACCGTGCAGCGCGTGGTCGATGGCGACACGCTGCGCCTGAGCGACGGTCGCAGCGTACGCATGATCGGCCTCAACACGCCTGAGCTGGGCAGACAGGGCCGCAGCGACGAACCCTTCGCCGTGGCGGCACGCAAACGCCTGCAAGCGCTGGTCGATGCCAGCGGCGGACGTGTCGGTTTGCGCCCCGGCAAGCAAGCCAAAGACCATTACGGGCGTACGCTCGCGCATATTTACAGCACCAGCGGCGCCAATCTCGAAGCGCAAATGCTCGCCGATGGCCTCGGTTTCCAGGTCGCGGTTGCGCCGAATGTCGATCTTGTTGCCTGCCAGCAAGCCGCCGAACGCAGTGCGCGAAAGGCCGGGCTGGGCCTCTGGCGGCAATCACCTGTACTGAAAGCGGAGCAGATCCAGCGCTCGGGTTTCGCCGTGATCAGTGGGCGTGTGAGCAAGGTTCAGCGCAATCGAGGCGGAATCTGGATCGAGTTGCAGGACTCTCTTGTATTGCGCGTTGCTCCCAATCTGGTCAGACAATTTGACAATGCCCGATTGCAGGCGTTGAAAGGCAAGCAGATCGAGGCTCGCGGCTGGATCGTTGATCGTTCCAGGCGCGGTGGATTGCAATCCGGCCAGTCGCGCTGGCTGCTTCCGTTGACGGATCCTTCAATGTTGCAAACGCCGCGCTGAAGAAAAATTGTAGACATTTTTTCTGTCGATTGTGAACAGTCTAGCCCTTGTGCGCCGTGGCTCTTGGCCCAAAGTAGTAGGGCAGGGCGCTTGACAGGGGTGACCGCTCAGTCTTGTGGGGACTTTGCGAGGCGCGTATCCTCGCTGACCAGTCTGTCCAACAGTAAAAAGCGGAATGCCAAAATGTCTGATCTGAAAACTGCCGCTCTCGAATATCATGCCAATCCTCGTCCAGGGAAGCTGAGTGTCGAGCTCACCAAGGCCACTGCTACCGCTCGCGACTTGTCGCTGGCCTACAGCCCCGGCGTAGCTGAACCAGTGCGTGAGATCGCTCGCGATCCTGAACTGGCCTACAAATACACCGGCAAGGGCAACCTGGTTGCAGTCATTTCCGATGGCACCGCGATTCTCGGTCTGGGCAACCTCGGCCCATTGGCTTCCAAGCCGGTAATGGAAGGTAAAGGCGTACTGTTCAAGCGCTTCGCCGGCATCGACGTTTTCGACATCGAGGTCGACTCCGAAAGCCCGCAAGCCTTCATCGATACCGTAAAACGTATCTCCATCACTTTCGGTGGTATCAACCTGGAAGACATCAAGGCACCCGAGTGCTTTGAGATCGAACGTGCTCTGATTGAGCAGTGCGACATTCCGGTATTCCACGATGACCAGCACGGCACCGCGATCGTGACCGCTGCGGGCATGATCAACGCCCTGGAAATCGCTGGCAAAACCCTGCCAGAAGCGAAAATCGTCTGCCTGGGCGCCGGCGCTGCCGCCATCTCCTGCATGAAACTGCTGGTGAGCATGGGCGCACGCATCGAAAACATCTTCATGGTTGACCGTACCGGTGTGATCCACTCCGGCCGTGACGACCTGAACCAGTACAAAGCGGTATTCGCTCACGCCACCGAGAAGCGCAGCCTGGCTGACGCACTGGCAGGCGCTGATGTGTTCGTCGGTCTGTCCGGTCCGAACCTGCTGAGCGCTGAAGGCCTGCTGTCGATGGCGGCCAACCCGATCGTGTTCGCCTGCTCGAACCCGGATCCGGAAATCTCCCCGGAGCTGGCGCACGCTACCCGTAGCGACGTGATCATGGCTACCGGCCGTTCGGACTACCCGAACCAGGTCAACAACGTGCTGGGCTTCCCGTTCATCTTCCGTGGTGCTCTGGACGTTCGCGCCAAGCGCATCAACGAAGAAATGAAAGTGGCTGCCGCCAACGCCCTGCGTGAACTGGCCAAGCTGCCTGTTCCTCAGGACGTGTGCGATGCCTACGGTGGTGCTCCGCTGGAATTCGGCCGTGAGTACATCATTCCGAAGCCAATGGACAAGCGCCTGATCACCCTGATCTCCGACGCTGTGGCCAAAGCCGCGATCGAGACCGGTGTGGCCACCCTGCCGTATCCGAAGAACTACCCGCTGAAAAGCGTGGATGACGTGTTCAACGGCTAAGCCGTTGTAGCGCTTCAAACGAAAGCCCCGGCTCGTGAGAGTCGGGGTTTTTTATTGCCTGAAGATCAAGAACCCCCTCACCCTAGCCCTCTCCCAGGGGGAGAGGGGACTGATTGGGGGATGTTCGGGAGTTACGCCGACCTGAACGTATTGTTTTGAATCCATAATCGACACAGCTCTCTCAGGTCGATGTAGAGCGCTAGACAACTCGGTCAGTCCCCTCTCCCTCCGGGAGAGGGCTAGGGTGAGGGGCTCTAGATCTTCAGCCATAAAAAAGCCCCGCACATCTCACGAAGGCGGGGCTTTTTGCTACTTCAGGATCAGAACAGATCGATCGGCGCCTGCTCATCCGCTGGCAGCGGGCTGCCCGGTACGGCGCCATTACCCAGCTCATTCACCGACGGCGGCGTGTCTTCAGACTTGAACAGCTCGAAATACGCGCCCGGCGTACTCGGCGTCGCCGCACGGCCACTGACCGGATCCACGCGCAGACTCAGCAAACCTTCCGGCTCAGGCTGCACGTGCGGCGGCTTGTCCTTCAGCGCAGCCGACATGTAGTTCATCCAGATCGGCAGCGCCACAGTACCGCCGAACTCGCGACGACCGAGGCTTTCCGGCTGATCGAAGCCAGTCCAGACCGTGGTCACGTAGTCGGCGTTGTAACCGGAGAACCAGGCATCTTTCGATTCGTTGGTGGTACCGGTTTTGCCGGCGATATCGCTGCGGCCCATGGCCAGCGCGCGACGGCCGGTGCCGAGCTTGATCACGTCCTGCAACATGCTGTTGAGGATGTAAGTGGTGCGGCCATCGACAATTCGCTCAGCCACTGCCGGTGTTTGCGGCACGGCCGCGCTGCCCGGCGCCTCGCCCGCAACCGGTGTGGTGTTGACCGTAAACGAATCGGTGTGCGGTGCGGCGATACCGTCCGTCGCCGAACCGCCCTGAGGCACGGTTGGCGGGTTGGCGAGAAACAGCGTATCGCCATTACGGCTTTCGATCTTGTCGATGATGTACGGGGTGATCTTGTAACCGCCGTTGGCGAACGTACTCCAACCGGTCGCAATCTCCATCGGTGTCAGCGTTGCAGTACCCAGCGCCAGCGACAGGTTGGGCGGCAGATCCTGCTTGTTGAAGCCGAAACGGGTGATGTAGTCGATGGTCTTGCCTACGCCCATCGCCTGCAGCAAGCGGATCGACACCAGGTTACGCGACTTGTACAGCGCCTCACGCAGGCGGATCGGGCCGAGGAAGGTGTTGGTGTCGTTCTTCGGGCGCCAGACCTTGTCCAGATATTCGTCGACAAACACGATCGGCGCGTCGTTGACCAGCGTGGCGGCGGTGTAGCCGCTATCCAGCGCGGCACTGTAGACGAACGGCTTGAAGCTCGAGCCGGGCTGACGCTTGGCCTGCATCGCACGGTTGTAGTTGCTCTGTTCGAAGGCGAAACCGCCGACCAGCGAGCGAATCGCGCCGTTCTGCGGATCCAGCGACACCAGCGCACCTTGCGCCTGGGGGATCTGGCTGAACTTCAGTGAATTGTCTTTCTGACGCTGCACGCGAACCAGATCACCGACCGCCGCGACATCCGACGGCTGGCGCGGATTGGCGCCCATGCTGTTGGTGTTGAGGAACGGTCGTGCCCATTTCATGGTGTCCCAGGCGACGTGCTCTTCGCCGGTACGGGTCAGCACTTGCAGGCCGTTCTTGTCGACCTGGGTGACGATGGCCGGCTCCAGGCTGCTGATGGTGCGCTGCTTGGTAAGTTCACTTGCCCAGGCCTCACGGGTCTTGCCCGGCAGACGCGATTCGGGGCCACGGTAGCCGTGACGCTGGTCGTAGGTCATCAAACCTTCGTGCAGCGCGGTGTTGGCCATTTCCTGCAGGTTGCTCGGCACCGTGGTGGTGACGCGGAAACCTTCGGTGTAAGCGTCGCTGCCATAACGGCCGACCATCTCGGCACGAGCCATTTCAGCGATATACGGTGCATTCACTTCCGGGGTCGGCACGTGATAGCTGGCGTTCAGCGGTTCGTTGATCGCAGCGGTGTAGTCCGCTTCGCTGATCTTGCCAAGCTTGTACATGCGCCCGAGGATCCAGTCGCGGCGTTCTTTGCTGCGCGCCGGGTTGGCTAGCGGGTTGAAACGCGACGGGGCTTTCGGCAGGCCGGCGATCATCGCCATCTGCGCCAGGCTGACATCACGGATCGACTTGCCGTAATACACCTGCGCCGCTGCTTCGATGCCATAGGCGCGGTTGCCCAGATAGATCTTGTTCACGTACAGCTCAAGGATTTCATCCTTGGTCAGCTGTCGCTCGATCTGCAGGGCCAGAAGAATTTCGGTGGTTTTGCGCGAGAAGCTGCGTTCGCTAGTCAGGAAGAAGTTCTTCGCTACCTGCATGGTGATGGTGCTGCCGCCGGACTGAATGTGTCCGCTTTTGACCAGTTGGGTCGCGGCGCGCATCAGGCTGCTCGGATCGACGCCATAGTGGTTGGCGAAATTGTCGTCTTCAGCACTTAGTAACGCATTAATGAAATTGGGGGGAATGTCGGCGAAACGGATCGGTGTGCGGCGCATTTCGCCAAATTCGGCGATCAACTTGTTGTCGCTGGAGTAGACCCGCAGCGGAATCTGCAACTGAATGCTTCGCAGAGCCTCCACAGACGGCAAACCCGGACTAAGGTAAAGAAACGCGCCGCTGAGACCTAAAAGCAGTCCGCAGAAAACGGCGACGATGGACCAACCGAAAAATTTCAGCAGACGAATCAAGGCTTTTGGACATCCAGTGCAAAGAATGAATTTGGCGACGGGGCTCCGGCTACACACAGAACCATCCGCGCTTGCAGTAAAAAGCGGAAAAAAAACGCTGGGCATTATAAGCACTTTTCTGCTGGGGGCGTCATTTGCGCTTCTGTCAAGACGGGGTGAAGGAACGCAATGCGTATTACAGAGTCCGTAACTCACGGAAAGTCATAGGGAATTGGTAGTGCTGGGACTCTTCAATAAAAAGGCCAATACGTTACTGGGGATCGACATCAGTTCCACGTCAGTGAAGCTGCTGGAACTGAGCCGTCAGGGTGATCGCTACCGGGTCGAGGCGTATGCGGTAGAGCCATTGCCAGTCAACGCCGTGGTCGAAAAGAACATCGCCGAACTTGAAGGCGTGGGTCAGGCCCTGAGCCGTTTACTGGTCAAGGCGCGCACCGGGCTCAAGAGCGTGGCAGTCGCAGTGGCCGGTTCTGCCGTGATCACCAAGATCATCGAGATGGACGCCGGGCTGTCCGACGACGAGCTGGAAAACCAGCTGAAGATCGAGGCCGATCAGTACATTCCCTACCCGCTGGACGAAGTCGCCATCGATTTCGAAGTCCAGGGCGTGTCACCGCGCAACCCTGAGCGGGTCAATGTGTTGCTCGCTGCCTGTCGCAAGGAAAACGTCGAAGTTCGTGAAGCGGCGCTGGCCCTCGCCGGGCTGACCGCACGGGTAGTCGACGTCGAAGCCTATGCACTGGAGCGCTCGTTCGGCTTGCTGGCCACGCAACTGGCGGCTTCTCAGGAGCGTCTGACTGTCGCTGTGGTCGACATCGGCGCGACCATGACCACGCTCAGCGTCCTGCACAATGGCAAGATCATCTATACCCGCGAGCAATTGTTCGGCGGCCGGCAACTGACCGAGGAAATCCAGCGCCGCTATGGCCTGACCCTCGAACAAGCGGGGCTGGCGAAAAAACAGGGCGGTCTGCCCGATGATTACATCAGCGAGGTCTTGCAACCGTTTCGCGAGGCGCTGGTGCAGCAAGTGTCGCGCTCGCTGCAGTTCTTCTTCGCCTCCGGGCAATACAACGCGGTCGATCACATTCTGCTGGCCGGCGGCACGGCTTCAGTGCCCGGACTGGATCGGCTGATCGAGCAGCGCCTGAGCACGCCGACTCAAGTAGCCAACCCGTTTGCCAACATGGCCTTGAGCAGCAAGGTCAACGCCGGGGCTTTGGCCAGCGACGCGCCGGCGCTGATGATCGCCTGCGGGCTCGCGCTCAGGAGTTTCGACTGATGGCGCGGATCAACCTCCTACCCTGGCGCGAGGAGCGTCGCGAAGAACGGCGCAAACGCTTTCTGCTGGCCTTGATCGGCGTGGTGGTTGGCTCGGTCGGTGCGGTGCTGATTGCCGATCAGGTCATCAGCACCGCCATTGCACGACAAGTGGCGCGCAATGATTACATCGGCAAGCAGATTGCTGTGGTCGACGAACGGATCAAACAGATCAGCGATCTCAAGGCGCGTCGTCAGCAACTGGTCGAGCGCATGCGCATCATCCAGGACTTGCAGGGCAACCGGCAGATCAGTGGGCGAATCTTCGATCAACTGGCGCGCACGCTGCCGGACGGTGTGTATTTCACCGACGTGAAGATGGTTGGCAAAACCCTGTCGATCAGCGGTGCAGCCGAATCGAACAACCGGGTCTCCGAATTGATGCGCAATCTGGATGCTTCCGACTGGTTCGACGCGCCCAGTCTCAACGAGGTGAAGGCGACGACGGCGGGCCAGGTGGATCAGGCCAACACGTTTGAGTTGACCGTACGGCAGACCCAGCCCCGCACCGTGGAGGACGAGCAATGAAGCCGTCCGAATGGCTGGAAAGTCTGCGCGACATCGATTTCAACGACCTCGATACCAGCAACATCGGCTCATGGCCGGCAGCAGTGAAAGCCATCGCCGGGGCGCTGTTGATGGTGTTGGTCCTGGCGCTCGGTTATAACTTTTTCATCAGTGACCTGGAAAACCAACTCGAAGCCAAGCGCGAGGAAGAAGCCACGCTCAAGGAGCAGTTCGCCAGCAAGGCACGTCTTTCGGCCAACCTTGAGTTGTACACCCAACAAATGAAGGCGATGGAAAACACCTTTGGCGTGCTGTTGCGCCAATTGCCCAGTGACACCGAAGTGCCGGGCCTGCTCGAAGACATCACCCGCACGGGGCTGGGCAGCGGCCTGGAGTTCGAAGAGATCAAACTGCTGCCGGAGGTCACCCAGCAGTTTTACATCGAGCTGCCGATCCAGATCACCGTCACCGGTGCCTATCACGACCTTGCGACCTTCGTCAGTGGCGTGGCCGGGCTGCCACGCATTGTCACCTTGCACGATTTCGAACTCGCTCCTGCCGATAAAGAGGGCGGGCCGAAGCTGCGCATGAGCATCCTTGCCAAGACCTACCGGTATAACGATAAGGGGCTGCAGAAATGAGCCCGACTCGTTACATCGCTTTGTCGATGACGCTGCTCGCGTTGAACGGTTGTGGTGGCAGCAATGACTTCAGCGATCTTGATGCCTACTTGAATGAAGTACGCCTGCGCCCGGCAGGCAAGATTGAACCAACCCCGACATTCCGGTCTTACCCAACATTCACTTACAGCGCGGCCAACCTGCGCAGTCCGTTCTCGCGCCAGGTGCGGGTTGATCTGGCCGGGCAGAAACATGGCTCACGCAACGTCAAGCCCGATCCCAATCGGGTCAAGCAATACCTCGAAGGTTTCAACATCGAGCAGTTCGAGATGGTCGGCACGATTGCCAATGCTTCCGGCTCCTTTGCGTTGCTGCGCGGCGCTGGCGGCGTGCATCGGTTGAAGGTCGGCGATTACCTGGGGCGCAATGACGGTCGCATCGTCGCCATCAGCGCTACCCAGGTCGATGTCGTCGAAATCGTGCCCGACGGCGAAGGCGCCTGGCTGGAGCGTCCGCGCACCATTCCTTTGAAAGAGCACTCATAGTGGAAGTCGAACAATGAACAGGATTTTCTCCACCCTCGGTTTTTCGCTATGGATAGCGCTGATGTCACCGATGGTACTCGCGGCCAATCTGAAGACGCTCGACGTGGCGGCGTTGCCGGGTGATCGCGTCGAGCTGAAGTTGTCGTTCGACGGCCCGCCGCCACAACCCAAGGGCTACACCACCGAATCGCCGGCGCGGATTGCCCTGGACCTGCCCGGTGTCGCCAGTCAGTTGGCCAGCAAGAACCTCGATCTGGGCAGTGGCAATGCGCGCACCGCCACTGTGGTTGAGGCCAAGGAGCGTACGCGGCTGATTGTCAGCCTGACGCAATTGGCGCCTTACACCACGCGGGTCGAAGGCAATAACCTGTTCGTGGTGGTCGGTCAGGGCGCACCAGCAGCTGCGTCGCGCCCTGCAGCCGTTGCGCCCCGCACTACGGCTAAAGCGGCCGCACCCGCCAAGGCATTTGTGCCGAAAAGCCGGACGATTCGCGGTGTGGACTTCCAGCGTGGTACGGCGGGGGAAGGCAATGTGGTTATCGACCTGTCCGATCCGACCATCGCCCCGGATATCCAGGAACATGACGGCAAGATCATCCTCAGCTTCGCGCGCACGCAGTTGCCGGACAAGTTGCGGGTACGCCTCGACGTCAAGGATTTCGCCACCCCGGTGCAGTTCGTCAATGCCGGAGTAACCGCTGATCGGACAGTTATTACGGTTGAACCCAGTGGCACCTACGAGTACTCCACCTTCCAGACTGACAACAAACTGACCGTCAGCATCCGCCCGATGACCGTCGATGACCTGCAAAAACGCAACGCTGACCGTCAGGCGTACGTCGGCGAAAAGCTCTCGCTGAACTTCCAGGACATTGATGTGCGCTCGGTGCTGCAACTGATCGCCGACTTCACCAACCTCAATTTGGTTGCCAGCGACACGGTGCAGGGTGGCATCACCTTGCGTCTGCAAAATGTGCCGTGGGATCAGGCCCTGGATCTGGTGTTGAAAACCAAAGGCCTGGATAAGCGCAAGATCGGCAATGTGCTGCTGGTGGCGCCGGCCGATGAAATCGCTGCCCGCGAGCGTCAGGAACTGGAGTCGCAGAAGCAGATCGCCGAACTGGCGCCGTTGCGCCGCGAGCTGCTACAGGTGAACTACGCTAAAGCCGCGGACATCGCCAAGCTGTTCCAGTCGGTGACCAGTGCCGAGGCGAAAATCGATGAGCGCGGTTCGATTACCGTTGATGAGCGCACCAACAACATCATTGCCTACCAGACTCAGGATCGCCTCGACGAACTGCGGCGGATCGTGGCGCAACTGGATATTCCGGTGCGTCAGGTGATGATCGAAGCACGGATTGTCGAGGCCAACGTCGATTACGACAAAAGTCTGGGCGTGCGCTGGGGCGGCTCGATCCAGAACAAGGGCAACTGGAACGCTTCCGGGGTCAACGGTTCATCGACCACCATTGGTACGCCGGGCAGTACCAGCACCAATTCGCCGTTCGTCGACATGGGCACTGTGGGTAATACATCGGGGATCGGCATTGCCTTCATTACCGACAACGTCCTGCTTGATCTTGAGCTGACTGCCATGGAGAAGACCGGCAACGGCGAAATCGTCTCGCAGCCGAAGGTTGTCACCTCCGACAAGGAAACCGCAAAAATCCTCAAAGGCACCGAGATTCCGTATCAGGAAGCCAGCTCCAGCGGCGCGACGTCGGTGTCGTTCAAGGAGGCCTCGCTGTCGCTGGAAGTCACCCCGCAGATCACCCCGGACAACCGCATCATCATGGAGGTCAAGGTCACCAAGGACGAACCGGATTACCTGAACAAAGTGCAGGATGTGCCGCCGATCAAGAAAAACGAGGTCAACGCCAAGGTACTAGTCAATGACGGCGAAACCATCGTGATTGGCGGTGTTTTCTCAAATACTCAAAGCAAGGTCGTAGATAAGGTGCCATTTCTTGGCGATGTGCCGTATCTTGGCCGCCTTTTCCGGCGTGATGTGGTATCGGAGAAAAAATCCGAGCTGCTGGTATTTCTCACACCACGTATCATGAATAACCAGGCGATTGCTGTGAGTCGTTGATTCTGTGCGAAATTTGATTCTTGTAGGACCGATGGGTGCTGGCAAAAGCACCATCGGCCGGTTACTGGCCAAAGAGCTGCGCCTGCCGTTCAAAGATTCCGACAAGGAAATTGAATTGCGCACGGGCGCCAATATCCCGTGGATCTTCGACAAGGAAGGCGAACCCGGCTTTCGTGACCGTGAGCAGGCGATGATCGCCGAGCTGTGCGCGTTCGATGGCGTGGTGTTGGCGACCGGCGGTGGCGCAGTCATGCGCGATGCCAATCGCAAGGCCCTGCATGAGGGTGGGCGAGTGGTGTATCTGCACGCCTCTGTGGAGCAGCAGGTCGGCCGCACGTCGCGCGATCGCAACCGGCCGTTGCTGCGTACTGCCAATCCGGAAAAAACCCTGCGTGACCTGCTGGCGATCCGCGATCCGCTTTATCGGGAAATTGCCGATCTGGTGGTGGAAACCGACGAGCGGCCGCCACGTATGGTGGTGCTCGACATTCTCGATCGTCTGGCGCAGCTTCCTCCCCGTTAAAGCAGCGCTCGAAATGCGCTATCCTCGGCGTCCTGTCACAGTCCGCCGAGGTTGTGGCGGATGGCGTGCAAGCGGCGTCATACCCGCTATAGGCCGCAGATAACCAATAATTCAGGGCAGGACGCCTGCTTCCATCTTCACTGTGGGGACACATGCAGACACTCAAGGTCGATCTAGGCGAGCGCAGCTACCCGATTCATATTGGCGAAGGTTTGTTGGATCAGCCCGAGCTGCTGGCTCCGCATATCCATGGGCGGCAGGTGGCAATCATCTCCAACGAGACCGTTGCGCCGCTCTATCTTGAACGTCTGACCCGCAGCCTGGCGCAGTTCTCGGTGATCTCCGTGGTGTTGCCGGACGGCGAAGCCTTCAAGAACTGGGAAACCCTGCAATTGATCTTCGACGGTCTGCTGACTGCCCGTCATGACCGCCGTACCACCGTGATCGCTCTTGGCGGCGGTGTGATCGGTGACATGGCCGGTTTTGCCGCTGCCTGTTACCAGCGCGGCGTCGACTTCATCCAAATTCCGACGACATTGCTGTCCCAGGTCGATTCTTCGGTGGGCGGCAAGACCGGTATCAACCATCCACTAGGCAAGAACATGGTTGGCGCGTTCTACCAGCCGAACGTGGTGCTGATCGATACGGCGTCCCTGAAAACCCTGCCAGAGCGCGAGCTGTCTGCCGGTCTGGCCGAAGTCATCAAGTACGGGCTGATCTGCGACGAGCCGTTCCTGACCTGGCTCGAAGAAAACGTCGATGCCCTGCGCGCGCTGGACCAGAAAGCCCTGACTTACGCGATCGAGCGCTCTTGCGCGGCCAAGGCTGCGGTGGTTGGCGCCGATGAGAAAGAAACCGGCGTACGTGCCACGCTCAACCTCGGCCACACTTTCGGCCACGCCATCGAAACCCACATGGGCTATGGTGTCTGGTTGCACGGGGAAGCGGTCGCGGCTGGCACCGTGATGGCGCTGGAGATGTCCGCGCGTCTGGGCTGGATCAGTGACGAGGAGCGTGATCGCGGTATTCGTCTGTTCCAGCGCGCCGGCTTGCCAGTGGTGCCGCCGACTGAAATGACCGAAGCCGATTTTCTTCAACACATGGCAATCGACAAAAAAGTGATCGACGGTCGTCTGCGCCTGGTGCTGCTGCGCCGGATGGGCGAAGCGGTAGTGACCGACGATTATCCGAAAGAGGTTCTACAGGCCACGCTGGGAGCGGATTACCGCGCCCTGGCTCAGCTTAAAGGTTGAAAAGATTCCAATGACTAGTTTGCATGCCGACGAGGCGTTCCTCGGCCATTTCCAGTTAAGTCACGACCCGTTCGCGCCACGCGTGCCGGGCTTCAAGTTCTTCCCGGCTCAGCGCAAACCGGTGCTGGGTCAACTGCATCATCTGGCGCGTTACAGCCAGTTGCTGCTGGTGGTCACCGGCCCGCAAGGCAGCGGCAAGACGTTGCTGCGTCAGGCGCTGGTCGCCAGCACCAACAAGCAGTCGGTGCAGAGCGTGGTGGTTTCCGCCCGTGGCGCCGGTGATGCTGCCGGTGTGTTGCGCCAGGTGGCGCAGGCGCTGAACGTCGCTCAGGCCGAAGTTGGCGCGATTCTGGATCAAGTGGTGCAACTCGCACTGACCGGCCAGGAAGTCTATCTGTTGGTGGACGACGCTGAGCAGCTCGACGAGTCCGCTCTCGAAGCGCTGATGGCGCTGGGTGCCGGCGCACCGGAAGGTCGCCCGCATGTGTTCCTGTTCGGTGAATCGTCGCTGATCGCTCAGCTCGAGGCTTTGCACCTTGAGGAAGAGCGTTTTCACGTCATCG
Source organism: Pseudomonas sp. Irchel s3a12 (assembly GCF_900187485.1). Lineage (NCBI taxonomy): Bacteria > Pseudomonadati > Pseudomonadota > Gammaproteobacteria > Pseudomonadales > Pseudomonadaceae > Pseudomonas > Pseudomonas sp. Irchel s3a12. The sequence continues at coordinate 278,706 of NZ_FYDN01000005.1, forward strand.
AACTGCAGCCTTACACCGAAGAAGAAACGCGCGAATATCTCGACCAACGGCTCGAAGGGGCCGGCCGGGGTGTCGAACTTTTCAGCGCAGATCAGATCTCTGATATTCACGAAAGTGCCGAGGGTTGGCCGGGCAACATCAACCAGGTCGCTCGCGATGCTCTGATCGAAGTCATGATTGCCAGCCGCTCAGCGGTCAAGCGTCCAAGTATGGGGTTCAACATGCCGAAGAAACACGTATTGGCGATTTCCGCCGTCGTTGTGGTCGCGGTCGCCGCCGCCTGGTTGATGCCGGGTCGCAATAAGGCGCCAACCACCGGCGCTCCTGCCAATGAACAGGCACAGTTGCCATTGGGGCAGGGTGCCAATGGCGGCGCACCGAACGTCGAGTTCGCCGGCAATACGCAACCGATGCCGTTGCCGCTGGTCGGTAACTCCCAGCCGGTCATGCGCGGCCCGCTGGCTGAAGCCGCTGGCGGTATTACCGAAGGCGACGACGGTGTGCCTCTGGAAGGCTCCAGCGCCACACCGCCAACCGTGACCACTTCGGCGCCACCGGCAGGTGTTCCCGCAGGTCCTGCGCCGACACCGGTGCCAGTTCCGGCGGCCAAACCGACTCCTGCGCCAACACAAGTCGCCACCGCCAAGCCTGCTCCGGCAGCGCCAGCGACGAAACCGGCTCCAGCGCCGGCCAAGCCCGTCGCCGCTACGAAACCGGCCGAGAAGCCTGTGACCGTCGCCAAAGCCGCCGGTGGCAGCTGGTATGCCGGTCAGCCGACCGGCAATTACGTGGTGCAGATCCTCGGCACCAGCTCTGAAGCGGCAGCGCAAAACTTCGTCAAAGAGCAGGGCGGCGAGTACCGTTATTTCAAGAAGGTCCTCAACGGCAAACCGCTTTACGTGATCACCTACGGCAACTTCGCCAATCGTGATGCAGCCGTTTCTGCCATCAAGGCCTTGCCAGCGAAGGTTCAGGCTGGTAAACCTTGGCCTCGCACTGTCGCCAGCGTCCAACAGGAACTGGCAACAACTCGCTGAAGATTCGGCGGCCTTACCCAGGCCGCCTCTCCAAGCACCTCAAAATTTCTACGAGTGCGCGCTTCCTTCCAGGTCGCGTGCCTTGTGGTGTCTGCGTCACAGTAGTCTTTGAGTCGTTGCGGTCAAAATTAAAAAAGTTTTGACTAGCACAGCAGATCGCTTTAAACCTTTCACAAATGCGACATGAATTTGCGACATTTCGTCGTCAAATTTGTGAGCCTCTGTGTCGCTGTGTACAATGACCACCCTTTTGCCCCCGCGAAGCCGGCGTACGTTCGGCGCAGGATGCAAGTGGTTGAATTGAAAAGAAATTTGCCTCGAAAAGAGGCAGCCTGGTGAGAAAGTGTCTATGAAAGCAGGTCTGTACCAACCAGATGAATTCAAGGATAACTGCGGTTTCGGCCTGATAGCCCATATGCAGGGCGAGCCCAGTCATACCCTTTTGCAAACGGCCATTGAGGCCCTGACCTGCATGACCCACCGCGGTGGGATTAATGCCGACGGCAAGACCGGTGACGGTTGCGGTCTGCTGATTCAAAAACCTGATGCGTTCCTGCGCGCCATTGCCCAGGAAACCTTCAGCGTCGAGCTGCCCAAGCAATACGCGGTGGGCATGGTCTTCTTCAACCAGGATCCGGCCAAGGCCGAAGCCGCTCGCGAGAACATGAACCGCGAGATCCTCGCTGAAGGCCTGCAACTGATCGGCTGGCGCAAAGTGCCGATCGACACCAGCGTCCTCGGCCGCTTGGCCCTTGAGCGTCTGCCGCAAATCGAGCAGGTGTACATCGGCGGCGAAGGCCTGAGCGATCAGGACATGGCCGTGAAGCTGTTCAGTGCGCGTCGTCGTTCGTCGGTGGCCAACGCGGTCGACTCCGACCACTACATCTGCAGCTTTTCGCACAAGACCATCATCTATAAAGGCCTGATGATGCCGGCCGACCTGGCCGCGTTCTATCCGGACCTGAGTGACGAGCGCCTGCAAACCGCGATTTGCGTTTTCCACCAGCGCTTCTCCACCAACACCCTGCCGAAATGGCCGCTGGCCCAGCCATTCCGCTTCCTCGCCCACAACGGCGAGATCAACACCATTACCGGTAACCGTAACTGGGCGCAGGCCCGTCGGACCAAGTTCACCAACGATCTGATGGATCTGGAAGAACTCGGCCCGCTGGTCAACCGTGTCGGTTCCGACTCCTCGAGCATGGACAACATGCTCGAGCTGATGGTCACCGGTGGCATCGACCTGTTCCGTGGTGTGCGGATGATCATTCCACCTGCGTGGCAGAACGTCGAAACCATGGACCCGGATCTGCGTGCGTTCTACGAGTACAACTCGATGCACATGGAGCCGTGGGACGGCCCAGCTGGTGTAGTAATGACCGACGGTCGCTACGCGGTGTGCCTGCTCGACCGTAACGGTCTGCGTCCGGCACGCTGGGTCACCACCACCAACGGTTTCATCACCCTCGCCTCGGAAATCGGCGTGTGGGATTACAAGCCTGAAGACGTGATTGCCAAGGGCCGTGTCGGCCCTGGCCAGATCTTTGCCGTGGACACCGAAACCGGGCAGATCCTCGACACCGATGCGATCGACAACCGTCTGAAGTCCCGTCATCCGTACAAGCAATGGCTGCGCAAGAATGCCCTGCGCATTCAGGCGACCATGGAAGACAACGATCACGGTTCGGCGTTTTACGACGTTGATCAGCTCAAGCAATACATGAAGATGTATCAGGTCACGTTCGAAGAGCGCGATCAGGTCCTGCGTCCGCTCGGCGAACAAGGCTACGAAGCCGTTGGCTCGATGGGCGATGACACGCCGATGGCCGTGCTCTCGCAGCGTGTGCGCACGCCGTACGACTACTTCCGCCAGCAGTTCGCGCAGGTCACCAACCCGCCGATCGACCCGCTGCGTGAAGCGATCGTGATGTCGCTGGAAATCTGCCTCGGTGCCGAGCGCAACATCTTCCAGGAGTCGCCGGAACACGCCTCGCGCGTGATTCTCAGCTCGCCGGTCATTTCCCCGGCCAAGTGGCGCTCGCTGATGAACCTCGACCGCCCGGGTTTCGAGCGGCAGATCATCGACCTCAACTACGACGAAAGCGTCGGCCTCGAAGCAGCGATCCGCAATGTCGCCGATCAGGCTGAAGAAGCCGTGCGCGGCGGGCGGACCCAGATCGTTCTGAGCGACCGCCATATTGCCCCGGGCAAACTGCCGATCCACGCATCCTTGGCGACCGGTGCCGTGCACCATCGTCTGACCGAAAAAGGCCTGCGTTGCGATTCCAACATCCTCGTTGAAACCGCGACTGCCCGTGACCCGCATCACTTCGCGGTGCTGATCGGCTTCGGCGCCTCGGCGGTGTATCCGTTCCTGGCCTACGAGGTGCTGGGCGACCTGATCCGTACCGGTGAAGTGCTGGGCGACCTCTACGAGGTGTTCAAGAACTACCGCAAAGGCATCACCAAAGGTCTGCTGAAGATCTTGTCGAAAATGGGCATCTCGACCATCGCTTCGTACCGCGGTGCGCAGTTGTTCGAAGCCATCGGCCTGTCCGAAGAAGTGTGCGACCTGAGCTTCCGTGGCGTGCCGAGCCGCATCAAGGGTGCGCGTTTCGTCGACATCGAAGCCGAGCAGAAAGCGCTGGCCACCGAAGCCTGGAGTCCGCGCAAGCCGATCCAGCAGGGCGGTCTGCTGAAGTTCGTCCACGGTGGCGAATATCACGCGTACAACCCGGACGTGGTCAACACCCTGCAGGCCGCCGTGCAGCAGGGCGACTACGCCAAGTTCAAGGAATACACCTCGCTGGTGGACAACCGTCCGGTGTCGATGATCCGCGACCTGTTCAAGGTCAAGACCCTCGACAAGCCGCTGGACATCAGTGAAATCGAGCCGCTGGAATCGGTGCTCAAGCGCTTCGACTCCGCTGGTATCTCGCTGGGCGCCTTGTCGCCGGAAGCTCACGAAGCCCTGGCCGAAGCCATGAACCGTCTCGGTGCGCGTTCCAACTCCGGCGAAGGTGGTGAAGATCCGGCGCGTTACGGCACCATCAAGAGCTCGAAAATCAAGCAAGTCGCGACTGGCCGTTTCGGGGTAACCCCGGAATACCTGGTCAACGCTGAAGTGCTGCAGATCAAGGTCGCGCAAGGCGCCAAGCCGGGCGAGGGCGGGCAACTGCCGGGCGGTAAAGTGAACGGTTTGATCGCCAAGCTGCGTTACGCAGTGCCGGGCGTGACCCTGATTTCGCCGCCGCCGCACCACGACATCTATTCGATCGAAGACTTGTCGCAGCTGATTTTTGACCTGAAGCAGGTCAACCCGAAAGCACTGGTTTCGGTCAAATTGGTAGCCGAAGCAGGCGTCGGCACCATCGCCGCCGGTGTGGCCAAGGCCTATGCGGACTTGATCACCATCTCCGGCTACGACGGTGGCACCGGTGCTTCGCCGCTGACCTCGATCAAATACGCAGGCGCTCCGTGGGAACTCGGTCTCGCCGAAACCCACCAGACCCTGCGCGGCAACGACCTGCGCGGCAAAGTCCGGGTGCAGACCGACGGTGGCCTGAAAACCGGCCTCGACGTGATCAAGGCAGCGATCCTCGGCGCCGAAAGCTTCGGCTTCGGTACTGCGCCGATGATCGCGCTGGGCTGCAAATACCTGCGCATCTGCCACCTGAACAACTGCGCCACCGGCGTCGCGACTCAGAACGAGAAGCTGCGCAAGGATCACTACATCGGTACCGTCGACATGGTGGTGAATTTCTTCACCTACGTCGCCGAGGAAACCCGTGAGTGGCTGGCCAAGCTCGGCGTACGCTCCCTCGAAGAGTTGATCGGTCGCACCGATCTGCTGGAAATCCTCGAAGGCCAGACCGCCAAGCAAAACCATCTGGATCTGACGCCGCTGTTGGGCAGCGATCACATTCCGGCAGACAAGCCACAGTTCTGCGGCGTTGAGCGCAACCCGCCGTTCGACCAGGGCCTGCTGGCCGAGAAAATGGTCGAGATGGCGTCGTCGGCGATCAACGACATGAGCGGCGCCGAGTTCGATCTGGATATCTGCAACTGCGACCGTTCGATCGGCGCGCGGATCTCCGGCGAAATCGCCCGCAAGCACGGCAACCAGGGCATGGCGAAAGCGCCGATCACCTTCCGCTTCAAAGGCACTGCCGGTCAGAGCTTCGGTGTGTGGAACGCCGGCGGTCTGAACATGTACCTGGAAGGTGACGCCAACGACTACGTCGGCAAAGGCATGACCGGTGGCAAGCTGACCATCGTGCCGCCGAAGGGCAGCGTTTACAAAACTCAGGAAAGCGCCATCATCGGCAACACCTGCCTGTATGGCGCGACCGGCGGCAAGTTGTTCGCCGCCGGCACCGCAGGCGAGCGTTTCGCCGTGCGCAACTCCGGTGCCCACACGGTTGTGGAAGGCACTGGCGATCACTGCTGTGAGTACATGACCGGTGGTTTTGTCTGCGTTCTGGGCAAGACCGGTTACAACTTCGGCTCTGGCATGACCGGTGGTTTCGCCTACGTGCTCGACCAGGACAACACCTTCGTTGACCGGGTCAACCACGAACTGGTGGAAATCCAGCGGATCAGCGGCGAAGCGATGGAGGCTTATCGCAGCCACCTGCAAAACGTGCTGAACGAGTACGTCGCCGAAACCGACAGCGAGTGGGGTCGTGAACTCGCCGAGAACCTCGATGACTACTTGCGCCGTTTCTGGCTGGTCAAGCCGAAGGCTGCCAACCTGAAATCGTTGCTTTCCAGCACTCGTGCCAACCCGCAGTGATATGCGCCTGAAGAGTTTGATGAGGTTTTAACAATGGCTGAACGTCTGAACAACGACTTCCAGTTCATCGATGTCGGGCGCAAAGATCCGAAGAAGAAACTGTTGCGTCAACGCAAGAAAGAGTTCGTCGAGATCTACGAACCGTTCAAACCCCAGCAGTCGGCCGATCAGGCCCACCGCTGCCTGGGTTGCGGCAACCCGTATTGCGAATGGAAGTGCCCGGTGCACAACTTCATTCCCAACTGGTTGAAGCTGGTGGCCGAGGGCAACATCCTCCAGGCCGCCGAACTGTCGCACCAGACCAACACCTTGCCGGAAGTCTGCGGCCGGGTGTGCCCGCAGGATCGTCTGTGCGAGGGTGCCTGCACCCTTAACGACGGTTTCGGCGCGGTGACCATCGGTTCGGTCGAGAAGTACATCACCGACACCGCGTTCGCCATGGGCTGGCGCCCGGACATGTCCAAGGTCAAACCGACCGGCAAACGTGTCGCCATCATCGGCGCGGGCCCGGCGGGTCTGGGTTGTGCCGACGTGCTGGTACGCGGCGGCGTGACCCCTGTGGTGTTCGACAAGAACCCGGAAATCGGCGGTCTGCTGACCTTCGGCATCCCCGAGTTCAAGCTGGAAAAGACCGTGCTGAGCAATCGTCGCGAAGTCTTCACCGGCATGGGCATCGAGTTCCGTCTGAATACCGAAGTCGGCAAAGACGTGACCATGGAACAACTGCTCGCCGAATACGATGCGGTGTTCATGGGCATGGGCACCTACACCTACATGAAGGGCGGTTTTGCCGGTGAGGATCTGCCGGGCGTGTATGACGCGCTGGACTTCCTGATCGCCAACGTCAATCGCAACCTGGGCTTTGAAAAGTCGCCGGAAGATTTCGTCGACATGAAAGGCAAGAAGGTTGTGGTGCTCGGCGGCGGCGACACGGCGATGGACTGCAACCGCACGTCGATCCGTCAGGGCGCCAAGTCGGTGACCTGCGCTTATCGTCGTGACGAAGCGAACATGCCCGGCTCGCGCAAAGAGGTGAAGAACGCCAAGGAAGAAGGCGTGAAATTCCTCTACAACCGCCAGCCGATCGCCATCGTCGGCGAAGACAAGGTTGAAGGCGTGAAAGTGGTCGAGACCCGTCTCGGCGAACCGGACGCCCGTGGCCGTCGCAGCCCAGAGCCGATCCCGGGTTCCGAAGAGATCATCCCGGCTGATGCCGTGGTCATCGCCTTCGGTTTCCGCCCGAGCCCGGCGCCGTGGTTCGAACAGTTCGAGATCCAGACCGACAGCCAGGGCCGCGTTGTTGCGCCTGAGCAAGGTCAGTACAAGCACCAGACCAGCAATCCGAAAATCTTCGCCGGTGGCGACATGGTGCGCGGTTCCGACCTGGTGGTGACGGCAATCTTCGAAGGGCGCAATGCTGCCGAAGGGATCCTTGATTACCTGGGCGTCTAAACCCGTCTAGCTGACTGCAATGCAATACCTGTGGGAGCTGGCTTGCCAGCGATAGCATCACCTCGGTCAATCTGACAAAACGAGGTGTCTGCATCGCTGGCAAGCCAGCTCCCACAGTGCGTTGTGTTGCTGCAAAATCAGCATTCCAACGCAATAAATTGACCCGATAGACAAAAGGCTGACCTGCATCCGTGCCTTTTGCGTCGCGCTCTGAGAAAATGCCCGCACTTTTTTTCCGGATGCCGACATGACTGCCCTGAAGAACGACCGTTTCCTCCGCGCCCTGCTCAAGCAACCCGTTGACGTCACCCCGGTGTGGATGATGCGCCAGGCCGGCCGCTACCTGCCGGAATACCGCGCCAGCCGCGCCCAGGCCGGTGATTTCATGAGCCTGTGCATGAATCCGGAATTCGCCTGCGAAGTCACGATGCAACCGCTCGACCGCTATCCACAACTGGACGCGGCGATTCTGTTTTCCGACATCCTCACCATCCCCGATGCCATGGGCCAGGGCCTGTACTTCGAGACCGGTGAAGGTCCGCGCTTCAAGAAAGTCGTCAGCACCCTCGCTGACATCGAAGCCTTGCCAATCCCTGATCCGCACAAAGACCTCGGCTATGTGATGGACGCAGTCAGCACCATCCGTCGCGAGCTGAACGGCCGTGTGCCGTTGATCGGTTTCTCCGGCAGCCCGTGGACCCTGGCGACCTACATGGTTGAAGGCGGTTCGTCGAAAGACTTCCGCAAGACCAAGGCGATGCTCTACGACAACCCGCAAGCCATGCACCTGCTGCTGGATAAACTGGCGCAGTCGGTGACCTCATACCTCAACGGTCAGATCATGGCCGGCGCGCAAGCGGTGCAGATCTTCGACACCTGGGGCGGTAACCTGTCGGCGGCGGCGTATCAGGAGTTCTCGCTGGCCTACATGAAGAAGATCGTCAGCGGCCTGATCCGCGAGCACGACGGTCGCAAAGTGCCGGTGATCCTCTTCACCAAGAACGGCGGCCTGTGGCTGGAAAGCATCGCCGAGGCGGGTGCCGACGCCCTGGGCCTGGACTGGACCTGCGACATCGGCAACGCCCGCGCCCGTGTCGGCGACAAGGTTGCGCTGCAAGGCAACATGGACCCGACCGTGCTTTACGCAAAACCGGAAGCAATCCGCACTGAAGTCGGGCGCATTCTGGCCAGCTATGGCAAGGGCAGTGGCCATGTGTTCAACCTCGGTCACGGCATCACGCCTGAGGTTGATCCGGAACATGCCGGTGCGTTCCTGCGCGCGGTGCATGAGCTGTCGGCGCAGTATCACGAGTGATCGCCACACCATAAAAAACGCCCGGCTAAATGCCGGGCGTTTTTGTTTCCACGATTCAACGTCGTACGCAGATCAATTGTAGGAGTGAGCCTGCTCGCGATAGCGGTGAGCCAGTCGCCCAATATGTTGGCTGACACACCGCTATCGCGAGCAGGCTCACTCCTACATGGGTTGCGCTTCAGGCTTTGACACCGCTGAGTGGCGGCAACTTCGCCAGTTTCAACGCCACCAACAGCGCGATCAGCAACAGCGCACCAATAAACAAACCAATCCCGTTCCAGCCTCCGAGATGCCAGAACACCCCGCCCGCCGTGCCGGCAATGCTCGACCCGGCGTAATAACTGAACAGGTACAACGACGACGCCTGGCCCTTGGCCTTGGTCGCGCGTCGACCGATCCAGCTACTTGCCACCGAGTGCGCACCAAAGAAACCAAAGGTGAAAATCAACATGCCGACAATCACCAGTAACAGTGGCGTAAACATCGTCAAGGCAAGGCCGGCGAACATCAGCGCAATGGTCGCCCACAACACTTTGCGTCGCCCCAGTTTGTCTGCCAGCGAGCCAATTTTCGCCGAGCTGTAGATCCCCGACAGATACACCACCGACAGCAAGCCCACGAACACCTGATCAAGGTTGTACGGTGCGGCCAGCAAGCGATAACCGATGTAGTTGAACAGCGTGACAAACGCGCCCATCAACACGAACGCTTCAAGAAACAGCAGCGGCAGACCGGCATCGCGAAAGTGCATGGTGAAGCCGTCGAGCAGACTGCGCGGGTGCAGCGAGCGTGAACGGAAGTTGCGCGACTCGGGAAGGATCTTCCAGAACACCGCTGCGGCAATCATCGCCAGACCGCCAATCACCAGCATCGCCGTGTGCCAGCTGACAAAATCGATCAGCACGCCGGTGATCAAGCGCCCGCTCATCCCGCCAATGGCGTTGCCACCGATGTACAAACCCATCGCCAGACCGATGTGTTGCGGATGGATCTCTTCACTCAGATAGGTCATTGCCACCGCTGCCAGCCCACTCAACGACAGCCCGATCAGCGCGCGCATGATCAGCACGCCTTCCCAACTCGGCATCATCGCACTGGCCATGGTGCACAGCGCTGCTGCGAACAGAGCGGTCACCATCACCGGTTTGCGCCCAACCCGATCGGAAATCGGCCCGGTGATCAGCAGGCCGATGGCGAGCATGCCGGTCGCCACCGAGAGGATCAGGCTGCTCTGCGCGGCGTTGATTCCGTACTCGTGGGACAACAGCGGCATCATCGGCTGCACGCAATACAGCAGGGCAAACGTCGCAAAACCGCCGCTGAACAGCGCCAGCACCGTGCGCATGAACATCGGCGTGCCTTTTTCGATGTAGATCTCTTGCAGCTCGGCGACGACATCGTCCGCAGCGGCGGGCGGGACTTCATGGGCAAGGGGCGCGACAGCAGTTTTCACTTCAGACCTCGGAGGGCACGGCCAGGCAGGCAATGAAAAAATCATATAGCTGGCTAATGTTTCTATCCAATATATTGTTCGACCTGTTTGATAGCTTTAACGACCTAATGAGGTTTCCATGGAATTGCGTCATCTGCGCTACTTCATCGCCGTTGCCGAAGAGCTGCATTTTGGCCGCGCCGCACAAGTGCTGGGGATTTCTCAGCCACCACTGAGCCAGCAGATTCAGGCGCTGGAGCAAGAGGTTGGCGCGCGTCTGTTCGAGCGCACCAATCGTCGGGTCGAGTTGAGTGAGGCCGGGCGGTTGTTTCTGGAGGAGGCGCGGTTGGTGCTGGCGCAGGTTGATAAAGCGGCGGATGTTGCCCGACGTGCGCAACTCGGTGAATTGGGCGAGTTGAAGATTGGTTTCACCTCTTCGGCACCGTTCAACTCGACTATTCCGCAGGCGATCTTTTCCTTTCGCCAGCGTTTTCCGGCGGTGCACCTCAATCTGCGGGAGATGAGCAGCACGCAAGTCGCCGAGGGTTTGGTGGATGAGTCGATAGAGGTTGGCATCATGCGCCCGCTGGGTTTGCCGGATTCGCTCAGCGTGGTCGAGTTGATGCGCGAGCCGTTGGTTGCGGTGCTCGGTTCCAAGCATCCACTGGCCCAGGGATCGGAGGAGGGCTTGTTCCTCTCGGCGCTGGCGCTGGAGCCGTTCGTGTTCTTTCCGCGCAGTTACGGCAGCGGGCTGTATGCGCAATTGCTGAGTCTGGCGCGCGATGCCGGGTTCAGCCCGCACTTCGCCCAAGAGGCGGGGGAAGCCATGACCATCATCGGCCTGGTCGCAGCGGGGTTGGGGGTTTCGGTGCTGCCGGCGTCCTATCAGCGGATGCGTATCGACGGCGTGGTCTATCGCCCGTTGCTCGATCCGGAGGCGGTGTCGGCGGTGTGGCTGGTGCAGCGCAAGGATCAGAAATCGCCGATGGCCAAAGCATTTGTCGACCTTCTTACGCGCAAGGTCGAACCTTCAAAGGCGTGATTGCTGCGCAATCAAATCGCGAGCAGGCTCGCTTCCACAGGGGAACGCATTCCAAGGTGGGAGCGAGCCTGCTCGCGAAGGCGTCCGCTCAAGCACCACCCAATTCAGGGCAACCGCACCAAATCCCCCTTCAACGCCACCCGCGTGACGAAAATCCCCGCCCGGCACTCGTAGGTATTCAAGTCCTTGCGCACATGCTGGTCGTAGTAACTGACGATATTCACCACCGCATTCGCTCCCACCCGCTTGGCATCAGCCTGCAACTTGATCAGATTCGACTGCAACACCCACTCGCAGGAGTTGTGGTCACTCTTGTTGAAGCCATTGGTCTTCAAATCACTGACCACCCCCCGGCGCAGTAACTGCTGAGTGCCCTGCGGCCCATTGCCGAGCAGATAGAACTTCACACTGCCATCCAGCCGTCCGGCGCGAATCGCGTCCGACAGCACGGTTTCGAAGGGCATGTACATCAGATTGGTGGCGTGGCTGGCGCTGGGCAGTAGCGCGAAAAGCGCAGCGGCGATCAGGGCTTTCACTTGCATGGTCATCTCCTTGACTGTGAAAGAGAACCGCGAGTGCAGGGCTGATAGGCTCGCCGTTCCATCAGGCGCGGTGCGACGGCCTGTCCGGACGAGTGTAGAGCTGAAATGAGCAGGGCGCCGAATGGCGCCCTTTGTCGTTTCTGCAATCCCATCAATCCACGTGCGCCAAGTCCCCGCGCAGCGCCACGCTCGACACCACCAGCCCGGCACTGCACTGGAATTTCTCAGTGTCCTTGTACAGATCACGCTGGTCGACGCTGGCGATGTTGATCACCGCGTTGGCGTCGGCTTTTTTTGCGGCGTTCTGCAGAGTCGCCAAGGCCGATTGCAGGGCCCAGAAGCAGGCGTCTTCGTTGGATTTGTTCGAGCCGTTGGTTTTGCGGCTGCTGCTCACGGTGTCGAGTTTACGCACCTGTTTTGGCAGCGTTTCACCGGCCAGGTAGAACTTCACGCTGCCGTCGAGCAGGCCGGCGTCGGTGGCGCGTTTGACGCCTTCGCGGAAGCTCAGGTAGGTCGGCTCGTCGGCGCCTTGTTTGACGATGCCCAGGTCGTTGACGAACTCGATGTCCGGGTTGATCGACAGCTCTTTGAGCACGTTGTCGCGCAGGCGGTTGACCCAGCGGTTGTAGTTGCCGTGGATCTTGCCGTCCTTGGCATCGAGGCCGTAGCTGCTGCGGTAGTCGATTTCGAACGAAGTCGGGGTGAACGGAATATCGACTTCGGCGTGATGGCGACCGCGTACGGTGATCGCCGCTTTGATCATGCCCGGACGTACCGATTGCACGACCCACTGGCGATCGTTCAGCGCAGTGACGATGGCGCGGCTCATCTGTTGCTGGGTGAAACCGAGGTTGGGCGAGAACTCTTCCTTGGCGTTGTAAACCGGTTTGCTGGTGCAACCGCCGAGCACAAAAGCCAATGCCAACAGAGCGGCGATGCGGTGAAACTGAGTCATTCCCTTCACTCCAAACGTGTTGCGGTCAGTGCCAGCGGCGGAAAATCAACGAGGTGTTGACGCCACCAAAAGCGAAATTGTTGTTCATCACGTAGTCGTGATGCATCTGGCGGAACTCACCGCGCAGGTAATCGAGTTTGCCGCAGTGCGGATCGACCTCGTCGAGGTTGAACGTGTGCACGTACAGGTCGCGGTTCATCATCTCGATGCTGAACCACGACTCCAGCGCGCCGCAGGCGCCAAGGGTGTGGCCGAGGAAACTCTTCTGCGAGCTGATCGGCATGCGTTCGCCAAACAAACTGCTGGTCGCCAGTGTTTCGGCAATGTCGCCCTGTTCTGTAGCGGTGCCGTGGCCATTTACATAACCGATGGCCTCCGGCGTCAGGCCGGCGTCTTCCAGCGCCAGTTCCATGGCACGGCGCATGGTCACTTGTTCCGGGCGTGTGGTGTGCTGGCCGTCGGCGTTGCTGCCGAAACCGACAATCTCGGCGTGGATGTGCGCACCACGCGCCAAAGCATGTTCCAGCTCTTCAAGCACCAGCATGCCGCCACCTTCACCGATCACCAGGCCATCGCGGCCCTTGTCGTACGGGCGTGGACTGGTCTGTGGCGCCTCGTTTTTCAGGCTGGTAGCGTAGAGCGCGTCGAAGACCATGGCTTCGGTCGGGCACAGCTCCTCGGCGCCACCGGCGAGCATCAACGGCAGGCGGCCGAACTTGATCGCCTCGTAGGCGTAACCGATGCCCTGGCTGCCGCTGGTGCAGGCGCTGGACGTCGGGATCAGCCGCCCGGTGAGACCAAAGAAGATGCTGATGTTGGCGGCGGTAGTGTGCGGCATCATCCGCACGTAGGAGTTGGCGTTGAGGCCTTCGGCCACCGAGTTGAGCAGCATGTTGCCGAACGCTTTGATCTCGTCGGTGCTGCCGGTGGACGAACCACAAGCGACGCCCATGCGCCCATCCTTGATCGATTCATTGCCGAGCAGACCGGCGTCAGCCAGCGCTTTTTCTGCTGCGCCGACCGCCAGCCGCGACACCCGGCCCATGCTGCGCAATTGCTTGCGCGTCCAGTGCGCAGGCACTGCAAAGTCATCAATCGGCCCGGCCAGGCGCGTGTTGAGTTCGCTGAAACGATCCCACTCGGCCATGCGGCGGATGCCGCTGCGGTTAGCCGCGAAGTTGCCGGCGATGGTCTCCCAATCGCTGCCCAGCGAAGTGATGCCGGCCATGCCGGTGACGACGACGCGCTTCATCAGCACAAGCCTCCGTTGACCGCCAGAACCTGGCGGGTGATGTACGAGGCTTCCGCCGACATCAGGAAATTCACCGCACTGGCGACCTCTTCCGGGGTGCCCATGCGTTGCGCGGGGATCATCTTCATCAACTCTTCCACCGGCACGTTTTCATCCAGCATCGCCGTGTCGATCAGGCCCGGTGCGACGCAGTTAACGGTGATTTTGCGCTTGCCCAGCTCGATCGCCAACGCCTTTGCCGCGCCAATCACGCCGGCCTTGGAGGCGCTGTAGTTGACCTGGCCACGGTTGCCGATCAGCCCCGACACCGAGGTTATGCAGACAATGCGACCAGCGGCACGGCGGCGGATCATCGGCATCATCACCGGGTGCAGGACGTTGTAGAAACCGTCGAGGTTGGTGCGCAACACCACGTCCCAATCGTCGTCACTCAGAGCTGGAAATGCGCCATCGCGGGTGAGCCCGGCATTCAACACCACGCCGTAATAGGCGCCGTGGCTTTCGACGTCGGCTTCCAGAATGGTTTTGCAGGTTTCCCGGTCGGCAACGTCGAATTGCAGGATGCGCGCCTTGCGCCCCAGTGCTTCGATTTCTGCCTGAACGCCTTGCGCTTCGGCTACGCCGCTGCGGCAGTGCAGGACGATGTCGTACCCGGCCTTTGCGAGGCGCAAGGCAATGGCGCGGCCGATGCCACGGCTGGAGCCGGTGACCAGTACGGATTCAGTCATCGTTCGACTCCTGTGTCTGTTGCAGATATTGATTGACCTGAGGCGGACGGAACACGTTCAGGCGCGCGCTGGCGTGAATGCCGGCGCCGTTGATATGGCATTCGAAGACGCCCATGCCGTTTTCATCTTCCAGCGAACGCAGACCATGGATGGTCAGTTCGCTGCCGGCGGGAAACGCTTCGACGTTGCACTCGAACTTGCGCGTACCGAGCAGAAAGCCCAGCTCCACCGGATTGCCTTTCTGCCGCGCGTGGCAACCGGCAAATGCGGCGACGCTCTGCGCCATCAGTTCGATGCCGACCCAGGCCGGCAGGCTGCCGTCGGGCAGGTTGAACAGGCCATCAGGCTGGACCGTCAGACGGGTGTAGATCTGCTCCTCGTCAAAGCTTGAGATGCTGTCGATCAGAATCATGTCGCCCGCATGGGGCAGCAGTTCGGCGAGCGGCCAGGGGATCATGGGGCGTCTCCGATAATCAGGCTGACGTTGTTGCCGCCGAAGGCAAACGAGTTGCTCATCAGATAGCGGGGTGCAATGGACGTCAGGCGCTCGCTCGCGGTCACCCACTTCAGCGGTGGCAGCGCGGGATCGGCCTGAGCGTCCCAGACGTGCGGCGGCAAGGCGTGATCGGGGTTGTTGGCGCTCAGGCTCAGCCAGCAGAACGCCGCTTCCAGAGCACCGGCCGCGCCAAGGGTGTGGCCGGTCATCGGTTTGGTCGACGAGCACGCGACGCCTTCGGGAAACAGCGCGGTAACCGCCAGGCTTTCCATGGCGTCGTTGTGTTGGGTAGCGGTGCCGTGCAGGTTCAGGTAGTTGATCTGCGTTGCTTGCAGATGAGCGCGGCTCAAGGCTTTCTGCATCGCTTGCAGGGCGCCGCGCCCGGTCGGTTCAGGGGCAGAAATATGATGGGCGTCGGAGCTGGCGCCGGCGCCGAGCAAGGCAATGGCCGGGCCTTTGCCCTGTTGTTTGCTCATGACAAACAGCACCGCCGCTTCGCCGATATTGATGCCGCAGCGGTTGGCCGAGAACGGATTGCAGCGCTCGTCGGACATCGCTTCGAGTGACGAGAAACCGTTGAGGGTCAGTTTGCACAGGCTGTCGACGCCGCCGCACAGCACCGCGTCGCACAGGCCCAGATCGAGCAAACGCTGAGCGCTCATCAGTGCCCGGGCGCTGGAGGTGCATGCCGTGGAAATCACATAGGCCGGGCCGCTCAGTTGCAACCAGTCGGCGAGGAAATTGGCCGGGGCGCCGAGTTCCTGTTGACGATAATCGTATTCAGCCGGGAACTGCTGCTCGCGGATGTAGTGCGCCAGACCTCGACTGGCCTCGTCGATGCCCGAAGTGCTGGTGCCGAGGACCACCCCGATGCGCTCACGACCGAAGGTCTGGATCGCTTGATCGATGTCATCGCGAATCTGCAACGCCGCTTCCAGCAGCAGCTGATTGTTGCGGCTGCGCTGATCGGCGAGTTCTGCCGGGATCGGCGCCAGTTCGCCCTGGACGGCCGCGACGGGCAACTCACGCTCCGCCACCCAGCCGGACTCGCGGCGCATGCCCGAGCAGTCGCCGGCGAACAGGTTGCGCGCGACGGCTTGTTTGTCGCGGCCCAGCGCGCAGATCACGCCGAGGGCATTCAGGTAAGCGGTCATGGCGTCGGTTCACCCAACGGAGAAACGCGGTAGTGCGGGCCTTGAGGCAGGTTCAATTCGAAGCTCAACGGTTGTGAATAACGGATATCCCAGCGCGCCGGCAGGGCGCGTTGCTGGCCCTGTTGCAGTGCGGTGGGGTAATTGCGCAGCAGCTCGCCGGACGGGGTCAGGGCGAACAACAGCGCGGCAAACAGTTCTCGGGCTTCGGGGTTCGGCGGCAGCAGCCCATCGGCCTGCCAATGGCCGTCGATCAGTTGCTGCCGCGCTTGGGGAATGCCCAGCGGGTCCATCATCGACCAGCGAATGCCCGGGCCTTCGCGCTGGATCACCAGCAGCCAGTCCTGGCGTTGTTCGGCTTGTTGGCGTTCGATGTGCAGTTGCAGCGGCAGCGGGAGTGTTGGATTGCCCGCCGGCAACGGCGCCTGGCTGGCGCAGGCAC
This sequence comes from Pseudomonas sp. Irchel s3a12, assembly GCF_900187485.1. Classification (NCBI taxonomy): domain Bacteria; kingdom Pseudomonadati; phylum Pseudomonadota; class Gammaproteobacteria; order Pseudomonadales; family Pseudomonadaceae; genus Pseudomonas; species Pseudomonas sp. Irchel s3a12. Next base: position 295,345 of record NZ_FYDN01000005.1, read on the forward strand.
TCAGGAGGACAAATACCACCAACATTAGCCACGCCACAAACCTTGTGGGAGCTGGCTTGCCAGCGATGGCGTCGGCACATCGAGCATTTTTGTTGACTGACACACCGCTATCGCTGGCAAGCCAGCTCCCACAGGGTTTCGGGTGTGCAGGTCGATAGCTTTGCATCAGAAAGTACCTTGCAGCGGCTTGCGCGCTACCACGTTGACCAGCGTTTCCTCACGCTGCCCGAACGGCTTGGGTTTGCGTAAGCCAAACCGCTCCAGCAAACCGAAATCCTTCGACCGGCTCCACCACAGATACGGGTACGAGACATTCTTCCCGGCAAACTCGAAACCCTGCCCACGAATCATCTGCAGATACTGCGCCGCACTCTTCTGCACATGCATCGGATGGCGGAACAACCAGCGGATCACCCACGTATCAATGTAAGCCTCTGTGGATTCGGCGAACAGCAGATAGCCACCCGGTTTCAGCACTCGATAAAACTCGGCGAGGGCTTTTTCCTGCTCGACCAGATGATGAAAAGTCTGATGGCAGAACAGCAGATCAACACTGGCGTCCGGCACATTGAGCGTCGCGCAATCACTGCCGATCAGCTCTACATCGAGGCCCAGACGCGTCGCTTCTTCAGCGCTCAACTCCAGGCTGTGCGGATCGGCATCAACACCGATCAAACGCTGTGGCGCAAAGGTCTGGCGCAGATGAGCGAACGACTTGCCCTGGCCACAACCGGCGTCCAGCAGTACCGGGTTCTGCGGCAGTGCTTCACTGAACAAACCGCGCAAATCATTGATCGCCACCCGCAACACATGGTGCTGCCAGGTGTGGCTGCGCAGGAACCAGAAACCGAAGCGGGTTTCCTCGACGTAGCTGTCGCTCAAGTAGTTCATGTGGCGTCCTTTGCACAGAGTTCGGAAATCATCTTCAAGCGGCGGCGGGCTTCGCTGACGAACGGGTTGCGTTCATCCCAGGCGTAGCCGGCGAGGATCGAACAGATCATCCGACGGATTTCCGCCTGGCTGTCTTCATAAAAAATCACGTCCTGAAAGGTGCCGGCGTACCAGCCCTCGACGTAGCAGCGGAAGGTGTCGACGCCGCGCTTGAGCGGCTCGGCGAATTCGCTTTGCCAGTCGACGGTTTCGCCCTGCAACTGACGGTGCAAAACCGCTGCCGCCATGCTCGCCGAGCGCATGGCGATGGTCACGCCGGAGGAGAACACCGGGTCGAGAAATTCTGCCGCGTTGCCGAGCAAGGCGAAGCCCGGCCCGTGCAGGGATTTCACATTGGCGGCGTAACCGCCGAGCGTGCGTGCGGGGGTGTCCCACACAGCATTGTTCAGAACGCCGGCAAGGCTCGGGGTTTCGGCGATGAAGCTGCGCAGACAGGCATCCAGATCGTTGTCGCGACCCTTGAAATGTTCCTCGGCGGCGACCACGCCCACCGAACAGCGTCCATTACTGAACGGGATCGTCCAGAACCAGACATCGCGATGCTCTGGATGGGTGGTGACGAGGATTTTTTCGCGGTCGAACGCCGGGTTGTCGATGTGATCTTCGACGTGGGTGAACACCGCTTGGCGCACCGGGAAGTTCGACGGCGCTTCCAGATCCAGCAGCCGCGACAACACGCGGCCGTAGCCGCTGGCATCAAGGACGAAATCCGCTTCGACGCGATAGTCGCTGCCGTCCTCACGGCGCACGTCGAGGTGCGGTTTCGTCCGGTCGAAATCGACGCTGACGATGGCATCGCCGTAGCGGATTTCCGCGCCTTGCAGCGCCGCTTGATCGGCCAGCAGTTTGTCGAAATCGGCGCGTTGCACCTGAAACGTGGTCGGTTTGCCGCCGGTAAAGGTGTCACCGAAATCGAAGGCGCTGTAACGCTCGCCCCAGGCGAATGCGGCGCCGGTCTTGCGCTGGAATCCGGCGGCATTGACGGCGTCGAGCATGCCGGCTTCTTCGACGAAATCCAGGCAATGGCTGAGCAGGCTTTCACCGATCGAAAAGCGCGGAAAATGCTGGCGCTCGATCACCAGCACATCGTTGCCCTTGCGCTTGAGCAACGCCGCAGCGATGGCGCCGGAGGGACCGGCGCCGATGATCACGACCTGACGGGATTCCATTTCAACGATTGGCACGTGAGCTCCGGGGTAAAGGATGTTGCAGATTCAATGGCGCGCGATGCAGGCCGATCAGGGCCGGTAGCAGCGTCGCGATCAGGCCCATCAGCATCAGCGCGAAGTACAGCGCCGGGGTGATGAGCTGTTGTTGCAACAACAAATTGAGAAAGACGATTTCGCTCAGGCCGCGAATATTCAGCAGCACACTTTCGCGCCAGCGGCTGGCGCCTTCGAACGAGGCGCCGGCCCAGCCGAGGCCGAGCCAGTTGCCGAGCAGTTTACTGGCAATCGGCAACAGCAGCAGCGCCGCCCATTGCAGCGGACCCAGGCTGGAGAGGGCGCTGTGCACGTCGATCTGGACGATGCCGAACGTCAGGATCAGCGGGATCGCCAGCCACGTCTGCAAACGGCTCATCCAGCGCGCCGGTAATGGCAGCACCAGCGGCACTTTCAGCGCGGCCATGCATAGCAGGTAGCCGATGCCGAAGATCAGCGCGTTGAGTTTGTAGTGCTCGGCCATTACCAACAGCGCAAAGAAACCGAGGCTGTAGGTCAGCGGTCGACGCGCACGCAACAGATGCAACAGCAACGGCACAAGGGCGAGAGCCAGCGGCAGCAGCAGACTGCTCAGATGCAGACTGCCCTGGGCGAGGCCGAACAGCGTCCAGCAGGTCAGATCGATGAGGATCGCGGTCTGCACCAACCGGCGAGTGGCGGCGGGCGGATAATCGATGTGGCGCAGATACAGGTACAGCACCGGGATCGCGGTAATCGCGAACACCAGGCCGATGGCCAGCGAGTTGAGCCACGGTTGCGCCGGCAGCAGCCAATAGGCAGCGGCCAGGCCACAGGCAAACGGCACGAGGAAACTCGGCACAGCGATTTTCACGCTCTGGCGATCGAGTTTCAGATCGATCACATCACTGAGGATATGCCCGAGCAGCAGGGCAAAACTCAGGCTGTAGAGGTTTTTCAGCCAGTCAGGCGCAATCAGTTGCGCGCCACTGAGCTGCCAGCCCGGCTCGATCCAGAAGTACATCAGCAGCGGCAAGCCGAAGCTCGCCAGCAGCAACTGACTGACAATCGGAATCAGACCGAAGTGGCGCCCGATGCGAGTGGCCACGGCGAACAACGCCAGGGCCATGAACCAGAAGGCGACGACCATCATGCTGCCGGCTCCACGACTGTCGCGGTGTGTTCGTGACGCCCCGCCCACGGTGCGAGCATGAAGCTGAACGCCAGACCGAGGCTCACCGACAGACCGAAGTTGCTCACCGCCGGCGTGCTGGACACCGCCAGCAAACCGAACGACAGCCACGTCGTCACAGCGGCCAGCAGGGTGCCGAGCAGGCTCACCGCCGCACCACCGACTTGCTCGCGCATAAGAATCGCGTAGTCGACGCTGATCGCCGTCACCAGCAGCAGGCCGAACAGGCTGAACAGGGTCAACGGCTGACCGAGCCAGCCAAGGCTGGCCAGACTGCACAGCGCAGCGAGCAACGGCAGGGCAACGATACGCAGCGCCCCGCCGAGACCGAACGGCAACATCAGCACCAGCACGATCAACGCGCAGGAAGCGAGTTTCAGTTCAGCAGCGCTGATCTGCGTCGCGGCGAAAACCTCGTTCAACTCACCGAGACGATCGACCAGCGTCACCCCCGGCAAATCCAGCGCCTGCACGCGCAACAGTGCCGGGTTGTTCAGGCCTTGCAGACTGGTCATTGCCGCTACGCCGTCTTCGGTCGGGCCGAGCCAGAGTGTGCGATATGGTTCGCCGAGCGGGCCGGCCAATGCTGCGTCGATGTCTTCGGCGGGTACGGTCTGCAACTGTTGCAGTTCGGTTTGCAGCGCGGCGAGCGGTACGCCGAGGTCGAGCAGTGGCTGCCAGTATTGCGGCAGTTTGTTCAGTGCCTGACGTACCTGTTCTTGCTGTTTCGGTGGGCTGACCAGTCGATCGAGGGCCAGATAGCCTTGCAGCTTGTCGAGGTTGACCAGTTGCTCCAGACGCTCGCTCAGCGCGGCCTGACGCTCGAGCAATTGCTGCTGATTGTCGGCGCGCACGAGGAAAAACTGGCTGGTCGGCTGATAGCCGGTGATGCGCGCGATGGCCTGCGCTTCGTCGGTCAGATGTTGTGGTGCGCCGACCCATTGGCGGATGTCATTCTTGCTTTGCAGCTGCACCAGACCGCCCACACAGAAGGCGATCAGTAGTGCCAGCAACACCGGCGTGCGTACGCGTTCGAGGAGTTTTTCGCGCAGGTTGACCATGCGCTCGGCCAGATGCAGCGGCCATTGCGCGGGGCGTAGTTCGACGTTTTTCAGCAACGCCGGCAACAGGCACACCGCCGAAAAATAGGCGCCGAGCAAGCCAGCGGCGGAGAACACCGCGATTTGCGTCAACGCCGGGAACGGCGTCCACGCCAGTGCCAGATAACCGATGGCGCTGGTGATCAGGCTCAGGGTCAGCCCGGACAGCGTCAAACGCAACGCCGGCCAACTGCGCCAAGGCTTCAGGCTCCAACTCTTCGACAAATAGTGCAGCGGATAGTCCACGGCCACGCCGATCAGGCTGGAGCCGAGCACCAGCGTCATCACATGCATGTGGCCGAACAGCGCCACACACGCCACCGCACCGAACAACATGCCGACCAGCACCGGCACGAACGCCAGCAACACGCGCCAGCGGCGGAAAGCGAGCAACAGCAGCAAGAGAATGCCGACCGTCGCACCACCACCGACCCAGGTCATTTCGCGCGTGGCTTGCTGCTGACCATTGGCCGCGTAGAGCAAGCCGCTGGCGGCCAGCAATTGCACGTCGGATTTCGCCGCCTGCTCGCGGCTGGCTTGCAGCAATGCCGCGACTTGCAGCGGCAGGTCCATGTCGAAAGCATTGCCGGTGGTGCGTGCACGCAGCAGCACCCAGCTCTTGCCGTCCGCATCGGCAATCAACGCGCCGCTGCCGATGTCCAGTTGCACCGAACCGTGCTGCGGCTGGCTGTTCTGAATGCGCCCGGTCAGGCCCAGCCAGTCATCCTGACTCGGCACCAGACTGAAACCGCTGAACGGATCGAACAGGGCCTGCACGCGTTGTTGAATGAATGCGTCTGGGTGTTCGATCAGCAGTTGCCGGTCATCCGCCGAGAGCATCGCCAGTCGCCCTTGCAGCAGTTGTGTGCGCAGCGCTGGCAGGTCTGCTTGCAGGTTCCACTGCACCTTTTCGAACAACCCGCTGGCCTGCCATTGCTCGCCCAGCGTCTGCGCCATGGCCACCGCTAGCTGGCGGTCGGCGTGGCCGACCAGCACCAGCATTTCGCGATTGAGCGGTTCCTGCATACGCTGCTCGGCGCGCTGTTCGAGGGCGTCGGGGTGGGTGCCGGGCACCAGTTCCATCAGGTTCGCCGACAATGGCGCACCGTCACGCCACTGCCAACCGGCCAGAGCGACGACCGCCAGCAGCAGAATCAGAAACAGCCAGGGCAGCCTGCGTTCACTCGGCAAAGTCATGTTGCTCCGCGTCGTTCAACGGTTGCCCGGCGGTGCTGTCCTGCATGCGCAGCACCGTGCTGTCGCCCTGGGTTTCCAGCAGTTCGATGGTCTGCACCAGCGTGCCGCCGTCGATATTGATCTGGTTGAATACTTGCTTGAGCAGCAGCGAGCGCGGGGTCAGCGTGAGTTTCCACTGCTGTGCGTCGCCGCTCAGGGCCAGTTCGAAGTCGCGTTGCAGGCCGCTGCTGTCGCCTTGCAGCACGGCGAGGAACAAGCGGTTCTGCTCGGCCCCGGCGCTCTTGTTCGGCAGCAGTTGCCAGCCGTTGCCGTCACGCCGGGCGATGCCCTTGGCGGTGATGCGGTAGTCCTGTTGCAGCGGGGTCTTCAGCAGCCAGAGCAGGCCGTGGTTTTTCGCCAGAACAAAACTGCCCTTGCTGATCAGCGGCTGCGGTAATGCACGCAGGTGTTTTTCCTGAATGAACTGACCGTGGATCACGTCCGGTTTCGCCAGTTGCTCGCTCAGTTGTTGCAGGTCGAAGGCGTTGGCCAGAGAGGACATCACCAGCAGCGCCAGTACACTCAAGCCTTTAACAAAAACATTCATCGCAGCATCCTTTCCACGGCATCGGTGAAGACCTTCGGTGAAGCCAGTTGCATCTCGCGGCTGCTCACTTCGACGGCAACCTGCACCGAGCTGGCACGGGTGAGGCGTTCGCCGCTGTGCAGGTCGGTGATCAGGTAATTGATCTTCAGACGGTTTTCCCATTCGACCAGACTGGCGCGCACATTTAGGCGCTGACCGAACACCGCGCCGCGCACATAGCGCAGTTGCAGGTCGATGATCGGCCAGGCATAACCGGCCTCGACCATGTGCGTGTAGTTGTGGCCGATCTTGTCCAGCAGCGCGCAACGCGCCACTTCGAGGTATTTGACGTAATGGCCGTGCCAGACGACGTGCATGGTGTCGACGTCGAAAAACGGTACGAGGATTTCGGTGTCGGCGTGAAGCACTCCGGCGCTACGCATGCAGCCTCCAGTGTTGTGCGGCGATACGTTGCAGGCACAGACGCAGCTCGCCTTCCAGGGCGCGGTCTTCGATCACCGGCGGGAAGTCCTTGGCCAGTTCTGCGTGCATCGCCGCCAGCGATGGCGGCAACGGCCGGGCATCTTCGGCTTGAGCACGCAGCCACACGCCTTGGTTGGCGGCGAGCAGGGTGGCGGCAGCGACTTGTTCGGTCAGCTCCAGCACACGGATCGCATCGCGGGCGGCGATGGTGCCCATGCTGACTTTGTCCTGGTTGTGGCACTCGGTGGAGCGCGAGAACACGCTGGCCGGCATGGTGTTTTTCAGCGCTTCGGCGGTCCATGCGCTGGTGCCGATCTGCACGGCTTTGAAGCCATGGTTGATCATCGCTCGATCCGCCGGAGCACCGGAGAGGTTGCTTGGCAGACCGTGGTTGTAACGCTCGTCGACCAGCAGCGCGAGCTGGCGGTCCAGCAGGTCAGCGACGTTGGCCACGAGGTTTTTCAGGCTGTCCATGGCGAACGCGATGTGGCCGCCGTAGAAGTGCCCGCCGTGCAAAACGCGTTCGGCTTCGGCGTCGATAATCGGGTTGTCGTTGGCGCTGTTCAGCTCGGTTTCGATGAACGAACGCAGCCAGTTCAGGCTGTCGGCCAACACGCCGAGCACGTGCGGTGCGCAGCGCAGCGAATAGCGATCCTGCAGGCGATGCAGCGGTGCGGTCGGCGCGTCGATGGCCAGATCCTTGCGCAGCCACGCGGCGACCTGCATTTGCCCTGGATGTGGTTTGGCGGCGAACAGACGTTCGTCGAAGTGCTCCGGATTGCCTTGCAGCGCGACCACATTGAGCGCGGTGATGCGCGTGGCCAGTTGCAGCAGATAGTCGGCACGGGCGAAAGCGAGGCAGGCGAGACCGGTCATTACGGCGGTGCCGTTCATCAGCGCCAGCGCTTCTTTCGGGCGCAGTACCAGCGGTGTCCAGCCGAGTTCACGATGCACATCGGCAGACTGGCGACGTTCGCTACGGAACATTACTTCACGTTCACCGGACAGCGTTGCAGCGACGTAGGACAGCGGCGTCAGATCACCGCTGGCGCCGACTGAGCCTTCTTCAGGGATCAGCGGCAGGATGTCGTATTCGAGGAACGCGTGCAGACGCTCCAGCAACTCCACGCGCACCCCGGAGACGCCATGGCACAACGACTGCAAACGCGCCGCCAACACCGCGCGGGTGGCTTGCGCGTCGAGCAGTTTACCCAGCCCGCAACCGTGGAAGGTGTAGAGGTGACGCGGCAGGGCCTCTACGTGATGCAGCGGCACCGCGACCACGCAGGAATCGCCGTAACCGGTGGTCACGCCGTAGATCACGCCTTCCTTGTCCAGCAGCGAATCGAGGAACCGCGCGCCCTTGGCGATGCGCTCGCGATAGTCGGCGTCGCTCTGCAATTGCACGGGCGCCTGACGGTTGGCCAGGGCCAGCACGTCTTCGATGCGCAAAGGGCGTTCGCCGAAGGTTACCGGCTCATGGGTTGGCGTCGTCATCGGTCTTCCAGAAAGGGTAAAAGTTGAACCATTGTTGCGGCGCTTCGAGGCAATAGTGACTCAGGCGCTGCGCATAGCGGGTGGCCCACTGATGAATGACCTGCTCGCGCTCGCTGCGCTTCCACACCACGGCATCGGCGAAGGGTTCGAGAGTCAGGCGATAGTGACCGTCCGGCTGTTTCAGGCACATCAGCAGATTGACCGGGCATTTGAGCAGGCCGGCGAGCAACCACGGGCCTTGCGGGAACGGCGCCGGATGGCCGAGAAAGTCCACGGTTACGCTTCGCCCGCCATGCAGGGGGACGCGGTCGCCGGCAATCGCCAGCCATTCACCGCGCTCCAGGCGTTCGTGCAGTTGCAGCATGATCACCGGGTCGAGTTCGCTGACTTGAATCAGGCGCAGATTGGTCGCCCCGGCCTCGCCCAGCAAACGGTTGAATTGTTCGGCGTGCTTGGTGTGTACCAGCACGTTCATGGTGACCTTTTCGCCGATCTCCGCCAGTGCGCGACAGACTTCCAGATTGCCCAGGTGCGCGCCGACCAGCAGTTGTCCGCGACTGCCGCGCAGCTGATTGCGCAGCAGCGCCGGGTCGATGATTTCGATTTGTTCGATACGCAGTTTGCCGTTCCACACGTCGAGCTTGTCGAGCATCGAATCGGCGAATGCCATGAACTGGCCGAACACCCGCCAATGCGTCGGGCGCAACACGTCGCGCTGACTCCATGCGGCCAGGCGTTGCTGGTATTGCCAAGCACTGCGCCGTGCGGTGCGGCCGAACAGGAAGAAGTACAGGACGATGCCGTACAGCAACGGGCTGAGCAGGCGTCGGCCCAGGACCTTGGCGGCGAACGCGGTGAATTTCATCAGCAGGAAGCTGCCGCGCTCTTCGCGGTCAGCCCAGTGCTTTTTGTCGGCTTCGCCGGTCATGTTCGCCACCGCCGCCAGAGGATCACCGGGAAGCGCAGCAACATGCCGAGAAACAGCCGTGTGTGCATGCTGGAAATCAGTGCGTTGTCATGGAACAGACGGAAGTGCGACACACCGTCCAGCGGATAATGCACGCTGGTTTGCAGCCAGCGCATCGGCTGATTGCGCCACGACAGGCGCACGAGAATGTCCGAGTCGAAATCCATGCGCTTGCCGACTTTCGCCGAATCAATCACCGCCAGCGTCGGGGCGAGCGGATAGACACGGAAACCACACATTGAATCGCGGATCTGCAGCGACAGCGTGTTGATCCAGACCATCACGTGGGTCAGGTAGCGCGCGTACAAACGACCTTTCGGCACGCTCTCGTCGAACAGCGGATAACCGCAGATCATCGCCTCGGGATGGGCACGGGACTCGGCGACAAAACGCTCCACATCGTGCAAGTCGTGCTGGCCGTCGGCATCAACCTGTAGCGCATGGCTGAAGCCCAACAGCGAGGCTTCGCGCAAACCGGTCATTACCGCGCCGCCCTTGCCCTGATTCGCGGTCAGGCGTACCAGATGCACGTTGTCGCGCTCGGCCAGTGCGTCGAGCACTCTGGCACAAGAGAGCGTGCTGGCGTCGTCCACCAGAATGCACGGCAGGCCTTGCGCGAGCAGGGCGTCGACCACGGTGCCGATCGCAGCTTCGTGGTTGTAGACCGGGATCACGGCGCAAGGGTTATGCATACGTTTTCTCCACTGGAAGACCGCGATCCCTGTAGGAGTGAGCCTGCTCGCGATTGAGTGCGCAGCACTCACCAAGGTCAACCATGCTCTACACCCAAAAGAATCCGCCCACTGGAACAGGTCGCCGTGTCATTGCGATAAGCGAAATACAATTTGCCGCGCTCAGGATCAAAGCGCAGGTGCAGCTGAATTTCATCCCCAGGCCGCACCAATTGCTGGAACTTCAGCACTTCCATCCCGGCAAACGGACCGGTCAGATTGAGCAGTTGGCGACCGAGGTTCAGTGCCCATTCCACCTGCACCACGCCGGGCAATACCGGGGCTTTAGGGAAGTGACCACTGAAATAAGCCAGGTCCGGCGGCACACTCAGTTGCAGGCTCCATTCACCCTCGGTCTCGACCTGCGACAGCACTTCCGGCGCTTTCGCTCGCGGGGCCATCAGCAGCGCTTCGATATCGGCCTGCGGCAGTTTGCCTTGGCTGTTCAACGGTAATTGCCGCACTAGCCGCCAACGTCGCGGTAAAGCCAGGGCTTCACAGTGTTGGCGCAAATGCTGGCGCAGGGTTTCGGTCAGGCTGCGGCGACCGTGCTTACGCAAGGCAAACAGGCCGGCCTCGCTGAGCACCAGTAGAGCACCGAGAGAGGCGCGATTTTCCTGGACCACGCCCAAGCGCGCTTCGGCGACCCAGTCGTGGTCAACCAAGGCTTGCTCAAGCATGGGCAGCGAGATGCGTTTTTCTTCCAGTTTGACGATCCGGTCCAGCCGTCCGAGCAGTTCGAAGCGGCCATCGATGCCGATGCGCGCGGCGTCAGCGGTGTGCTCGACGTGCCCGGCAGGCAAGTAAGGTGAGGCGATCAGCAGGGCGCCGTCGCTGTCCTGGCTCAGTTGGACACCGGCGAACGGTTGCCACAGTAGTTGGCCCTGACGCCAGGCAATGCCGCCGGTTTCCGAGCTGCCAAGGATTTCCGTCGGCCATTGCTGCAAGCGTTGCTGCAGACTTTGCGCAGCTTCGACCGGCAACGCACCGCCGGAGGAAAACACCCGGCGCACGGCGCTCAGGGCCGGCCAGTCGAGGTTGTCGCCCATGCGTTTGAGTAACGCCGGGCTGGCCACCCACGCAAAGGCTGGATGTTCGCGGCTGGCACGCTGCAAGTCTTCGGGGAACGCCAGTTGCTTGCGCACAAACGGGCGCCCGGCACACAGCGGCCACAGCACGCGAAACAGCAAACCGTAAATATGCTGGGTGGCGACGCTGCCGATGATGCAGGCCTCACCGAGATCCGCGCCCCACAACTGTTCCAGTGCTTCGACCTCGTTGGCCAGTTGGCGCAGGGTTTTGTCGATGCGCTTGGGCTCGCCGCTGGAGCCGGACGTGCACAGGCTCAGGCGGCACTGGTCGAGGTCCAGTGCGGCGCCTGCTAGCGGCGGCTGCTGAACGTCGCTCAGTTGCGCGTCATCGGCTTGATCCGTCAGCCACAGATCGACCTCAGCCGACCAGCGCTGGCGGGTTTGCGCTTGCAGGTCCGAGGGCAGCAGAACACTCACACCTGCACGCCATGCACCTAGCAATGCGATGGCCAGTTCGGCGGCATCTTCCAGGTGCACAGCCAGACGTTTCACGCCTTGCGCTTGCAGACCGGCGGCAACGCTCAGCGCCTGCTCGCACAGTTGCGCATGTTCGAGGGCCGGTGCGTGGCTGATGGACCGCGCCGGCACAGGCTTGAGCAACAGCTGCTCAAGTTTTATCCAGTTCATGTACGGCCTCTTACCCGTTGTCGTATCAGCCATTCAATGGCAAACATCAGGCCGATCAATCCATAGGAGATCAGGCCGGTGTACAACATCCACCAATTCAGCGGCGCCCACAGGGTCAGCAGGGCGGCGCATAAACCGTTGCAGAAGAAAAACACGCTCCAGGCCACGGTGACCTTGCGCGTATAGCGAATCGCAATATCCGGTAGTTCTGGCTCACGCAAGCGCGCCAGGCGCTCCACCATCGGCGGGCCGTATTTCAGGCTCAGGCTGAACAGCACCAGCATGAAGCCGCTGATCAGCACCGGGTACCAACGCAGCAACAGCGGACTGTCGAACAGCGCCAGCAGCAGGCAAAAGGCGATCGCCACACAGGCCATCCACAGGCTGCCGGGTTTACGTTCACCGGTCAGCGCTCGCGCCAGCCACAGGCTGCCCAGCAGCAGACCGAACTGCCACGGGGCAAAATGCTCCATGCCGAAATACACCGCAAAGGGGTACAGCAGACCGGCCAGCAGCAGGCCGAGGCCGATCAATCGGCTCATGCGGCCGGTTGAACCAGACGGTAGACCGCCTCGACCACGTCGCCGACGGTGCGCACCGATTTGAATTCTTCGGCGGCGATTTTCTTGCCGGTCTGGCGTTTGATGTGATCGATCAGATCGACCGCGTCGATGCTGTCGATTTCCAGATCCTGATACAGGTTGGATTCCAGGCTCACACGGGCCGGATCCAGTTCGAACAGCTCGACCAAGGCATCGCGCAGGGTGTTGAAAATATCGTCACGAGTTTGCATGGTCCGGTCTCAAGCTGCCTGTTTTGCCGTGACGAACGCCGCAAGGCTGGCCACGTTGGTGAAATGGTTACGGGTGTCTTTGGCGTCGGCATCGATCTTGATGCCGTATTTTTTCTGGATGGCCAGACCCAGTTCCAGCGCGTCGACGGAATCCAGGCCCAGGCCTTCGCCGAACAGTGTTTGCTCGTCTTCGATGTCGTCGACGCTGATGTCTTCGAGGCCGAGGGCGTCGATGATCAGCAGTTTGATGTCACGCACCAGGCTAGGGGTGTTCAGATCGCTCATCTTCGGCGAGATCCTTAATAAAATATGAGTGCAAATAATCGTTGAGCTTGCGCGAGGCTTGCGGTGCAGGGCCTTGCGCGGCGAAGGCTTGTGGGTCTATATCGGCCCCGACGCGAAAACTGAAGTGCACGCGGCGGCTGGGGATCCGGTACCAGGGTTCGGCTTTGGTCAGCGTGGTCGGGTTGACCTTGATGATCACCGGCGTGACTATTTTCGCACCGCGCAGGGCAATCGCTGCCGCCCCGCGATGAAAGGCCGGCGCCTGACCTGGCTGGGTGCGCGTGCCTTCGGGAAAGATGATCAGGGTCTGGCCGTTTTGCAGGGACTGGGCAGCGGCATCGAGCATGTCCATGCTGCCGTCGTTGCTGATGTATTCGGTGCTGCGCAGCGGGCCACGGGTGAAGGGGTTTTCCCACAGGGTTTTCTTCACCACGCAATTGGCCTGGCGCACCAGCCCGATCAGGAACACTACGTCGATCAACGACGGGTGGTTGGCGATGATCATCTGCCCGGGGCGGCCAAGACGTTCGGCCCCTTGAATGTCATACGTCAGCACGCCGGTACGGGCCATGAAGCGCACGAAAAACCAGAACAGCCGACTGACGGTCTGCCGCGCGCGTTGCCGATGTTTCAGCGCATCACCCGGCAGGCATCCGAGTAACGGAAACACCAGTACGCGCAGGCACAGCCCGCCCAGCCCGAACAGGGCGAAGCTTGCGGCGGTGGCCAGCAGGCGCCAGTAATAGGCGTCGCGGTTTTTTTCGGTCACGGGTTGCGTTGCCAGGTCCATACACGATTTTTCCAGGCATGTTGGCAAAGGGGTTGCTGGCCAAGCAGGGTTCGCAGCAGAGTGAGTGCGTGGGGCCAGTGCGCTTTTGACCGTGTTTCTGTGGTGCTGTTCAGGGTCAGCCGCCAGTCGGTACCGGGGGTGAGCAAAAGGCCGAGCGCGTACGGAAACGGCACGTCGTCGATCCACGCTGAATACGCTTCGGGCGGTTGTTCTTCGGTGATCACCAGCAGCACCGCCGGGGCGCCCTCATTGAGCAGGGCTGCGGCTTCGAGCATGCCGTGTTCGAGGCCGTCGCCGGCAGCGGCGAGGGCAGTCATTTCGCTGGTCTCGCCGCGTATGATCGACCACAGGCCGATAATCGCGTTGTGTACCGACAAGCTGAACTGCGTCGGCGACAGGGGCTGTTCGTTGGCCAGATCGGTGAGGATCTCGTAGGTACGCGGGGTTTCGCCGTGACGCGAAACGAACACCAGCGGCAGATTCTCCCGTCCGTCGGCCAGGGGCCAGCCAACGCTGAACGCCATGCGTGCCAGTCGGCTGAGACGGCGGCGCTGCATGGCCGGCAAAAACGACACATCGGGCGCGGCATCGCTGCTCTGGAGTACGACCGGTTGTCGGCTCCAGGCCTGCCAGGCGTCCACGCTGTCGAGCCCGGGAGCCCACGCGCGCCATTGGGCGATGTTGAAGTTGATCACGGACATTCATCCCGCCCCTGCGGGCATTTGTTGACGCGTTGAGTGGCCAGAGCCGCAGCAGGCTTGACGTGGCGCATGGCGCCGGGTGGCGCGCATTATCCCGGTGCGACGGGTGTGTAGCAAATGCTGGTTACATTTTGCGCAACGAAATGTACCGAGTGGTTCGCAAGAAAACTGTCACTTGGCCATTATCCAGATCGTGAGCGGCTTGTCTGTCGGGAATCTCGGCGATCAATGGCGGCGATTGCCCTATTCGTCCGCGGATATTTGCACCTGACTTTGTAGTCCGTGTCCGTGAAGGTAGCGAAGCGAGGTCGAGCGCATCTACACTCGGTCATTCTTTGATACACGGAGGTTTGGTCATGCGGCGCGTGGTGTTCAATCAGAAAGGTGGCGTAGGCAAGTCGAGCATTGCCTGCAATCTGGCGGCGGTCAGCGCCAGCGAGGGTTATCGCACGCTGTTGGTCGATCTCGATGCCCAGGCCAACTCCACTCAGTATCTGACCGGGCTCACCGGCGACGACATTCCGATGGGTATTGCCGACTTCTTCAAGCAGACCCTGTCTTCCGGGCCGTTCTCGAAGAAGAATCAGGCGGACATCTACGAAACGCCGTTCGACAACCTCCACATCATTACCGCCACCGCCGAGCTGGCCGACCTGCAGCCCAAGCTCGAGGCCAAACACAAGATCAACAAACTACGGAAGTTGCTCGATGAGCTGTCCGAGGATTACGACCGGATTTATCTTGATACGCCGCCGGCGCTGAATTTTTATGCGGTATCGGCGTTGATTGCTGCGGATCGCGTGCTGATCCCTTTCGATTGCGACAGCTTTTCCCGTCAGGCGCTGTACGGCCTGATCGCGGAGATCGAGGAGTTGAAGGACGACCACAACGAAGGCCTGGAAGTCGAAGGCATCGTGGTCAACCAGTTCCAAGCCCGGGCGAGCCTGCCGCAGCAGATTCTCGATGAGCTGATTGCCGAAGGTCTACCGGTGCTGCCGGTGTACCTGACCAGTTCGGTGCGCATGCGCGAATCGCATCAGGCCAGCATGCCGCTGATCCACCTCGACCCGCGCCATAAGCTGACCCAGCAATTCGTCGAACTGCACAACTTGCTCGAAGATCACTGATCTTCTGAGCTACGCAGAACCCTGTAGGAGTGAGCCTGCTCGCGATAGCACCCTTTCAGTCACTCAAGTGTTGGCTGACAGGACGCTATCGCGAGCAGGCTCACTCCTACATTGCTTTACGGTGTGTCAGATGCCTTGGCTACGCAGCCACGCCATCAACTGCGGCAACGGCAACGCACCACTCTGCCGCGCCAGTTCCCGGCCGTTCCTGAAAAGAATCAGACTCGGAATCGAGCGAATCCCCAACTGCGCCGACAACTGTTGATTGGCCTCGCTATCAAGCTTGGCCAAGCGGCACTTGCCGGCCAGCTGCGCCGCCGCCTGCTCGAACACCGGCGCAAACGACTTGCACGGCCCACACCATTCCGCCCAGACATCCACCAGCAACGGCAGATCACCCTTGATCTGACTGGCGTAATCGCCTTGCTTGAGTTCGAAGGGTTTGTTCAGCAGCACGGCGGATTTGCAGCGTCCGCACTTGGGCTGGTCGGCGAGGCGCTCGGCGGGGATGCGGTTGAGGCCGTTGCAGGAGGGGCAGGGGATGAGGAGTGGGGTGGTCATGAGCGAAATCCGGAATTGATCTGATAACACCTAGTTGGAGACGTTTGCTCATATTTTCAATCGTGCAGGCTCTCGCGTTGTGCCTAGGCTGAAGACGCAGCAGGCCAATCCATTGGTCTGCCTAGTGTTATCGCAACTTGCGATATTTTTGGTTTGTGATTAACTCCCCATAGCAGAATGCGATAAGGATGTTGCATGCATGTGTTCAGTGAAAAACCCATTCGACAGGCCAAGGAGCAATGGCCACAAGCAGCAAGTGCTCTGGCGCAGTGGTTTCGTTTGGCGAGCAGAATTTATCCAAAGGATTTTTCTGCGATGAAATCGATATTTCCTGCGACCGACAAGGTTGGCGAGTTTCATGTCTTCGATATCGGTGGCAATAAATTGAGACTGATTGCTTTTGTCAGTTACCGCTCTCAGAGACTCTACATAAAGCATGTGATGGATCACCGCGAATATGACCGCGGTAAATGGAAGGAGGGTAGGGTATGAATGCTTTGATTAAAACGGTTGTCGAGCACTGGGAATTTGTCTCTCCAGTGGTTCGGAAACCGAAAAACGAAGACGACTACGATGCTTTGGTATTGGCAGTCGACGAACTGCTGGAAATTACCGGCGATGATGAGTCGCACCCGTTGATGAGCTTGGTCGACATCATCGGTGACTGGATCGAAGAATGGGATCACACCCATCACCCCATGGCCCAGGCAAGTGGCGAAGAGGTTCTCGGTTACATGATGCGTGAGCACGGCCTGACTCAGAGCGACTTGCCGGGTGTTGGTACTCAGTCGGTTGTTTCGGAGATTTTGAACGGCAAGCGCAAGCTTAACTTGCGCCAGATTCGTTGGTTGGCAGAGCGCTTCAATGTGCCAATCGATGTGTTTACCTGATGCTGGTTCAAGACGAACAACTGATCTCCAAATGCTTGCCCCACTCCGGTGGCCGCTCGGCATAAGCCTCCATCCCCGGCTGCTCTTCAAACGGTTTGCTCAGCACTGCATGCAGCCGGCGTACCTCCGAGTAATCCCCTTGCTCTGCCGCATCGATGGCCTTTTGCGCCAGATAGTTGCGCAGGATGTACAGCGGATTGACCGCGTGCATGCGGGTGCGGCGCTGTTCCTGATCGGCGTCGCCATCGCGGGCAACGCGGGCGATGTAGCGTTCGCCCCAGGCGTCAAAGCCCTTGATGTCGACGAAATCGTCGCGCAAACGGGCGACGGCTTCTACGGCGGACTCTGCACCGAGTCGGCGGAAGAACAGCGTGTAATCAACGCCGCTGTTCTGCATCAATTGCAGCAGGTTTTCCAGCAGTGTTTGGTCGTCATCTTCAGCTGTGGTGAGGCCTAAACGGCGGCGCATCAGGTCGAGGTAGTGCGCCTGAAACAGTGGCAAGTACAAACCGAGAGTTTCGCGCAGGGCTTCAACGCTGATGAACGGCGTCAACGCTTGAGCCAACGCACTTAGGTTCCACTGGCCGACCGGCACCTGATTGCTGAACGAGTAACGGCCCTGATCATCCGAATGGTTGCAGATGAAGTTGGCGTCGAAATCGTCGAGAAAGGCGAACGGGCCGAAGTCGAAGGTGATGCCGAGGATCGACATGTTGTCGGTGTTCATTACGCCGTGGCAGAAGCCGTAAGCCTGCCATTTGGCGATCAGCTCGGCGTTGCGCTCGACGATTTCACGGAACATCGCCAGATACGGTTCCGGTTGCTCCAGGCACTCGGGGAAGTGCATGGCCAACACGTGCTCGCCGAGCTGCTTTTGCTGCTCGGGGCGTTTGGTGTAATAGAAGTATTCAAAGTGGCCAAAGCGGATGTGGCTCGGCGCCAGGCGCAGCACCATCGCCGCGCGCTCCTGCTTTTCGCGCCAGACTGGGGTGTCGGAGCCGATCACGCAGGCCGCGCGCGAAGAAGGGATATTCAGCGCGTGCAGCGCTTCGGAGGCGAGAAACTCGCGGATCGACGAACGCAGCACCGCCCGGCCGTCGCCCATGCGCGAAAACGGCGTCTGTCCGGCGCCCTTCAGGTGCAGGTCCCAATGCTCGCCGGCAGTGTTGTTGACCTCGCCGAGCAGCAAGCCCCGACCGTCACCAAGTTGCGGCGTGTAGCCGCCGAACTGATGCCCGGAATAGACCATCGCCCGCGGTTCGGCATCGGCCCACAGCTTGTGGCCGCCAAACAGTTCGGCAAATTCCTGAGTTTCGGCTGCGGCCGGATCGAGATCGAGCAAGGCCAGGGCCGCCGGGCTGGCGACGACCAGACGCGGATTATCGATCGGCTCGGGCAGCACATGGGCGGAGAACGCATCGCCCAGGCGGGCGAAGCGATTGTCGAAGGTCAGTTCGTCGAGGGCTTTCAAGGGCCGGCTCCAGCAGAATGTCCGAGCATTCTGCTGGGAATAAACCGGTTAGTCGAGTTTGGCCGGCGGTGGCTCTTGCAGCGGTTTCTGATCGTCGGCGATCGGCACGATGGTTTTGGTTTCCGGCTCGATCGGCACCATCTTGTATTCCTGACCGTGAAGGTTCTTCAGGTAAACCTCCATCTGGCGGAACGAGATGTTGATGTGCTGCTTCTTGAACTCACGGTTGATGAAGCGGTTGAC
This sequence comes from Pseudomonas sp. Irchel s3a12, assembly GCF_900187485.1. NCBI lineage: Bacteria > Pseudomonadati > Pseudomonadota > Gammaproteobacteria > Pseudomonadales > Pseudomonadaceae > Pseudomonas > Pseudomonas sp. Irchel s3a12. Next base: position 313,788 of record NZ_FYDN01000005.1, read on the forward strand.
CTCATCGAGCACCGGGTTGCGGTCACCGAGGTCGCGCACGTGCATGCGCAACTCGTGGTCGAGGGTGCTTTCGCCGAAGTTGAGGAAGTACACGTGCGGCTCGGGTTCCTTGAGCACGCGCGGGTTCTCGCGGGCAGCCTTGAGCAGCAGTTCCTTGACCAGATCCAGGTCCGAGCCGTAATCGACGCCGAGTTTCAGCGTGACGCGGGTGATGGTGTCGGTCAGCGACCAGTTGATCAGTTGCCCGGTGATGAACGTCTTGTTCGGGACAATGATGTCCTTGCGGTCGAAGTCGGTGATGGTCGTGGCGCGGATGCGGATCTTGCTCACCGTGCCCGACAGGTTGCCGATGGTGATGGTGTCACCGATTCGCACCGGGCGTTCGAACAGAATCATGATGCCGGAGATGAAGTTCGCAAAGATCTCCTGCATACCGAAACCGAGGCCCACCGACAGCGCCGCCACCAGCCATTGCAACTTGTCCCAACTCACGCCGAGGGTCGACAGGGTCGAGACGAAACCGACACCGGCGATCACATACGACAGCAACGTGGTGGTCGCGTAGGCACTGCCCTGAGCGAGATTGAGCTTGGACAGCACAAACACTTCGAGCAGACCGGGCAAGTTGCGCGCGAGGGCGAAGGTGATGCCGATGATGATCAGCGCGCCGAGCATGTCGCCGATGCTGATCGGCACCATGCTCATGTTGGCGCCGGTGCCGCTGGTGTATTCGTAGAGAGTGATGTTGTCGAGGTAGGAGAACACCGAAATCAGATCCGACCAGACCCAGTACAGCGCCGCGATGAAGCCGCCGAGCAGGGCCAGACGGATCAGGCGCAGGGACTGTTCGTTGACCTTTTCGATGTCCAGCGTCGGCTCTTCGATCACCGCTTCGCCGTCGCCGGCCTCTTTCGCCGCCTGCCGTTTGGCCAGGGCACGCTGGTAGGCCAGACGTCGCGCGGCAACGCTCAGGCCGCGCACGAAGGTGGCTTCGATCACCAGCCAGAACATCAGCAGGTACAGGGTGTTGATCAAGCGGTCGCTGAGCTTCAGCGCGGTGTAGTAGTAGCCGAAGCACACCGCCACGAACAACGCGATCGGCAGCAGGGTGAACATCACGCCGACGGCTTTGCGGAACAGCGAAGTGTTTTCGTGGGCCGGGCTGCTGATCAGCAGGCGGCTGAGCAGCCAGGCCATCAGGGCATAGCAGGTCAGCACCACCGGCATGCCGAGCACGTCGTCTGCCAGTGCGGCCGGCTGCAATTCGGCGACGGCAACAATGGTCACCAGCGCCATGACCACCAGGCCCAGTCGACGGATCCAGCCTTGCAGGAACTCGACCTGCGGCTTTTCCCAACGGAAGTGCAGTTCCGCCACGCCGCCCGGCGCCAGAATCCGGTAAGCGGTGTAGAACACCAGCCACGCCTGACCCATTTGCAGCAAAGCCGCGCCCATATTGGCGTTCTGTCCACGGGCATCGATTTGCAACGCCAGACCGCAGAGTGCCAGGCCCAGCGCCACCGGCATCGCCAGCAGAATATTGATCAGGATCGCCTGCGGGGTGTGCCATTGGCTGTCACGCTTGAAGTGACCGATGTCCTGGTGAACCTTGTTAAGCCGCGCGTACAGATTCTTGCGCCGCCACAGCAGGGCGCCGATCAACAAGGCCAAGGGCAGGAACAGCAACGGTCGCTGAGTCAGGCCGTCAGTCAGTTCACTGAGGCTGGATGCCCATGGCAAGGTGTCGACCTGGCGTTTCAGGCGCTCCGGCACCGCGCGCATCCATTCCAGATCCAGCGGCTTGTTGCTTGGAATCCAGAACATCTGCTCATCGAGCGTCGCACGCAGACCCTGCGCGGTGCTCAGCAGTTGTTTCTGATTGAGTTGCAGGGTGATCGACTCGTTGAGCATGGCGCTCAGTTCGCGGTTCAGCCGCTCCAGCAGATCGGCGCGGGTGTTGGCCAGATCCAGCAGGTTTTTGCGCAATTGCGGGGTGACCTGCTCCGGCGGCTGCGTCGATAGCAGGTTGTCGACATAGGCGGCCGGATTGCTCAGTTGCTCACGCTGCTGGCTGACGTCGAATTGCCACAGGCGAATGTCGGCGATCTGATCCGCCAGATCGCGGTCGACTTTGAGACGTGGCAGGGCTTGTTTCTGTTTGTAGAGAATCTTCGACAGCAGCAGGCTGCCCTTGAGCACGCTGATCTGCTCGTCCAGCGCTGAATCGCTCTGGGTCAGGCTGTCGAGCTGTTGTTTAGTCTGCAGATTCTGCTGGGTGACTTCGTTGAGGCGGTCAGTGCTTTTGAGCAGGTAGTCGGAGAGCTTGAGATTCGCCGTGCTTTCGATGGCCAGCAGACTGCTGCTACCGGCCTTCTGCGCTTCGATCGACTGTTGGGTAACGGTTTCCTGCGACTGCGCCAGACGCTTCTGGTTGATCAGGGTTTGCAGTTCCTGGATCTCGCGGTCGAGGCGATCGGACTTCTCCGAAAGCAAGTCATGCTGAGCATTGCCCAGATCCTGCAGCTGGCTATTGCCGGCCAGCTCCTGACGACGCAGCGGGATCAGCGCATTCAGCGCCGCCAGTTCGGCGTTCAACTGGTCGCGCTGCTCGGCGGTGACGGTTTTACCCGCGTCCTTGCCGGATTTGAGGATGTTGTTGATCTGCTGGATGCGCGTCTGGCTGGCGGATATCTCCGCTTGCGCGCGCTCGGGGCGAGTCTGCGCAGTGATGATCAGGCTGTTAGCGTCGGCGAGGGCTTTTTGCAGGTCACTTTGCTGAGTCGAGCGATCGGTGAGGATTTGCTCCAGTTGCTGAATCGACTCCTTGGGAAAACGCTGCGCCACCGACACCACCGCGTTGGCTTTGAGGCGGGCCAGCTCGCGAGTGTTTTCAATGGTCTGCTTGGGGGCGGTCGCCAGTTGCTGCTTGAGATCGATCAGTTTCTGTTCGTAATCACGCTGATTGTTCAGCTGATTGAGCGTGTTCTGCAGGACGGTCTGCAGGGCCTTCTTATCGGCATCCGGCAGTTTGCTGTCGGCGAGTTTGTCCAGGCTGGCCTGCACGGCGTCGCTGGAGGGCGGTTCGGCGGCGTAAAGCGGGCCGACAGTGAGACTCAGGCCCAGCAGGGCCGCGACGAAAAAGGAGCGCAGGGTAGGCATAGAGACCGGTCAAACAAGTGATAGTGGACGCAGTTTAGAGGAAGAGCCCGGGGCCCGGGCGACTTCCTTCGGGGAATCTGACGCCCACTTTGCCGATCTTGTTCCCGTCCATGACCGCAACCGTCCAGTGAGTGTTGTTCCACTCCACTTGGTCACCAACGATCGGTGCACCACCGACCTTGTGGGCAATGAACGCGCCCAGGGTCATGTCCGGATCGATGCCCTCGGCCGGCAGGCCATACAGCGCTGCAACCGCTTTAAGCTGGGCGTCTCCTTCGAGTACAAAATCGCCGAAGAAACGCAGATCGAGGCCGCGTTGCGGCGCCTGGCTGAACAGTTTTCCGAGGGCGCCAAGGTTGTGTTCATGGCCGATAACGCACAGTAGATCATCGACTTCCAGCACTGTACTACCCGACGGATGGAGCAGTTGCTGGCCACGAAACAGCGCAGCGATACGTGTACCTTCGGGCATTTTCAGTTCGCGCAGGGGCGAACCGATGCACCATTTCTCCGCGCCCAGCTTGTACACGAACAGCTCCCACTCGCTGGTGACATGGACTTCCAGCGCTGCGCGAGAAATCGGCGCCGGCTCTGGCGGCACGGTCACCTTCAATAGCTTGGCGACCCACGGCAGGCTCGTGCCCTGCACTAGCAGCGACACCAGCACGATGAAGAAGGCGAGGTTGAAGTACAGCTGCGCATTCGGCAGCCCGGCCATCAGCGGGAACACCGCGAGAATGATCGGCACCGCGCCGCGCAGGCCAACCCAGGAAATAAAGGCTTTTTCACGCCCATGGAACGCTTTGAACGGCAGCAGGCCGACCATCACCGACAGCGGTCGCGCAAACAGAATCATCCACAGCGCCAGACCGAGAGCGGGCAGGGCGATCGGCAGCAAATCATGCGGCGTCACCAGCAGCCCCAGCACCAGGAACATACCGATCTGCGCCAGCCACGCCATGCCGTCGAGCATGTGCAGAATGCCGTGGCGGCTGCGCACCGGACGGTTGCCGATCACCAGCCCGCACAAATAAACCGCGAGGAAGCCGCTGCCATGCAGGGCGTTGGTCAGGGCGAATACCACCAGACCGCCAGCGATCACCAGAATCGGATACAGGCCCGCCGCCAGATTGATCCGGTTGACCAGTTGCAACATCAACCAACCGCCACCGAGACCGATCACGCCGCCGATGCCGAACTCGCGGATCAGGTGGGTCAACAGGCTCCAGTGCAGGCCGGTCTGGCCGCTGGCGAGCATGTCGATCAGGGTCACGGTGAGAAACACCGCCATCGGGTCGTTGCTGCCGGATTCGATTTCCAGGCTGGCCGTCACCCGTTCGTTCAGGCCTTTGCCGCCGAGCAGCGAGAACACCGCTGCGGCGTCCGTCGAGCCAACGATGGCACCGATCAACAAGCCTTGAATCAGATTGAGATCGAACAGCCAGGCAGCGGCCATGCCGGTCAGCCCGGTGGTGATCAACACCCCGACCGTGGCCAGCGACAACGCCGGCCATAACGCCACGCGGAAACTCGACACCCGCGTGCGCAAACCGCCGTCGAGGAGGATCACCGCCAGGGCGAGGTTGCCGACCAGATAGGCCGTCGGGTAGTTATCGAAGATGATCCCGCCGCCATCGACCCCGGCGGCCATGCCGACAGCGAGGATGATGACCAGAATCGGGATGCCGAGACGGGAAGAAAGCGAACTGACGAGAATGCTTGCGCCTACCAGCAACGCGCCGATCAAGAACAGGCTGTTGATGGTCGTCGCATTCAAAGGCAGTACTCCAGAAGCGTAAAAACGGGCACAAACTGACCATGCAGTCTGCGTGCCAGCGATTCTAACCTGTTGAAATGTGATGCTGTCAAAAAGGTTTTTGCGCTGGGGGATTCGAGGTTTGGGTTCGACTGTCGGTTGCTGCCCTCACCCTAGCCCTCTCCCGGAGGGAGAGGGGACTGATCGCAGTGTTTGTGCAAGGTACATCGACCTGAAAATCCTGAGTCGAACTCAGGTTTTGAAAACACGAAGATCTGCCCCCTTTCCCCCTCTCCCGGGGTGAGAGGGGGACCGAGCGCGGTGTTTGTTCAAGTTGCACCGACCTGAAATTCCGAGTCGAGCGCAGGTTTTGAAAAGCATGAAGATCTGCTCCCTTTCCCCCTCTCCCTCTGGGAGAGGGCTGGGGTGAGGGGCTTTTGATCTTGATCTCAAAATTTACAGGCTAAACCGCCCAACCATGTTGTTCAGGTCCAGCGCCAACCGCGACAGTTCATTACTCGCCGCACTGGTCTGATTCGCGCCGGTCGCCGATTGCACCGACAGATCACGAATATTCACCAGATTACGATCCACTTCCCGCGCCACTTGTGCCTGCTCTTCGGCGGCGCTGGCGATCACCAGGTTGCGCTCATTGATCTCGACGATGGCGGTGTTGATGGTGTCCAGCGACATGCCGGCACCTCGAGCAATGTTCAGCGTCGACTCGGCACGCTCGGTGCTGTTACGCATCGAATCCACGGCGTGTTCGGTACCGCTCTGAATGCTGCCGATCATCCGCTCGATTTCGCTGGTCGACTGCTGAGTGCGGTGCGCCAGGGCACGTACTTCATCCGCCACCACGGCAAAACCACGACCCGCTTCACCGGCACGTGCCGCTTCAATCGCTGCGTTCAGTGCCAGCAGGTTGGTCTGATCGGCCAGGCCACGAATCACGTCGAGCACCTTGCCGATGTCACGGGATTCATTGGCCAGATCGCCGATCAGGCTGGCAGTGCTCTGTACATCGGCACTCATGCGTTCGATCGCGCTGACTGTTTCCTGGACCAGGTCACGACCGTCGCCAGCCGAAGTGGTGGCGTTCTTCGAGGCTTCGGAGGTGCTCACCGCATTGCGGGCGACTTCTTCTACGGCGCTGGTCATTTCGTTGACCGCAGTGGCCGCTTGTTCGATCTCGTTGTTCTGCTGAGTCAGGCCACGCGCGCTTTCGTCGGTGACGCTGTTCAGCTCTTCAGCCGCTGAAGCCAGCTGAGTGGCCGAGCCGGAAATGCGTTGCAGGGTGTCACGCAGCTTCGATTGCATCTTGGCCATGGCTGCGAGCAGGCGACCGGCCTCGTCTTCACCGTCAACATGGATCGGCTGGGTCAGGTTGCCTTCGGCGATGGTTTCCGCAGCGTCCAGTGCTTTGGAAATTGGTTTAGTGATGCTCACCGTCAGCAGCCAGGCGAACAGGAAGGTCAGACCAGTGGCGATCACCAGCAGGGTCACCACCAGATCAAACGCCGAAGAGTACTGATCGGCCGCTCGCTGATTGGTCTCGCTGATCTGCGCGCCGTTGATCTGCATCAGACGGTTGAGCACGGTGTTCACCGCTTCGGAGTTGTTCAGCAACTCGGTGTTGAGCAGGGTGCGCAGCTCATCCACCTGGTTGTTGCGCGACAGGCTCTTCATGCGGTCTTCGATCTGGCGGTACTGGCCAAGCAACTGCACGTACTGGTCATAGGCAGCACGCTCTTCGGGGCTGCCGATCAGCGGCTCGTAATCGCTCTGGGCCTTGCGGATCTGCTGGTTACGCATGTCCAGCAGCTCAACGGTTTTCTGCTGCACGTCTGGCTCGCGGTTGACCAGCAAGCGGTACGACAGCACGCGCAGGCGCAGGGTCAACTGGGTGAACTCGTCGAGGTTCTTGATGCTCGGTACGCTGGTGGACGAGATGTTCTCGGCTGCACCGCGGATTTTGCTCATCTGATTCAGTGCGAACACACCCAGAATCAGCATCAGGCCGCCAATCAGGGCGAAGCCGGTAAACGCCCGTGGGGCGATATTCATATTGCGAAGGGACATGGGGCGGATACCAAGAGAGGGCCGCATCCATGCGGGCTGAGACTGCTGTATGGATGACTTATCGGTCATGCGACTAAAGTCTTGAGGCACTGTGCGTATTTGTCGCAGAAGGGCCTGGGCGACGAAGTGCAGGAACCAGATCGGCAGATCACAGTCTTTAAAACTCGCAGGAACGGTCCGCCACCAGGAAAATCAAGGCTTTGCGCCGGTTTAACCCTGGCATCCGTGGTGACTTTTCTTTATCGTACGCGCCCTTTGAAAAACGCTTGGAAGATCAAAATGTTGGAAGCATCCCTCAGCCAATTGGAACAGCTCGTCAGCGACCTGGTGCAACAGAACCAGACCCTCGCGCAAACCAACCAGACCCTGTCCACGGAACTGGCCCAGGCCAAGGATGAAAACGAAAGCCTGCAACTGAACCTGATGGAACAGGAAGAAAAGCACGGCGCCACCGCGGCCCGCATTCAAGCCTTGGTTGATCGCGTCAACGCAGGTCCTGTCAGCGCATGAACCACCACACAGCAGGGGTAAAAGTCGTCTCCATTCTCGGGGAGGACTATTCGATCAAGGCACCGGCCGGGGAAGAACAGACCCTGCTGGACGCGGCCATGATGCTCAAGGCAGCGCTGGATGACACCAAGCGCAAATACCCGACACTGATCGGTGACCGTTTGCTGGTGCTGGCGGCGATGAATCTGTGCTCGCAGCAGATCGAAATGAAGAAGCAACACCAGGAAGAACTCGACCGTTACCAAGAGCAAGTCAGCGCCACGGTCGACACCATCGCCAAGACCATCAATCAGGGTTGAAGCGCGTTTTTGCAGCGCCTCGGTACTACGAGGCGCTCATATATGAACGGCTCTGTGTTTATTGAGTTTTAGTCACTGGTTGCCAGTAGATCTTCCTCAACCACTCTCCGTTGGTTTGCTTCTTAAACTCTCCGTGGGAGACCCTGTAGGTCGTCTCGTCGATCGTCACTTCATCTCCGCGCGAAAGCAGGTTTATATATTCTGATCCTGCGATCGGCTGAGTTGTACTGAACGTCGCGCCTGAGAACGTAGTGATCGTAGCTTTGTAATGGATTACGGGGAAAACCATGACTTCGGTGAAGTGTTTTCGGGTGATCATCGATAGCATGCTGGATCCGTCGACAAAGTCGCCGACCTGCGCTGATTTCACAAACGTATCGTTGTCAGAAATTGTCTGTACAAAGCTTTCAGCTGGACTTGTATCAGCCATGATCTTTCTCCTGCTAGTACAGCATGAGTCTGTGAAGCGAATGCTTGGGCACAGACAGGGAAACTGCAATCTATGCCACGCGATGCGCCCTGTAACCTGTCAGAGTTGACAGTGTTCTCCCTATGAAATCGGCCCGCTTCTTGCTGGTCGAAGATCGCTGCTTTAGGGTTTGTCTCTTGTTTGCGTGATTTTTGTATACATCTGGCGCGACAGTTGCAGTGTTTCTGCCTCTTATTCTTTGGGGGTGCTCCATGCAGTTGTGGCGACGCAGTATTCAATGGCAGCTGATTCTCAGCATGGGCACCGCCCTGCTGGTCAGTATCCTGATCGTGGTTGGCATTTATACCCTGGTGGTCAACCGCCTCGCCCAGAGCTATCTGGTCGAACAAGCACTGCCGTCGAGCATCGAAGCGACGCGCAACGATATCGAACGGATCCTTGTGCAACCGCTGACAGCCGCCAAGGATATTGCCAGTAATACGATGGTCCGTGACTGGCTCGCCTCAGGCGAAGACAGCAGCAAAACGGCTGGCTTCGCGCAGTATCTGGAAGGCATCCGCGCCGAACATAAAGCCTTCACTGCTTTGATCATCGGCACCGAATCCAATCACTACATCACCGAAAAAGGCCTGGATCGCACCCTCAGCCGTTCAAAACCGGCTGACGCGTGGTTCTATTCCTTCCTCGACAGCAATCAGCCGCGCACTCTCAATATCGACAACGATGGCGCCACCGGAGAACTGGCGCTGTTCATCGATTTGAAGGTCGAGCAGGCCGGTAAAGTGGTCGGTGTGGCTGGGCTCGGTTTGAGCATGAAAGAGCTGTCGGAGCTGATTCACAACTTCAGCTTTGGCGAGCGCGGCAAGGTCTATCTCGTGCGTTCCGATGGTTTGATCCAGGTGCATCCCGAGGCGCAATTCAGCGGTAAGCGCACCCTGACGGAGCAGATTGGCGCCTCCGCTGCTCAAGCCGTCATGGGTCAAAAAAATGCTGTGAGCAGCAGCTTCCAAAGGGAGGGTGAAGACTTCCTCGCCTTCAGCCTGCCGCTGCGCGATCTGGGCTGGACCCTGGTGGCCGAAGTGCCGCAATCGCAGATCTACGCCGAAGCCCGTAAAGCGATGTGGATGAGCGGCGGTATCGGTCTGGCCGTAGCGCTGGTGTGCCTCGCTTTGGTGGTGTGGCTGGCGCAAGGGCTGGTGCGGCCGATTCGTCAGGTAACAGCGGCGCTGGTAGCGATTGGTAGCGGCGGTGGAGATTTGACCCACCGGTTAGATTCCAGCCGTGCCGATGAACTGGGCGACCTCGCTCGCGGCTTCAATCGTTTCCTCGATAGCCAGCGCGGATTGATCGGCGAAGTACTGACCACCAGCGAGCGACTGCGTACGGCCGTGGGGCAAGTGGCGAAAGTGGTGGAGAACACGGCTGAACGCTCGGGCCGCCAGCAGGAAATGACCGACATGGTCGCGACGGCGGTTCACGAGATGGGTTTGACCGTGCAGGAAATCGCGCAAAACGCCGGTAACGCGGCGCTGGCCTCGCAGACCGCGCGGGATGAAGCAATGCAGGCGCGGGAGGTGGTCGGCGGCTCGATTCGGCATATTGAAAGCATGTCCGATGAGATTGGCGTGGCGGCGGGCGCGGTCGGTGAGCTGGCGCATCAGGTGGCTTCGATCGATTCTGTATTGGCGGTGATTCGTGGCGTGTCCGAGCAGACCAACCTGTTGGCGCTCAACGCCGCCATCGAAGCGGCGCGGGCCGGGGATATGGGGCGCGGTTTCGCCGTCGTCGCCGATGAAGTACGCACTTTGGCGCGCCGCACGCAGGCATCCACTGACGAAATCCAGCAGATGATCGGCAGCCTCAAGCAAGGCGCGGAAAACGCCGTGTCGTCGATGCGCACCGGTCAGGCCGCGACCGGCACAGGGGTTGAGTCGAGCCAGCGCACCGGAGCGTCGTTGACGGCGATTACCGGTCAGGTCGAGCGCATCAGCGATATGAACCATCAAGTGGCGACGGCGACGGAAGAGCAGTCGGCGGTGACTGAAGAGATCAACCGGAATGTGCAGGGGATTTCTGATCTGGCGCGGGCGACGGCGGGGGAGGTCAGGGCCTGCCGCGAGGATTGTCAGATGTTGCAGAAACTGGCGGATGATCTGGCGCGGCAGATGGGTGGGTTCCGATTGAAATGAGTGACTCTGGTACAGAACCGACGCGCCTTGAGGGCGCGTCGGTTTCACTTTAGTTTCGCCATTCAGAACAGCAGGATTTCTCGCCCATAGAAATCGATGCCACCAATTGTCTCCAGATAAAACACTCGCTTCTCTCGGACGGTCCACACCTGCTGGTCTTCGTGGTAAGTGTCGCCAGCTGCCAGTGTTCTGAACATATCGTCTCTATTGAAATCCTGCTTGCTGATATAACTCGAGCGCGAAGTGATAACCATGGCCTGGTAGAGATTTTCCCCTTTTTTGATGTAACGCTTTTCCGTAACGCGCTCTGCAGTGGGATCTTTTACTACGTCATTGACTCTTGCCGCAAAAACAAACTCTTCTGCGCTCAGAACGACGTTAGGATCAATCAGCAATTTCGCGTCTGCGCCGCCATATACTACTGCTCGCACCTGAGTGGCACCTATGAATGTGTAATCTTTGTAAGCTACGCGATTGACCGTCTCATAACGGTCCTCCGCCATAATGATCTCGAACATTGCTGCTGCTGTTGTTTCGACAGCCGGTACTGAGTTGTCCGGCGATGTCGTGATGCTGATCTGCGATCGCTCATCAGAAAGACGATGGTGATTTTTGCTGGTTACAGTGGAAACCGGGGCGTTTTTGTTAGTCCAGACCGTTCCGTTTCGCGATCCAAATTGCGAAATCGAAGCAAGGACGCAATAGTCCTGCGTTACCAGTTCTGCAAGTTTGATGGTTTGGTCGGCAGTTTGGCTGTCCATGTTGTTCGCTCTTTTGTAGGGTAAGAAGAGGACGTTAAGTCCGAACTTGCCGGGCAAACTGCAAACTACATGTCTGGCCAAACCAGCCTACCGCGCAGGACTCATACCCACACCTGTCAAACATGACAGGTGTGGAAAGCCCGATAATGTGTTTTGTCTAGGTGACGGCGCTGAAATCAGAACCACGCATCCTGCATCGCCAGGCACGTATCATCCCGCGCCTCCAGCAACGCCAGTTCATGGTGGCAACCCGGCACTTCCCACGTCAGGAAATACCTCGCTGCTTGCAGCTTGCCCTTATAGAAGTCAGCATCCGCTGAGTTCCCTATGGCCAACCCTTCCTCGGCACGAATCGCCTGCTCCAGCCAGCGCCAGCCAATCACCGCGTGGCCGAACACCTTCAGGTACAACGCCGAGTTTGCTAGGCTGCTGTTGACCTTGCCCTGTGCCAGATCGGTCAGCAGGCCGATGGTCACCGTTTGCAGGCGAGCTACCAGTTTCTCTAAAGGCTCCCGCAGTGCGGTCAGCGAATCGTACGCCGTAGCGCGTTCAGCGGTGGTGGCGATCAACCGAATCAACTGCTTCAGTCCGGCACCCCCGTTCTGCGCCAGTTTGCGCCCGAGCAAATCCAGCGACTGAATGCCGTGGGTGCCTTCGTGAATCGGGTTCAAGCGGTTGTCGCGGTAATACTGCTCCACCGGGTATTCGCGGGTGTAACCGTGGCCGCCAAGAATCTGGATCGCCAGTTCGTTGGCCTTGAGGCAGAACTCCGATGGCCAGGATTTGACGATCGGCGTCAGCAGATCCAGCAACTCATGCGCCTGTTTGCGCTCGGTTTCAGATTCAAGCGTGGTGGTGTCGTCGAATAAGCGTGCGGCATACAAGCCGAGGTCAAATGCACCTTCAACGTAGGACTTTTGCGTCAACAGCATGCGTCGTACATCGGCGTGCTGAATGATCGCCACCGGCGCTGTGGTCGGATCCTTGCTGTCCGGCACCCGGCCTTGCGGGCGTTCGCGGGCGTACTCCAGCGAATACAGATAACCGGCATAACCGAGCATCACTGCGCCCATGCCGACGCCGATCCGCGCCTCGTTCATCATCTGGAACATGTAGCTCAAACCGCGATGCGGCTCACCGACCAGATAACCGACGCACTCACCGTTATCGCCGAAGTTCAGCGCCGTGGAGGTGGTGCCGCGCCAGCCCATCTTGTGGAACAGCCCGGCCAGCAGCACGTCATTGCGTGGGCCGAGGCTGCCGTCATCGTTAACCAGAAACTTCGGTACGATAAACAGCGAAATGCCTTTAACGCCCGCAGGTGCGTCCGGCAGTTTGGCCAGGACCATGTGCACGATGTTTTCCGAGAGCGGGTGATCGCCGCCGGAGATGAAGATTTTGTTGCCCTTCAGGCGATAAGTGCCGTCGGACGCCGGCTCGGCGCGCGTACGAATATCCGACAGCGATGAACCTGCATGCGGTTCGGTCAGCGCCATGGTGCCGAAGAAGCGACCATCGATCATGGGCTGCAGGAAGCGTTGTTTCTGCTCCTCAGTGCCAAAGCTCTCGATCAGGTTCGCCGCGCCCATGGTCAGGAACGGGTACGAAGTCGACGCAGCGTTGGCCGACTGAAAATGGGCGAAGCAGGCTTGGGACAGCAGCGTCGGCAGTTGCATGCCGCCAGCGTCGAAGCTGCGCGCGGCATTGAGGAATCCGGCTTCGAGGAAAGCATCCACAGCCGGTTTCACTTCAGGAATCAGAATCGCCTTACCGTCCTCGTAGCGCGGCTCGTTCTCGTCGCCTTTGCGGTTGTGCGGTGCGAAGTACTTCTCGGCGATGCTGCGTGCGGTGCCGATGGCGGCGTCGAAGGTTTCGCGATTGTGCTCGGCAAAGCGCTCACGCCGGGTCAGGCCCTCGGCATCGAGGACTTCATACAGCTCGAAAGCCAGATTGCGGGAACTGAGCAGCGTCTCGGACATGGCGGCCTACCTGAAATTGGGGTTGGGCCGAGTCTAAGGTGGGGGAATAGAGGCTGGATAGGATGATTGATGAGAGTGATGCAGAGGTGAGGGCGACACTAATCAAATGTAGGAGTGAGCCTGCTCGCGATAGCGGTCTGTCAGTCAAATAAATGTGTCTGATAGATCGCTATCGCGAGCAGGCTCACTCCTACAGGGAATTGCATTCCAGGCGACTATTGCGGTCGCCTGGATTTAGACCGGTTTAGCCGATAGTCATCAAGCTGGCATTACCCCCCGCCGCAGCGGTGTTAACACTCAACGCCCGCTCAATCACCAGGCGCTCGAGCGCAATGTTGGTCTCGCCCTGGGACAAGCCCTGAACCCCAACGATCGCACCGGCACGCTTGGCAATCTGCTGGCAAACGCCGCGCAACTGGTCGGAATGGCCGTGATGCAGAACCGCATCAAACACCACGTCGTCTTTATTCCAGTCGGCAACCAGCTTGATCCGCGCCTGAATCTCCTTCGGCAGGCGTGCGAACAAGGCCTTGCTGATGTCGGACTCCGGCCATACCGCCGAACCGCCTACCGCCAGCACCGCCGCCAGTTGCGTCAGCAAATCACCTTCAACCTCGGCCAGGCACAACACGTGCTCACGCGGCAGGATGGCATAGCTGTTTTTCTCACCGGTCGGGCCGGCCAGTACGCGGGTGATGCCGCTCTGCGATTGCGCAGCGTACTGCACGCACAGGGTGCTCAGGTCGGCAAACTTGTTGCTGTCAGCCCAGGCTTTCAGCGCGGTCAGCGGTTTACTCATGGCGTCGCGCAGACGAACGTCCGGTGCCACGGCAGCATCACCGCGAGCGAAGGATTGTTCGATGGCATCAGTAGGGCGCGTCGACAGCAAGCGGTACAAGTACAGCGGGCCACCGGCTTTCGGACCGGTACCCGACAAGCCTTCGCCGCCGAATGGCTGCACGCCGACCACAGCGCCAACGATGTTGCGGTTGACGTAGACGTTACCGGCGTTGACGTTGTCGATCACCTTGGCGATGGTCTCGTCGATGCGCGTGTGTACGCCCAAAGTCAGGCCATAACCGGAAGCGTTGATCTGGCCGATCAGTTGATCGATCTCTTTGCGCTTGTAGCGCACCACGTGCAGCACCGGGCCGAAGATCTCGCGTTGCAGCTCGTCGAAGCTTTCCAGTTCGATCAGGGTCGGCATGACGAAGGTGCCGCGTTTGACTTCTTCGGTGTCGGCAATCGCCACTTGGTAGACGTTGCGACCTTTGTCGCGCATGCCCTGGATGTGCTTGTCGATGCCCGCCTTGGCTTCGGCGTCGATCACCGGGCCGATGTCCACGGACAGGCGCTCCGGGTTGCCGAGACGGCTTTCCGCCATGGCACCTTTGAGCATCTCGATGACGCGATCGGCGGAATCTTCCTGCAGGCACAGTACGCGCAGCGCCGAGCAACGCTGACCGGCGCTGTCGAAGGCCGACGAAACTACGTCGATCACGACTTGTTCGGTCAGAGCCGAGGAGTCGACGATCATGGCGTTCTGGCCACCGGTTTCGGCGATCAGTGGAATCGGACGACCCTGGTTGTCGAGACGACCGGCAATGTTGCGTTGCAGCAGGCGCGCAACTTCGGTGGAGCCGGTGAACATCACGCCTTTGACGCGCTCATCGCCGACCAGACCGGCGCCGACGGTTTCACCGCGACCCGGCAGCAGTTGCAGCACGCCTTGCGGAATCCCGGCTTCGAGCATCAAGCGCACGGCCTGAGCGGCAACCAGCGGAGTCTGCTCGGCCGGTTTGGCCAATACCGGGTTACCGGCAGCCAATGCTGCAGCCACTTGGCCGCTGAAGATCGCCAGCGGGAAGTTCCACGGGCTGATGCACACTACCGGACCCAATGGACGGTGGGCGTCGTTGCTGAAATCGTTGCGCGCTTGTACTGCGTAGTAACGCAGGAAGTCGACCGCTTCGCGGACTTCGGCGATGGCGTTGGCGTAGGTCTTGCCGGCTTCACGAGCCAACAGGCCCATCAGTGGCTGAATCTCGCCTTCCATCAAGTCAGCGGCACGTTCCAGAATCGCCGCACGTTCGGCCGGCGGGGTGGCCTGCCAGATCGGTGCAGCGTTCAGTGCGCACTGGATAGCGTTGTCGACGTCTTCGACGGTAGCTTCCTGAACATGCCCGACCACATCGCGGTGATCCGACGGATTCAGCACTGGTGCAGGGGTTTCGTTGCTCGACGCGCAACCGAGCATCGGCGCAGCTTTCCAGTCGGTATGGGCCGTGGCGAGCAGGGCGCAGGACAGCGAAGCCAGACGATGTTCGTTGGCCATGTCGATGCCGCTGGAGTTGGCTCGCTCGGCGCCGTACAGGTCACGCGGCAACGGAATACGCGGGTGCGGCAGGCCGAATCCACCTTCCACGGTCGCCATCTGCTCGATCTGCGCCACCGGATCGGCCACCAGTTCCTGAATCGAAATCGACTGGTCGGCGATGCGGTTGACGAACGAGGTGTTCGCACCGTTTTCCAGCAAGCGACGTACGAGGTACGCCAGCAGCGTTTCGTGAGTGCCGACCGGAGCGTACACGCGGCACGGACGGTTCAGCTTGCCTTCGGAAACTTTGCCTACAACCTGCTCGTAGAGCGGTTCGCCCATGCCGTGCAAGCATTGGAATTCGTACTGACCCGGGTAATAGTTCTGACCGGCAATGTGATAAATGGCCGACAGGGTGTGGGCGTTGTGCGTGGCGAACTGCGGGTAGATGACTTCCGGCACCGACAGCAGTTTGCGTGCGCAAGCGATGTAGGAAACGTCGGTGTACACCTTGCGGGTGTAGACCGGATAGCCTTCCAGGCCTTCGACCTGAGCGCGCTTGATTTCGCTGTCCCAGTAGGCGCCCTTCACCAGACGGATCATCAGGCGATGACGGCTGCGACGGGCCAGATCGATCACGTAGTCGATCACGTACGGGCAACGCTTCTGGTAAGCCTGGATCACGAAACCGATGCCGTTCCAGCCAGTCAGTTGCGGCTCGAAGCACAGGCGCTCAAGCAGATCCAGCGACAGTTCGAGACGGTCGGCTTCTTCGGCATCGATGTTCAGGCCGATGTCGTATTGCTTGGCCAGCAGGGTCAGCGACAGCAGACGCGGGTACAGCTCGTCCATCACACGCTCGTACTGCGCACGGCTGTAACGCGGGTGCAGTGCCGACAACTTGATGGAGATGCCCGGGCCTTCATAAATCCCACGGCCGTGGGAGGCTTTGCCGATCGAGTGAATGGCTTGTTCGTACGACGCCAGGTACTTCTGCGCGTCGTGTTCGGTGAGGGCCGCTTCACCGAGCATGTCGTAGGAATAACGGAAGCCCTTGGCTTCGAACTTGCTCGCGTTGGCCAACGCTTCGGCGATGGTTTCGCCGGTGACGAACTGCTCGCCCATCAGGCGCATGGCCATGTCGACGCCCTTGCGGATCATCGGCTCGCCGCTCTTGCCGATGATGCGGCTCAAGGACGACGTCAGGCCAGCTTCGTTGTGGGTGGACACAAGCTTGCCGGTCAGCAGCAGGCCCCAAGTGGCCGCGTTGACGAACAGCGACGGGCTGTTGCCCAAATGCGGGTGCCAGTTACCGGTGCTGATCTTGTCGCGGATCAGTGCGTCGCGAGTGCCCTTGTCCGGGATACGCAGCAGCGCTTCGGCGAGGCACATCAGCGCCACGCCTTCCTGGGACGACAGGGAAAATTCCTGCAGCAGACCCTGAACAATGCCTGCACGACCGCCGGCACTTTTCTGGTTACGCAGTTTTTCCGCGATGGAGGCGGCAAGTTTGTTGGTGGCTTCAGCCATGGCGACCGGCAGGCGAGCTTGCTCGATCAGCATTGGCACCACTTCCGGCTCAGGGCGACGGTAAGCAGCGGTGATCGAAGCGCGCAGAACGGATTGCGGCAGGATGCTTTCGGCGAATTCGAGGAAGCACTGGTGCGCGTGATCGGTGTGGACCTCGCCTGCCTCATCGGCGTCCTTGGCGGTCAAACCGTTCAGCTCGGTCAGGGTTGCACCACCCTCGAGTTTTTCCAGGTAATTGAAAATTGCCTGCTTGATCAGCCAGTGCGGTGTGCGATCAATCGAGGTTGCGGCGGCCTTCAGGCGCTCGCGGGTCGGGTCATCAAGTTTGACCCCAAGGGTGGTGGTAGCCATATTTTTATCCTCATGGTTGCCACAGTTGCGTGGCATCAGCTGGCCGCAAGATTAGCCGCGCGCCGAAAGAGGTGCAACCGGGTGCAACCCTTTTTTTGTCGGAAAAATAAACGCTTCGTCAGGAATTATTTTCTGGTACGCAAGTGCCGCACTTGCTTGGTGCTTTTGCTTCTAGTAACGCGCTCTGACTGCGCTAAAAGGGAGCAAAAACCGCCTGTTTCTCGGAATATCCGACTAGGTGCAACTAATTCGCGCGAAACTGGTTGCACCTTTTTTGGTTTGTTGCATAGCATTCGCGCCCTAGGTGCAACCGGGATAACCCGGTGCATCGGCTGGTGGCTTTCCTGGGGAAACATCAGTCCTAAATGCGCGGGATCCCGAATCGTCTGCCAAACATCATCGTTTGCGCGCGGTTCATCACCGCTGCTACATAAAAACAAAGCCAGGGCGTAACTTAATGAGCGTAAGCAATCCAACACTGATCACGTTCGTGATCTACATCGCAGCAATGGTGCTGATCGGCTTCATGGCCTATCGCTCCACCAACAACCTTTCTGACTATATTCTCGGTGGTCGCAGCCTCGGCAGCGTCGTCACCGCGCTGTCTGCCGGTGCTTCCGACATGAGCGGCTGGTTGTTGATGGGCCTGCCGGGCGCCATCTACATGTCCGGTCTGTCCGAAAGCTGGATCGCCATCGGCCTGATCGTCGGTGCCTACCTGAACTGGCTGTTCGTTGCCGGCCGTCTGCGTGTGCAGACCGAGCACAACGGCGATGCCCTGACCCTGCCGGACTACTTCTCCAGCCGCTTCGAAGATAAAAGCGGCCTGCTGCGTATCATTTCGGCGATCGTGATCCTGGTGTTCTTCACCATTTACTGCGCTTCCGGCATCGTCGCTGGCGCCCGTCTGTTTGAAAGCACCTTCGGCATGTCCTACGAGACGGCGCTGTGGGCCGGTGCTGCGGCGACGATTGCCTACACCTTCGTTGGCGGTTTCCTCGCCGTGAGCTGGACTGACACCGTACAAGCCACGCTGATGATTTTCGCGCTGATCCTTACGCCGATCATCGTCCTGCTGGCCACCGGCGGCGTCGACACCACGTTCCTGGCCATCGAAGCCAACGATCCAAGCAACTTCGACATGCTCAAAGGCACCACCTTCATCGGCATCATCTCGCTGATGGGCTGGGGTCTGGGCTATTTCGGTCAGCCGCACATCCTCGCGCGTTTCATGGCGGCGGATTCGGTGAAGTCGATTGCCAACGCCCGTCGCATCTCCATGACCTGGATGATTCTGTGCCTGGGTGGCACCGTAGCTGTGGGCTTCTTCGGTATCGCTTACTTCTCGGCGCACCCGGAAGTTGCCGGTCCCGTGACCGAGAACCACGAGCGTGTGTTCATCGAACTGGCCAAGATCCTCTTCAACCCATGGATTGCCGGTGTACTGCTGTCGGCCATTCTGGCGGCTGTGATGAGTACCCTGAGCTGCCAGTTGCTGGTGTGCTCGAGCGCCCTGACCGAAGACTTCTACAAAACCTTCCTGCGTAAATCCGCTTCTCAGGTTGAGCTGGTCTGGGTCGGCCGCGCCATGGTGCTGCTGGTTGCACTGATCGCGATCGCGATGGCCGCCAACCCGGAAAACCGCGTACTGGGTCTGGTGTCCTACGCCTGGGCCGGTTTCGGTGCAGCGTTCGGTCCGGTTGTACTGATTTCGGTCATCTGGAAAGGCATGACCCGTGACGGCGCACTGGCCGGTATTCTGGTCGGCGCGATCACCGTGGTGGTCTGGAAGCATTTCGAACTGCTGGGTCTGTACGAAATCATCCCGGGCTTCATCTTCGCCAGCCTGGCCATCTACATCGTCAGCAAGATGGGCGAGCCGAGCAGAGGCATGGTGCAGCGCTTCGAAGCGGCGGAAAAAGATTTCCACCTGAACAAGTGATTGTTCTGAGCTGAGGCTCACCCGAAAACGGCCCGTTTCCTACAGGAGACGGGCCGTTTTTTTGTGCCCATGATTTCTCTGATTCACCGCGTGTCCCTGTAGGAGTGAGCCTGCTCGCGATAGCGGTTCATCAGTAACGAAAATGTTGACTGACACACTGCTATCGCGAGCAGGCTCACTCCTACAAGGGATGGAGGTGAACTTGAGAGATTTGTCTGTAGTTGAAGGCGTCGCTTTTTGCAGGGTTTTTCGTCAATGAAAGTAGGGCAAATCTGATTTTCCCGTCACCCATTCATCACCCCTTGCCCCTCATGCAGAATCGCCCGCCCTTCATTCTGCAGAGAGACATCGGATGTTCGCGCCTGCCAATCAACCGCGTTTCACGTTGACCCTCGAAGGCGCCCAACATGACCTCAAGGTCCTTGAGTTCACGGGCAAGGAAGCCATCAGCCAACCCTTTCGCTTCGAGCTGGAACTGGTCAGTGAACGGCCGGACCTGGACCTCGAAAGCCTGCTGCACTGTCAGGCGTTTCTGAGCCTGGATGCTCAGGGTTCCGGTATTCACGGTCAGATTTATCAGGTCGGGCAGGGCGATTCCGGGAAACGTCTGACGCGTTATCACATCAGCCTCGTCCCGCGTCTGACCTACCTCGGCCAGCGGATCAATCAGCGGATCTTCCAGCATCTGACGGTGCCGCAAATTGTCGCGCGAGTGCTCAAGGATCATTCGATCCTGCGTGATGCTTTTGAATTTCGCCTCGGCAGCGATTACCCGGTGCGTGAGTATTGCGTGCAGTACGCCGAGAGTGACCTGGCCTTTATCCAGCGCCTGTGTGCCGAAGTCGGCATTCATTACCATTTTCAACACAGTCCCCAAGGTCACCTGTTGGTTTTTGGCGATGACCAGACTGTGTTCCCGCGTCTGGTCGAGTCGACGGTTTATCTGCCGGGCAGTGGCATGTCCGCTGGCGCGCGGGCGATACAGCGCTTTAACGTTCGCGTCGAAACCCGTACCAGCGTGGTCACCCGGCGCGACTACAACTTCGAAAAGCCGCGGCTGCAGTTGCAAAGCCGTGTCGACGGCGAGCAGCGCCCGGTGCTGGAGGACTATCACTTCCCCGGCCAATTCAATGATCGGGAAACCGGCAAGCACCTGACCCAGCGGGCACTTGAGCGACATGTCGCCGATTACCGTCAGGCTGAGGGCGTCAGCGACGAATCCGCACTGGTTTGCGGGCATTTCCTGCAACTGACCGAGCATCCGCGCCACGACTGGAATGACCTCTGGTTGCTGACCGCCATCGAGCATCATGGCCGCCAGCCGCAGGTGCTGGAGGAATCGGTGACCAGCGATGGCGAGGGATTTCAGGGTTACCGTAATAGCTTTCTAGCCACGCCGTGGGACGTGTTCTTCCGCCCGGCGCTGGGGCCGGAAAAACCACGCATGCTCGGCTATCAAGCGGCGGTTGTGACCGGGCCGAAAGACACGGAAATCCACTGCGACGAGTACGGCCGGGTCAAGGTGCAACTGGCCTGGGATCGCGACGGCGAATTGAACGAGCATTCCAGTTGCTGGCTACGCGTTGCTACTAACTGGGCGCACGACCGTTACGGCAGCGTGCTGATTCCGCGAGTCGGCATGGAAGTGCTGGTCGGTTTCATCGATGCCGACGCCGACAAACCTTTGGTCGTGGGCTGCCTGCCCAACGCCGCGACGCCGATCCCGCTGGATCTTCCGGCGGACAAGACCCGTAGCATTTTTCGTAGTCAGAGCAGCCCCGGCGGTGGCGGCTACAACGAACTGCGCATCGAGGATAAGAAAGGCGCTGAGGAAATCTATCTGCGCGCCCAGCGTAACTGGACGCAGCATGTGTTGAACGATCAACAGGTGCAGGTTGATAACCAGCGCAGCATCGTCGTCACCGGCACCGCGCGGCATGAATTGAAGGCTGATGAGCAGCGCATCACCCACGGCCAGCGCCAAACCGAAGTGAAGCAGGACGATCATCTGAGCGTGAGCGGCGACCGGCATATCCGCGTGAGCAATCAGGCGATCAGCGCCAGTGGGCAATTCCACGTCAGCGCCGGTCAGCAAGTGGTCATCGACGGTGGCGCGAGTGCGACGATTCAGGCCGGCGGGCAGTGGATCAACATCGGCCCGGGTGGGATTTTCAGCAGCGTGCCGATTGTTGTGGGTGGTGCGCCGATGGCGGCGATGAGTGCCGCGCCGGTTGTCCCGGGATTACCGGAGAAACTGGTCGCTGCGCCGGCAGCGATGCTCACTGCTGCACAAATCATGAGCTTCAAGGGTGATGCACCATTCTGCGAAGAGTGTGAACGTTGCAAGGATGGTCTCTGTGCAGCCTGATTTTCTATTGCCTGCCGATTGGTTGGCGCGGGAGCCGTTGAAAGCGTCCGAGCAATTATTCGCGGTGTTCAGCAATGCCAGCGAGGCGAAGCCGCTTGAGGCTTGGCCAGAAGCGGCCAGTGCGATCTGGGCCGAGACGATCTATGCCGAGTGGGATGCGGTGATGCCTCACGTGGGAGTTTTCGCCGCCGACAGTAAGTTTCTGCATTGGGTCGCCACTACCGAGTCGCTGGATTGGGGTTGGCTGGCGGTGTCTTCGGCGAGTCTTGAAGAGGTGGTGGCGCATTTTCGCAGCCTCACCCAAGTGCTGATGCCGGGCGGCAAAACGGTGTTTTTTCGTTTCTGGGACGGGCGGTTTCTGTTGCCGATTCTTCAGGCCGATGAGGTGGATGCGGCGCAACTGTTTCCGCTGATCGGGCGTTGTTTGATCAATGGTCAGGCGCTGGAAATTGGTGGCAGGGCGCAGGTTTCGGGGCGGATATTTCCTTGGTGGCAGGTGCCGGAATCGGTGCTGGCGCAGCAGGGTAATGACGTTCGAACGGCTAATGCGTTGCAGTGGTTGAGCGAAGAATATCCGGTTCTTTTCGAGGCCTTTCCCGAGGCGGTTTTGTGTTGCAAGGTGAGGCGGTTTTTTCAGGTTTCAATGTCGGAAGATTCGTCGCAATCGGCGTTGCTGGCGTTTTTGCTGGCAGAGTCAGAGTGAGTTTTCGGGGCGAAGGACTCGGACGATTCCTTCGAGTTGCGGCGGTTTTCATGAACTGGTGGGCGGTGGGTTGCAGGGATAGTCTTTTCGTTGTCACTGCGAGAGCGGTGACAGGGCGTAGGACCCCTGTGAAATTCACCGCGCACCAGCGCTGTCGTTTGATTGCGGCACTTAATACGTGTCCGTAGCATCGTTTGCGGCAGCTGTGCGCGGGAACGCTTCGGCGTGACTGAGTTTGGTGGGTTTCTCAGTTTCCTACTCTCGCGTACGGCTGCCACCTATACCCGTAGGAAGGTCACTTGGCAGCCTCTCTAAACCTATTGAGGTACAACTGATATGACTATGCTTAAACCCGATCCACCCTACGAAAAAATCATCCCCCATCCCGACAACCGCTTCATGGCCCTGACCGGCAATTGCAGCGACATGCCGACCCTGTTCATCGACACCCACGTGCCTCTCGACATCCTCATGGACGCCGCCAACCATCGCCTGCGCGCCGTGATCCAGGTGCTGGAAAACATGTGCATGCGCGGCTCGGTCGAATGCGACTCCGTCATCCTCAGCGACTTCGCCCAGCTCTGCGTGATCCCTTTGCGTGACGGCTGTGATGTGCTTGATGTCATCGGCAGGCGGTTGCGCGAGATGCCTTCCTGATGCTTAAAAGCAACATCAAAAGATGTCAATCATCAACGATGTAAGCATCCTGAGTCCGGATAAAACGGTCGAACGCTTCTGAGTTGTACACCTGTACGCAACCATGGAATATCATTTTTTTGTCCGAGTATTCTCTGTTGGCAGAGATCTGGTCAGACGCCGCAAACATATAGTTTCTGGTTTCTTTATAGGGATCGTGTAAAACCTTGTGCGTGTCTTCATTTTCCATGACGGTGTGCATGCCTTTGCCAAAATGCGAGTAGGCGCCGGCGGACATTTCGATGTCATGCTCCAGCTCAGACTTTTGATTGAATGGCTTGAGAATGCACTCGCTCAATCCATAGTTCTTCAGCGTTTGTCTGGCTTGATCGATGTGGTTTTCGTCGGCAAGTGCTAGATATGGGCTTAGCACGACGAGTAGGAAAATGAACGGGTATCGCATGAGTTTTTGACTTCCTGTCTCTGATTTTTCGCAAGTGTAACTGCGTAAAAGCAAAAACCCTCACCCTAACCCTCTCCCAGAGGGAGAGGGGACTGATCGAGTTGTCTGGGTGAGGTACGCCGACCTGCGACTTCAGCGGCGCACTTTGCTTCGCCAGGCTTGAGTTCGCGCTGATCTTTCAGGTCGACATAAGCCGCAAGATCACCACCGTCAGTCCTCTCTCCCTCCGGGAGAGGGCTAGGGTGATGGACAGGTTTTTGTCCACTCGGCTGCGAACCCCTGACTTGCCGCCCGGTAAAAGGTAAACTTTGCGCCCTTCGCAGGAGCAGCCATGAATTATCGTCACGCCTTCCATGCCGGCAATCACGCCGATGTGTTCAAACACCTGACCTTGACCCGCCTCATCGCCCTGATGTCGCGCAAGGAGCAGCCGTTTGCCTATCTCGACACGCATGCCGGCATCGGTCTGTATGACTTGCAGGGCGATCAGGCCAACCGTACCGGTGAGTACCTGGAAGGCATCGCGCGCTTATGGGATCAGCAGGACCTGCCGGCGTTGACCGCCGACTATATGAAGGTGCTGCACGAGATGAACCCGGATGGCCAACTGCGCTACTACCCGGGTTCGCCGGAGCTGGCGCGGCGCCTGACTCGCCCGCAGGACCGGGTGATGCTCAACGAGAAGCACCCCGAAGACGGCGTGTTGCTCAAGGACAACATGGCCGGTGATCGCCGTGTAAAAGTTCATCTCGGCGAGGGCTGGCACGTTGCACGAGCGATGCTGCCGGTGCAGGAAAAGCGTGCGGTGATGTTGATTGATCCGCCGTTCGAGCAGCTCGACGAGATGCAGCGTTGTGCGGCGTCGTTGAAAGAGGCGATTGGCCGTATGCGCCAAACCGTAGCGGCGATCTGGTATCCGGTGAAGGATCAGCGTGCGTTGCGGCGCTTCTATCAGGATCTGGCCGGCACCGGTGCGCCGAAGTTGTTGCGCGTGGAATTGCTGGTGCATCCGCTGGATACGCCGAACAGCCTGAACGGTTCGGGCATGGCGATTGCCAATCCGCCGTGGGGGCTGGAGGAGGAATTGCGTGAGCTGCTGCCGTGGTTGTCGAAGAAGCTGGGGCAGACTCAGGGTGGGTGGCAGATGGATTGGTTGATTGCCGAGAGCTGATCAACGGCAAGATCAAAAGATCGCAGCCTGCGGCAGCTCCTACACGGTTCGGTGTCGTCCACCAATGTGCGGACGATCACTGATCTCCTGTAGGAGCTGCCGAAGGCTGCGATCTTTTGCTTTTAAGGGTCAGTTACCCGCCAGGCTCGCTGGCATGCACACGCCGGTGCCGCCGATCCCGCAATACCCTTCAGGATTTTTCGCCAGATACTGCTGGTGATACGCCTCGGCGAAGTACACGGTCGGCGCCTGTTCGATCTCGGTGCTGATTTCCCCCAGACCCGCCTTCGACAGTTCCGCCTGATACACAGCTTTGCTTTTCAGCGCCGCGTCCAGATGCTCAGGCGAGGTTGCGTAGATCACCGAGCGGTACTGCGTACCGATGTCGTTGCCCTGACGCATGCCCTGCGTCGGGTTGTGCAGTTCCCAGAACATCGCCAGCAGCTCTTCGTAGCTGACTTTGGCCTTGTCATACACAACCAGCACGACTTCGGCGTGGCCGGTCAGGCCCGAGCAGACTTCTTCGTAAGTCGGGTTCGGCGTGAAACCGCCGGCATAACCCACCACGGTGCTGACCACGCCTTCGCGCTGCCAGAAGCGGCGTTCGGCGCCCCAGAAGCAGCCCAGACCGAAGATCGCAAAGTCGACGTCCTGGAAAAACGGGCCAAGCAGCGGGGTTTCTTCAAACACGAAGTGCTTTTCAGGCAGGGTCATCGCGGTTTCGCGGCCGGGCAGAGCTTGTTCTTTAGTCGGGAGCACGTTCTTGTTCACCAGAATTTCCGAGCGCAGAACCATGATCGTTCCTCTCAGTCAGGTTGGATGTGAAAAGTCAGACCGCCAGTGTGCCGAATGATGCCCGACTTCGCACTATCCAATGTAGGAGCGGCGAGGTCAGAGGCAGAGCGGGCCGCGCGGGTAGCGTTTCAGCGCTTGGATGAGTTCTGCGCCCGGAATCGGCCGGTCAAACAGGTAACCCTGTCCGACATCGCAACGGTGGCGGCGCAGGAACGCCAGTTGTTCGGCGGTTTCGATGCCTTCGGCCACAACCTTGAGTTTCAGGTTGTGCGCCATGGCGATCACCGCCGAGGTGATTTCCATGTCGTCCTGGTTGTCGGGAATTTCGTGGATGAAGCTGCGATCAATCTTGATGATGTCGATCGGGAATTTCTTCAAATAACTCAGCGATGAATACCCGGTGCCGAAGTCGTCCATGGCTAGCGTCAACCCAAGGCGCTTGAGCTGGTCGAGCTGCAAATGCGTGTCTTCGGTGGCTTCCAGCAGCAGGCCTTCGGTCAGCTCCAGCTCGAGCAGATTGGCCGGCAGCGCTTCTTCCTTGAGGATGTTGGCGATGGAGGCTACCAGATCCGGGTCGGAGAACTGTTTCGGCGACAAATTGATCGCCACTTGCAGATTGCCCATCCCTGCTGCGGTCAGCGCTTTGCTCATGCGGCAGGCCTGACGGGCGATCCACTTGCCGATCGGAATGATCAGGCCGGTTTCTTCGGCGACGCTGATGAACTGGTCCGGGCGAATCATGCCGCGTTCCGGGTGGTTCCAGCGCAGCAGCGCTTCCATGCCCAGCAGACGACCGCTGCGCAGGCACAGCTTGGGCTGGTAGAACACGTCCAGCTCGTTCTGGGTCAGGGCGCGGCGCAGGTTGTTTTCGACGAACAGTTTGTAGCTGGCCTCGGCGTTCAGTGCTTCGGTGAAGACTTGCACCTGATGTTTACCGTTGGCCTTGGCTTTGTGCAGCGCCAGGCCGGCGTTACGCATCAGCGTTTGCGGATCGCGACCGTGTAGCGGTGCACAGGCCAGGCCGACCGAACCGGTGACGCTGATCAACTGGTTGTCGACGAACATCGGCTTGTCGAGGGTCGCCAGCAATTGGTTGGCGATCTGCTGACCGGTCGCCAGGTCGGTGTCGTCGAGCAGCACGGCAAATTCGTTACTGGCGAACCGCGCGAGGCTGCCACTTGGGCTCAGGCTGTTGCGCAGACGCCGGGCCAGACTGATCAGCAGCTTGTCGCCGGTCTGGTGGCCGAGGCTGTCGTTGATCCGCTTGAAGTTGTCGATGTCGACCAGCAACAGGCTGATCGGCGTATCGCTGTCGCGGGCGAAGCGTTCGTCCAGATTGCGGATAAACGCCGGCCGGTTGCCGAGGTTGGTCAGGTTGTCGGTGTACGCCAGTCGCTCAATGCGCTGCTGTGCGAGTTTGGTCTGGGTGATGTCTTCGTAGATGCCGATGTAATGCGTCAGCTCACGGTTGTCACCGTAGACTTTGGAGATCGACAGCTGACCCCAGTACGGTTCGAGGTTCTTGCGGCGGCTTTTGAATTCGCCCTGCCAACTGTTGCTCTTGGCCAGCGCCGAGGGCGCGTCGAACAACAGTTCACTGAGGTTTTCCAGCGCCGGCAGTTCGGACAGACGCTGGCCATGGACTTCTTCGGTGGTGTATTGGGTGATCGCGGTGAAACTCGGGTTGACGTACTCGACCACGCCGTCGCAATTGACCAGCAAAAACGCGTTGGCGCTTTGCTCGACTGCACGCTGGAACAGGTGCAGGGCGCTGGTGGCAGTGCGGCGGTTGTGGTTGTTGATGACTTGCGCGAACTGGTCGGCCAGCTCACCGGCAAAGGCGATTTCATCGGACTGCCAGGCGCGGGTGACGCCGGTCTGTTCCAGGCACAGCACGCCGACCACTTGCCCGTCGACGCGAATACTGGCGTCGAGCATGGCGTTGACGTCGCGCGGGCGCAGGGCTTCGGCCATCTCCCGGGTACGCGGGTCGCGCATCGCGTTGTGCGCATCGATGGCGCGACTGCCATGCAGGGCGTCCATGTAATCCGGGAAGCTACTGATGTCGATCACGTCCGGAAGGATGTATTCCTGGGTCGCGCGGTGGTACGCGGAGATCGGCACCAGATGCTGGCCTTCGAGGTTCCACAAGCTGGCGCAGTCGATTTCATAGATATCGCAGGCGCAGCGGGTGATTAGCTCGGCGGCTTCCTGCAAGGAGTTGTGCGTGCTGTAGCGCTGGCGCGCGAGCAGCAGAATCAGGTCCTGCTGGGCGCGCACGCGTTCCAGGTGCTGCAGTTGTTCCTGCTGCGCGCGTTGATTGAGTTCAAGGGCGATTTGCAGGCGTGAATTCTGGGTTTCGAGGTCGACGCAGGGCACCTGCGGCACTTCGTCGAACACATCATCGACCGCCAATAGATAGCCGCGCAGCAGATGACGATTGTGCTGTTTATACGCTTCGCCCAATTCGAGGATGTTCAGCTTGCCTGCGGCGGTGTGCAGGGTATAGCGCACCAGATAATGCGGGCTGTCGCGCAGTTGCTGCTGGATCGCGTCGTGCAGTTGATAGCGCGCTTCGGGTTCCATCAGGCTGGCGTAGGGTGAGCCGACCAGCGCGCAAAGCTCGACGGCTGGCTGACCGAACTGGCGTTCACAGTTGGGATCGAGAAACAGCATCGCCCAACTGGCTTCATTCAAGCGCTCGAAACGCAGCATGCCGAGCCGCGAGGGCACAGGCAACTGCGTCACTACCTCGGCCGCCATACGGCTGGCGGCATCGGGTTGGCTCTTCATGAAGGGAACTCGCTTGGAAATATGCTGAACGCGCCGGGCTCTCGCCCTCTTTACTGTTGCCTGCGGCAAGGTTGCATCATTGCGGCACTGACTGACAAGAGACATGAAGGCCAAGTGCTATAAGAATATGTCGGCTGCGTCGGGCATTTCTCCAGCACGTCGTTGAAAAGAGTAAAAGATCGCAGCCTTGGGCAGTGTCTACAGGGGAATGCGCCCTCTGTAGCAGCTGTCGAAGGCTGCGATCTTTAAGGCTTAGCGCAGCTTTATGGCGATCGACTGCAGCCGTTTTCCATCCCGATCATGGTAATTGACCATAATCTGATCAGCCTCGACCACCAAGTGGGCGAAATTGTCTTCACTCACCACCGTGCTGGTCAGTTCATGCCGATAATCGCCCGCCGCCGTGTGCACCAGCGGCTGATCCAGGATGAACGTGGACGCTTTGGCATATGGCAGCAGTTTGCTGTTGCACAGCGGCGAGGACACCACCGTGTGGATTTCGAAGTCCGGGTCTTCGCTGTGTGTCAAACGAGCCGCCAGCGAGCCATGCACGTCCCCGGAAATGAACACGACATTCTTGATTCGCCGGGTGCGGATGGTTTCCAGCAGGCGCAGGCGTTGCTCGGGAAAGGCTTTCCAGGCGTCATCGCCGTGGCGTTTGCGATCGGGATAGAACATCACGCTGGTGACCACGAACTTGACCCGCGCTGTGCTGTGGCTCAGCCATTTGAGCAGGGCCTGTTCCTGTGCCTCGTCGAGGATGCGTCGGTCATCGGCTGACAAGTTGCGGCGGGTGCGACTATCGGTGACAAACCATTCGATATCGCCGTCGCTGAATTGATACCAGTAGTGCTCAAGTGTCGAGTGATCTATTTCACCGTTAGTTGTCAGCGGATGTACCGGGCTATGACTGGCCTGATACAACTCATAGACAGCCATTGCGTTACGGTACAAGTCGCCGTCGGACTTGCTGGCATTGGCAGGCCAGTTATCTTCGATTTCGTGATCATCGAGAATCATGTAAGTCGACGTGCCAGACATCAACCGTTGAATGTTTGGTTGGGAAAACGCGGCGCGGTACTTGTTGAGGATGTCTTTGTATTCGCGATCCGGTGCGACCAGGTTCAAGTCGTCCACATAAATTTGATCGCCGGTCATCAATACCGCGCTGATCGGGGGTTGTATGCCCTCGATGAGCTGATTGATGGATGCAAAGATCCGGTCACCCAGTTGCGGCAGGGAGGCAATGCCAGCAGTCATGCGCAAGTAGCGGCAGGAGCCGACGATGTAGGCTCTGGGTTGCAGGGCTTTGCTGGAGCGGGTGCGCAGGCGATAGATTTCCCGTGGCCATTGCAACGGCAACTCGGCAACGCTGTCTGGCGTATGTACCGGATTCATCGGGCTGAACCAGCCGGTCTGATATTCATATTCGGTGTCGGCACTCAAATTGTTGAGGGCGAACACATGTGACATTTCGCGTAATTCACTCAGTTGCGCAAAGTTACCTTTGGACCAATGTTGTGTGCTTGAAGCGCGATAACGAATCCCGGCAAATACCGGCGAGTTGTTCTGACGATCGCCACGCATGAAGATGCGCGCATGAACAGTTGTAACGTGGCCGGTAATTGGGCCGATAGTTGGTTTTAACATGTCGAATCCATTCGAATTAACTTGAGTTAACAGGATTTCACTAAGTTTTCTTAGTTGAATTGGTTGCGCCTAGGTTAGTTGCGTATCGAATAAAAAAGATCGGTACCAAGTCGACCGGAGTTGTGGCCGATGTCAGCGCGACGTGTGGGAAAAAGACGAGGGAGGTGTTTCTTCAGGCAAAAAAAAGCCCCGCCAAACTGACGGGGTTGAGGTACGAGCGTGTGGCGCTCGAAAGGGTGCAGCAATCGGCCCTCCGTTGCCGGAGGGCCGATCGAGTTACAGCAGGATCGTGCGGATGTCCGCCAGCAGGCTGCCCAGACGCTGGGTGAAGCGTGCGGCAGCGGCGCCGTTGATCACACGGTGATCGTAGGACAACGACAGCGGCAGCATCAGTTTCGGCTGGAAGGCTTTGCCGTCCCAGACTGGCTGGATGGTTGCCTTGGAAACACCGAGGATCGCCACTTCCGGCGCGTTGACGATCGGCGTGAAGCCGGTGCCGCCAATGTGGCCAAGACTGGAAATGGTGAAGCAGGCGCCCTGCATGTCGTCAGCGGTGAGCTTCTTGTCGCGGGCTTTGGCGGCCAGCGCAGCGGCTTCGGCTGCCAGTTGCAACAGGCTCTTCTGGTCGACGTTCTTGATCACCGGTACCAGCAGGCCATCCGGGGTGTCGACGGCGAAGCCGATGTTCACGTATTTCTTGCGGATGATCGCTTTGCCGCTTGGCGCCAGCGAACTGTTGAAGTCCGGCAGCTCCTTGAGCATGTGCGCGCACGACTTGAGCAGCAGCGGCAGGATGGTTAGCTTGACGCCAGCCTTCTCTGCAACGGCTTTCTGCGCCACGCGGAACGCTTCCAGCTCGGTGATATCAGCCGAATCGAACTGAGTCACGTGCGGGATGTTCAGCCAGCTGCGGTGCAGGCTCGACGCGCCGATCTGCATCAGGCGAGTCATCGGCACTTCTTCGATTTCGCCGAAACGGCTGAAGTCGACGACCGGAATCGGCGGGATGCCCGCGCCACCGGTTGCGCCCGCTGCAGCGGCCGGTGCTTCCTTGGCCTTCTGCATCATCGCTTTGACGTAAACCTGCACGTCTTCTTTCAAGATACGACCGTGCGGGCCGCTGGCACCGACAGCGTTCAGCTCAACGCCGAACTCACGGGCCAGTTGACGCACGGCAGGGCCGGCGTGAACTTTGGCACCCGGCTTGGCCGGTGCGGCGGCTGGAGCTGCAGCAGGTGCAGCGGCAGCCGGAGCAGCAGCGGCAGGTGCCGGAGCGCTCGGAGCAGCAGCGGCGGCAGCTGGAGCCGGGGCAGCAGCAGGCGCTGCGCCTTTGACTTTCAGCTTCAGAATCAGGTCGCCGGTACCGACTTCGTCATCTAGCTTGATGGAAACGCTTTCCACCACGCCAGCGGCAGGCGATGGGATTTCCATGCTCGCTTTGTCGGATTCCAGGGTGATCAGCGACTGGTCGGCTTCAACGCTGTCGCCAGCCTTGACCAACACTTCGATGATCTTGGCTTTGCCAGCCGAGCCGATGTCCGGAACGTGGATGTCCTGAACGCTGTCAGCCACCGGTGCTGCTGGCGCGGCTGCCGGAGCAGGCGCAGCGGCAGCGGCCGGTGCAGCAGCCTGGGCCGGAGCGGCAGCCGCAGGGGCCGCAGCACCCGCCACTTCCAGATCCAGAATCAGGTCGCCAGTGCCGACTTCGTCGTTGAGCTTGACGCTGATGGCTTTAACCACGCCAGCGGCAGGCGACGGGATTTCCATGCTCGCCTTGTCGGATTCCAGAGTGATCAAAGATTGATCAGCTTCGACGGTGTCGCCGACCTTGACCTGGATCTCGATGATCTGTGCCTTGCCCGAAGAGCCGATGTCCGGCACGTGCACTTGCTGAACCGAAGCGGCAGCAGGGGCAGCGGCTGGTGCAGCGGCAGCAGGCGCGGCAGCCGGTTTGGCCTCCGCTTTTGCAGCCGGCGCAGCGGCAGGAGCAGGGGCCGCTTCAGCGGCGCCCTCGACTTCCAGCTCAAGCAGTTCGTCGCCTTCTTTCAGACGGTCGCCCAGTTTCACTTTCAGGCTCTTGATGACGCCGGCTTTCGGGGCCGGCACTTCCATGCTGGCCTTGTCCGATTCCAGGGTCAGGATGCTCTGGTCGGCTTCGATACGGTCGCCGACCTTCACAAACAGTTCAATTACTTCACCTTCACCGCTGCCGATGTCAGGTACGCGAATGAGTTCGCTCACAAAATGTCTCCTCAGCAGTCCAGTGGGTTGCGTTTTTCCGGGTCGATGCCGAACTTGACGATGGCTTCAGCCACGACTTTAGGTTCGATATCACCACGGTCAGCCAGTGCTTCCAGGGCTGCCAACACCACGAAATGACGGTCGACTTCGAAGAAATGACGCAGTTTCTTGCGGCTGTCGCTGCGGCCGAAACCGTCGGTGCCCAGGACTTTGAATTCCTTGGACGGTACCCACTGACGGATCTGCTCGGCGAACAGCTTCATGTAGTCGGTAGACGCTATGACCGGACCTTTACGGCCGTTCAGGCACTCTTCGACGTAGCTCAGCTTAGGCTTCTGGCCAGGCTTCAGACGGTTGCTGCGCTCGACAGCGAGGCCGTCGCGACGCAGTTCGTTGAAGCTGGTAACGCTCCAGACGTCGGCGCCAACGTTGAACTCTTCACGCAGGATCTTCGCCGCTTCACGGACTTCACGCAGGATGGTGCCGGAACCCATCAGCTGTACGTGGTGCGCCGCATCGCGGGTGTCTTCTTCGAGCAGGTACATGCCTTTCTTGATGCCTTCTTCGGCACCGGCCGGCATGGCTGGCTGCTGGTACGACTCGTTCATCACGGTGATGTAGTAGAAGATGTCCTGTTGCTCTTCGGTCATCTTCTTCATGCCGTCCTGAATGATCACCGCCAGCTCGTAGCCGTAGGTCGGATCGTAGGTGCGGCAGTTCGGGATGGTCGCGGCCAGCAGGTGGCTGTGGCCGTCTTCGTGTTGCAGACCTTCACCGTTCAGGGTGGTACGGCCGGCGGTGCCGCCGATCAGGAAACCACGGGTACGGCTGTCGCCGGCAGCCCAGGCCAGGTCGCCAATACGCTGGAAGCCGAACATCGAGTAGAAGATGTAGAACGGCAGCATCGGCTGGTTGTGGCTGGAGTACGAAGTACCGGCAGCGATGAACGAACTCATGGCGCCTGCTTCGTTGATGCCTTCTTCAAGGATCTGACCTTTCTGGTCTTCCTTGTAGAACATCACCTGGTCTTTATCGACTGGCTCGTAGAGCTGGCCGACGGACGAGTAGATGCCGAGCTGACGGAACATACCTTCCATACCGAAGGTACGGGCTTCGTCCGGGATGATCGGGACGATGCGCGGGCCGATTTCCTTGTCCTTGACCAGTTGCGCGAGGATTCGCACGAAAGCCATGGTGGTGGAAATTTCACGGTCGCCGGAACCATCGAGGATGGCCTTGAGGGTGTCCAGGTCCGGAGTCGGCACGCTGAAGCTTTGTGCGCGGCGCTGAGGGACGAAACCGCCCAGTGCAGTGCGACGCTCGCTGAGGTAGCGGGCTTCGGCGCTGTTTGGCTCTGGTTTGAAGAACGGCAGGTTCTCCAGCTCTTCGTCCTTGACCGGGATGTCGAAACGATCGCGGAACAACTTCAGGCTGTCGACGTCGACTTTCTTGGTGTTGTGCGCAGTGTTTTTCGCTTCGCCGGCACCGGTGCCATAACCTTTGATGGTCTTGGCGAGGATGACGGTTGGTTGTTCTTTGTGGTTGACCGCTTCGTGGTACGCCGCATAGACCTTGTACGGGTCATGGCCGCCACGGTTGAGTTTCCAGATCTCGTCGTCGGACAGATCAGCAACCATCGCCTTGAGTTCTGGCGTGTTGAAGAAGTGTTCACGGACGAACGCGCCGTCTTTGGCTTTGTAGTTCTGGTACTCGCCGTCGATGACTTCGTCCATACGACGTTGCAGGATGCCGTCGACGTCTTTGGCCAGCAGTGGATCCCAGAAACGGCCCCAGATGACTTTGGTCACGTTCCACTGAGCACCACGGAACACGCCTTCGAGTTCCTGGATGATCTTGCCGTTGCCGCGAACCGGGCCGTCGAGGCGCTGCAGGTTGCAGTTGATGACGAAGATCAGGTTGTCCAGCTTCTCGCGGCCGGCCAGGGAGATCGCGCCCAGGGATTCCGGCTCGTCGCACTCGCCGTCGCCCAGGAAGCACCAGACTTTCTGTTTGCCCGGCTGGATGAAACCGCGGTGTTCCAGGTACTTCATGAAGCGTGCCTGGTAGATCGCTTGAATTGGACCCAGACCCATCGATACGGTCGGGAACTGCCAGAAGTCAGGCATCAGCCAAGGGTGCGGGTAGGACGACAGGCCCTGACCGTCGACTTCCTGGCGGAAGTTGTTCATCTGGTCTTCGGTGATGCGGCCTTCCATGAACGCACGGGCGTAAACGCCTGGCGAAGTGTGGCCCTGGAAGTAGATCAGGTCGCCGCCGTGTTCGTCGGTCGGGGCCTGGAAGAAGTAGTTGAAGCCGATGTCATACAGGGTCGCACTGGAAGCGAAGCTGGAGATGTGACCACCCAGGTCAGAATCTTTCAGGTTCGTACGCATTACCATGGCCATCGCGTTCCAGCGTACCAGCGAGCGAATGCGGCGTTCCATGAACAGGTCGCCAGGCATGCGTGCTTCGTGGGTTACCGGGATGGTGTTGCGGTAAGGCGTGGTGATGGCGTAAGGGAGCTGCGAGCCGCTGCGGGTCGCGAGTTCGCCCATACGGGTCATCAGATAGTGAGCACGGTCTTCGCCTTCTTTGTCGAGAACCGATTCCAGGGCGTCCAGCCATTCCTGGGTTTCGACGGGATCGAGGTCTTGCATGGCTTGCTCCAGGGCGGAAAGGCTTCCAGAATCGGTTGCCTGAGTTTGCGACTGGCCTTGTGGGCAGACGATTTAAAATTCTTGGATTGCCGATAGGTTGTTCCGGCGGCGTGTAGTTTTACTACAAATCTTCCGGCATTTCAGCCTTTCGAATGTATAGACGAGTAGTAAAACTACAGAAGAATGGCTTGTGGCCTCCGGCTGCGTTGTGAGAATAATCGTTAAGGTTGGTCTTTTGCCATCCGAAAAAGGTGAAACTTTGATGTTCGCTGCCAAAGAGAAAGAAATTTCAGCTATTTCTAACTTTTGTTCGACAGTCCTCCGGGTAGCGGCTTTTCACCAATCACTACAAGCGGCCATTTATACGCCGATCAAGGATAGACCATGACCCTGCCCGTGCTTGCCGAACTGCCTGCCCTTTTCCTGTCGTTGGTCACTCGATCCGAGCAGTCGTTCCGTACGGCCGTCGCCGCGCTGGAAGACGATCACGGCCTGGCGAACTGGACGCCAGAGCGCTGGGCGCAGTTCGCCCGCGTCACCGCCGCCAGCGAGTTTGTCATTGAACAGAGCGTTCGTGACCCTTTGATGTTGCTTGCACTGGTGCAGTCCGGCGAACTCGACCGGGCCTTCGCGCCGGGCGAATTGTGTGCGCAGATTGCTGCGGCAGTGAACGCCGCGCAAACCGAAGATGAACTCGGCCGCGCCTTGCGCCGCCAGCGCGCTCGCCATCAAGTGCGGATCATCTGGCGCGATCTCACCCGTCAGGCCGATCTGGTGCAGACCTGCCGCGATCTCTCGGATATGGCCGACGCGACTATCGACCAGGCTTATCAATGGTTGTACAGCCGCCATTGCGAACAGTTCGGCACGCCGACCGGCCGCCGCAGCGGTGAGCCGCAGCAAATGGTCATCCTCGGCATGGGCAAGCTCGGCGCCGTTGAGTTGAACCTGTCTTCGGACATCGATCTGATCTTCGCTTACCCCGAGGGCGGCGAAACGGTGGGCGTGAAGCGCTCGCTGGATAATCAGGAATTCTTCATACGTCTCGGCCAGCGCTTGATCAAGGCGCTGGATCCGATGACCGTCGACGGATTTGTGTTCCGTGTCGACATGCGCCTGCGCCCTTACGGTTCGTCCGGCGCGCTGGTGCTGAGCTTCAATGCGCTGGAGCAGTATTACCAGGATCAGGGCCGGGACTGGGAACGCTACGCGATGATCAAGGCGCGGGTGGTGGCAGGCGATCAGGTGGCAGGTGCGCAGTTGCTCGACATGCTGCGGCCGTTCGTTTACCGCCGTTACCTGGACTTCTCGGCGATCGAAGCGCTGCGCACCATGAAGCAACTGATCCAGCAGGAAGTGCGGCGCAAGGGCATGGCCGACAACATCAAACTCGGCTCCGGCGGTATCCGCGAGGTCGAATTTATTGCTCAGGCCTTTCAGTTGATCCACGGTGGTCGCGACTTGAGCTTGCAGCAGCGTCCTCTATTAAAGGTGTTGAGCACGCTGGAGGGGCAGGGTTATCTACCGCCGGCGGTGATCAGCGAGTTGCGCGAGGGTTACGAATTTCTGCGTTACACCGAACACGCGATTCAGGCGATTGCCGACCGCCAGACCCAGATGCTGCCGGATGGCGCGCAGGATCAAGCGCGCATTGCCTTCATGCTCGGCTTTGCCGATTGGGATTCTTTCCATGAAAAACTGATGTTCTGGCGCGGTCGCGTCGCTTGGCACTTCGCCCAGGTGATTGCCGATCCCGATGAAGATGAGGGCGCCGAAAGCGAAGTGGTGGTCGGCGGTGAATGGCTGCCGCTGTGGGAAGAGGCGCAGGACGAGGAGGCCGCGTGCCGGCAGTTGGAAGAGGGCGGTTTTGCTGACGCGAGCAAAGCCCTGAAAGCGTTGGCCGGATTGCGCAGCAGCCCGCAATTGCGCGCGATGCAGCGGTTGGGGCGTGAGCGTCTGGATGCCTTTATTCCGCGTCTGCTCGCACAGGCTGTGGAACACGCCAATCCGGATCTGGTGCTTGAGCGGGTGTTGCCGCTGGTCGAAGCGGTCGCTCGGCGCTCGGCTTATCTGGTCTTGCTGACGGAAAACCCCGGTGCACTGCGACGCTTGCTGACGCTGTGCGCGGCGAGCCCGTGGATCGCAGAGCAGATCACGCGCTTCCCGTTGCTGCTCGATGAACTGTTAAACGAAGGCCGACTGTTCAAGCCGCCCTTGGCGCCGGAACTGGCGGCTGAACTGCGCGAGCGCCTGACGCGGATTCCCGAAGACGACCTCGAACAACAAATGGAAGCCTTGCGCCATTTCAAATTGGCGCACCGCTTGCGCGTGGCGGCGTCGGAAATCGCGGGCAGCCTGCCGCTGATGAAAGTCAGCGATTACCTGACTTGGCTGGCCGAGGCGATTCTCGAGCAAGTGCTGGCCCTGGCCTGGCGCCAGACGGTGGCCAAGTACGGCACACCGCTGCGCACCGACGGCACCTTGTGCGATCCCGGCTTCATCATTGTTGGTTATGGCAAAGTCGGCGGCCTGGAACTGGGGCATGGTTCGGATCTGGACCTGGTGTTTATCCACGACGGCGATCCGCAGGCGGAAACCGACGGGCCGAAGTCGATTGATGGCGCGCAGTTCTTCACGCGCTTGGGGCAGCGAATCATTCACTTGCTGACGGCGCAGACCAACTCCGGTCAGCTCTATGAAGTGGACATGCGTCTGCGGCCATCCGGTGCTTCGGGGCTGTTGGTCAGTTCGCTGGGGGCATTTGCGCGCTATCAAGAAAATGAAGCCTGGACGTGGGAGCATCAGGCGTTGGTGCGGGCGCGGGTGCTGGTCGGCAGTCAGGATGTCGGTCAGGCGTTCGAGAAAGTCCGCGCGCAGGTCTTGGGCAAGGCGCGCGATCTGGCCAAGTTGCAACAAGAAGTCAGTGAGATGCGCGCGAAAATGCGCGATAACCTCGGCACCAAGAGCACCGCAGCCGGCACGGCGGCAAATGCCTTCGATGCCACAGCGCCCTTCGACCTCAAGCAGGACGCCGGAGGTATCGTCGATATTGAATTTATGGTGCAATACGCGGCTCTGGCGTGGTCGCAAAGCCACCCGCCATTGCTGCGCTGGACCGATAACATCCGCATTCTGGAAGAGCTGGAACACGAAGGGCTGATGCCTGCCGAAGATGCCAGCCTGTTGCGCGAGGCCTATAAAGCCTACCGCTCCGCCGCTCACCGGCAGGCGTTGCAGAAGGACGCCGGGGTGATACCGGGTGACCAGTTTGCCGACGAACGCCGCCAGGTTTTACGGATATGGAAAGAGATGGGGCTAAGCTGAAACAAGCCAATGAAGGCAATGAGATTCAAGAGGTGGGAGCGAGCCTGCTCGCGAAGGCGGTCGGTCGGCCAGCATGGATGTTGAATGTGCTGGCCCCTTCGCGAGCAGGCTCGCTCCCACAGTGATCTGCGGTGAGTCGCAGATGTGTGAACAGAGGCAAAACCATGTGGGAGCGAGCCTGCTCGCGATAGCGGAGTGACAGTCGACAGTCATGTTGAAGGTAATGACCCATCGCAAGCAGTGCCGCTCCCTCAGTGATTCTCGAGGCGGGGAGGCGTAAATGCCTCCCCGGTTCGTTTTTGGAAACCACATGAATATTCTGATCGTTGGGCCCAGTTGGGTCGGTGACATGGTGATGGCGCAGACACTCTTTCAGTGTCTCAAGCAGCGCCACCCGCAATGCGAAATCGACGTCCTGGCCCCTGAGTGGAGCCGGCCGATCCTTGAACGCATGCCCGAAGTGCGCAAGGCCTTGAGCTTCCCGCTCGGCCACGGCGCGCTGGAATTGGCGACGCGTCGGCGCATCGGCAAATCCCTGCGTGGTCAGTACGATCAGGCGATCCTGCTGCCCAACTCGCTGAAGTCGGCGCTGGTGCCGTTTTTCGCCGGCATTCCGAAACGCACCGGCTGGCGCGGCGAATTCCGCTACGGCCTGCTCAACGATGTGCGCACCCTCGACAAACAACGCTATCCGTTGATGATCGAGCGGTTCATGGCTTTGGCCTATGAGCCGAACGCCGAGCTGCCGAAGCCTTATCCGCGCCCAAGCCTGCAAATCGACCCGGTCACTCGCGAAGCAGCGTTGGCCAAGTTCGGCCTGACCCTCGACCGCCCGGTGTTGGCCCTGTGCCCTGGCGCCGAGTTTGGCGAGTCCAAGCGCTGGCCGTCCGAGCACTACGCCAAAGTCGCCGAAGCGCGCATTCGTGAAGGCTGGCAGGTGTGGCTGTTCGGTTCGAAGAACGATCATGCGGTCGGTGAAGATATCCGCGCTCGACTGATTCCTGGCCTGCGTGAAGAATCGGTCAACCTCAGCGGCGGCACTTCGCTGGCCGAGGCCATCGACCTGATGTCCTGCGCCGACGCGGTGGTCTCCAACGACTCCGGCCTGATGCACGTTGCCGCTGCGCTGAACCGTCCACTGGTGGCGGTCTACGGTTCGACTTCGCCGGGTTTTACCCCGCCGCTGGCCGAGCATGTCGAAGTGGTTCGTCTGGGCCTCGATTGCAGCCCCTGCTTCGACCGCACCTGCCGTTTCGGTCATTACAACTGCCTGCGCCAGCTGATGCCGGATGCGGTCAACGATGCCTTGCAGAAGTTGCAGGGCTCTGTGGTCGAGGTTCATTAAGTTGCGGGTACTGCTGATCAAGACTTCATCGCTGGGTGACGTGATTCATGCGTTGCCGGCGCTGACCGACGCCGCCCGGGCCATTCCCGGAATCAAGTTCGACTGGGTAGTGGAAGAAGGTTTCGCCGAGATCCCGACCTGGCACCCGGCCGTTGGCAAAGTGATTCCGGTGGCGATCCGTCGCTGGCGCAAAAACCTCTGGAAAACCATCACCAGCGGCGAGTGGAAACGCTTCAAACAAAGTGTGCGCGCCAATAAATACGACTTGGTGATCGACGCTCAAGGCCTGCTGAAAAGCGCCTGGCTGACCCGCTACGTCAAAGCGCCGGTAGCCGGCCTCGATAAAGGTTCGGCGCGAGAGCCGATGGCTTCGCGTTTCTATGACCGCAAACTGGCTGTGGCCCGCGGTCAGCACGCCGTCGAGCGAGTGCGCCAACTGTTCGCCATCGCTCTCGGCTACGACTTGCCGAAAGGCTTGGGCGATTACGGCCTCAACGTCGAGCGTCTGGTCGAGCTGCCGCGCAAAAACGCCTTTGTGGTCTTCCTGCATGGCACTACTTGGGACACCAAACACTGGCCGGAAAGTTACTGGCGCGAACTGACTGAACGCGTCGGCTACCTCGGCGTCGGCGTCAAACTGCCGTGGGGCAACCCACAGGAAAAGGCCCGCGCCGAACGCATCGCCGCCGGTTTCAAACACGCCGAAGTGCTGCCGAAGCTCAATCTGGCCGGCGTCGGCAAAGTCCTCGCTGGTGCGCAAGCCTGCGTCGCGGTGGATACCGGTCTCGGCCACTTGGCCGCCGCGCTGGACGTGCCGACCATCTCGCTGTTCGGCCCGACCAACCCGGGCCTGACCGGCGCCTACGGCAAGTTGCAGATTCACCTGGCCAGCGACTTCCCATGCGCGCCATGCCTGCAAAAGAAATGTACCTATCAACCGACCGCGCAGGATGCCCGTCAGTTTGACCTGAAGCGTGAACAGCCGCTGTGCTTCACGCGTCTGAACCCCGAGCGTGTCGCCAGCCGACTGAGCACGTTGTTAATGGCTGAGGAGCTGCGCTGATGCAATTGGCATTCGTCCTGTACAAATATTTCCCGTTCGGTGGCTTGCAGCGCGACTTCATGCGCATCGCCCTTGAATGCCAGAAGCGCGGTCACCAGATTCGCGTCTACACGCTGATCTGGGAAGGCGACGTGCCGCCCGGTTTTGAGGTGCTGGTGGCGCCGGTCAAGGCGTTCTTCAACCATCGTCGCAACGAAAAACTCAGCGCGTGGATGGCAGCGGACCTGGCCAAGCGCCCGGTCGATCGCCTGATCGGGTTCAACAAGATGCCGGGGCTGGACGTCTACTACGCCGCCGATGGCTGCTTCGAAGACAAGGCGCAGAACTTGCGCAATTCGCTGTACCGCCGTTGGGGTCGCTATCGCCACTTCGCCGAGTACGAGCGCGCAGTGTTCGCCAAGGATGCGAAGACCGAAGTGCTGATGATTTCCGAAGTGCAGCAGCCGCTGTTCATCAAGCATTACGACACGCCACTTGAGCGTTTCCATCTGCTGCCGCCAGGCATCGCCCAGGATCGTCGTCGCCCGGCGGATGCCGCTGAAATTCGCGCCGGTTTCCGCGCTGAATTCAATCTCAAGGACGACGAACTGCTGCTGGTGCAGATCGGCTCCGGCTTCAAGACCAAAGGCGTCGATCGCAGCCTGAAAGCGCTGGCTGCATTGCCTGCCGAACTGAAGAAACGCACCCGGCTGTTTGTAATCGGCCAGGATGACCCCAAATTATTCCAGATGCAGAGCGCAACTTTGGGTCTGGGCGATAACGTGACGTTCCTCAAGGGGCGCAGCGATATCCCGCGTTTCCTGCTCGGCGCCGATCTGT
The DNA here is from genome assembly GCF_900187485.1 of Pseudomonas sp. Irchel s3a12. Taxonomy (NCBI): domain Bacteria; kingdom Pseudomonadati; phylum Pseudomonadota; class Gammaproteobacteria; order Pseudomonadales; family Pseudomonadaceae; genus Pseudomonas; species Pseudomonas sp. Irchel s3a12. Next base: position 355,121 of record NZ_FYDN01000005.1, read on the forward strand.
TGATCCACCCGGCCTACAACGAAAACACCGGTACTGTGCTGCTTGAAGCGTTGGTCGCCGGTTTGCCGGTGCTGGTCAGTGCGGTCTGCGGTTACGCCCATTACATTGCCGAGGCGGATGCCGGGCGAGTGCTGGACGAACCGTTCGATCAGGCGCAACTGACGCAATACTTGACTGAAATGTTGCATGACGACGCTGCACGCGCGGCCTGGAGCCGCAATGGTCTGGCCTTCGCCGAGACGGCCGACCTCTACAGCATGCCGCAGCACGCGGCCGATGTGATTCTGGCGGAGCACGCTTAATGAAGTTGATGCTGGCTGAACCGTTCAAAAGCCTGTGGGCCGGCCGCGACCCGTTCGCTGAAGTCGAAGGCTTGCAGGGCGAGGTATACCGCGAGCTGGAAGCACGCCGGACGCTGCGCACGGAAGTCGACGGCAACGGATTTTTCGTCAAGATCCACCGAGGTATCGGCTGGGGCGAGATCTTCAAGAATCTGCTGACCGCCAAGCTGCCGGTTCTCGGCGCGGGCCAGGAGTGGCAAGCCATTCAGCGTCTGCAGGAAGTCGGCGTGCCGACCATGACTGCCGTGGCTTACGGCGAGAAGGGCAGTAACCCGGCAGATCAGCACTCGTTTATCGTCACCGAAGAACTGGCGCCGACCATCAGCCTCGAAGACTTCAGCATCGATTGGGTCAAGCAGCCGCCCGAGCCGAAACTCAAGCGCGCGCTGATCGCCGAAGTCGCACGCATGACCGGCATGATGCACCGCGCTGGCGTCAACCATCGTGACTGCTATATCTGCCACTTCCTGCTGCACACCGATAAACCGGTGACGCCAGACGACTTCAAACTCTCAGTGATCGACCTGCACCGTGCCCAGACCCGCACGAAAATCACTCAGCGCTGGCGCAATAAAGATCTGGCCGCGTTGTACTTTTCCGCGCTGGACATCGGCCTGACCCGCCGCGACAAACTGCGTTTCCTCAAAGGCTATTTCCAGCAACCGCTGCGCCAGATCCTGGCTGAAGAAGCGCCGTTGCTGAGCTGGCTGGAAGGCAAGGCCAACAAACTCTACGCGCGTAAACAGCGTTACGGGGATGCGCTCTGATGGCGGGTTGGACTCTCGAGCCGCAATACAGCGAGCTCGCCGAAGACTTCGGCAGTCTCGAAGCGGTATTTGCGTTGCAGGGCGAACGCCTGACCCGTGATCCGCTGTCGGAAGTGATTCGCGTGCAGCGCAACGGCGTCAATTATTACGTCAAACGCTATGTCGGCGCCGGTAAAGGCTTGCGCCGTTACCTCGGCAAGCCGCGGGTGAAGATGGAATGGCAGAACCTCAAGCGCTTCGCCAAGTGGGGCATTCCCACCGCTGAAGTGGTGGCCTGGGGGCTGGAGCGACGTGGCGCGGCGTATGATCGTGGCGCCATGATCACCCGTGAACTGCCCGACACCGAAGACCTTTCGGCGCTCGCCGAGCGCAAGGATCCGAAACTCAAGGATCGCGCCTGGGTCGACGGTGTCAGTCGGCAATTGGCCGGCTATACCCGGACGATGCATGATCACCGATTTACCCATAACGATCTGAAATGGCGCAACCTGTTGATCGATGATCAGGCGCGGATATTTCTGATCGATTGCCCTAACGGCGAGTTCTGGCGCGGCTTCTGGCTCAAGTATCGGATCACCAAGGATCTGGCCTGTCTCGATAAACTCGCCAAATACCACCTGTCCAATACCCAACGCCTGCGCTTCTATAAGCAATACCGCCAGTGCGATCGGCTTGATAGCGCCGACAAGAAACGGATTCGGCACGTGGTGAGATTTTTCGAGGGACGCGAATGACTGATTTTCTCGCCGCTGAAGACCGCGCACTGCTTGAGCGCCATGGTCTTGGCACTTTTGACGCGCTTTGGGCGAAGCAGCTTGAGGCCGTGGACGAACCCAATACCGCCCGTGGCGGTTGGAGCAGCGTCTTCCGTCTGGATCTTGAAGGGCAAGGTTATTACCTCAAGCGCCAGAGCAACTACCTGACGCGGACCTTGCATGCGCCTTTCGGCGAGCCAAGCTTTGCCCGCGAGTTTCGCAATATCAGTCGCTATCGCAAGCTCGGTATCCCGGCGCTGCAAGCGGCGTTTTTCGGTGAGCGTAAGGTCAACGGCGAAGTCCGTGCCATCCTGCTGACTCGGGCACTCGATGGCTGGAGTGATCTGGAATCGCTGTTGCAGCGTTGGGCGCAGCTCAGTACCGCGCAGCATTCAGCCATTCTCAAGGCTTGCGGATTGCTCGCGCGGCATCTGCACGGCGTGCGTCAGGTGCACGGCTGCTTCTATCCCAAACATATTTTTCTGCGAGCCACCGGTGACGGGTATCAGGCGCAATTGATCGACCTGGAAAAGACCCGGCCGTTGTTGTTTGGTATGCGCGACCGGATCAAGGATCTGGAACCGCTGCAACGTCGCGCACCGGAATGGAACGAGGCGCAACTGCGTGAATTGCTCGCGGCTTATCTCGATCAGCCCACTGACAGCGCGCTGCTGGACAGTTGGCTGGCCCGGCTGACCGCGCGTCGCAGCCACAAGGAGACCCGCTGATGCAATTGTCCGAGCTGGCCGGTGCCGGACGAGCCCCGCAATTGCCACTGACGGTGACGCTGGCCGATGCCGCCGGCAGTGCTGATCTGCAATTGCTGAGCCTGCTGCGGGTGTTGCCGGGACAGCGTTACGTTGGCGCCGGTGTCTGGCGCGGGCGTCCGGTGCTGGCCAAATTGCTGGTCGGCGGCAAAGCTGCCCGGCATTTTCAGCGCGAGCTGGAAGGCGTGCGCTTGCTGGCTGCGCAAGGCCTGACCACGCCGCTGCTCCTGGCCGATGGTTTGCAAAATGGCGAAGGTGGCTGGTTGCTGTTCGATTTCCTTGAGGGTGCCGAAAGCCTTGGCGATGCCTGGGCGAAAGTCGAGTCGCTGCCGGTGTTGGCCGATGAACAATCGGCGGTGCTGGCCGAGGCGCTGGGCGCTATTGGCCAATTGCACGGCAAAGGGCTTTGGCAGGAAGATCTGCACCTGGACAATCTGTTGCGCCACGGCGACCAGTTGTACTTGATTGACGGTGCCGGGATTTGCGCAGAAACCGCCGGCCAGCCGTTGTCGCGACAAAAAGTCCTGGAAAATCTCGGGGTGTTTTTCGCCCAGTTACCCAAGGCGTTGGAACCGTTCACTGAAGAGCTGCTGGTGTATTACCTGTTGAGCAATAGCGAGCATGCGTTGCCGCTGGAGGCCTTGCAGAAACAGATCGACAAAGTGCGGCGCTGGCGTTTGAAAGACTTCCTGATCAAGGTCGGTCGCGAGTGCACGCTGTTCAGTGTGCAGCGTGGAGCGTTCGCTCTGCGCGCGATCCGCCGCGAAGAAGAGTCAGCCATGCTGCCGGTGCTGGAGCAGGCTGATGCGTTGCTTGATCAGGGTCACCTGTACAAGACCGGTGGTGCGGCGAGCGTTGGCAAGGTTCAGGCCGGTGCGCGCGCGCTGGTGATCAAGCGCTACAACATCAAGGGCTTTGCGCATTGGCTCAAGCGTTTCTGGCGGCCAAGTCGGGCCTGGCATTCGTGGCGCGAAGGCAATCGCCTGGCGTTTCTCGGCATCGCCACACCCAAACCGCTGGCGGTGCTGGAAAAGCGCTTTTTGTGGCTGCGCAGCCGTGCGTATCTGGTGACCGAGTTCCTGCCGGGGCCGGATATCATCGAGCGCTTTGCGCCGTACGTTGAAAGTGGTGAAGCGCCGGAAGCGGAGTTGCAGGCGCTGGATCAGTTGTTCGCCAGATTGATTGACGAGCGGATCAGCCATGGCGACTTCAAGGGACATAATCTGTTCTGGCAGCAGGATCGCTGGGCGCTGATCGATCTGGACTCGATGTGCCAGCATGGATCTGTCGGCAGTTTCGCGCCGGCCTATGCCCGTGACCGTGCGCGATTCATGCGCAACTGGCCCGAAAGCAGCGCGCTGTATCGGATTATTGATCTGCGGTTGCCGAAAGATATTTCCAGCGTGGCCTGAGACAAACCAGCAGTAGAGGACAAGATTCAGCGACTTGTCCTACAGCTTCTCCAGAAGCCATGAACTGTGCCCTGTTCAGTCCCGATGCTAATTTGCCCAACGACCTTGGAGGGCGAATTTTGACCATTAAACAGGCTGCAACGCTGGGTGTACTTTCATGGATTCTGGCTGGCTGTGGCAGCGCCATGACTGTCTTGCAGGACGATGCCGACGTGGCGCGGGACATGCGCAAACAAAAAACCTATTGCCAGTCCATTCCGCGGATTTACAGCGGTCTGGCCTTCGACTTCTGCGTGTTGAACGCGCCGCCGGATCCCAGCGGTTTTCTGGTGCCATTCGTGTTGCTGGATCTGCCATTGTCCGGAGTATTCGATACAGTAGCGTTGCCCTATACGGTTTATCGTCAGCTCACCGACGGCAATCTTGGTATTTACTGGCGCAAGGGCAGTTATTGAGTAGCAGGGTAAGGTTTCTCCAAACCATTCACCCCGAGGGCAATCGCACAGGGTAATTCCCTACTCGTTTACGCTATAATCCCGCCCTTTAGCTGTCACTCGCCCTGTGCGGGGGCACATCAATTTTCAAGGCGCATCGCGCCTGCACGCAGACTAAAGAGGCTAGACCCCTGTGGCATTGACGATTCTTGGCCTGTCCGGCGCCCTTAGCCATGACCCTTCAGCAGCCTTGTACATCGACGGCAAGCTGGTGGCGGCGGCTGAAGAAGAGCGCTTCGTACGCGATAAGCATGCAAAGAACCGCATGCCCTACGAATCGGCGAAGTTCTGTCTTGAGCAGGCCGGCATCAAGCCGTCCGACGTTGACGTAGTTGCGATCCCGTTCGCTCCGATCAGCCTGTTCGGCAAGGCGCGCTGGCACTACGCCAAGCGTTACTGGTACGCGCCGGATCGCGCCCTGGATGCGATCCTGATGGGCAACCGCCGCTACAAGCGCTACCGCAACAAGATTGTCTGGTGCCTGGAGCAATTGGGTTTTGATCCGAAGAAGATCAAGATCGAACCAGTCGAGCACCACTTGGCTCACGCCTCCAGCGCCTACCACTGCTCTGGCTTCAAAGAAAAAACCGCGATCCTCGGTATCGACGGCAAGGGCGAGTACGCCACGACCTTCTTTGGCTACGGTGAGAACGGCAAGATCCACAAGATCAAGGAATTCTTCGATCCGGACTCCCTCGGCGGCCTGTATGGCGCGATCACCGAGTTCCTCGGCTTCGAGATGCTCGACGGTGAGTTCAAGGTCATGGGCATGGCGCCTTACGGCGATGCCAGCAAGTACGATTTCTCGCGTCTGGCCTCGTTCGAAAACGGTGAGCTGGTGATCAACACCGACTACGCCAACGTTATCGGCCTGCGCCGCTATAAAGAGAAGGGCAAAGGCTTCTACTTCTCGCCTAAGCTGATCGAGTGGCTGGGGCCGAAGCGCGAAGGCGATATTGCTGACGAACCTTACATTCACTACGCCGCGAGCATGCAAGCGCTGTTCGAGAAGCTGGCGCTGCAGATGATCGATCACTATTTGGGTGACGTGCTCAAGGAAACCGGCAAACTGGCCTTCGCCGGTGGCTGTGCGCTGAACGTCAAACTGAACCAGAAAATCATTGCCCGCGACGACATCAAGGAACTGTTCGTGCAACCGGCGTCCGGCGATGCCGGTACGGCGGTCGGCGCAGCTGCCTATGTGTCCCACGCCCGTGGCGTGCCGGTCGAGAAGATGGAGCACGTCTACCTCGGCCCGTCGTACAGCAACGAGGACGTGATCGCCGCTTGCGCCCGTCACGAGAACAAGCCAGCGTGGCGCAAGCTCGATAACATGCCGGAACAGATCGCCAAAATCATGGTTGATGGTAATCCCGTGGCCTGGTTCCAGGGACGTATGGAGTTCGGCCCGCGTGCATTGGGTGGTCGTTCGATCATTGGTTGCCCAAGCGTGGCTGGCGTGGCTGATCGCATCAACCACCAGATCAAGTTCCGCGAGCGCTGGAGGCCTTTCTGCCCGTCGATGCTCGACACTGTTGCGCCGCAAATGATCAAGATCGATCACCCGGCACCGTTCATGACCTTCACGTTTGAAGTGGCGGAAGAGTGGAAGACCCGTGTGCCGGAAGTCGTCCATGAAGATGGCACTTCTCGTGCCCAGGTCCTCAAGCGTGAATACAACCCGCGCTACTACGACATGATGAAGGCGCTGGAAAACCTGACCGGTAACGGCGTATCGCTGAACACCTCGCTCAACCGTCGTGGCGAACCGATGATTTGCTCGCCGACCGACGCGTTGAACATGTTTTTCGGTTCGGATCTGGAATACCTGATCATGGAAGATATTCTGGTCGTAAAAGAGGGTGTGAAAGGATACGAACTTGACTGAAACACTGATCAGCGTCGTCATTCCGGTTTACAACTATGCGCGAACGCTGCCTCGTGCAGTGGAGTCGGTGTTGGCGCAATTGGATGAAACGACGGCGGATCTGCTGGTCATCGACGACGGGTCGACGGACGATACGCCTGAGGTAGTGGAAAGGCTCCTGCTCAAGCATGGCGGTCGTTTTCGCGCGCTGCGTAAAAGCAACGGCGGATTGTCGTCGGTACGCAATCGGGGGCTGGAAGAGACAACCGGGCAGTATCTGGTGTTTCTCGACTCTGACGATGAAATGGCTCCCGGTGCATTGGCTGCGCTTGCGCAGCACATTGCCAGTCATCCGCAGACCCTTATGGTGATCGGTGCGCACTGGTCAGTGTTCGCTGACGGCCGCCGCAGTTTGCAGGCGGCCAGGCCTTTGCCTGTGACGCCCCGCCAGCGCCTGCAGGGTTACCTGCTGAACAAGACGGTGTCGATTTCCAACGGTGCCTGTGCGATGCACCGCGAAGTGTTCGCTCTGGGCAATTACCCGGAACATTTGCGCAACGTCGAGGACCTGCCAGTGTTTGCCCAAGTGCTGGCGCGCTACCCCTGCACCGTTCTAGACAAGCCTCTGGCACTGATCCACAAGCACGCCGACAGCATGCGCCATGATTTGCGCCAGAGTCTTGCTGCCGGTACGGAGCAGGTCGTCAGCGAAGTGTTTTCCAGTCGAAGAATGCCCGAAGAAATGTGTGATCTGCGCCAGGCGTTTCTGGCACAGCGCTGTTTGTCGCTGTTTCGCGACTGTTATTCCCATGGCGAGTACAAGCTGGCCAGGTCGTTCTATTTCCAGGCTTTGCGTGCAGACTGGCGGACGTTTTCACGCTGGTCATACACCCGCAAGGCTTTGCGGTTGCTGTTTCGGTAAGTGGGTCGCGGTGATGTGCGCGTACCTTGTAACGGATGTCGGTGAGGTGGCTGGGTGAAAGGTACGGGCGGTAGTGTGGCAACTCGAGTCTCCAGAATCATCGACAAATACCCGGTCTGGCTGGCGTTTGTGGGCAGCGCGCTGTTATCGCTGATAGCCGTCCTGGGCACTGCGACAGTGGGACGTGATGCCGCGCTGTATATCGATATTGCGCAACAGGTCACCGAGCACGGGCCGAATGTGGCTTGGGCTACTTTCGACTGGCCCTGGTTTTCCTTTCTGCTGGCCGCTACGCATTCCATCCTGCATTTGCCGCTGGAGCTGAGTGCCTATCTTTGGTGTGCACTCTTTTTTGCCGGCACCAGCGCGTTGATGGTGGACTGCGTGCGTCAGCGGTCTGCGCTGGTCACCCGTTGGGCGTGCCTGGTGGTATTGGCCATGCCGGCGGTGAATGCCTTTCGAAACGACATCATCCGTGAGTGCGGTTTCTGGTTCTTCTGCACGCTGACGCTCTGGCTCGCGCTGCGCTGGCAAGCCCGTGGCGGCTGGTTGCGCGCGGCATTCATCCACCTGGCAATCGTCGCAGCAGCCTTGTTTCGGCTGGAGGCCTTATTGCTGGTGCCGGCGTTGGCTCTGTGGCAGTTGCCCAACCTGTGGTCATCTGGCCGACGGATGCAGTTTGCCCAGTTTTCGCTGCTGCCGGTTTTGGGGCTGCTGGCCATTTCGGCAACCAGTGTACTCATGTCGGCGCGAGTGATGCTGTATCTGGACATGATTGCCCCGCACAGTGTGTTCGCGTCCTTTCAAATGCTGTGCGATCAGTTTGCCAATTCGCTCATCAACAAGTACTCCCAGGATGAAGCCGGGCGGATCATTTTCTTCGGCATCCTGGCGACCATGACCATCAGTTTCGTGAAGTTGATGGGGCCTTTCGCCGTTCCCTTCATTCTGCGGCGTAACTGGGGGGTGCTAGGCGTCTACTGGCGCGACTATCGACCCTTCGCCTGGGCGGCGTTGCTGTATCTGATCGTGCTGGTGCTGTTTTTCATCAAGCAACAGTTCATGAATACGCGCTACCTGAGCTTTCTCAATCTGTTGTTTGTGCCCGTGCTGGCGATGGGGCTGGCGGCGTTTGTTCGCGAGTTCCCGCGTTGGGGCAGATGGCTGGTGGTTCTGTGTTTGCTGGTGATGCTGTCGAACGTCATCTCCACCGGAGCCGGAAAGACGCATTACGTCGAGGCCGGTCGCTGGATGTCGGCCCATGTCGAGCCAGGGGCGAAGACCTATTTCGAGGATGGACGGATCAGCTATTACGCCGGTCGCGGCTACGTGTTGCCGGTACTGACCGCAGAGGAAGCGATGTCGGCAGCGCACGCTGGCGACTATCAATATTTCCTCATCGAGGCCAAGGGTGACGAGCCTTGGCTGAATGAGTGGCTGGTGGCGCACAAGCTGCGCATCATCGAGCATTTCGCCAATCGCAAAGGTGCCACTGTAGTGGTCATCGGCCGCTAAGGCTTAACCGAGCAGCGGGCGCAGGCGCGAGATCAGCGGCGCTTGCCGGTTGCTCGGGAGTGCCTGCCGATAGCCCTCGATAAACGTGTCGCCGGCGTCCTGGCCGAGCAGCCATTGGCGGTCTTCCTTGTAGCGCAGCAAATGCGCGAAGTTACGCAGGCGTTTACTGTCACTGAGCGCGTGCTTCTGGCAGCGCAGGTCGGCAATATCGATCAGGCCCAAACGCTTGTCGGGGGTCTGCACGACGTTGCCAAAGTGCAGTGATCGAAAGTACACACCTTTTTCGTGCAGCAGGGCGAAGTACCCGCCCAGCTGGAATCTCAGTGTGTCAGCCTCTTCGTCAGTGCCTTGTAGCTGACGCACTGTATTGCCTTCCAGCGGGCTGTAATACACGCAGTCACGTTCGATGCTCGGGATGCGGTAGACCGCGATGACTTTGGGGCAGAGGATGTCGCGTTGTTCGAGGATCCGTGTATTGTCGGCAAAGCGTTGTGCATAGGGGTAGAACAGTGCCGAACTGAGCAGCCGCTTGCGGCGGAACAGCTTGAGCATGCGTCCATCGGCCAATCTGAGCACTTTGTCGCCGGAACCGTCGGCTTCCAATACGTGTGCACCCTCGCGCAGTGCCTCGTAAGTGCTGTGATCAATCGATTGCATATCCGGCTCCCCATCATTAGCGGGGTATCTTAACCGACTTGGTCGAAAGCTGGTTCGAAGTCATGTTTATCGGGGCAAAAACGCGTGTGATATCATCGGCGCCTCACTGAATTGCGCGGATCACCATGAGCAGTCCTGAACCGAAAGCCCAGTCCACGCTGGCGATCTATTTCCGCCTTTTGGCTTACGTGCGGCCTTATGCCGGCCTTTTCCTTCTCAGCATCGTCGGGTTTCTGATTTTCGCATCGACTCAACCGATGCTCGCCTACATCCTCAAGTACTTTGTCGACGGTCTGGCCAATCCTGAAGCCAGTCTGTTCCCGGGCAACCCTTATCTGGGCAAGCTGCAGTTGCTCGAAACAGTGCCACTGATGATCGTCTTCATCGCGTTGTGGCAGGGCGTGGGTTCTTACCTGGGCAACTTCTTCCTGGCGCGGGTTTCTCTGGGCCTGGTGCATGACCTGCGGGTGGTGTTGTTCAATAAATTGCTGGAGTTGCCCAATCGCTTCTTCGACAAGAACAATTCCGGCCACCTGATTTCCCGGATCACCTTCAACGTGACCATGGTCACCGGCGCGGCAACGGATGCAATCAAAGTCGTCATCCGTGAAGGCATGACCGTGATTTTCCTGTTCTGCACACTGTTGTGGATGAACTGGAAGCTCACGCTGGTGATGGTCGCCATCCTGCCGTTGATCGGTTTGATGGTGAACAGCACCAGCAAAAAATTCCGCAAGCAAAGCAAGAAGATCCAGGTCTCGATGGGCAACGTCACGCACGTCGCGTCCGAGACCATTCACGGCTATCGCGTCGTGCGCAGTTTTGGCGGCGAGCAGTACGAAAAGGATCGCTTTCGCGATGCCAGCCAGAGCAACACCGACAAGCAGTTGACGATGACCAAGACCGGCGCCGTTTACACGCCGATGCTGCAGCTGGTGACTTACAGCGCCATGGCGGTGGTCATGTTCCTCGTCCTGTACCTTCGCGGCGATGCATCGCCGGGTGATCTGGTGGCCTACATCACCATGGCTGGCTTGTTGCCCAAGCCGATCCGTCAGTTGTCGGAGGTCAGCTCGACGATTCAGAAGGGTGTCGCCGGTGCCGAAAGTATTTTCGAGCAACTGGATGAGCCGGCGGAAGTGGATCAGGGCACGGTCGAGCAAGATCGTCTCGAAGGCCGTCTGGAAGTGCGCAATCTGAGCTTCCACTATCCTGACACCGACAAAGCGGTGCTCAATGACATCAGTTTCGTCGTCGACCCGGGGCAAATGGTTGCCTTGGTCGGCCGCTCGGGCAGTGGCAAATCGACCCTGGCCAGCCTGATTCCGCGCTTTTATCAGCATGATGATGCGCAGGGCCAGATCTTGCTCGATGGCGTGCAGGTGCAGGACTTCACCTTGCGCAGCCTGCGTCGGCAGATTGCTCTGGTGACCCAACAGGTCACGCTATTCAACGATACGGTGACCAACAACATCGCCTACGGTGATCTGGCCGGTGCGCCGTTCGATGAGGTCAAGCGCGCGGCTACCGAAGCCTATGCCGATGAGTTCATCATCAAGATGCCGCAAGGCTACGAAACCATGGTCGGCGAAAACGGTGTGCTGCTGTCCGGCGGCCAGCGTCAGCGCATCGCCATTGCCCGGGCGTTGCTCAAGGATGCACCGCTGCTGATTCTCGACGAGGCCACTTCCGCGCTCGATACCGAGTCGGAGCGGCATATCCAGGCTGCCCTGGATCATGTGGTGAAAAACCGCACGACCCTGGTGATCGCCCACCGTTTGAGCACCATCGAGAAAGCCGACCTGATTCTGGTCATGGACGAAGGTCGCATCGTCGAGCGCGGCTCTCACGCACAATTGCTCGAGCAGAACGGCTATTACGCCCGTCTGCACGCCAAAGAGTTTGAAGAGGGTGACGAGCCTCAGCCGGCACACGCGACCGACGTATGCTGACGATGTTTCGCAGCTTTCGCGAGCGTGGCTGGACCGAAATCGACCGGGACAGCTACGCCCGTGCCTGGCAACGTTTCGGCGGCAGTTTTGCTACACACCCCGAAGTCGTCGAGCGCTTGTCAACGTTCCTTGGCATCGAGTTGCGCTACTTGGGCTGGGTCATTGGCGGTGATGTGCTGGCCGCCATCCCTTGCTGGGGGCGGCATGTTGCCTTGTCCAAGGAAGTGCTCAAGCGCGAGGGCAAGCGTGGCTTGCTGGACATGGGCAATGCGGAAATCATTCTGCCGATCGCGCCAGACGTCATCGTGCCGGTGCGCCAGCGCGTGGCTTATGTGTCCCAGCTCAATGCCGGGCAGATCAGCACGCTGAAGCCACAGCCTGAGGGCCTGGCGCTGGCCCGGTTGCCGGAAGAATATTCGAAGAAGTTCCGCTACAACCAGCGTCGCGAACAGCGCCTGCTGGAAGAGGCGGGTGGATCGCTGGTGCCTATGTCCGACTTTACGCCGCAGGAACAGGCTGCCGCTTACGGCGATCTGTTTCAGCGGCGCTGGGGCTTCGAGGTGCCGGGCAAGGCCGGGCTGGTTGAGGTCTTTACCTTGCTGCGCGAGTTCATGACCGGTTCGGTGGTGATGCTCGAATCGGCGCCCGTCGCCATTCAGGTGCTCTATCGCGTCGAGGCCCCGCAATGGGTTTCGCTGGAATACATCAACGGTGGTGTCGACCCGCAGAGCCGCGAGTTCAGCCCCGGCAGTGTGCTGAGTTTCGTCAACACCCAAGAGGCCTGGGCGCACGCGCAAGCGCTGGGCAAACCTCTGCGTTATTCATTCGGTCGTGCCGACCGAGAGTACAAGGATCGCTGGTGCCACACGGTGCCGGTCTACAAGGTCTGAATTCATGAGCGCTCGCAAGCAACAGCTTCTCAAGGCCCATCGGCGCAACAAGCGTCTGTTCCTGATCGCCTTTGTGCTGGCGCTGTTGCTGATCGGCGTGCTGATCGCGTGGTGGCTGGTGCCGCTGTTGCTGGTGCTGGCCTGGGTCGTTCACGAGGCCTGGTTTGCCGACCATTTGTTCTACCGGCCTACCGACGACTATCAATACGTCTTTCCGCCGCAAACCGCGCGGCAGGCCGTGAGTCTTGAGGGCGGCGTGGTAGGCCTGAGCGAACCGCTGGCGCAGGGCGAGACATTGGTACTCGAACTCGAAGTGAAGTCCTCCTGGCTGGGGCGCTGGCTCGATCCCTATGTTGAGGTGGGCGATGATCGTCAGGATCTGGAGCGGGGCGTCAGAGGGCGGCGTTTCCTCAATCTGTCGGGGCAGGTCGATGCGCTGGTGCAAGGGACTCTGACGCTGCGTGGCCGATATTGCGTACCTGCTGCGACGGGCGTGTTGTGGGTCATGGCCAATCCGGACTACAGCCGCCAGCGGGTCATGGTCATCGCGCCCCATGCCGATGATGCAGAGCTCGCCGCCTTCGGTCTGTACAGTCGATGCGAAGATGTCAGCATCGTCACCCTGACCCAGGGTGAGATCGAGGCTGAAGACTTTCAGCGGCTGGGCCTTGATCAAGCCGCAGCCGCTCGATTGAAGGGCCGCTTGCGCAGTTGGGACAGCCTGGTGATTCCGCTGTGGGGGGGCGTGCCTGCCGAGCGTTGTGTGCAATTGGGCTATTACTGCCTGCAACTGCCTTCGATGGTCGAAGCGCCGACCCAGGCGTTCGGCTCCCGGGAATCGCAGGAAAACGATATTCGCAGTGTGCGCCAGCATAACCCGTTGACCCTGCCCGCCGACGTTGACGGGCAGCCGACCTGGCAAAACCTGCTGGGTGATCTGACGGCCCTGCTTGAGCACTATCGCCCGGAAGTGGTCGTTACACCGCATCCTGAACTCGATCCCCACAGTGATCATGTAGCGTCGACCCAAGCGTTGCTTGAGGCTATCGAACGCAGTAGCTGGAAACCGGCGACCCTGCTGCTGTACGCCAATCACCTGCACGACAATGATCGCTGGCCCATGGGGCCTGCCGGTGCGGGTGTTCCGCTGCCTCCCGCCATCGAGCCGCTACCGGCTGATCGCCTGTGGAGTCCGCTGCTGTCGGCCGACGTGCAACTGGACAAAGCCATGGCGCTGGCCATGGAGCACGATCTGCAGGGCGGACAGGCGTTCAAACGGCAATTGCGCCGCAGGATCCAGCAGGCTCTGGCCGGCCGTCGCTGGCCTGAAACGGGCAGTAACGAGTTTTTCCGCAAGGCGGTCCGGCGTCACGAGTTGTTCTGGGTGCGCGACCTTTCAGATTGAGGCGGACGGCGCTTTACCCTGTGTTAATATCGCGCCCCTGTTCATTTTGTATGTGGGTTGCTCCATGAAGTTGTCCATGCCGCGTTTCGATCAAGCCCCGGTCTTGGTAGTCGGCGATGTCATGCTCGACCGTTACTGGCATGGCGGAACCTCACGGATTTCCCCTGAGGCGCCGGTGCCGGTCGTTAAGGTCGAGCAGATCGAAGACCGTCCGGGCGGTGCCGCGAACGTTGCCTTGAACATTGCCGCGCTGGGTGCGCCGGCGTCGCTGGTTGGTGTGACCGGCGATGACGAAGCCGCCGACAGCCTGAGCAACAGTCTCAAAGGCGCGGGCGTACGCGCTCTGTTCCAGCGCATCGCGCACCAGCCAACCATCGTCAAGCTGCGGGTCATGAGCCGGCACCAGCAACTGCTGCGTATCGACTTTGAAGAACCGTTCGCCACCGACGCTCTGGCCCTTGGTTCGCAGGTCGACGACCTGCTCGAAGGCATCAAGGTGCTGGTGCTCTCCGATTACGGCAAAGGCGCCCTGAAAAACCATCAGGCGCTGATCCAGGCCGCCCGCGCGAAGAACATTCCGGTGCTGGCCGATCCAAAGGGCAAGGACTTCTCGATTTATCGCGGCGCCAGCCTGATCACCCCCAATCTCAGCGAATTCGAAGCCATCGTCGGCGGTTGCGTCGATGAGCATGAGCTGGTGAGCAAGGGCGCCGCCCTGATGCACGACCTCGAACTCGGTGCGCTGTTGGTGACACGCGGCGAACACGGCATGACCCTGTTGCGTCCGGATCAGCCAGCGCTGCACCTGCCGGCCCGTGCCCGTGAAGTGTTCGATGTCACCGGTGCCGGTGACACGGTGATCTCCACCCTGGCGGCAGCGATTGCCGCCGGTGAAGACCTGCCCCACGCCGTTGCGCTGGCCAACCTGGCCGCCGGCATCGTGGTCGGCAAACTCGGTACGGCCGCCATCAGCGCCCCGGAACTGCGTCGCGCCATTCAGCGCGAGGAGGGTTCTGAACGGGGTGTCCTGGGTCTGGAGCAGTTGCTGCTCGCCGTGGCCGATGCCCGTGCGCACAACGAGAAGATCGTCTTCACCAATGGCTGCTTCGACATCCTCCATGCCGGCCATGTGACCTACCTGGAGCAGGCGCGGGCACAGGGCGACCGGCTGATTGTCGCGGTCAACGATGATGCTTCGGTCAGCCGTCTCAAAGGCCCGGGCCGCCCGATCAACAGTGTTGACCGACGCATGGCGGTTCTCGCCGGCCTCGGCGCTGTGGACTGGGTGATCAGTTTCCCTGAAGGCACCCCGGAGAACCTGCTGCGCGAGGTCAAACCGGACGTGCTGGTCAAGGGCGGCGATTACGGCATCGATCAGGTAGTCGGCGCTGATATCGTCACTGCTTATGGCGGTACCGTAAAGGTGCTGGGACTGGTGGAAAACAGCTCGACAACTGCGATTGTCGAGAAGATCCGCAGTCGTTGATCAGATGAATTTTTACCGTTGTGTACTGCGTGTGAACGGATTTTGCCTTGGGGATTTTACCGTTTCCGTTGATGTAGGCAGCTTTGAATCCGATGCGCTTGCCTGCCTACGTCGCGTGGTCAATTAACCTATGAAAGTCATGCTCCTGGTGATGGACGAGCAGCGGGTCATTCTCGACCGGCTCTACGACATCGTGCAGCAGAACTGTGATGAGTGTTTCATCTATCGTTTGAGCAAAAAACAGCAGTTGAATCTGGGGTCGTTTCTGGCCTCGGTCGATTACCAGACTTTCGATCGCGTGGTGATTTTCTCCCGGGTCAAACGCCTGGCCACGCAACTGCAGGTGCTCAAATGCATCCCCGGGCTGGTCTTCCTTGAACACGACGCCTACCAGAACTACATGCCAGCGAGTAAATACCGCGGCGTGTATTCACGGCTCTACCGTCGCCTGCCGAGTTGCCGGGCGCTGGTGTCCGGTGCCGTGGTCGCGCGCAAGATGCTCGCTGAAGGCATCGACACGGTGTTTGTCTCCAAAGGTTATGACGAACAGATGCTGCACAACACCGGCGTCGAGCGGGACATTCCCATCGGTTTTCTTGGCAGCTTGAAAAGCACCGAATATGCCGAGCGCAAAGCCATGCTCGAGTCGCTCTCGCAGCGAACCGGGATGCTGGTGACCCGTACCAAGTCGGGTGCGGAATACCTGCAGACGCTCAATCGCATCAGGATTTTCGTCAGCGCCGACATCGGCATGAACGAGTTCATGATCAAGAACTATGAGGCCATGGCCTGCGGTTGTGTGCTGCTGGCCTGGAGTCAGGGCGAAGAAGACCGTCTGCTCGGCTTTGAAGACATGCACAACACCGTGTTCTACCGCAGCGAAGATGAAGCGGTGGAAAAGATCCAGTTGCTGCAGAGCGACCCGGAACTGGCAGAGCGCATCGCCCGCAATGGCCAGGAGTTCGCGCAAAGCCGTTATTCCTTTGCCCGTGTCGGTCAGGCACTGGCTACGGAAATCCAGCGTGAGATGCGCCCATGGCAGCCACCCTCGGCGTTCACGCGATTCTGGGTGAAGCTGCGTTACGGGATGAAGGTGCCAGTCTGAATGAAGGATCATCTATCGTCGCAACTCGGCGAGCACATGGCGCTGGATGCGCTGCCCGGTGGTGATCAGTCCGTACTGGGGGCGTTACCGACAGAACTTCTCGACTGTCTGAGCCGTGCACCTCGGGTGGTGCTGATTGCCAACAACCCGGCCATCACCGCGGCGGACTTTCAGGCGTTGAACATTGGCGCCGATGACGTCGTCGTCAGCTTCAATACCTGCATCAAAGCGGCGCTGCTCAACAAGCAGAGCGTCAATGTCTTTGTGCATGGCTACAACGCGCCGGACGCGTATTTTTTTGGTCTGCCTTACGCGCCGCCGGTACAGCAGATGTTCGAACAGGCGAGCGAACGTTGTTTCAGCATGCTGGTGGGCTGCGCCGCACCAATGTGTCCACTGCCACGCGTGGCCATGTATTGGGATCGCATTCCACTGCCGCCACTGTGGAACTACCCGGTCGATCGCCCGGGTGGCAAGCGCTACGTTGGGCCTTCTACCGGTTTCAACACGCTGGTGGTGTTCGACTGGTTGCGCGCTCATGCCGGTTATAACTATCAGCTCATGACCCTGGGGTTTTCCAACGAAGCAGGAAAACTGTGGGGCGGCCATGCCTGGGACTATGAGCGTGACTGGCTGCAAAAATCGGACATCATTGTGGTGCCCCTGCAACCTCGTCGCTGGTGGCAAAAGCTGTTTCGGCAGAAGTAAGCGACATCGTCTGTCCGGTTGCCAGCAGGCCCGAACTACTTTCAAAAGGTGCTGTTGAGTGTTGAAAATTGCCGTGGCTTTTTTCGGGATCCCGAGAAATTCGCCGATCTGTTTCCCCTCCATCGAGCAGAATGTGCTGGCGCAGTTGCCTGCGGGCAGCGATGTAAAGTGCTTCTACCATCTGTACAAGATCGATGAGGTGCAAAACACGCGATCCGGTGAGAAAGGCGAACTGAAGGCGGACAACTACCAGCCATTCGAATCGATGACCGGCACACTCACCTCGACCGAGGGCGTGCTGGAGCGCTGGGATTTCGAACAGGTCAAAGCACAGGGCGATACCTGGGCAGATGACTTTGCGTCATTGCGCAATTTGATCTTTCAGCTCAACTCATTGCATACCGTGACCAGCATGATCGAGCCGTTCAATCCGGATTTCGTTGTGTTCGTGCGCCCGGACAATTTCTTTCACAGCGCATTGCCTGCCTATGTCTTCGCTCACCCCGAGGCTCGCAAGCACAACGCTTATATTCCCGACTGGCAGTGGTGGGGCGGGTTGAACGATCGCTTTGCGGTGTGCGGGCGCGATACTTATGTCGCGTACGGCAAGCGCATCGAGTGTATTTTCGACTTCTGCAAGGCAACAGGCCGAAAGCTGCATTCCGAACGCTTGCTTAAATATGCCCTGCAGCAGGTCGATGCCAAAATCTGCACGCTGCCGACGCAGGCATCGCGGGTACGCATTACCGGTGCATTTGCCGAGGAATCGTTCTCGCCCAAGCGTGGCATGGGCAAGCGCGAAAACCGCTACTTTCATTTCTTCGCCGGGTTGCGTACCTGGTGGGACCGTCGCCGCTAAACCGTTATTTACCGGTTTTCTTGCCCAGACCGACCAGTCGCAGCGCCTTGATACTCAGTTGCTTGAGTCCCTGACGCGGGGCCTTCGCCGGTTGCAGGCCCTGCTGCACCAACCAGTCCTTCCAGCGAATCCTCTCTTCGCGCACAACCCAGCCGGATTGTGTGGCAAAGCTCTCGGCCAGATAAAGACCCCGGGTGCTGGCCGGTACCAGTTTGTCGCGCTTGAGCGTGTACAACTCTGCCAGTGGCGCGCCGTCCTTGAGTGGCATCAAGTACAGGTCGGGCCGTTTGCGGTCGAGTCGGGCCACCAGTTGATCACCCTCCAGGCGTTCGTCGACGTGGAACAGGCTCAGGGACTTGGCTTCCTTGGGCACATCCAGACGCAAGTCGTAGATCAATTGCAGCGATGCGGTCGGCAGATGCACGTAGGCCCGTGGGCGTTCGAGCAATTGCAGATTGGCGCTACGTATCGGTCGCGCTGAGCCGGACAACGGGGTCAGGCGAAACGGCAGCGCTTCGCGATAATGCAGTGCAGCGGAGTAGGGCGCCGGCAGCCAGGTGTCGTTGAAACGTCCGCCGAGCCAGCCTTCCGGTGTTTCCAGCAAGCACTCTTCGGCAATTTCCTGAATGGCCGTGTGTAGCGGAATATTCAGTTCATGCGCCGGCACGTAACCGGAAATCAATTTGAGCACGACGTCGCCACGATCCTGACGGCGCTGGCGCACCAGCACCCAGTAATCGCGATTCTGCCAATGCAGGGTCAGGCGCACCGAGACCCCGAGGTTGGCCAGTTCCAGCGAGAAGCGCTCGGTGTCAGCCACGCTCACCGGTTTGCGCCGCTGCAAGGTCTGCGCAAAGTTCAGCGGCATGCCGACGCTCTGGTAGGTCAGACCTTCGGGGGTGGCTTCGACGTACAACGGCAGGGTCTTGAAGTTGCTCGGGTTCTTTCTGATGAGCGTGCGCGGCATATCGGCTCCTGCTTAAGGCCGCGAAGCGGCGTCAGTGACCACGTAGGACCTGGGCAACGGTCGCAACGTTGTGGGCGAGGTGCAGCGGATTGATCGTTCCGACAATAGCACTGGCCACGCCAGGTTGCGCGAACAGCAATTCGAAGCTGGCGCGCACCGGATCCACGCCCGGACTCAAACAGACGTGACCGCTGGCCAAGGCTTTTTTCACCAGAATGGCTTTGCCGTGGGCAGCAGCATAGTCAATGACAGCTTTCTCGTTTTGTTCGTTCAGATTGTAGGTGACCATCGCGCAGTCGCCTTGCTCCAGTGCTTTCAAGCCACCTTCGACGGTTTTTCCGGAGAAGCCGAAGCCGCGAATCTTGCCTTCGGCCTTGAGCGCCGCGAGTGTCGCGTAAACCTCTTCGTGCTCGAGGATCGCCATGTCGTTGCCGTCGGAATGCACCAGCACCAGGTCGATAAAATCGGTTTCAAGACGTTGCAGGCTACGCTCCACCGACATCCGTGTGTGTGCTGCGCTGAAATCGTGTTGCGAGAGGCCATCGGCAAACTCTTCGCCGACCTTGCTGACGATCACCCAGTCTTGCCGCTGGCCGCGTAGCAGCGGACCAAGGCGTTCTTCGCTGCGTCCATAAGCCGGAGCGGTGTCGATCAGGTTGATGCCCAGATCGCGGGCCTGACGCAGCAGCATGCGCGCTTCGTCGTCGCCGGGGATCTGAAAACCGTTGGGATATTTCACCCCTTGGTCGCGGCCAAGTTTGACCGTACCCAGGCCCAGTGGCGAAACCATCAGGCCGGTGCTGCCCAACGGTCGATGAAGGTCGTGCAGGTTGGCAATGGTCATGGCAGCAGTTGCTCCCAGGCAGGAACGCCCAGCGGTGGTTTTGGCAGCGCGGGCAATGGTTCGGTGGCTTGTGGCTGGATGCCGTCGCGCTCCAGGGCGGCGATGACCCGGTCAGCGAAGTCCGGCGCCAGCGCCAGTTTGGTCGGCCAGCCGACCAGCAAGCTGCCTTGCTCGGCAAGGAAGGCGTTGTCCGGGCGCGTGAGCCCGGTTTGCAGTGGCTCGGCACGGTCAACCCGCAGGGTCGCCCATTGCGTAGTGCTGAGGTCGATCCACGGCAACAACTGGGCGATCTCTTTCTGCGCGGTGGCAATCTGCTCGGCCGGCTCGCGGTTCACACCTTCGCTTTCGGCGATGTCGCCGCCCATATACCAGACCCACTGGCCGTCAGCGGCCGGATGTGTGGTCACAGTGATGCGCGGTTTGGTGCCGCCGCCCAGGCAGTGGGCGTACAGCGGCTTCAGACCTGGGCCTTTGGCGATGATCATGTGCAGCGGGCGGCGTTGCATGGCCGGCTGGTTCAAACCGAGGTCTTCGAGCAGTTGGGCAGTACCGGCACCGGCACTGAGGACAATACGCTGCGCGCGAATCTCGCGACCGTCGACTCGCAAACCAACCAGCACGCCCGCTTCCAGCAGTGGCTCGATGGTTTGTCCGGCGAGCAGGCCATCGCCGGCCAGATCGGCCAGGCGCTGGATCAGGCTCGGCACGTCGACTACCAGCTCGGCAAGGCGATAGACCTTGCCCTTGAAGCGTTTGTCTTGCAGGGCCGGCGGCAGTTGCTCGCCCTTGACCTGGTCGACCCGGCCGCGCACGGCCTTACTGGCGAAGAAACTGGTGAGGTTGCCCGCCAGAGTACCCGGCGACCACAGGTAATGGGCCTCGGACAGCAGGCGCACGCCGGACAGATCCAGCTCGCCACTGCCGGCCAGCGCTTCACGCCAGCGGCGTGGCATGTCGGCGATGGCTTCCGAGGCGCCAGTCAGCGCGCCGTGCAACGCGTACTTGGCGCCGCCGTGGATGATGCCTTGGGACTTCACACTCTGCCCGCCGCCGAGGCTGGCGCTTTCCACCAGCACGGTCGAAAAACCCTGGCGGCGCAGACGCGCATTCAGCCAGAGGCCGGCGACACCAGCGCCGACAATCAGAACGTCGGTGGAAATAACGGATGGCATGCAGCGACCTCAGTGTTCAAGACGAGGGCGCAGTATACAGACTCGGGAAAGGGGCGGATTTGTCGATGATCAACAGGTTGAACATAGGGGCCAATGTGGGAGCGAGCCTGCTCGCGAAGAGGGAATGCCAGTCGACATATGTGTTGCCTGATACACCGCTTTCGCGAGCAGGCTCGCTTGTATGGTAGGACTTGAAGGGAGGAGGAGGGACAAGGCTCGATTCTGACTGTTGACGCAGCACAGACCGTGGGAGATTTCGCCCCTCCTCCTTTCACCCAAGCGCCGATAAAGAATGCATCTG